>JAIUOK010000014.1 GCA_020161245.1 Actinomycetota bacterium | reverse complement strand
GGGGGTGCCGGCGTCGCGGCGGACGTAGCGCAGGCGGTCGTGCAGCCGCGAGGGCCGGCCCTGCCAGAACTCGACCGACACCGGTCGGATGACGTAGCCGCCCCACGCGTCGGGCAGCGGGACGTCGTCGGGCGAGCCGGTGTCCGGGAAGGCCGCGGCGAGCTCGGCGTACCTCGCCTTGAGGACGTCGCGCGATGCGATCACGGTCGACTGCGCGCTGGCCCAGGCGCCGAGCCGGCTGCCGTAGGGGCGGCTGGAGAAGTACGCCGCCGACTCCTCGCGGGACACCTGCTCGACGTCGCCCACGACGACGACCTGGCGGTTCAGCGGCAGCCAGGGGAACACTGCGGACGCCCGCGGGTTGTCGCGGAGCGCGCGGCCCTTGCGCGACTGGTGGTTGGTGTAGAACGCGAAGCCCCGCCCGTCGGCGGCCTTGAGCAGCACCGTGCGCGCCGAGGGGACGCCGTCGGCGTCGGACGTCGCGACCACCATCGCGTTGGGTTCCGTGACGCCCGCCTGCACGGCCTCGCCGAGCCAGCGCGTGAACTGCGCGAGCGGCGCCGGGGCGAGGTCGCCCTCGACGAGCCGGCCCTGGTCGTAGTGCAGGCGCATCCCTGCCAGCCCCTGCCGGTGCACGTCGTGGTCGTGGTGCGACTCCTCCGCCATGGCCCCATCCTCCCGCCCGGGAGGCGCCGGCGCCCGGTGGTGGACGGCGGCCGGACCGCCGCCAGGGTCAAACGACCCTGCCGTCCCCGCGGAGGGGCGGGGTTTGCCAGGATGGGGAGGCTGCGCCGACCGCCCCACCGGGATCGGCGCCGGCCGACCAGGCCCGCCCCCACAGGAGCGGGAGCACTACGGGCGCGCAGCACCGCGCCCCGTCAGAACGGAGCGCGTCAATGTCGGACTTCGTCCCTGGCCTCGAAGGCGTCATCGCCTTCGAGACCGAGATCGCCGAGCCGGACAAGGAAGGCAGCGCGCTGCGCTACCGCGGCGTCGACATCGAGGACCTCGTCGGCCGGGTCTCCTACGGCAACGTCTGGGGCCTGCTCGTCGACAACGAGTTCAACCCCGGCCTGCCGCCGGCCGAGCCGTTCCCCATCCCGGTCCACTCCGGCGACGTCCGCGTCGACGTGCAGTCGGCGCTCGCCATGCTCGCGCCGGCGTGGGGCCTCGAGCCGCTCCTCGACATCGACGACGACAAGGCCCGCGACGAGCTCGCGCGCGCCTCGGTCATGGCCATGTCGTTCGTGGCGCAGAGCGCGCGCGGCATCGGCAAGCCGATGGTCCCGCAGAGCCTCATCGACGAGGCGAGCACCGTCGTCGAGCGGATGATGATCCGCTGGCGCGGCGAGCCCGACCCCAAGCACGTCCAGGCCGTCGATGCCTACTTCGTGTCGGCTGCCGAGCACGGCATGAACGCCTCGACCTTCACCGCGCGCGTCATCGCCTCGACCGGGGCCGACGTCGCCGCAGCGCTCTCCGGCGCCGTGGGCGCCATGTCCGGCCCGCTGCACGGCGGCGCCCCGGCCCGCGTGCTGTCGATGATCGAGGGCGTCGAGCAGGACGGCGATGCACGCCACTACGTCAAGGGCGTGCTCGACCGCGGCGAGCGGCTCATGGGCTTCGGCCACCGCGTCTACCGCGCGGAGGACCCGCGCGCCCGCGTGCTGCGCCGCACCGCGCAGGAGCTCGACGCTCCGCGCTACGAGGTGGCCGTCGCGCTCGAGCAGGCGGCGCTGGCCGAGCTGCGCGAGCGTCGTCCGGACCGCGTGCTCGAGACCAACGTCGAGTTCTGGGCCGCCATCGTGCTCGACTTCGCCCAGGTGCCCGCGCACATGTTCACGTCGATGTTCACCTGCGCCCGCCTCGCCGGGTGGAGCGCCCACATCCTCGAGCAGAAGAAGACCGGCCGCCTCGTGCGCCCGAGCGCGCGCTACGTCGGCCCCGGCCCCCGTAAGCCCGAGCGCGTCCCCGGCTGGGACGCCGAGATGGTCGCCCCCAGCGGCTACCACCCCGCCTGAGAGACCACGCGACGCCCGGACCTCACGGTCCGGGCGTCGTCGTCTCTGCAGATGTCAGCCCAGCGGGATCGGGCGACATCCAGCCCGGCCCAGGCCAGCGCCGCCGGAGGTCGAAGCCGGGCCGAGGAACGAGGTCCGTGCGCCCGGCCGACGCTGCGAGCGCCAGCGAGCGGCGGCCCCGAGGTATCGGGCGCGGGGCTCCGCACCGGCGGAGGTCGGGTGCCGGGGCCGACGCAGGAGGCTCCGCGCGCCCGGCCGACCGCGAAGCAGCCGGTGCCGCCGCGCAGCGGCCAGGAGACCGCCGTCTCATCTCTTGGAACCCGGCGACGGGCCCTCCCCGGGGCTTCCTACCCTTGTCGTGCCGCCTGGCTGCCATCCCCTTCCACGTGAGGCCCCCCGTGTCCGAGACGCCGCAGATCACGATCCCCGCCGACCTGCTCCCCCTCGACGGCCGCTTCGGCTCCGGCCCGAGCAAGGTGCGCCCCGAGCAGGTGGCCGCGCTCTCGGAGGCCGCGACGACGGTGCTCGGCACGTCGCACCGCCAGAAGACGGTGAAGTCGCAGGTGGGCCGCGTCCGGGCCGGCCTCGCCGAGCTGTTCTCGCTGCCCGAGGGCTACGAGGTCGTGCTCGGCAACGGCGGCTCTACCGCGTTCTGGGAGGTCGCGACGTTCGGCCTGGTGCGCGATCGCGCGCAGTTCCTCACCTTCGGCGAGTTCGGCTCCAAGTTCGCGTCGGCGGTCAAGGACGCCCCGTTCCTCGGCGAGCCCACCGTCGTGAAGTCCGAGCCGGGCTCGGCGCCCTCGTTCTCCGCTGAGGCCGGCGTCGACGTCTACGCCTCGCCGCACAACGAGACCTCGACCGGGGTCGCCATCACGCCCACGCGCGTGAGCGGCGCGGACGACGACGCGCTCATGCTCTTCGACGCGACGTCCGGCGCCGGCGGCCTGCCGGTCGACCAGCGCGAGTCGGACGTGTACTACTTCGCGCCGCAGAAGTGCTTCGCCTCCGACGGCGGCCTGTGGTTCGCGCTCATGTCGCCGAAGGCCATCGAGCGCGCCGCCGAGATCAAGGCGAGCGGCCGCTACATCCCGGCGTTCCTCGACCTGCAGACGGCGATCGACAACAGCCGCCTCGACCAGACCTACAACACCCCGGCGCTCGCCACGATCCTGCTCATGGCCGAGCAGGTCGACTGGTTCAACGGCAACGGCGGTCTCGACTGGTGCGTCGCACGCACCAAGGAGTCGTCCGACGCGCTCTACGACTGGGCCGAGAAGTCGGAGTTCGCGACGCCGTACGTCACCGACGCCGCGCTGCGCTCGCAGGTCGTGGGCACGATCGACTTCGACGACTCGATCGACGCCGCCGCCGTCGCGAAGGTGCTGCGCGCCAACGGCGTCGTCGACACCGAGCCCTACCGCAAGCTCGGCCGCAACCAGCTGCGTGTGGCGATGTTCCCGGCCGTCGACCCCGAGGACGTCCGCCGCCTGACGCGGTCGATCGACTTCGTGGTGTCGGCGCTGTCGTGACGGCCCCGACGGGGGGCATGGCATGAGCGGGCAGGCCGTGGTCGCCGCGCCGCGCCCGGTCCGCGACGTCACGACGTGGATCGTCTACGCGCAGTCGGCCGTCTTCGGCTACTTCCTCTACGCGTTCTCGCCCACGGTCGCCCTGATGCGCGACGAGCAGGGGTACTCCCGTGCTGTCGCAGCCCTGCACGGCACCGGCCTCGCTGTCGGCACCGTGGCGGGCGGGCTGACGGCGTCCGCGATCGTGCGGCGCCTCGGCCGCGGCCCGCTCCTGCGGATCGGGTCGGCCCTGATCGTGGCCGGGCTCGGGCTCTACATCGGCTTCCCGGTGCTCTGGGTGACGTTGCTCGGCGCCACGATCGCCGGCCTCGGCGGCACGTACGTCATGGTCGGCGTCAACGCGTTCATCCCCGACCATCACGGCCCTGCCGCGCCCCGGGCCATGACCGAGGCACACGGGCTCGCGACGCTCGTCGGCCTGCTCGGCCCGCTCACGATCGGCGGCCTCGTCGCTCTCGGCTGGGGCTGGCGCGCGGGCCTTCTGGTGTCGTGCGTGCTGTTCGTGATCATCGAGGTCGTCCGCGGCCGCGACCTCGCGGCGTACGACGGGCCGCACGGCCACCCCGACGACGAGCCCGGCCACGCCCCGCGCGGCCCGCTTCCGCGGCGCTTCTGGCCCGCGCTCGGCGTGTTCGCCTGCGCGGTGGGGGCGGAGTTCTCGCTCACGCTGTGGGGCAGCGACCTGCTGCGCGAGCGTGCCGGCCTCGGCGAGGCAGCGGCTGCTGCCGCGCTCGTGACGATCGTGGGCGGCATGGCCATCGGCCGGCTCGGCGGCGGGCCCGTCGTCACCCGGCTCGGCGCCGAGCGCGTGCTCGTCGGCTCGATGGTGCTGGCCCTGGTCGGGTTCGCTCTGGCGTGGCTCACCGGCTCGCCCGTGCCCGTGCTCCTCGGCATGCTGCTCGTCGGCATGGGGCTCGGGCTGCAGTCGCCCCTGGGCATCGCCCGCGCCGTGGCCTCCACCGAGGGGCAGGTCGACCGCGGCGCCGGCCTCACGTCGGTCGCCGCCGGCGTGGCGAGCGGCGTCGCACCGTTCCTGCTCGCGTTCGTCGCCGACCGCCTCGGCGTCCACACCGCGTTCCTGCTGGTGCCGCTGCTCACCGTCGTCGCGATCGTCCTCGTGCGCCTGTTCCCGGTGCACCCCGACGGCGTCTGACCCGCTCTGGATGGGTGAACGACGCCTCTAGCCGTCGCTCACCCATCCAGAGCGAGCAGTTCTACGACGCGATGCCGCCGGCTGCTGCGAGGTCGGCGTCGGTGCAGGGCGGGGCCTCGAAGTCGTCGCCGTAGGCGAACTCCTCGGTGGTCGAGCGCGGGTAGCCGGGCTGGTAGATCCGCACCACGCACATCGACTCGTCGGGCTCGGCGCCGGTGTAGGTGCCGCGCAGGAGCAGCTCGACGTAGCGGCCCTCGACTCCGAACGACCAGTTGAGGTCCGACGTCGTCGACCTGGCGACCAGCAGCGCGTACTGGGTGCCGCCCGCCAGCGAAGCCGCCGGGAAGCCGACCTTCATCAGCTCCGCGCCGTGGATGTCGCGCAGCTCGATCCCGGCGACGGTCTCGAGCTGCTCGCGGCTGCGGTCGGCAGCGGGCAGCGCCGACTGGCGCTCGAGCTCGTCGAAGGCCTTGCCTGTGGAGGCCACGACGGTGCTGAAGAACTGCTGCTCGCGCTCGGACGCGAGCGCGTAGCGGATCGCGAACCAGACGGCGAGCACCACCACGACGAGGCCGACGACCAGCCAGCGGCGGGTCGACCAGCGGGAGCCGGCGGGGCGGTCGGAGGGGACGGCGTCGGACACGCCCCCACCCTCTCAGGAGTACGGCGCATCGTGCCCGAGCGGGTCGCACGCCGTGGCGGCCGGGAGGCACGAGCAGGTCGGCACGGGGCCCGACCGCAGGAAGCCGTGCGGCTGGCAGGATCGGGGGATGCGGCAGGTGCGGGCGACGACGCCGTCGGGCGTGGTCACCGCCATCGTGTCGCGGGTGCACGAGCGCGAGGGCCGGGTGCGGGTGATCATCGACGGCGCCGAGGCCGCGGATCCCGATGCGCTCGGCGCGGCCGTCGTCGAAGCCCTGGCGCCGCGCACCGCGGTGCACGTGCGCGCCGACCGCTTCTGGCGGCCGGCCGGGCAGCGCTTCGAGTACGGCAAGCAGGACGCCGATGCCTACCTCGACCTCTGGCTCGACGTCGACGCCCTGCGCCGCGAGGTGCTCGACCCCTTCCCCGCCACCGGCCGCGTGCTCCCCGGGCTGCGCGACCCGGAGACCGACCGCTCGCTGCGCGCGACGCCGGTGGAGCTGCCCGACGACGGCGTCGTCGTGCTGAGCGGGTCCACGCTGCTCGGACGCTGGCTCGACGCCGACCTCACGGTGCACCTGCGCCTGACCCCGGCTGCGCTGCGGCGGCGGACTCCCGAGGACCAGCAGTGGACTCTGCCCGCGCTCAAGCGCTACGCCGAGGACAACCACCCGGAGGGCAGCGCCGACCTCGTGGTCCGCTGCGACGATCCCCGCCACCCCGCCCTCGAGTACTCCGACTGACCCGTTCCGCCCGACCTGATCGCGGGACCGACCAGCGCGGGCGCAGCCGACCCGTGGCAGGTCCCGGGCCACGGCCCGCGGGGTCAGCGACGGAGGTTCCTCGAGGCGTACACGGCGACGCCGACAGCTGCGGCGGTGGCAGCGGCGACGAGCAGCCACGCGGCAGGGCCACCCCCGAGGCCCGGGGGCGCCGGGGCGGCCGAGGACGACTGCGAGTCACTCGGCTGCCCGTCGTCGGGGTCCGAGGCGGACGGCGGCGCCGACGTGGTGGACGGGGCCTCCGCCGCCGGAAGGGGGACCGACCACAGGGCGTCGTCGGACTCGGAGGCCACGAGCAGCGCGGAGCCGTCGGCGGTGAACGTGATCGCCTCGCCCTGCGGCTGGGCCGGCAGCCCGACCCGCGTTCCCCCGGCGACCGAGGCGTTGCGCGGCGGCATCGCGAACAGCCGCGCGCCGAGGTAGTCGCGCAGCACGAACTGCGACCCGTCGGGCGATACGGCGGCGTCGGTGACGAGGCCACCCACCCTCGCCACCCGGCGAGCCTCCGCGACCGTCGACGTCGACAGCGGCACCTTCCACACCCCGCCGCGGGCGAGCTGCTTCGTGACGACCCACACGTCCGGCGACGTCGGGCTGGCGAGCAGCGCCTCCGCGTTGTGCGAGCCGTCGGAGTAGGTGAATCGGTACGTCGTCGCCTGCACCTGCTGGTCGACGAGCTCGGCCGGCTCGCGGATCGCGTGGAGCCGCACCTCGGGCCACGAGTCGCGGTTGTCGCCGATGTCGCCGAGCCACAGCACGGGCTCCCCGGACGGGTCGACGCCGGTCGCCACCGCCTCGAGGTCGCGCGCGCCGATCCCGCCGACGCGGATCCGCGCGAGGGTGGTGCAGGTCGACCCGTCGACGGCGTACAGGTAGGGCCCGCCGCTGGAGTCGTTGTGCACCCAGTAGACGCCGGGATGCCGTGGGCTCCAGGTGATCCCGCTGATCTCGGTGAGCCGGTCGTCGGTGAAGCGGCAGACGACCGACGGCCCGTCGGCGGCCGACGCAGGGGCGGTCGGGACCAGCGCGCAGACGACGACGGCGCAGGCAGCGGCGAGCCAGGCCCGGCGCACGTCAGGCGCGGGCCCGCGCGCGGGCGTCGTCGAGCTCGGGAGCGATGCGCGCGGCCAGCGCAGGCGCGATCGACCAGTCGGCCACGAGCGCGTTGTACTCGGCGAGGTCGTCGCGGGTGGGCGGTGCCCCGGTGCGCACCGCGCGGATCAGCAGGTTGCGCGGCGTGTGCAGGTCGCTCACGAACTCGACCGTGTCGACGCGGTAGCCGACCAGCCGCAGCAGCAGCGAGCGCACCGCGTCGGTGAGCACGTCGACGAACCGCTCGCGCAGCAGCCCGTGACGGGTGAGCGAGCCGTAGGGCGAGGGTGTGGTCCGCCGCGAGATCTGCTTCTGGAGGTCGTGGTGGCAGCAGGGCGCGGCGAGAAGCACGGGCGCCTGCCAGTGCACAGCCCGCGCGAGAGCGTCGTCGGTCGCGGTGTCGCAGGCGTGCAGCGCGATGACGACGTCGTAGGGCTCGTCGGCGGCGTCCTCGATGGACGCAGCCTCGAAGGTGAGGCCGGACGACCAGCCGAGCTCCTCGGCGAGCGCCGCGTTGCGGTCGCGGAACGACTCGCGGACGTCGACACCGTGCACCGCCACCGGCAGCCTGCGCACCCGCGCGAGCCAGACGTACGCCCCCACCGTCAGGTAGGCGTTGCCGCAGCCGAGATCGACCACGCGCCAGGGCTTCTCAGGCGTCGCCTCCCGGAGCGCGCCCGCAGTCACGGCATCGGACACCGCGGCGTCGAGCAGGCGCACGAACTGCTCGACCTGCCTGTACTTGTCCTGCTTGGTCGGCTTGATCACGCCCGAGCGGTCGGCGACGCCCACAGCCATGAGGAACGCGCGGACGTCGGCGTGCTCGACGTCGAGCAGGCGGGGCTTGGCGCGGTCGTGGCCGGACGGCGGCGCGGGCGCGTCGCCGCGCGGCGAGCGGTGCGTCATCGCGTCGCCCTTCTTGGTGATCCGCACCTGCACGACCTCGTCCGTGGTCTCGACGTGCCAGTTGCCGAAGCCCTGCTCGAGCAGGCCGTCGACGGCCTCGGCGGCGCCGGTGTCGTCGTAGTTGGACGTGTGCGCCTGACGCTCGTCGTAGCGGACGACCTGCAGGCGGCGCCCCGCCTTGAGCTCGACGGGCCGAACCTCGGCCCGTCGCCACTCGAGCGCCGCGCCGCGGCGGCGGCCGGCAGCGACGGCGCGCACGAGCGACGGCGCGAGCAGCAGCTCGCGGACCTCCGCCCGCACGTCCGCCCAGGGCTGGGCCACTACGACGTCGCCATCAGCAGCCGCTCCCGGAGCAGCCGCAGCGCGGTCTCGTCGCCGGTCGAGGCGACGGCGTGGTCGCCCGGGCGTCCCCACAGCTGCAGCAGCAGCCCGGACGCCGGGCCGGCGAGCAGGGCGTCGGCCTCGCCTGCTCCCGCCTCCACCGTCACGTCGGTGCGGCCGAGGGTGACGGTCCACGAGTGATCGTCGGTGGCGACGAGCACCTTCTGGCCGGTGGCGTCGTCCAGCGGCGCGTCGTCCCACGACCAGCGCAGCCAGCCCAGCAGCTCGTCGATGCCGTCCGCGGCGAGGTCGTCGGGGACGTCGCCCGCCGAGTCGGGGCCGCCCGTCGCGGACTCGGCGTCCCACCGGTGCACAGTCGTCTCCTGCGCCATGCGGCGCTGCCAGAAGCCGACGGTCTGCTCGGGCGGCCACCACGACCACGACGGGTCGTCGGCGTCGCGCGCCTCCAGCTGCGCGCGCAGGTCGGCGTAGGCCTCGCGCAGCGCAGCGACGACGTCGCCACCCTCGGGCACGGCGCCCCACTCGTCGTCGCGGGGCGGCGGTGCGGCATCGGTGCGCAGCGCCACGAGCTTGTGGCGGTACACCCCGAGCACATGCGAGAGGAGCTCGCGCACGGTCCAGCCCGGGCAGCCGGGGACGTCTGCGGCGAGGTCGCCGGAGGCGGCGGCGACGAGGCCCTCGAAGTCCGCGTCGAGATGGGCGAGGTACTGCTCGGCCGTCAGACGGGTGCCGTCGATGCTCGGCTGCGCGGAAGCGGTCACGGGCCGATCCTTCCACCCCCTGGCCCTGCCGGGGCCGACCGCGGGCGGACCGCGGGCTCCCCCGCTGTCCGGGGATCTGCCTAGGGTGGGGGCGTGCAGCGACGCATCGGCCCCGCCGGCCCCCTCGGGCGCACGGGCCCGCGGGGCGAGAGCGGAGCCATGCCCGCGGCCGCCATGGTCGCCGTGGCTCTCGTGCTCGCGGTGGTCGTCGGCCTGATCATCGGTGCGGTCTGGGGCCTCGCCGGCAGCAAGACCACGCCGTCGGCCCAGCCCACCGGGGCGCCCGCGCCCACCTCCGGCGGATCGTCGTCGGCGTCCGCCGAACCCTCGCAGTCGCCGACCCGGCCCACCACGCCGACGACCGAGCCGGCACCCACCGCGAGCGGCGCCGTGCCCCCGGCCCCCGCCACCACCGACACCTCCGACGACGGCTGGCGGCTCGGCTCCTGGCGCATCACCAACGACGGCGGTGTCCTGGGTGTCGTCACCACCGCGCGCAACACCAGCACCGGCACGCGCAGCGCCGACCTCGTGCTCTACGTCTACGTGGGCGGCGAGTGGATCGCCACGACCACGGCGCGGGTCACCGACGTGGGCGCGGGCGAGACCGTGCCCGTGACGTTCGTCGGCACCGATCCCTGGAAGGCCGGGCAGAAGGTCCTGCTGCTGCAGGCATCGACCGACTGACCCCGGCGTCAGCCGCGCTGGACGACCGCGGCGACGACGACGAGCGCCACGGACGCCACCAGGACGACGAGCGTCACCGCTCGCCGGGTCCTCGGGTCCATGCCCCCACCCTAGGTACCGTGGGCCTGTGCAGCCCGACGACCCCGCCCAGCCCGCAGACGCCGACCTCGCCGCCGATCTGGCGCCCCTCGACGTCGACGGCGTCGGCGCGATCACGGTCGGCACGCTCGCCTGGACCGTCGGTCTCGTGATGTGCCTGATCTTCCGCGCGCCACTGGCCGACGCCGGCCTCGGCTGGTGGGTGTGGGTGTGCCTCGCGGGCGCCCTGCTCGGCCTGCCCGGCCTCTGGTACGTCCGACGCCGGCGCGACGCCTACCGCCGCGCCGCGGCAGCAGCTGCCACGCACCCGTCGTGATCCGCCCGGACCGCTAGCGGCTGCGCCCCCGGTCCCGCACCGGCCGACGGGCGCCGTCAGCCCTGCGCGGGCCGCTCGGCAGCGCCGTTCTCGCCGTTCTCGCCGGTCTCGCCGTTCTCGCCCTCCGGCCCGTCGGCCGCGTCCTCGTCGTCTTCCGACTCGTCGTCAGCGTCGTCGTCGGAGTCGTCGTCCTCCGCGAGGGTGTCGATGATCTCCTCGACCGCGAACTCGGCCACGACCGGCTCGTCGTCGGACTCGTCGTCGTCCTCGTCCGAGTCGTCGTCATCGTCGTCATCGTCACCGGCGGACTCGTCGGAGTCGTCGTCGTCCGAGTCCTCGTCGGAGTCGTCCTCGGACTCGTCGAGGGTCGCCGCCCGCTCGTCGTCCTCGGCCGCCTCGGCGACGTCGTCGATAGCGGCGGCGTCCTCGCCCTGGGCGGGGTCGGGGGCGGCGTCGGCGTCCGTCTCGAGGTCGACCGGCTCCTCGCCGATCACCAGCTGCGAGGGCACGAGCTGGTCGGGCAGCGGCTCGGCCAGCACCCGGGCGTGCACCTCGACGAAGCCGTACTCGTCGACGACCACCTCGGTGACCGGGATGCCGGTGCCCTCGATCTCCCGCACGCTCGAGTGGGCGCCGCAGCCGTAGTCGAAGGCGACGATCTGGCCGTCGGCGCCGAACGGGTTGGCGCACACGCCGAACACCTGGCCGACGGCGCCGCCGATCGGCATGAGGAACCCGCACGACGAGCAGTGCGCCGGGGCGGCCTTCGCCATGGGCGACGACGGGCCGCGGTCGCCGGCGTACCAGCGCTCGACGGCGAGGTCGCGGCCGTGCACGGACAGGACGCGCTCGCGTCCCAGGCCGATCTCCCACTGCTCGGGACGCAGCTGCCCGTACGGGCTCGCCGGGTCGTCGACCTCCTCGAGGGCGTCGCCCCCGCCGAGGCCGGGCTCGAGGCGCGGGTCCTCGGCCGGCGTGGGGTGCAGATCGCCGGGCGACAGATCGCCCGGGCGCACCCGCTCGTTCCACGGCACCCAGGCCGGCGCGAGCAGCGCGCCGTCGCCGGGGAGCAGCACGACCTCGCAGACCGTGGCGGTTCCGGTGCCCGGCGTCGTCGACAGTGTGACCGCCCAGTGCCAGCCGACGTAGGCGCGGTTGGTGCAGGCGAACCGGTGGCTGGCCAGCGACGCGTCGGCGGCGTCGGGCACGACGCCGAGGTGCTCGCCGACCTGGTCGTCGCGCGCCACCTCCAGGACCGCGGTGCGGGCCAGGTCGACCGCCGAGGCGAGGGCCGGGTCGAGATCGGCTGCGGGCTGCTGGTCGAGGTCGGTCACGGGGCCATCCTCGCCCACGACGGCGTGCCGGTGCCACGCGCCCCCGTGCGAGCCAGGCCGTGCGCCGTCACCCTCATGGCGGTGCTGGTTTCAAGATCGCCGCGCGGCGCGTCGACCCACTCCTGGACGGCGGGCGCGGGCCTGCCGGTGAGCGCTTGGGGGTCGGGATGGACGTGTCCGCGCTGCGCAGAGCCTGGTGGGGAGTCGGCCCGGATGACCGGAGCAGCGTGCGGGGCGCCCTGCACCACCTGCGTCGGCTGCCCGTCGTGGTGTGGGCGGCCGCCGTGCTGGCCTTCCTGCTGCTCGACACCGCCGTCGTGGCGGGGGCAGCCGCCTGGCGCACGGCCCGCCTGCAGGAGCTGAGGCCCGCCTACGAGGCGGTCCACGCGCAGATGGCCCCCGTGTACGAGGTTCTCGGCTTCCACAGCTACCCGCTCGAGGACTGGGACTACTCCTGGGACACCTGGGCGATGACGCTGCAGGTCCTCGCTGCGACGGCCGCGTTCGCGCTGCTTGTCGGCGCGGCGGTCATGCTCGCGTCGCGGCGCTACGTCGTCCTGTCGGGGCTCGCGGCGCTCCTGCCCGCGGTGTCCGTCGCGTTCGGCACCGGCGTCCTCGCGTTCGGTGCGCCCAGCATCCCCGCGCCGTCGTCCCCGGCCGAGTTCTCCAGCAGCTGGGAGGGGTACCCGGTCGGCATGCAGCAGGCGATGGCCGCCGAGCAGGCCACGTACCCGTGGACCGACGTCCCCCAGTGGTGGAGCCTGCTGGTGGGCGCGCTCGTCGCGGCGCTGGCCCTCGCCACGGTCGCCGTCGTCCTGCGCCGCACCGAGGCCGTGCCGCGCATCGCCGGCCGGCCGCTCCCCTTCTGGCCGTCGATCGTCGCGCTGGTGCTCGGGGCGGGCGCGGTGACGCTGGTCGGCGTCGATGTCTGGGCGCCCGACGGCCGGCTCCCCGCGTTCTCCGTCATGACCGCTGCGACGGCGTGCGTGCTGTCGGCCGCCGCAGCGGCGTCGCGCTGGTGGGGCGCCGTGGCCCTGTCGGTCGGATCCCTGGCGGTCCACGGGATGCTCTACACCGCGCTCAACCGCGAGGGCGGCGCGCCCGGGTCGTGGGGCCTCGACGAGCTGGGCCTGTATGCCAGCACGGTGTCGGTCGTCGTCCTCGCCGTAGCCCCGCTCGCGGGATGGCTGATGGCTGCGGCCTGGGGCGCCCTGCACCGTCGCGCGTCGCTGCGCCATGCCCCGTCGGCGCTGGTGCCCGCCTGACCCGCCTCGCTGGACGACAGAGGCCGCCGACCCTCGCGGGTCGGCGGCCTCGTCGTCTGCTGTTGGCGGTCAGGCGTCGAGGTCGTCGGCGACCTTGCGCAGCACCGCGGCCACCTTGCGGCCGTGGTTGTCGTCCGGGTAGCGGCCGCGGCGCAGGTTGTTGGAGACGCCGTCAAGCAGCTTGATGAGGTCCTCGAGGATGATCGCCATGTCGTCGGCCGGCTTGCGGGCGGCCTTGACGACCGAGGGCGGGGCGTCGAGCAGGCGCAGCGACAGCGCCTGCGGCCCGCGCTTGCCGTCGGCGATGCCGAACTCGACCTTGCTGCCGGCCTTGAGCGTGTCGAGGCCGGCCGGGAGGGCGCTCGCGTGCACGAACACCTCGTCGCCCTCGTCGGTCGCGAGGAAGCCGAAGCCCTTCTCGCTGTCGAACCACTTCACCTTGCCCGTGGGCACGTCACTCACGTCCTGTCGTGTCGTCAGGAGGCCGACCGGCCTCGATGGCGTCCGCTCAGGCTATCTGCCCGCCCGCGCCCGCCCCAACCGAGCAAGGACGCGGGCGGTCAGGCGCCGGGGTGCTGCGCGTGCCAGGCGGCGAGCAGCTCGGCCTCGCGGGCGCGCGTGAGGCCGCGGTCCTGGCCGGACGTCGGCCCGGCGCGCAGGTGGTCGAGGATCTCGGCCGCGCTCTGGCGCACCGACCGCAGCCGCAGACCGTCGGCGAGGGCCCGGCCCGGATCGGACGTGCTCGTCCAGGGGTGCTCCGAGGCGCGCCACAGCGGCACGGTCGTGTCGTCCTCGCCCTGGGCCAGCAGCCAGTCGCGGTCCACCCAGGTGATGCGGGTGCCGGACGGCGCCACCGCCACGGCCACATCGTCGAGCATCGCGCGGAAGGTCTGCAGCGACTCCGGCCCGACGAGGGAGTACGGGCCGGACAGGCCCTTCTCGATGGCCAGCGCCACGAACGCCGCGAGGTCGCGCGCGTCGATCACCTGCACGGGGTCGTCGGCGTCGCCGGGTCCGAGCACCTCGCCGCCCTCGGAGAGCCGGCGCACCCAGTACGTGAACCGCTGCGTGTAGTCCCACGGCCCGACGACGTACGTCGGCCGGATCAGCAGCGCACGGTCGCCGCACCGCTCGGTGGCCGCCTGCTCGCACGCCACCTTGAGGGGTCCGTAGGTCTCGTCGTCGACGGCATCGACGTCGTCCGACGCCGGCTCGAACAGCCGTGACGACTCGTCGTACCAGGGGGCTGCGGGCTCGTCGTACACCGACTGCGAGCTGATGAGGACGTAGCGCCCCGCGCCCTCGCCGAGGACGTCGAGGAGGTGACGGACCTGGCGCGGGAAGTACGCGCACGCGTCGACCGTCGCGTCGAACGTGCGGCCCGCGAGCACGGCGAGGTCGCCGTCGCGGTCGCCGAGGAGGTGCTCGGCCGACGGGAACAGGTCTGTGGCGCTGCGGTGCAGCAGCGTCACATCGTGCCCGCGGTCGATCAGCGCGCGCACGATGTGGCGGCCCACGAAGCGGGTGCCGCCGACGACGAGGACCTTCACGCGCTCTCCTCCGAACGGGCCGGCAGCGGCGCCGGCTCACCAGCCCCCGCCACCCATCCGCGCCACCACGGCACGAAGCCGGTCAGGTCGTCGAGGACCACGTCGGCGCCGGCCGCCGCCAGGTCGGACGCCGGCGTGGGCCCCGTCGCGACCGCCACGGCCAGCGCCCCGCACCCCTGTGCGCCGAGCACGTCGCCCACGTGGTCCCCGACGTAGACCTCGGCCGCCCGCTCGCGCAGTGCATCGGCCTTGCCCTCGGCGAACCGCTCGCCCACGACCTCGGCGATGAGGCCGCCGAGCCCGACGACCTCGAGCACGGCCAGCACGTGCGTGTCCTTCTTGGCGCTCACGACGACGACCGAGAACCCGTCGGAGACCACGGCCTCGAGGGCGTCGCGCGCGCCCGGCAGCAGCGTCTGCATGGCCAGGCCGTGAGTGATGTAGCGGCGGCGGTAGATCTCCAGCGCGTCGTCGTAGGGCACCCCGGGGACCACCTCGGGGAAGACGACGTCGAGGGGCAGCCCGATGGTGGTGCGCATCCACGTCTCGTCGACCTGCGTGCCGTACGCGGAGGCCACCGCCCGGACCCCGTCGACGATCGCATCGGCGGAGTCGACGAGCGTCATGTCGAGGTCGAAGCCGATGACGCGCACGGCGGGACCCTATGCCCGCGGGTCCGCACGGTTGGGCAGCCTCGCGGGCCCTCGCGTAGATTCGTGCGGATGGCCACCAGTCGTGCTCGTGCGGCGTCCGCCGGACGCCGTACGCCGCGCACCCCGGCACCGGCCCCTCGGTCGCTGGCCGAGGACCTCCGGGCCCGCGACGACGATGCCATCGCGGCTCTGCTCGCGGCGCGTCCCGACCTGGTGCACCCCGTGCCCGCCGACCTGGGCGCGCTGGCGACGAGGGCCACGACGGGTCCGTCGACCGCCCGGGCCCTCGACCGCCTCGACGTCTTCGCGCTGCAGGTCGCGACCGCCCTCGCGGCGCTCGGCGAGGGCGCCGGCGTCGACGACCTCGTGGCCGGGCTGCCCGAGGCCTCGCCGTCCCAGATCGAGGACGTGCTGGCACGGCTGCGCACCCTCGCCCTGCTGTGGGGCACCGACGACGACCTGCACCTCGTCCGCCCCGTGCGAGAGGCGCTCGGCGCCTACCCCGCGGGGCTCGGCCCGGCCATGGCCGAGTCGCGGCGCGGGGTCGCGCAGTACGCCGACGACCCCTCGCTCGTCGGGCGGGTGCTCGAGACCGCGCCGGACGGCGCTCGCGAGGCGCTCGAGCGGCTGCTGTGGAGCTCGCCCGTGGGCCGGGTCGACAACGCCGACCGGCCCGTCACGGTCGCCCAGGCGCGCACGCCGGTCGAATGGCTGCTCGCCCACCATCTGCTCGAGCCGCAGGGCGCCGACACCGTCGTGGTGCCGCGCGAGGTGGCCCTGGCCCTGCGCGACGGCGTCCTGGTACGCGGTCTCGAGCCGGCAGCTCCGCACGTCGACCACAGCGACCGCGGACCGGACCTCGTCGACCGCACGGCCGGGCAGCAGGCGCTGACCTTCGTCCGGCTCGTCGAGGACCTCCTCGAGGCGTGGTCGGTCGCGCCTCCGTCGGTGCTGCGCAACGGCGGGCTCGCGGTCCGCGACCTGGCCCGCACGGCGATCGTGCTCGACGTCGACGAGGAGGGCGCCGCACTCGTCATCGAGGTGGCCTACGCCTCCGGTCTGCTGGCCGCCGACGGCGAGGTCGACGAGACGTGGTGCCCCACACCGGCGTACGACTCGTGGCTGACGCGGACGACCGCCGAGCGTTGGGCGCTGCTGGCGCAGACCTGGCTGCTCATGACCCGTGCACCGGTGCTCGTCGGCCGCGACGACAGCGGCGGCCGCGTCAACGCTCTGGCCCGCGACCTCGACCGCGCGCTCGCGCCGGAGGCCCGCCGCGCGCTGCTCGACGAGCTGGCCGCACTCGAGCCCGGCCAGTCACCGTCGCACGCGAGCCTCATCGACCGGCTTCGCTGGCGGCGTCCGCGCCGCACCTCGCAGCTGTGGCACACGCTGGTCGACGCCGTGCCCGAGGAGGCCGAGCGCATAGGTGTCACGGGCCTCGGCGCGCTGTCGACGCACGGCCGCCTGCTGCTCGCGTCGACCCTGCCCGACGAGTCGTCGCAGGAGGCGCGAGCGGCCAGCCGTATGCCCGGCCGGGCGCCCGTGCCGCAGGAGCTCGTCGCCGCCGTCGACGCCGTCCTGCCGGCTCCGCTCGACCACGTGCTGCTGCAGGCGGATCTCACCGCCGTCGCCCCGGGCCCGCTCGAGGGCGATCTGGCGCGCGAGATGCGCCTGCTGGCCGACGTGGAGTCCACAGGCGGCGCCACGGTCTACCGCTTCTCCGAGACGTCGGTCCGCCGCGCGCTCGACGCCGGGCGCTCCGCGGGCGATGTGCTGCGGTTCCTGGCCGAGCGCTCGCGCACCCCGGTGCCGCAGCCGCTGGAGTACCTCGTCAACGACGCTGCCCGCCGCCACGGCGCGATCCGGGTCGGGGTCGCGTCGGCGTACCTCCGCTGCGACGACACCGCCACGCTCTCGGCGCTGCTCGCCGACCGGTCGCTCTCGTCGCTGCGCCTCGTCCGCCTCGCCGACACCGTGGTCGTGTCGTCGGCTCCGGTGGATCTGCTGCTCGACCGGCTGCGCGACGCCGGCTACTCGCCGAGTGCCGAGAACGCCGACGGCGCCGTCGTGGTCCGGCGTCCCGACGCCCGCCGCACACCCCCGCGCCCGCGGCCCCCGCGGCTGTCGGGTGAGCCGCCCGCGCCCACCGACGCCCTGCTCGCGGCGGCCGTCCGGGCCCTGCGCGCCGGCGAGCACGCCGCGGCCCACCGTCCGCCGACCGTCCCGGACGCCGCGGGCAGCGGCCGCATCCCGCGGTCGTCGACCAGCGAGACCATGGCCGAGCTGCGCGCCGCTCTCGACGCCCAGAAGCCGGTGTGGATCGGCTACGCCGACTCCACCGGCACCGCGACCGAGCGCGTCGTCGAGCCGCTGCGGCTCGAGGGCGGCTTCCTCACGGCGTACGACCTGCGCACCGCGGAGGTGCGCACGTTCACGGTGGCCCGGATCACCGGAGTCGCCGCCGTGGCCGACCCCGGCCGCTGACCGCGTTCCGTACACGGCTGGTCCGTCCGGATCGCCGCGGTGTGGACTCCCGCACCGCCGATGTGGAGACTGGGACCAGCACGAGCCGACGGGGGGCCGCGACGTGCCGGTCTGTCGTCGCGCCCGGGAGGTCCTCGTTGACCAGCAGGCCCGCCGAGCGCCCGCCCGCGGATGCCCGCGGCGAGTCGCCGGTGTGGGAGCGCGTGCGCTACGTCGCCGAGGTCTCGCGCGACGTCGTCTACCAGGCTCGGCCCGACGGCGTCATCGAGTGGGTGCAGCCCACCGTGCAGTTCCAGCTCGGGTACACCCCCGAGGAGATGGTCGGCACGACGGCCATGAGCTACGTGCACCCGGACGACCTGCCCGTGGCCTCCCGGCTGCGGCTGACCGTCTACGAGGGCGCCGAGCTCGACGACATCCCGTGCCGGTTCCGGGTCAAGGACGGCAGCTACCGCCGGTGCCTCGTGCGGGCACGCCCGATCCGTGACGTCGAGGGCCGCATCACGGGTTCGGTCATCGCGCTCCGCGAGGCGGGTGCTGCGGAGGCGTCGCTGCGCGCGCTGGCCACGCTGCTCGCCGCCAACACCGAGATGGTGCGCGCCACCGACGAGCCGGCCCTGCTGGAGTCGATGTGCCGCACCATCGTCGCGACCGGCGGCTACGACCTCGCCTGGTACGGCAGCAAGGAACCGGACGGGTCCATCGCAGTGCTCGCTTCGGCGGGTCCGGCCGAGCAGATCCTGCAGAACATGCCCCGCTGGGACGGGCCCCCGGGCACAGGTGCACTCGCCGGCACGGCCATCGCCACCGGCGCGCCGCAGCGCTCGGCCGATCTGCACCGACCTGACCTCGCGCCGTGGGAGCCCGACATCGACCGGTTCGAACTGCGGTCGGCGCTGTCGATCCCGGTGCGCCGCCACGGCGAGGTGGTCGGCGTCCTCGCCGTCGCGTCGCAGGACCAGCAGGCCTTCGACGACCAGGCGGAGGCGCTGCTCGAGAACCTGGCAGCCGACCTGGGCTACGGCCTCGGCCGCCTGAACGACCGGGCGCGGCTCTCCCAGGCGCTGGAGCGCGATGCCGAGCTGGGCCGGAGGCTGCGCGGGGTGCTCGACGCCCAGCTCGACCCGCTCGTCGTGCTGGAGCCGGTGCGCGATGAGGCAGACCGGATCGTCGGCCTTCGCTACATCGACGCCAACGATTCGGCCGTCGCCTACAACCGGACGACGTACGACGAGCTGATGGGCCGCAGCTTCGCCGCGGTGCATCCGCTGCTGCGCAGCAACGGCCTCGCAGACCGCTATGCCGCAGTGGTCGAGACCGGCGAGCCGGTGGTCCTGGACGACTACGCCTATGCCAACCCCAACCTCGACGGCGAGGAGCGTCGCTACGACATCCGGGCAGTGAAGAGCGGCGAGGCCGTCGCGCTCACGTGGCGGGACGTGACCGAGCGCTACGCGGAGCAGGCCCGGCTGGCGCAGAGCGAGGAGCGCTACCGCACGCTCGTCGAGCACATGTCCGACGTCGTCTGGGAGACGCTCCCCGACGGGACGTTCGGCTGGGTGTCGGAGTCGATGGCCCGGGTGCTCGGCTGGCGCCCCGACGAGCTCGTCGGCCGTTCGACCCTCGAGATCATCCACCTCGACGACCGGCCCCGGGTCGGACGGAACCGCGACGCCGTCAGCCTCGGCCTGACGGTGCACGACGAGGTGCGGCTACGTACGAAGGACGGCGCCTTCAAGTGGATGTCGCTCACCGCGCAGCTCACCCACCGCAAGGACGGCGACGTGCGCGTCGTCGCCGTCCGCGACATCGACGCCGAAGTGTCAGGGCGGGCCGAGCTCGACCACGCCGCCCGCCATGACCCCGTGACCGGCCTCATCACGCGCACAGTGCTGCTGCAGCGCCTTCAGGCGATGCTCGACGACGGCACGCCCGTCACCGCCTACAAGGTCGGCGTCGACGGGCTGTCCCGCATCAACGAGTCGCTCGGGCACGAGGCGGGGGATGCGCTGATGTCGACCGTCGCCATGCGGATCCTCGACGTCGTGCCCGACGAGCATGTGGCTCGCGGATCGGGCGACGAGATCATCGTGCTCGGCATGGGCATCGCCGGAGGACGGGCAGCCGAGGGACTGGCCGATATGATCCGCGACGCGGTGCGCCGGCCGGTGACCATCGACGGGCACGACCTGGTGCCGACCGTGAGCATCGGCATCAACGTGTCCAGCGACGGGCTCGACGCCGAGCGGCTGCTCGGCGAGGCGGGGATCGCCATGCGCGCGGCCAAGGGTGCCGGGCCCGACCGCAGCGCGTTCGTCGACCCGGAGCTGGCGGCGCAGGCGCGCAGCAGGCTGGCGCTCGAGGCCGAGCTCCGCCAGGCGCTGACCGACGGCCAGCTGCAGCCGTGGTTCCAGCCGGTCGTGGACCTGGCCACCGGCGAGATCACCGGCTACGAGGCGCTGGTGCGCTGGGTGAAGCCGGACGGCACCGTGCTCGCTCCCGATGCGTTCATGGCGGTCGCGGAGCGCAGCGCGCTCGTCGTCGAGCTCGACCGGTCCGTGCTGCACCAGTGCCTCATCGCGATGCGGCGTATCCCGTCACGCCGACACATGGCGGTCAATGTCAGCGCGGCGAGCATCGCGTCCACCACGTACGTCGACCAGGTGCTGGCGGCCTTCGAGTCGTCCGGCACCGATCCGTCGCGGCTGCACCTCGAGATCACCGAGACCGTCCTCGTCAGCGACGTGGCGGTCGTGGCCGACAACATGCGTCGCATCGCAGCGCTCGGCGTCCGGTGGTACGTCGACGACTTCGGCACCGGGTACTCGTCGATCGCGCACCTGCGCGACCTGCCGATCTCGGGCCTCAAACTCGACCGCTCGTTCACCCAGGGCATCGGGTCGGGCGACGCGACGTCGGTGCGCCTTGCCCAGGCGCTCGCCGGCCTCGCCACCGGCCTGGGGCTCGACACCGTGGCCGAGGGCGTCGAGACCGACGAGGAGGCCGCCTACCTGCAGGCGCAGGGCTGGGTCCACGGCCAGGGCTGGCTCTACGGCAAGGCCGAGCCGATCCCCCTGCACGCAGTCCCCCGCGGCTGAGGGGGCCGCTTCGGATGGGTGACGCGTCGGTATACCGACGTCTCACCCATCCAGAGCGGGTAGGTCAGCGCCAGAAGGCGTAGGTGCGACGGGCCACCGCGGCGGCCTGGTCGTTGCCGCGCTGCGCGAGGTGGTCGCGCGCGGCATCGAGGTCGGCGAGTCGACGACGCTCCTTGACCACCCTGCGCGGAGCGGGGGTGCCGGACGTCGGAGTGCCGGCGGGGAGCTTCGTGGTGCTGCGCATCGCGCACCTCCTAGACGCCTCCACCGTACGCCTGCGCATACGCGGATGCAGCGCGGGGACCCGTCTGCTGCGCCACGTGGTTGACGCCGTGATCGCTTGCAGGTGAACGGATACCGGGCGCGGCTCAGAGCAGGCGATGACTGCTCACCGTCAGCTCGGAGAGCACCTCGGGGATCGGCTCGACGCCGAGGCCGGGGCCGGACGGGACGGCGATGCGGCCTCCGTCCAGCACGAACGGCTCGGTGATGTCGCGGGTGAAGAACCGGTCGCTGCCGCTGGTGTCGCCGGGCAAGGTGAAGCCGGGCAGCGACGCCAGTGCGATGTTCGCTGCGCGCCCGATGCCGGTCTCCAGCATGCCTCCGCACCACACAGGCACGCCACGGCCGAGGCACAGGTCGTGGATCGCCTTCGCCGTCAGGTAGCCGCCGACGCGGCCGGCCTTGATGTTGACGACCTCGCAGGCGCCGTAGTCGATGAGCGACTCCGCGTTGTCGACCGACAGCACCGACTCGTCGAGGCACACGGGCGTGGCCATCCGGTCTGCGAGCAGCTTGTGCCCGAGGACGTCGTCCTCGTGGAGCGGCTGCTCGATCAGCAGCAGGTCGAACTCGTCGAGCGCGGCGAGATGGTCGATGTCGGCACGCGAGTACGCCTGGTTGGCGTCGACCTGCAGCGGGATCCGCGGGTGCAGCCGTCGGATCTCCCGCGTGGGCTCGATGTCCCAGCCCGGCTCGATCTTGAGCTTGATCCGCTGGTACCCCTGGTCGACGTACCCCTGTACCTCGGCGACCAGCGTGCCCATCGAGTCGTCGGCCGGGATGCCCACCGACACACCGCAGTCGACCTCGTCGCGCACCGAGCCGAGGTACGACGCGAACGAGACGCCGCGCGCCCGAAGCGCCGCGTCCACGACGCCCAGCTCGAGCGCACCCTTGGCCATCGGGTGGCCGCGCACGGGGCCGAGCAGGGCAGGGACGTCCTCGGGCTCGAGGTCGACCCCGAGCAGACGAGGGAGCAGGAACTCGCGCATGACCTCGAGCGCGCCGTCGTTGTACTCGTGGCTGTAGAGCGGAGCGCCCATCGCGACGCACTCGCCCCAGCCGGTGACGCCGTCGGACGTGCGGATCTCGACGAGCAGCACGTCCTTGTGCGTCTCCACCATGAACGACGTCCGGAACGGTCGCACCAGCGGCAGCGCGCACCGGTGGACGACCACCTCCTCGATCCTCATGCCGTCGCCTCCACCACGTAGCGGTTGTCGGACGTGAGGCCCACGACGACGGCCTCGCCGTCGCGGACCGGTGCCAGCGCCTCGCGGACGGCCATCCGCCAGGCCCGGGCGAGCCCGCCGTCCGTGCGTCGGATGTCCACGATGTCGCCGGGCAGTGCCACGAGCGTGGTGCGGGCCGACGTCGGCACGACGCGCGGCTCGTCCTTGGCCTCGACGACCAGCGCGTCCTCGGCGCCGTCGGCCAGCCACTCCTCGCGCGTCCGCGACGACCGCTCGCCCGTGAGCGCGGCCGATACCCGGGGAGACGCGATGTCCCAGCGCGCCATGAGGCGGTCGCTGGGCTCGCCGGCGTTGAGAGCGTCGTCCATCCGTCCGTAGAAGTCGACGAGGTACTGCGTCGCGACCGCCCCCAGCTTCACGAGGTTGACGCGGGCGTTGCGGCGCACCAGCGGGTCGAAGGTCCACTCGACACGGTCGATGTCCTGGGCCAGCGCCCAGGCCCGCTGGTGGAGCTTGAGCGCGGTGCCGATGCCGCGGTCGGCGAGGCCCGGCACGGTCGACGCCATGTGGCTGTGCAGGTGGTCGTGCCAGCCCCCGTCGGCCCGGGTGCGGCCCACGATCGCCAGGCACGCACCGATCATGCGACCGCCGTCGTAGGCCCCGGACACGTACCCGCCCGAGTGCTCGATGGCGCGCACCATGTTGGCCGTCATCTCGGTCGCGCCGGCGATGGTCGGCCACGTGGCATCCCACACCGCCCGCGCCTCGTTGAGCTCGTCCATGGTGTGCAGGGTGCGCACCTCGACGCCGCTGCGGCGGGCCGCGGCGAGCGCGGTGTCCCAGGCGGCCTCGACCTGCGGCGGGCTGATCGCGGTGGTCACGGGCGCCAACCTAGCCATCACCTCGCCGGCCTATCACCCCGGCGCGGAAAGGCGACTCAGGCCTTTCGCATCGCTACCGTCGGACGACGTGACCCGCACGCGCACCCGCGCCCTCGCCGTCCTCGCCGCCGGAGCCCTCGTCTCCGCGGCAGCCGTCGCCACGGGCGCCCCGGCCGCCCAGGCGGCCGCCGGCCCCACGCTGACGGTCGACGTCGCGACCAAGGGCCCGATCATCCCGGACACCGTCTACGGCGCGTCCTTCCCCGACCCGGCCCTGGCCAACTACCTCGGGATGGAGTGGATGCGCTGGGGCGGCAACGCCACCAGCCGCTACGACTACCTGACCGGCTTCACCAGCACCGGCTCCGACTGGTACTTCGAGAACGTCCAGGCCTCGCCGTCGCTGGGCTCTTTCCTTACCCAAGCGGACGACTACCTGCGCCAGGCGGCCGTCACCGTGCCCATGACGGGCTGGGTCGCCAAGGACAGCTCGTCGTGCGGCTTCCCGACGTCGCTCTACGGCAGCCAGGACGACACCGATGCGCAATGGCGCCCCCAGTGCGGCAACGGGATCTCGTCGGGCAGCCCGCTCGCGGTGACACAGGAGCCGACTCTCACGAGCACGGCCTTCCCGACGAGCCGGATGACCGACATGGCCGCGTGGGCCGCCGCACGCTCCATCAAGCCGGTGCTCTACCACCTCGACAACGAACCCAGCCTCTGGACGAGCACGCATCGCGACGTCGTGCCCGTGCCCGAGACGTCGGCAGCGTTCTTCGCCCGGAGCGCCGCAGCAGCGGCAGCCGTGAAGGCCGGCGATGCGACCGGCCTGGTCATGGGGCCGGGCGAGTGGGGCTACTGCTCCTGGTTCTTCTTCCCGCACGACGGCGGCTGCCAGCCCGGCGCCGAGAGCGGCGCCGCGGGGGTGGACTACGCGCAGGCCTACCTCGCCGCCATGCGCACGGCCGAGGTCGATCACGGGTCGAAGCTGCTCGACGTCTTCGACGAGCACTTCTACCCGCAGGGCGCCGGCATCTTCACCGGCGACCCGAAGGCTGCGGGCGACACCGCGACGCAGGCGCGCAGGCTCCGCAGCGTGCGCGGGCTCTGGGACCCGACCTACACCGACGAGAGCTGGATCGCCGACATGACGATCAAGCAGCCGCAGCTGATCCGGCGCATGCACACCTGGGTGGACGCCGTCTACACCACCGGCTCCCCCACAAAGCCCGCCCTCGGCATCTCCGAGTACTCGTTCGGTGCCATCGACACGGTGAACGGCGCCCTGGCGCAGGCCGACGCCCTCGGCGTCCTCGGCCGCGAGGGCGTGCAGTACGCGGCGCTGTGGACGCCGCCGTCGTCGGTCACCTCGCCCGGCGCCTTCGCGTTCCGGATGTTCCGCAACCTCGACAACAACCACTCCGGCTTCGGCGACCAGTCGGTGCTCGCCACGAGCGACGACCTCGCGGCATCGAAGGGGCCGCAGGACGGCCAGGACGTGGTCTCCGTGTACGCCGCCGTCCGCAAGGACGGGCGCCTGTCGATCGTGCTCATCAACAAGACCGGCGCGGCCGTGACGAGCCCGCTGCGCATCTCGGGGGTGAAGCTGGCGACGTCGGCCCTGCGCTACCAGTGGTCGGGGGCCGCTCCGACCGCAGTGACGGCCACGCAGTCGTCGGTCAGCGCGTTCGCGTCGGGCATCACGCTGCCCGCGCAGTCGATCACCACGCTGGTGATCTCCCCCGCCCCGGCCACCACGCTGTCGTTCTCCCCTGCGAACGGCACTGCCGTGACGTACCCCGCCACGGTCACCTTGCGCGCTGTCCTGCGCAGCGGCTCGAACGGTGTTGCTGGCGCCCGCGTTCGGTTCGAGAGCAGGCCGCTGGGTGCGACGACGTGGACCAAGGTCGCCGACGTCACGACGTCTGCCACCGGCGCCGCGACGACGACGGTGCGGCCCGCTCGGCACATGCAGTACCGCGTGCGCGACCTGCGCACAGCCTCGCTCACCGTGGTCCCGGCTGCCGCCCGGTCGACGACGGTGTACTCGCGCCGCGCGGCCACGCTGACGGCGTCGCGCAGCAGCCTGGCGGTGGGCGGGAGCGTGTCGCTCACGGGCAAGGCCTCGCCCGGCGCGCTGGGGCGCACGGCGACCCTGCAGCGCCGCACGGCGACCGGCTGGACGACGCTGGCGACGAGGACGGTCGCGTCGACGAGCACGTACGCGTTCACGGTGCGCCCGGCGCGCGGCACCTGGATCTACCGGGTCGTCGTGTCCGCCGACGCCGCCCACTACGCCGGCGTCTCGCCGTCGCGGTCCGTGCGCGCGACCTGACGCGGCGGAGCGCAGTCGTCCGCTGAGCGCGGAACCGGGCTCGCGGGTTCGGCGCGGGAGACGGTCGGATGGGAGGATCCTCCGGTGACCGACGGCCCCCTGATCGTGCAGAGCGACAAGACTCTCTTGCTCGAGGTCGATCACGATCTCGCCGCCGAGTGCCGCCACGCGATCGCGCCCTTCGCCGAGCTGGAGCGGGCGCCCGAGCACATCCACACCTACCGGCTCACGCCGCTGGGCCTGTGGAACGCGCGGGCAGCGGGCCACGACGCCGAGGGCGTCGTCGACGTCCTGCTCCGCTACTCGCGCTACCCGGTGCCGCACGCGCTGCTCGTCGACGTCGCCGACACGATGGGCCGCTACGGGCGGTTGCAGCTGCAGAACGACCCTGCGCACGGCCTCGTGCTCCACACGAACGACCGCGCTGTGCTCGAGGAGGTGCTGCGGTCGAAGAAGGTCGAGCCCCTCGTCGGGGCACGCATCGATCCCGACACCGTCGTCGTCCACCCCTCCGAGCGGGGCCACCTCAAGCAGGTGCTGCTCAAGCTCGGCTGGCCGGCCGAGGACCTCGCCGGCTACGTCGACGGCGAGGCCCACCCGATCGCTCTGCGCGAGGAGGGCTGGTCGCTGCGCAGCTACCAGCGCGAGGCCGCCGAGAACTTCTGGCACGGCGGCTCCGGCGTCGTCGTGCTCCCCTGCGGCGCGGGCAAGACGATCGTGGGCGCGGCCGCCATGGCGATGGCCGGCGCCACCACCCTGATCCTGGTGACCAACACGGTGTCGGCGCGGCAGTGGAAGGCCGAGCTGCTCAAGCGCACCACGCTGACGGAGAACGAGATCGGCGAGTACTCCGGCACCGTCAAGGACATCCGTCCGGTGACCATCGCGACCTACCAGGTCATGACCACGAAGCGGAAGGGCGTGTACGCGCACCTCGAGCTCTTCGACGCGCGCGACTGGGGCCTGATCCTCTACGACGAGGTGCACCTGCTCCCTGCACCGATCTTCCGCTTCACGGCCGACATCCAGGCCCGCCGCCGCCTCGGCCTCACCGCCACGCTGGTCCGCGAGGACGGCCGCGAGGGCGACGTGTTCTCCCTCATCGGCCCCAAGCGCTACGACGCGCCCTGGAAGGACATCGAGGCGCAGGGCTACATCGCACCGGCCGACTGCGTCGAGGTGCGGGTGACCCTCGACGAGCGCGAGCGCCTGCTCTACGCGACGGCCGAGCCGGAGGACCGCTACCGGCTCGCGGCGTCGACCGACCGCAAGCACCGGGTGGTGCAGGCTCTCGTCGACCGCCATCCCGACGAGCACGTCCTGGTGATCGGGCAGTACCTCGACCAGCTGCACGAGACGGGCGAGCGGCTCGACGCCCCGGTCATCACCGGCGAGACGCCGGTCAAGGAGCGCGAACGCCTCTTCGACGCCTTCCGCGCCGGCGACGTCCGTGTGCTCGTGGTGTCGAAGGTCGCCAACTTCTCCGTCGACCTGCCCGAGGCCGGTGTCGCGATCCAGATCTCCGGGTCGTTCGGGTCGCGCCAGGAGGAGGCGCAGCGGCTGGGACGCGTGCTGCGGCCGAAGGCCGACGGGCGCACCGCGCGCTTCTACGCCGTCGTCTCCCGCGACACCGTCGACGCGGACTTCGCCGCCCACCGGCAGCGGTTCCTCGCCGAGCAGGGCTACGCATACCGCATCGTCGACGCCGACGACGTCCTGCACGGCAGCATCGACCCCGACCCGGCGTAGATCCCTGCTCAGTGGCCCCTGCGTCGCGATGCCGACGGTCTCAGTGCGTGTAGGGCTCGCCGTTCTCGCCGTGGGCGTCGCGGTGGCTGCGCACCATCCGCCGGCCCTCGCGGAAGTGCAGCGTCTCGTAGATGACCAGCCCGAGCAGCACGCTCATGAGGACGACGAGGCTCATCCAGGCCGGCGCGAGCACGCCGAGCGGGATGAGGGCGACCAGGAGCACCATCACAACGGCTCGCTGCCGGTTCCAGCTCCCCATGTTGCGGCGGCGGAAGAGCAGGTGGCCCAGCAGGTAGAGGGCGGCGCCGCCGAACAGCGCCGTCGCGACGGTGAGCTTGAGCGGCGAGTCGATGTCCGCGAAGGACTTCTTGAGGCCCAGGGCAAGCAGCACGATGCCGGCGACCATGGGCAGGTGCATGTAGTTGTACGAGTCGCGCGCGAGGTCGTTGCGCACATCGACCTCGGCGGTGGCCAGCCGGTGCTCGGCCGCGATCGCGACGATGTCGAAGTACAGCCACCACAGGCACGCCACCGACGCGAAGCCGACGACGACGACGACGATCGTGCGGATGTCGTAGAGCTGGTCGGCGACCCCCACGCCGAGCGCGACGAGCGACTCGCCGAGCGCGATGATCACGACGAGCCCGTGCCGCTCGGCGAAGTGGTGGGGGCTGAGCTGCCAGCCCTTCGTCCCGGTCACCAGCGGGGCGCCGACGTCGACTGCGATGGCCACCGCCCAGAGCACACCGCGGGGCCATCCCGGCGGCAGGAACGCCGCGACCAGGATGAGGAACGAGCCGAGCAGCAAGCCCGGGGCGAGCCGCGCCACGGCCGCGCCGACACCGGGCTGGTCGCGGCCGATCACCCGGAACATCACCACGTGGACGACACGCACCGCGAAGTAGGTGGCACCGAACAGCAGCGCCTGGTCGCGGCCCCCGCCGGCCACGTCCGTCAGCTGCCCGAAGGCGCCTGGGGCAGCGAGCGCCGTGAGGAACATGGCGCCCATGGCCACCAGCAGCACGATGCGTGCCACCCCGTCGTCGGCGCTGGTCGTGGTGCCGATCCAGACGTAGGCCACCCACGCCCACCACAGCACCGTCAGCACGGCCATGCCGCGCAGCAGCCCGAGCCAGGTGGGGTCGGCGGCCATGAGCGCCGTGACCTGGGTCAGCGCGAACACGAACACGAGGTCGAAGAACAGCTCCAGCGGCGTCACGCGCTGCTCGCGCGCACCTGCCTCGTTCGCCTGGCTCACGGGCCGACGGTAGGGCCGTCGCCGTCCGCACGCCTCATGATCCGCCCAGGGCGGACACGGCAGGAAGCATCAACAGCCCGATCCGAGGGCCCGCGGACCCCACAGCGGCCCGGATCGTCCTTACCGTGGAGCGGTGATCGAGCTGGAGGGGACGACGGTCCTGTTCGTGGCCGCGGGCGTCGCCACGCTGCTGGCGGCGATCCTCCCCAAGATGCTCGGCCGGCTGCCCGTCTCGGCGCCCATGGTGTTCCTGGGCGCCGGCGCCCTGGTCTGGCTCGTCGTCCCGGGGCTGCCGTCGCCGGATCCTGCCCAGAACGAGGGTGCGGCGCTCCACCTCACCGAGGTGTGCGTGATCGTCTCGCTCATGGGCGCCGGCCTGGCGCTCAACCGACCCGTGGGCCTGCGCTCGTGGTCATCGACCTGGCGGCTGCTGGGCATCACCATGCCGCTGTCGATGCTGGCCGTGGGCCTGCTCGGGTGGTGGGCGCTGGGCCTGGGTGCAGCGAGCGCCGTGCTGCTGGGCGCGGCCCTCGCGCCGACCGACCCGGTGCTGGCGACCGAGGTCCAGGTGAGCGAGCCCGTCACCTCCGACGACGCCGACGACGACGAGGTGCGCTTCGCCCTTACCTCGGAGGCCGGCCTCAACGACGGGCTCGCGTTCCCGTTCACGTGGGCCGCTGTGGCCATCAGCATGGCGGGCGCGGCTCCGGCGGCTTGGCTGCCGCAGTGGCTCGCCGTCGACGTCGTGTGGCGGCTGACGTGCGGCGTCGGGGTGGGCCTGCTGGTGGGGTGGCTGCTGGGCCGGCTGTTCTTCTCCAGCATCGCCGAGCGGCTGCGGCTCGCCGACCGCACCGGCGGCTTCGTCGCGCTCGCGGCGACCTTCCTGGCCTACGGCGTCGCGGAGCTGGCGGAGGGCTACGGCTTCGTCGCCGTCTTCGTCTGCGCCTGCACCCTGCGGTCGGCCGAGCGCAGCCACCGCTACCACCAGGTGCTGCACACCTTCGTCGAGCAGGTGGAGCGCATGCTCACCGTGCTCGTCGTCGTGCTGCTCGGCGGCGCGGTCGCACGCGGCCTGCTCGCCGAGCTCGGCTGGCGCGAGTGGCTCGTCGCGCTGGCCGTGATCCTCGTCGTGCGACCGGTGGCCGGCTGGATCGGTCTGACCCCGGGCAAGACCGGACCGCGTGAGCGGGCCGTCATCTCCTTCTTCGGCGTCCGCGGTGTCGGCTCGCTGTTCTACGTCGCCTTCGCCCTGAGCAACGGCGCCTTCCCGGATGCCGACTACCTGTGGGGCGTGACCGGCTTGGTGGTGGTGCTGTCGATCGTCGTGCACGGCATCACGTCGACGCCCACGATGGCGGTCGTCGACGCGCTCCGGCGGCGGGAGGCCCGGCGCCGTGGCCGCGAGGTCGAGGCGACCCCGGTCTAGCAGCGACGGCGCAGCCGGACCCGATCTGGAGGGGCGAGCGACGCCTCCAGCGGTCGCTCACGCATCCAGAGGGAGCTCTCGTGGTCAGGCGAGGTCGACGCGGTACTTGATGCCGGTGTGGCCGCCGTACTGGAGCGGCTCCGGGAACTCGCCGAGCGAGATGCCGCCGTTGGCCTCGATGACCTTCTGCGACGCGATGTTGTCGGGCTGCGTCGTGATCTCGACGTAGGGCAGGCCGACGCCGCGCGCGAGCACGAGCATGTCGCGCAGGGCCTGCGTCGCGTAGCCGCGGCGCTGCTTCCAGGGGACGACGGAGTAGCCGATGTGGCCGAGGACGTGCGGCGGCAGCTCGGGCGTGCCCTCGACCCAGCGCATGTTGATGGCTCCGGCGAACTCGCCGTCCCACATCCACCTCGTCATGCCCGGGATGCGGGGAACCTCGGTGCCGTCGGGCAGCGTGATGGTGCGCCCCTCAGGGTCGACCTGCGCGAAGAGGCGCAGTGCCTCGTCGGGGTCGGACTCGACCCGCACGAGCTCGTCGCGCCAGAAGTCGGGGTTGGTCGTGGTCGGCGACCATGCGCGACGCAGCGCGTCGAGGTAGCCGTCGAGGTAGGGCCTGGCGGGCGTCACGAGCTCCATGCCGACAGCGTCCCAGCCTGTTGCCGCACGGTCGACGCGGTTTCGCGCCGCGAAGGGCGGCGGCCGGGATCGGAACGGCGCCAACGGATCGCAGATCCCGCGCCGCACCCGTCGCTGGTTCGGATGTCGGACGACGGCCTGCCTCACGTGATGCTCTCGACGGGTGATGATCAGTCCACCCGAACGGCTCACCAGCATCCGCACGCACTGTGTCGATCATCAGCACGTGAAGGAGGTGGCGGCCATGAGGACCGCACCGGTGGCCGAGCCCGGCCTGATGGTGATGGAGCTGCTGCGCCACGGCTGGTCCCTGACCCTGCTCTGGGACCTCGTCGACCCTGCCGGCCCGGCGTCGGCCGAGGTGTACGACACGGAGCGCTTCGCCTGACGCACGCAGCCCCCGACGAACTACGACGGCCCGCGACCTGATCGGTCGCGGGCCGTCGGGCGTCGAGGGTCAGCCGGCGGCGTCGGCCGCGGCACCGAGGCGGAAGGGGCTGGCGGGGTAGGTGCCGAGCACGCGCACCGAGCTGGAGAAGAACGTCAGCTCCTCGAGCGCGAGACGCAGCGGCGTGTCGGCCGGGTGGCCCTCGACGTCGGCGTAGAACTCCGTCGCGAGGAACGTGCCGCCGAGCTGGTAGCTCTCGAGCTTGGTCATGTTGACGCCGTTGGTGGCGAAGCCGCCGAGCGCCTTGTAGAGCGCCGCGGGCACGTTGCGGACCCGGAAGACGAAGGACGTGATCACCGGGCCGTTACCGGGAGGCGGCTCGTGCGGCTCGCGGGCGAGCACCACGAACCGCGTGGTGTTGTTGTGCTCGTCCTCGACGTCCTCGCCGAGGATCTCCAGCCCGTAGAGGCCCGCGGCGCGGCGCGGGGCGAGCGCGGCGACGGCGGGGTCGCCGAGGTCGGCCACCTCGCGGGCGGCGCCGGCGGTGTCGTCGGCGACGACCTTGCGCCAGCCGTGCTCGCGGATGATCTGCCGGCACTGGCCGAGGGCGTGCACGTGGCTGCGCACGGTTCGGATGTCCTCGAGGCGCGTGCCGGGCAGCGCCATGAGCTGGAAGTGGATCGGCATGAAGAACTCGCCGACGATGTGCAGCCCCGAGCCCGGCAGCAGGTGGTGGATGTCGGCGACGCGGCCGGCGATGGAGTTCTCGATCGGGATCATCGCGAGGTCGGCGTCGCCGCCCGCCGTGGCGACGAACGCATCCTCGAAGGTCTCGCTCGGCACGGCCTCGAGGTCGGGGTACACGGCGTTGCACGCGGCGTCGGAGTTGGACCCGGGCTCGCCCTGGTAGGTGATCCGCACGGCGTCGCGGCCGGCAGCGGGCGCGGGCACGTGCGGGGCGACATCGGTCTGGGGCACGGCAGGAGCCTAGGGCCGCGGCGCAGCCGCGCCTCGACCGGTATCCCCGCCCGGTTCACCCGGTCGATGCAGCCTCGTCCCAGAGACGTCCAAGATCCGTCGGAGAGCCGTCCGGGACGCTTCACCGCCACCGTCGTGGCGCCGAGGCTCGTGAGGTCGGCCGTCCCCTCGGCCGGCGCCTGCCCGGGACGCAGCCCCCGGGCGCACGAAGGCCCCGGGACCGCGAGGTCCCGGGGCCTTCGTCGTGCGTGGTGCTCGGACTCGATCCGCGAGGGATCAGAAGTCCATGCCGCCCATGTCCGGAGCAGCAGGCGCAGCGGCCTTCTCCGGCTTGTCGGCGATGACGGCCTCGGTGGTGAGGAACAGCGCAGCGATCGACGCGGCGTTCTGGAGCGCGGAGCGCGTCACCTTCGCCGGGTCGATGATGCCGTTCGCGATGAGGTCGACGTACTCGCCGGTGGCGGCGTTGAGACCGAAGCCGGCGTCGAGGTTGCGCACCTTCTCCGCCACGACGCCGCCCTCGAGGCCGGCGTTGACCGCGATCTGCTTGAGCGGGGCCTCGACCGCGACGCGGACGATGTTGGCGCCCGTCGCCTCGTCGCCCTCGAGCTGCAGCGTGCCGAAGGCAGCCTCGCTCGCCTGGAGCAGGGCCACGCCGCCGCCGGCGACGATGCCCTCCTCGACCGCAGCCTTGGCGTTGCGGACGGCGTCCTCGATGCGGTGCTTGCGCTCCTTGAGCTCGACCTCGGTGGCCGCGCCCGCCTTGATGACGGCCACGCCGCCGGCGAGCTTGGCGAGGCGCTCCTGGAGCTTCTCGCGGTCGTAGTCCGAGTCGGACTTCTCGATCTCGGCGCGGATCTGGTTCACGCGGCCCGCGATCTGCTCGGGGTCGCCAGCGCCCTCGACGATCGTGGTCTCGTCCTTGGTGATGACGACCTTGCGCGCCCGGCCGAGGAGCTCAAGGCCGACCGAGTCGAGCTTGAGGCCGACCTCCTCAGAGATGACCTGGCCGCCGGTCAGGATCGCGATGTCCTGGAGCATGGCCTTGCGACGGTCGCCGAAGCCCGGGGCCTTGACGGCGACCGAGCGGAAGGTGCCGCGGATCTTGTTGACGACCAGGGTCGACAGGGCCTCGCCCTCGACGTCCTCGGCGATGATCACCAGCGGCTTGCCCGACTGCATGACCTTCTCGAGGATCGGGAGCAGGTCCTTGACGCCCGAGATCTTCTGGTTGGCGATGAGCACGTAGGCGTCCTCGTGGACAGCCTCCATGCGCTCCGGGTCGGTGACGAAGTAGCCGGAGATGTAGCCCTTGTCGAAGCGCATGCCCTCGGTGAGCTCGAGCTCGAGGCCGAAGGTGTTGCTCTCCTCGACGGTGATGACGCCCTCCTTGCCGACCTTGTCCATCGCCTCGGCAATGATCTCGCCGATCTGCGGGTCGGCGGCCGAGATCGAGGCGGTGGCAGCGATCTGCTCCTTGGTCTCGACCTCCTTGGCCATGGAGAGCAGCTGCGCGGAGACGGCCTCGACGGCCTTCTCGATGCCGCGCTTGAGGCCCATCGGGTTCGCACCCGCGGCCACGTTGCGCAGACCCTCGCGGACGAGCGCCTGGGCGAGGACGGTCGCCGTCGTCGTGCCGTCGCCGGCGACGTCGTCGGTCTTCTTGGCGACCTCCTTGACCAGCTCGGCGCCGATCTTCTCGTACGGGTCGTCGAGCTCGATCTCCTTGGCGATCGAGACGCCGTCGTTGGTGATCGTGGGGGCGCCCCACTTCTTCTCCAGGACGACGTTGCGGCCCTTCGGGCCCAGCGTCACCTTCACGGCGTCGGCGAGGGTGTTCATACCCCGCTCGAGCGCGCGACGGGCGTTCTCGTCGAACGCAATGATCTTCGCCATCTGGCTTCGGATCCCTTTCGCTACTGGTGGAAGGACCTCGTCGGTGCCCGCGACGGACGGACGGCGGGAACGACGGTGGCGCCGTGCCTGCCGACCTCACCAGCGGAGGTCTCGCGTGCCCACCCCGCCCACCGGGCGGACAGCGCGCGGCTGTCACTCGGACGGGCAGAGTGCTAACGCCATTGTTGGCACTCTCGGGCCGAGAGTGCAAGCCGCTGGGGCCCTCGGGCCTCGGCCGGGACCCCTCCTCGCCCGCCCGCGCAGATCACTCCGATGGATCCCCGTAGTGCCGCGCGACGGCGGTGCGCGAGGTCCAGAATGAGGCCATGAGCAGCTACGAGCGCGAGTACACGGGCCTCGGCCACGCGACCGGGGAGGGCACCTGGGACGGCCCGGCGTACGCCGGACGCGGGCAGGCCGGCGACGAGGTCGCCGACGCGCTCGAGGCCGACCTCGCCGAGGAGTACGGCTCCGACGACCCGGCCAGCGCCTACGCCCCCCACCGCGAGGGCATGCGCGAGGGTGTCGTCGGCCGGCTCACCGAGGACTTCGAGGCGCTCTCCAGCGAGCACGACGACGTCACCGCCCTCGACTCGGGCGAGGACGGCGATCTGTCCGCCGAGGAGGCGGCTCTCCACTACGTCGACCCGGAGTACGACCCGATCCCGGAGTAGGCCGCGGCGGACCGGCACGGTCGCCACACACCACGCCGGCCCGCACCCGCCCTGCACGGCCACGGGTACCCAGCCCTCCCGTACGAGGGGCCCCGGATCGAGCACACGGCCCGGACGCATCGCGTCCGGGCCGTTCTGCGTCGGTGGGCCCGTCGGGGGGTCAGGCGGCGCCGGCGGTGGGGCGCAGGGTGCTGGCGAACAGCGGCGAGCTGATGAGGAAGTCGGCGGTCGCGCGGTTGCAGGCGGTGGGGACGTCCGACAGCACGGCCACCCGCAGCAGCGCCTTGACGTCGGGGTCGTGGGGCTGGGGCTCGAGCGGGTCCCAGAAGAAGACCAGCATGTCGACGTCGCCCTCGACGATCTGCGCCCCGATCTGCAGGTCGCCGCCGAGCGGGCCGCTGTCCACCCGCTCGACCGCGAGCTCGAGCTCGTCGTGGAGCAGGCTGCCGGTGGTCCCCGTCGCCACTAGCCGGTGGCGCATCAGGGTCTCGACGTTGAACGACGCCCACTCGAGCAGATCCTGCTTGCGGTTGTCGTGGGCGACGAGTGCGATACGGCGGTGCCGGGCGGTGCGGTCGGTGCTCATGCCTCCACGATGCGCGGACCACGTGAACGCGAGGTTGCCCGGCCGTGCGCCGCGTGTGACAGCAGACGCGCGACCAGGTGACGCCCGCCACCCAGAGCACCCCGTCACCGCCTGTACCCGATCCGTTCACCGACCCGTCCTCGGCTCCGGGGACTCCTGTCACCTGCCGCCGGTCGGGTCGCGCTCTCACACCGGCCACCGCGGAATGGTCGTCCGCCGCCGGCTACGAGGCGCTCAGCGGGTCTCGGCGACGACGTCGATAGCCACGGCCTGGCGCGCGGACCGTTGCGGCCAGAGCAGCAGGATCGCCAGGACCGCCACCGCGGCTCCGACGAGCTGCGCCGCGACGAAGCCCGGCACGCTGGACGGCGCGATACCGGCGAAGGTGTCCGACAGTGTGCGCCCGATCGTCACGGCCGGGTTGGCGAACGACGTCGAGGCGGTGAACCAGTAGGCACCGACGATGTAGGCGGCGACCGAGGGAGCGATAAACTCCGAGCGGCCACCGCGCACGAGCCCGAGGATGAGGAGCAGCAGCCCGAACGTGGCGACACCCTCGGAGAGCCAGAGGTTGGCGCCGGTGCGCTCGTGCGTGGAGATGCTCACAGCGGCCAGCCCGAACATCAGATTGGCCAGCACGGCACCGAGGCAGGCACCGAGCACCTGCGCCGCGATGTAGGGCGCGGCCTCCCGCGCCCGGATACCGCCGAACCACGCGTCCACGAGGGTGACCACGGGGTTGAAGTGCGCACCCGACACCGGGCCGAGCACCGCGATGAGCACGACGAGCACGCCGCCGGTGGCGATGGCATTCTCCAGAAGCTGCAGGCCTGTGTCGTCGGGCGAGAGCGTCTGGGCCATGATGCCGGAGCCGACGACGGCGGCGACGAGCACCAGCGCGCCCAGGAACTCGGCGAACAGTCGGCTGGGCAGCGGCGCGACGTGCGCGGGCCCCGCGTTCGGCCCGGCCTCCGACTGGGCGTCCCCGCTCACGACGCGGCGGCCCGGGAGTCGATCTCGGCGATGAGTCCCTCGATCCTGGTGCGGATCTCGTCACGGATCGGCCGCACGGCCTCGACCCCCTGGCCCGCGGGATCCGCGAGCACCCAGTCCAGGTAGGTCTTGCCGGGGAAGAAGGGGCACGCGTCGCCGCACCCCATCGTGATGACGTAGTCGCTCGCCTGCACGGCCTCGGTGGTGAGCACCTTGGGCACCTCGGCGGAGATGTCGATTCCCTCCTCCGCCAAAGCCTCGACGACGGCCGGGTTCACGGTGTCGGCCGGTGCGGATCCGGCCGACCGCACCTCGACGCGGTCGCCGGCCAGGTGCGTCAGGTAGGCAGCCGCCATCTGCGAACGACCGGCGTTGTGGACGCAGACGAACAGGACGGAGGGCTTGTCGCTCATGAGGGTCGCTTCCGGATCGGTAGGCGAGGCGGGGATGGTCAGGCGGGAGTGGGCAGCAGCTCGGCGTAGGCGTCGATGCGGACACGGATCTCGTCAGGCACGTCGGGCTCAGCAGCAGGCGGCCGAGGCGGCCGGCCCGGTCTCGTGGGCGAACCGGGACGCCGGTGTGCAACAGGCACCGTCACCGCCGAGAGCCTCCAGGAGCGGCAGTGATGCGGTCGCAGGCTGCGGGTTGGCGGGGTCGTCGTCCTTGACGGTGTAGATCTCCCACGGAGCGCCGGCCGGGTCGTGGACCCAGACCTTGTCCTGGAGTGCGTAGCAGCAGGTCGTGTCCTTCTCGTCGAAGGTCGCCAGCCCGGCATCCTTGAGCCGGGCGGCCCCCGCCTCGACGTCGGCCACCGACTCGACCTCGACGCCCAGGTGGTTCAGCGCTCCACCCACCCCGGTGCCGCGGGCCTCGGCAGGGACCTCGATCAGGACGAGCTTGAGCGGCGGCTCGACGATCGCGAAGTTGGCGTAGCCAGGACGGCGCTTGTGCGGCTCGACGCCGAACATCGTGGAGTAGAACGCGACCGATGCCTCGAGGTCGGACACGTTGAGAGCCAGCTGCACACGCGCCACGGGACCGCTCCTATCTGGATCGACGATGGTCTACATTCGTCGTTGTCGATGGAGCCTAGGGAACACATCGACCGTTGTCGATGTTTCTAGGTGAACATCCGGTGAAGGAGCACACATGGCAGCCACCGCCACCCGCCGCCGCAGCCTGCCGCTGCTGTCGGGTCCCGAGTGCTGCCCCACGGGGCTGGCGGAGCCGATGGATCGCCCCACTGCGGAGTCGCTGGCCGCGCTGCTCAAGGCTGTCGCCGATCCGGCTCGCCTGCAGCTGCTGGCCCAGCTGCGCGCCGCGGAGGCCGGTGAGGCGTGTGTGTGCGACCTGACCGAGCCCCTCGGCCTCGCCCAGCCCACCGTGTCGCACCACCTCAAGGTGCTGGCCGACGCCGGGCTGCTCACACGCGAGAAGCGCGGCACCTGGGTCTGGTACTCCGTCGTCCCGGAGCGCCTGGCCGAGATCGCCGCCGTCTTCGCCTGACCTGTCTGCTGCCTCACACCGGGCTGCTCGGCGCGCCACGGCGTGCTCCACAGGTCGACGCTTCAACCGTGGTTGTAGTGACAGCGCCCGTGGACGCCGCCCCGCTGCTCGCCGTCGCCGCCGAGCCGGTCCGCTGGCGCATCCTGGCCGGCCTGTCAGACGAGCCGCGCTGCGTCTGCGCGATCCAGGACGACGTCGACGTGTCGGCCAGCCTGCTCTCGTACCACCTCAAGGCGCTGAGGGAGGCCGGCCTCGTGGCCGCGACGCGGCGCGGGAAGTGGATCGACTACACCCTCGCGCCCGACGCCCACGACCGGCTCGCCGCCGCGCTCCCGACCGCGGCCGGGTGAGCGCGATGGCCGTCCTCGAGCACCTCCCGCACCTGCCGGAGACGCGCCGCGGCCGCTGGCTGGCCCTGTCCGGCGCAGCCCTGGTCTGGTTAGGGCTGTACCAGCTCAACGAGCACCTGTGGGACTGGATCCTCTACGGCCTGCTCGGCATGGACCCGGCGTCGCGCACTACGGAGACGATCCACTTCTTCGCCTACGACACCGTGAAGATCACCCTGCTGCTGGTCCTGATCATCTTCGCTGTCACGTTCCTGCGTTCGTACATGAGCGTCGAGCGCACCCGCGCGATCCTCGGCGGGAAGCGGGAGGGCGTCGGCAACGTCGTCGCCGCCGGGCTCGGCGTCGTCACCCCGTTCTGCTCCTGCTCCGCCGTCCCCGCGTTCATCGGGTTCGTCGCCGCCGGCGTCCCCATCGGCGTCACGCTCTCGTTCCTCATCGCCTCGCCCATGGTCAACGAGATCGCCATCGGCATGCTGCTCACCCTGTTCGGGTGGAAGGTCACCGCCGTCTACGTGGTCACCGGCCTTGCCATCGCGATCGTCGCCGGCTGGATCCTCGGCCGCCTCGGCGTGCAGCGCTGGGTCGAGCCGTTCGTCTTCGAGACAACGCTGCGTGGCAAGGCGATCGATCCCGCAGCGGGCCTGTCGTTCGACGACCGTGTCCACATGTCGGCCGAGGAGGTCGCCAGCATCCTGCGCAGGATCTGGCCCTACCTGCTTGTCGGGATCGGCCTCGGTGCCGTCATCCACGGCTGGGTGCCCACGGACTTCTTCACCACCTACGCCGGGCCGGGCAACAGCCTCGGAGTGCTCGTCGCCGTCAGCATCGGGATCCCGCTCTACAGCAATGCCGCCGGCATCATGCCGATGGTCCAGGCCCTCTACGAGAAGGGCCTGCCGATGGGCACGCTGCTCGCCTTCATGATGAGCGTCGTCGCCCTCTCGCTGCCCGAGATGATCCTGCTCCGCCGGGTCCTCAAGCCCCAGCTGCTGGCGGCCTACATCGGCGTCGTCGCCACCGGCATCGTCATCGTCGGCTACCTCTTCAACGCACTGCTCACCTGAAGGACACCGCCATGGACGTCAAGATCCTCGGATCCGGCTGCGCCAACTGCAACAACCTCGAGAAGGCCACCCGCGAGGCCGTCGACGCCCTCGGCCTGGAGGCGACGTTCGACCACGTCACCGAGCCCGGCGAGATCGCGTCCTGGGGCGTGATGAAGACCCCTGCTCTTGTCATCGACGACGAGGTCGTCCTGTCCGGACGCGTGCCCACCGCCGAGACCGTGAAGGCGCTGCTGCGGGACCGTGGCTGATCGGACCGTCCTCAGCCGCCGGCGACCGCCGGGATGATGGAGACCTTGGTGCCCGAGGGCGCAGGCGTCGCAAGTCCGTCGGTGAAGCGTACGTCCTCGTCGTCGACGTAGACGTTGACGAAGCGGCGCAGCTTGCCGTCGTCGTCGAGCACCCGGGCGCGGATGCCGGGCGCGGCCGCCTCCAGGGCGTCGAGCACACCTGCGAGCGTGTCCTCGGCGGGCTCGAGGCTCACCTCGGATGCGCCCTCGGTGTAGGTGCGCAGGATCGTGGGGATCCGCACGGAGACGCTCATCACGCGTCCTCTCTGATCGCGCGAGTAACTGCCCGAGTCACCGGTTCTGAGGCCTCCGAACCGATGACAACGCCAGTTACTCGCGGCAGGTAGTAGGGGTGGCAGCGGGTCAGGACTGGCGGGCGGCGAGGACGCGGCCGACCTCGTCGACGTCGGCGTCGATGACGGCCGTGGGGCCGACGTGGCCGATGACGGCGTCGAGGGTCTTGAGGCCGTCGCCGGTGTTGAGCAGCACGGTCTCGGCGGCCGGGTCGGCCGCGCCGGAGGCGAGCAGCTGGCGCAGCACGGCGACGGTCACACCGCCGGCGGTCTCGGCGAAGATGCCCTCGGTCTCGGCGAGCAGGCGGATTCCCTCGGTCACCTCGGCGTCGCTGACGTCGCCGATCGCACCGCCCGAGCGCCGGACGGCGTCGAGCGCGTACGGGCCGTCGGCCGGGTTGCCGATGGCCAGCGACTTGGCGATGGTGTCGGGACGCTGCGGACGCACGACGTCGTGGCCCTCGCGGAACGCCACCGACACCGGCGAGCAGCCGGTGGCCTGGGCGCCGAAGACCTTGTAGGGCGTGTCCTCGACGAGGCCCAGCGAGGCGAACTCGCGGAATGCCTTGTCGACCTTGGTCAGCAGCGAGCCCGATGCGATCGGCGAGATGATCTGCTGCGGCAGGCGCCAGCCGAGCTGCTCGGCGATCTCGTAGCCGACGGTCTTGGAGCCCTCGGCGTAGTAGGGCCGCAGGTTCACGTTGACGAAGCCCCAGTCGGCGGTGAGCGGGTCGCCGATGAGCTCGGAGCACAGACGGTTGACGTCGTCGTACGAGCCGTTGACCGCGAGCAGCGTGCCGCCGTACGTCGCGGCCGTGACGACCTTGCCGTCCTCGAGGTCGGACGGGATGACCACGACCGAGCGCTGGCCGCCGCGCGCCGCGGCGGCCGCGACGGCGCCGGCCAGGTTGCCGGTCGAGGCGCACGCGATCGTGCCGAGCCCGAGGCGGCGGGCGGCGCTCTGGGCGACGGCGACCACGCGGTCCTTGAACGAGTGGGTGGGGTTGCCGCTGTCGTCCTTGACCCACAGCGTGCCGGTCATCCCGAGCGCCCGGGCGAGGTTGTCGGCTCGTACGAGACAGGTCATGCCCGGGTTGAGGTTGGGCTCGTCGCCGGCGTACGGGGCGACGGGCAGCAGGCCGGCGTAGCGCCAGATGCTCTGCGGCCCTGCCTCGATGCTCTCGCGGGTGACACCGGCGAAGTCGTAGCCGACCTCGAGGGGGCCGAAGCACTCGATGCAGGCGTACGCCGCACCGAGGGCGTAGGACGCGCCGCACTCGCGACAGGTCAGCCGCGACGCCGGGCCGAAGTCGGGCGTGGCGGGGGGCGCGTCGGCAGGATCGACAGCAGGGACGAACGACGTGGACATGCGAGGCCTCTCCTCATCTTCCCCGGCGGCCGGTCGGCCGACGGGACGGAGTTGGCACCTTCACCAGGCGGCCTCGCGACGACGAGCGTCGTGAGTCATCTGGTCGGTTGCCGGGGCTTCATCGGGCCGTTTCCCTCTGCCCCTCTGGATGAGCGGTGTTCTGTTGTGCCGGGCCGGGGCCTCGGCGGGAGCAGCGGCGAGCGCCGATCCGTGCGCAAGACTGTACGGGAGTCCCGAGCCTCGGGACGACGTGGGTCCGGATCCTGAGACGATCGGCGGCGCCCGGAGAGGCGGCGGTGAGCATGCAGGCGCGTTACCGCGTGCGCCAGCTGATGAACGCCGGCAACCTCTCGACCCTCGCCGGGCTGGCCATCGCCAAGGTGCTCGGCGCCCGGCTCGAGCGCGGACCCGACGGCGTCGTGCTCGCCCGCGGTGCCGGCGGACGGTTCCCGAAGGCGTCGGCGTTCACCCTCGGCAACGTCGTGATCCTGCGCGTCGACCCGACCCCCGAGCTGCTGCGCCACGAGTCGCGGCACTCGACCCAATGGGCCTGGTGCGTCGTGCTGTTCCTGCCGCTGTACCTCGGCGCCGTGCTGTGGTCGTGGGTGCGCACGGGCGACCACTGGAGCCGCAACGTCTTCGAGCAGCGGGCCGGGCTGGCCGACGGCGGCTACCGCGAGAACCCGACGAGGCGCGAGCGCCGACGCCGCCCGACGTGACGAAGGACGGCCGGCTCCGGCCTACTGCGGGTAGTCGCCCATGATGACGACCGTCATCCGGCCGTCGTTCATCGCGCCGATGGGCTCGCGGGCGCGGTCGATGGCCGGCAGGTCGCGCTTGATGGTGGCGACGGCGTCCTTCTCGCCGTTCACGAAGACCGTGGTCTGGCCGATGCCGCCGCCGCGCCAGTTGCCCACGGAGACCACGGTCCACCCCTTCGAGCGGAGATCGGCCGCGACCTTGGAGGCGAGGCCCGTGGTGCGCGTCCCGTTGAGCACGGTGACCGGCACGGTGCGGTCGACCGGGATCGACGTGCGGGTGGGCGTGGGCGAGGGGGTGTCGGGCGCCACCGACTCGGACTCCTGCGGCGACGGCGACTCGCTGAGCACGGGCACGGCGGGCTTGGTGGCCGAGGGCGACGACGACGCGGCCGGCAGCGCCGACGACGCAGGCGGCGTGCTGCCCTCGCCCTGCAGGTGCACCCAGGCCGCGAACAGCGCGACGACCGACAGCACGGTGAGCGCGAGCGGGAGGACGACGCGGCCGACGGGCGACGGCGTCGGCGGGGGGTCGTCACGGCGGTGGCGGTGGCGCGGGGGCACGACGGTGTCGCCGCTCCAGGCGGGGTCCTCGCGCAGCGAGAGCGACGGCGCCTCGCGGGTGAGGCCGTCCTCGTCGTTCGTCGTCGTCATCGGTCCCCCTCTCGGGGCGGCCGGCCCGAGGGCCTAGAGCTCGATGCCGAGGCGGCGGGCGGAGCGGGCGCGCTGGCGCGATGCGCGCATGCGGCGCAGACGCTTGACCAGCATGGGGTCGGCCTCGAGGGCCGCAGGGTTGTCGAGCAGGGCGTTGAGCACCTGGTAGTAGCGCGTCGCGCTCATGTCGAACAGCTCGCGGATCGCCTGCTCCTTGGCGCCGGCGTACTTCCACCACTGGCGCTCGAAGGCGAGGATCTCGAGGTCGCGGTTGGAGAGCGCCTCACGGTCCGGCGAGCCCCCCAGCGCACGCGCGGCGTCCATCGCGGCGAACCCCTCTCCCTCGGTCGGCGCCGGGCCGTCGTCGGGCCGGGGCGCGCGCACCCTCCCAGGTGCGCCCGCCCACTCTACGGGGGGAATCCCATCCGTGTCATTCACCCCGGGACGTTCCAGGAGGGGCACGCCCACGAGGGTCGCACGGATGCCCGGCCACGGCCACGCCGCCCGGTGACGTCGCAGGTCAGAGGGCTGCGGGTGGCCCCGGGCGCTGTCAGGGGCGGACGATGTAGACCTTGCGGAGGTCCTCGTGGATGGTCCACCGGGTGCTCGCGCCGGCGGGCAGCAGCCCGATGTCGCCGGGACCCACCTCGAGGACGGGCCCGCCGTCCACCTCGATCGTGGCGCGTCCGGACAGCACGACGAACACCTCGTCGGCCTCGACGTCGGTGCTGCTGCCGGCCGAGTGCTGCCAGACGCCGACACCGAGGTCGTCGGCGTCGTGGAGGGCGAGCACGCGTACCTCCGGGTCCCCCGCCACCACCTGCGAGGGGTCCAGCGGCGCGGCCTCGAGGTCGGCGTCGGGCAGGGAGGCCGCGCGCACGACGCGGGCCTCGGCGGTGAACGGGGTCGAGGTCATGCGGTGAGGCTACGCGGGAGTGCCGCCGGCGCTGGAGGGGTCCGCAGGCCCGTCGGGGTCGGTCCCTCCCGCAGCGGTCAGCGCCGCGAGCGCGGCCTCGATGCGCTCGAGCCGCTCGTCGAGCTCGTCCAGGGTCACGGCCCGCTCGCCAGCATCGGGGTCGGCCACGAACCGGGCCGCGATCGACGCCGTCACCACCGAGATCAGCGCGACGCCGTTGAAGAGCATCACCACGGCGATGCTGCGGCCCTCGGGGCTCACCGGCACGTAGTCGCCGTAGCCGACGGTCGCCACGGTGACGACCGCCCACCACACGGCCTCGCCGTAGGTCGTGATGTTGGAGCCGGGGTAGTTCCGCTCCGCCGCGAGCACGAGCAGGGCGCCGAACACGATGACGAGCACCGTGAGGTAGGCGGCGTACACCTGGATGCGCTGCGCCATCCGGCCGCGGCGGCGCGCCAGCCGCACGAAGACGTAGAACACCATCCCGATGCGGAACAACGGGATGGCGATGGCCACGATCTCGAACCAGTGCTTGCGCGGGAAGGCGCGCCGGTCGTCGGAGAGCAGCCAGCGGACGGCCAGGTCGATGACGAGGGCGCCCCAGGCGATCGCGATCATCCACGTGCCGCCCTCGGTGCTGCCGTCGCTCGAGACGACCTCGATCAGGCCGACGAGGAACAGCAGGGCGAACCCGAAGACGGGCACCGACGACCAGGCCTCGTAGCGCTCCAGGCGCGTACCGCGGTCGAGGGTGCGTCGTCCCATGCGCCCATCATCCCGACGGGCGCCGTCCCCTCCCTGCCGCGACACACGTGCGGCGACCCGGTCAGTAGGAGTGGGGCTGCGCCATGACGGCCCGCAGGCGGTCGGCGTCGAACGGCTCGCCGAGCCAGCGGTACATCGGCTCGAGCGCGGCCGGGTCGGCGACGTAGTCGTCGTAGTGGACGCGGAAGCCCTTGTCGCCCAGCGACTCGAGGATCCCGAGGTGCATGCCCTCGATGCGGTCGAGCTCCTCGCGCGCATTGGGCCGGTCGCGCCACCACTTGCTCGCGGCGACCTTGTCGTGGTCGCGGGTGTTGAACACGAACCGCGCGCCGGGGAACAGCTGTTGGAGGTACCCGACGTACTCGGGCGTGTCCTTCCAGTACCAGCGCACCTCCTTGAAGCCCACGACGCGGGTGGCCGGCTCCGGCCGCAGGATCGTGTCGAGGACGAGGCGGCGCTGGTCGTCGAGCGCGAGGCCCGCCGGGTACACATGCATGCCGTACCAGGGGTGCGTGGCGTCGTCGGGGAGACGGCCGCCGACCGCGAGCTCCGCGGCCTTGGCCTCGAGGGCCGAGTGGTAGCGGTAGAGCTGGTAGAGGGCGCCGCCGTTCTCCCCGCGGATGGTGTAGCCGGGGATGGAGTTGAGGAAGCCCTGCAGCAGCGTCGAGCCGGAACGGCCGTAGGTGACCATGAACAGCGAGGCGTAGTCGGCACCCTCCGCGGCCGACGCCGAGGCGAGTTCGTCGACCGTGCGGCGCAGCCGGTCGTTGACGTCGCGCTGCTTGTCGAGCTCGCGCTGGAGGCGGTCCCGCTGCTCGACCAGACGGCGGACCGGCGGGACGCCGAGGGCCGCCGAGCGAAGCTTCTTCCTCATGGCTCCCGTCCCGGTGCGTGTGCCGCCGACCCTAGCCTCCGGGGCAGCCGGCCAGCCGCGCCTCGCGACCGCCGCGCCGTCCTCCCTCTCGTCCCGCTCAAGGCCCGGATCGCCCGAAGGCGCAGAGCCGCAGGGGATTGCGCCGACTGAGGGAACCCTCTCAGGACCGGGTCCGCGCGCCGTCGACACAGCACCTGTACGAACCGGTTCCGAGGAGGTGCGCCATGCGGATGTCACGTGACACCGTGCGCGTCGTCGTGCCGCCGATCCTGGCCCTCGGTCTCGTCGCCCTGCTCACCCACCCGCTCGACATCCCGACGACGGGCGAGCCGCCGGCCACGTCCGTGCCCGCCGCCACCGTCGTCGTCGACCGCTGAGTCCGCACCGCGCCCGAGCCCTGGGACGGGAGCACGCGCGAACGCGTCGAGGAAGCCCGCCGCGTTGCGCTCGCAGGCTTGCAACGACCTGAAGCCGCGGCCCGAGATGGCTACCGCGTCGCCATCGTCCGTGGCGATGCGCCACACCCATCCGCGGTTGCCTCGCTCGCTGCTGAGCCGGGCTTCCGCGCCCACGAGCCACACCCGAAGCCACGCCAGTTCGGACAGCAGGCCGTCCAGGTCGGCGTGCACCCGAACGGAGCGTCCCAGCTCACGGTTGTTCGCCCCCAGCAGCCGCCAGCCGACGCCGGCCGCGCGTACGTCGTGCAGCAGACGCGACGCCGGGACGAGATCGATCCGCGAAACCGCCACCGCCGCCTCCCAGTGCCTCCCTGCACCGTCCCCTGTGCAGGTCGCCACCGATCCACGGCAGGATGAACACCTGGCGAGCGGTCGATGAACGGCGTCCGGCGCAGCGGGAGGTGCACGGTGGCAGCGAACAGGTGGCTGCGTGTTGCTGCCGGTGTGCTCGTGGCCGGGTCGCTTTCACTGACGGCGGCGCTCCCCGCGGCAGGCGCGCAGCTTCTCGAGGCGACACCCGCCGCGGCCGCGATCCAGCCCGCCGTCACCTATCCGACCGCGCGGCTGCTGGTCGTCGGCGACATCGCCCGCTCGGGCGGCGCGCAGTCGCGGACCGCGGCTGTCATCAAGGCGCGCTCGCCGTGGCGCGTGATGACCCTCGGCGACAACGCCTACAACAGCGGGTCGTCGTCGGAGTTCGCCAAGTACTACGCGCCGTCGTACGGCCAGTTCAAGCCGATCACCTGGCCGCTGCCGGGCAACCACGAGTACAACACCTCGGGCGCGGCCGGCTACAAGAAGTACTTCGGCATCACGGGCACGACGTGGTGGTGGCACCGCGCCGGCGCCTGGATCGTCATCGGCCTCGACAGCGAGCGGGTGGGCAGCTCGGCGCAGCTCACGTTCCTCAAGGACGTGCTGGCGCGCAACAACGGCAAGCCCACCATCGTGGCGTGGCACCGGCCGCGGTACAGCCTCGGCGAGCACGGAGACCAGCGCGACACCGACCGGCTCTGGTCGGCGATCAAGAACGACCGCGACGTGCGGATCGTGCTGTGGGGGCACGACCACAACTACGAGCGGATGGCCGTGCCGATCGCCGGGCGCACCTCGCGCATCCAGGCGTTCGTCGTCGGCACCGGCGGCGCAGAGCTGCGACCCATGCGCAGCAAGGGATCCCGCACGTGGAGCTGGAAGCGCGTGACCCGCACCTACGGCGTCCTCGAGCTGCAGCTGCGCCAGACCAACTGGACGTGGGCGTTCCGTCGCACCGACGGCACGATCGCCGACTCGGGCACCAGCCGCGTCTGACGCCTCACCAGCCCAGGCGCGAGCCGAGCCAGCCCATCGTCGCGTCGCGCCACCACGTCTGGTGGTCGCGCAGGTAGGGCGAGTGGGGCATGGGCTCGTCGGCGCTGCGCTCGACGAAGAGCCCACCCAGCGCGGCGAGGAAGCCGTCCAGCCCACGCGGATCGACGCCGCGGGACAGCGGGTGCGCGGCCCAGAGCGCATTGGCGTCGAGGCCGTCGCCCCAGGCCGACGGCAGCAGCGACGCGACATCCAACCACGCGGCGCCGAGCGTGAGGTGGTTCCAGTCGACGACGAGAACCTCGCCGTCCGGCCGGATCAGCAGGTTGTCGTCGCGCACGTCGAAGTGCAGCCCGGTGCTGCCCGAGCAGCGCGCGGTCCAGCCGTCCTCGAGATCCGCGAGCTCGCCGGTCCATGCCGCCCAGTGGTCGGGCAGCGGGACAGCGAGCGCACTCGCCTCGCCGTCGCGGCGCCGGCGCCAGAACGAGAGCTCGTCCTCCCACGACGACAGCGGGCTCGGCTCCGGCATCGACTCAGGCACCGGCGTCAGCTCGCGCGCCATCAGCGAGCAGACGTCGAGCACGCGCGCGAGCTCGGCGGAGTCCCACGGCCGCACGGGGTGGCGCGCGTCGACGTCCTCGAAGGCCGACACGAACCAGTGCCCGAGGTCGCGGGTCCAGAGCACACGCGGCGCGGGGACGGCATCCGGCAGGCCCCGCACGACTGCTGCCTCGCGCTCGTACGAGGGGCGGGCGAACGGGTGCAGCTCGTCGGTCGCGGCCTTGACGAACAGCCTTCGCCCGTCGTCGAGCAGGAGCCGGCTGGCGAAGCCGCTCGTGAACCCGCCGCCCTGCGAGTACGCGGACACGACCTCGGCACCGCACGCCTCGACGACGGCGTCGCGCACGTGGCCGGGCAGGTCGTCCCAGGACGGGCGCACGGCACTGCCCGCCTGCGGCACGGTGAGCGGGATGCGCGTCACCCGGCGTGCCGCCGCATGGAGGGGAGGGCTGCGAGCACCACCAGCGCGGCCACGGGCACCACCGCGAACGCGCAGAGCGCGGCGTAGGACCAGCCCGCCACGATGAATCCGGCCGCAGCGCCGCCGACCGCCGCGGCGACGTTCATGGTGAGGTCCGAGAGGCCCTGGACGGCGGGGCGCTCCGCCTCGTCGACGTCGTCGCTCACGAGGGTCGACCCCGCGATCAGCGTGCACGACCAGCCGAGGCCGAGCAGGAACAGGCCGACCGCGAGCATCGGCACGTTGTCGGCGGGCGCCAGCCCGGAGACGACGCAGGCGACGAGCAGGATCGCGGCACCCACCAGGACCATCGGCACCCGCCCGAACCGGTCGACCAGGAGACCCACGACCGGGGCCAGGGCGTACATGCCCAGCACGTGGACGCTGATCACGAGACCGATGAGCTGCAGCGAGACGTCGACGTGGCGCATGTGCACCGGCGTCATCACCATGACCATGACCATGACGACGTGGCCGAGCGAGACCGAGGCGACGCCGAGCACCGCGCGCCGGTGCCGCTTGAGATGCTCGAGGCCGTCGCGCAGGCGCGGCCGCGACAGCGTCGCGCCGGCCGCGGCAGCCAGCTCTCGCGAGAGCAGGTAGGGGTCCGGACGCAGACGCGCAGTGAGCACCAGCACGGCGAGGGCGAGCAGCACAGCCGAGAGCAGGTAGGGGCCGGTGAGCTGCGGCAGGCCCAGCGAGACCGCGGCACGCCCCGACACCTCGAGCAGGTTGGGCCCGAGGACGGCGCCGACTGTGCCGGCCCAGACGACGTAGGCGAGCGCGCGGGCGCGGTGCTCCTCCGTGGCGAGGTCGGTCGCGGCGTAGCGCGCCTGCAGCCCGGCGGCCGAGGCGACGCCCACGAGCAGACAGCCGAGAAAGACCAGCGGGAGGGAGCGCGTCGCACCGGCGATCACGACGATCACCGCGCCGACGGCGCCGACGCCGTACCCGAGCGAGAGCGCAGCACGGCGTCCCCGGGTGAGCGCCGCTCGGGCCAGCGGCAGCGCCATGACGGCGGCGCCCACCACTCCCATCGTCTGCGCGAGCCCGGCGACCTCCTCGCCCGCCAGCGACGCCGCGATGAGCGCGCCCGCGGGAATCGCACCGGCGACAGCGACCCCGCCGAGCACCGCGCTCGTCGACAGCGTGGCGACGGAGCGACGCTGCACCGCCTCGACGTCGACAGAGCGAGCAGCGGGAGGAGCGGTCGTCATACCCCGGACCGTATCGACGCCGAGCCTGCCCCCGGCAGCAGGATTCCGGTCTGCGGTCGCACACCTCCTGCCGCCCGTCGCCCTGCTCCAGGTTCGCGGTGAAGGCCCTACTGGCCGCCGCGTCGTCCCTCCGCCCCGACCAGCGGGGGCCCGCGACGCTTGCGGGGGCCCTTCACCGGTCGACGGTGTCGCGGGCCCGGTGGGTGTCGAGGGCTCGGAGGCAGAGGCGGCAGCGGCGGACGCGCACGGTGTGCCAGTCCGACTCCACGATGATGTCGACCTGCTGGCCGCACACGGCCGTGCTCGTCCCCGGCTCGACCGCATGGGCGTCGTGCCGGCCGTCGTCGCCCGGCGCCGGTGCGAAGCCGGTCCTGTGCTGCACGCGTCCTCCTCCGACGTGGCCAGCGTCGTGCCGTGGAGGAGGCGGTGGCTCGCGGGGAGCGCGATGTTCATGCGATCGACCCGGGGCCGTTGCCCGCCGTTCACCTCAGCCGCACACAGCCGCCGCCGGGCGCGCTAGCGTCGGCGTCATGTCGAAGACCCCGGACGAGGCGCTGGCGCGCTGGCGCGAGGCCGAGGAGGCCTACCTGGCCCTGGCCCAGCCGCTGTTCGACGGCGCAGCCGCCCTCGACAAGGACGCCGCCATCGAGATCGAGCAGGCCCGGGTGAAGGCTGACAAGCGCCTCGACACCTACCTGCGCAAGGCCCTCAAGCACTGACCGCCGGGCCAGCCCGGACCAGAGCCGACCAGGGGACTCGAACCCCTAACCACCTGTTTACAAGACAGGTGCGCTGCCAGTTGCGCCAGGTCGGCGTGCGCCGCAGGGCGCTCCGCGATGGTAGTCGCCCGACGGCGGACGCAGCGCACAGCCCGCCTGCGGCCTAGCCTGCGGGCATGGCTGTCACCGACTCCCGCGCCTACGCCGAGCAGCTCGACGCCGACGACCGGCTGGCCGGGCTCCGGCTGCGGTTCGAGATCCCCGACGACGGCGTCGTGTACCTCGACGGCAACTCCCTCGGCCGGCTGCCGGCGGCGACGCCGGGCCGGATCGACGACGTCGTGCGCGACGAGTGGGGCGACCGCCTCATCCGCTCGTGGTCCGAGGGCTGGATGGACCGACCGTTCGAGGTGGGCGACCGCCTCGGCGCGTCGCTGCTCGGCGCGGGGCCGGGGCAGACGGTGGTCTGCGACAACACGACCGTCAATCTCTTCAAGGTGCTGAGCTCCGCGATGGACCTGCGCCCCGGCCGCGGTGTCGTCGTCGCCCATCGCGGCGAGTTCCCGACCGACCGCTACGTGGCCGCCGAGGTCGCACGGACCCGCGGCGGCAGCGTCGCCTGGCTCGGCCCGCTCGACCCGGCGGCGCCGTGGCCGACCGAGCCGGTGACGGCGTCGGACGTCGCGGCGCTGCTGCATGACGACGTCGCTGTGGTCCTGCTCTCGGTCGTCGACTACCGCTCGTCCGCGCTCGTCGATGTCGCGTCCGTGACCCAGGCCGTGCACGACGCCGGAGCGCTTGTCGCCTGGGACTGCTCGCACGCGGGCGGCTCGGTGCCGCTGGACCTCGTCGGCGCCGACGCCGACTTCGCCGTGGGCTGCTCGTACAAGTTCATCAACGGCGGGCCCGGGGCGCCCGCATGGATCTGGGCGCACCCGCGGCACCACGACGCCATGACCAACCCGATCCCCGGCTGGATGGGCCACGCCGACGTCTTCGCGATGACCGGCGACTACGCGGCCGCCGAGGGCATCCGCCGTTTCATGACGGGGACCCCGTCAGCCATCGCGCTCGCAGCCGTGGACGCCGGTGTCGCGCTGCTCGAGGAGGCCGGGATGGACGCCGTCCGCGCCAAGGGCATGGCGCTGACGTCGTACCTCGTCGACCTCGCCGACGAGTGGCTCGCACCCTTCGGCGTCGAGGTCGCGAGCCCGCGCGACGCGGCGCGGCGCGGGGCGCACGTGACGCTGCGGCACCCGGACGCGCTCGCGCTCACGCAGGCGCTCACCGACCGCGGTGTGATCCCCGACTTCCGGCACCCGGACGGCGTCAGGATCGGTCTGGCGCCGCTCACCACCCGCTTCACCGACGTCCACGACGGCGCCCGCGCTCTGCAGTCGCTGCTCGCCGCATTGGCGTAGCGCACTGCTCACGGATCGTGAGATCAGGCGTGACGATGCCCACAGCCGTACGGATATGGGGCGTCTCGACGTTTGACCTTCGCCTGCGCGGCGCACATACGTTCCTGATATGAGTCACGCCTTCGAGTTCCTGGTCGTCGCCAACCGCCTCCCGGTCTCGGCCGACGAGCAGCCCGACGGCACCACCCTCTGGACCCGCTCGCCCGGCGGTCTCGTCAGCGCGCTCGAGCCTGTGCTGCGCGGCCACGACGCCGCCTGGGTCGGCTGGTCGGGCCGCTTCGCCCCCGACCCGTACTCCACCGAGGACTACGGCCGAGAGCTCGAGCCGGTGCCCGACGGCGTGGGGCCGTGCCCGCTCGTCGAGGTGGAGCTCAGCCGCGAGGAGGTCGAGGGCTTCTACGAGGGGTTCGCGAACTCGACGCTGTGGCCGCTCTACCACGACGCGGTCGCCACCCCGTCGTACCACCGGCACTTCTGGGAGCCGTACGTCGCGGTCAACCAACGCTTCGCCAACCGCATCGCCGACCTCGCCGCCGAGGGGGCGACGGTATGGGTGCACGACTACCAGCTGCAGCTCGTGCCGCGGATGCTGCGCGACCGCCGGCCGGACCTGCGCATCGGCTTCTTCCTGCACATCCCGTTCCCGCCGGCCGAGCTGTTCGCCCAGCTGCCGTGGCGCCAGCAGATCGCCGAGGGGCTGCTCGGCGCCGACCTCGTCGGCTTCCACACACCCGGCGACGCCGCCAACTTCCTGCGCGTGGCCGAGCGCTTCCTCAGGCTGTCCCCGGACGGCACGGGCGTGGAGGTCCCGGACGCGACCCGGCCGACGGGCGGGCGCCGCGTCACCGTCGACGACTTCCCCATCTCCATCGACACGCGCGAGTACGACGCGATCGCGCGCACCGAGGAGGTGCAGGACCGCGCGGCAGAGCTGCGCGAGAAGCTCGGCAACCCGCGCTGGCTCATGCTCGGCGTCGACCGGCTCGACTACACCAAGGGCATCGACGTCCGGCTCAAGGCGTTCACCGAGCTGCTCGAGGAGGGCGCGATCCAGCCGGGCGAGGCGGTGCTCGTGCAGATCGCGACGCCGAGCCGAGAGAACGTCGAGGACTACCAGCGGCTGCGCGACGAGATCGAGCTCATGGTCGGCCGGGCCATCGGCGACCACGGCCTCATCGGCGCACCGCCGATCCAGTACCTGCATCAGCCCTTCGCGCGCGAGGAGCTCGTGGCGTTCTACGCGGCCGCCGACATCATGCTCGTGACGCCGTACCGCGACGGCATGAACCTCGTGGCCAAGGAGTACGTCGCCTCGCACGGCGGGCCGGGCGCGCTCGTGCTGTCGGAGTTCGCCGGCGCCGCCGTCGAGATGACCGACGCGTTCCTGGTGAACCCCTACGACGCCGAGGGCGTCAAGCACGCCATCGTCGATGCGATGCACACCCCGCACGACGAGCTCGACACCCGGATGCGCCGGATGCGCGCACGCCTGTTCGAGCACGACGTCGCCCGGTGGGCTGCGGAGTTCCTCGAGGCGCTCGACAAGTCCGAGTGGTCGCGGTGAGCGACGCTCTGCCCGCGCCGTTGCTTGGCGCCGTCGCGGCGCTGGCCCGGGTGCCGCGGCTGCTCGTCGGCGTCGACTACGACGGCACGCTGTCGCCGATCGTCGAGGACCCGTCGGCCGCCGTCCCGCTGCCGGAGGCGGTCGCGGCGCTCCGCGCGCTCTCGGCGCTGCCGGGCACCGACGTCGTCGTCGTGTCCGGCCGCGGCCTGCGCGAGCTCGGCGCGCTGTCCGGCCTGGAGGACGAGCCCGGCGTGCGGCTCGTCGGCAGCCACGGCTGCGAGTTCGAGCCCGGTGTCCTGCGCTCGGCAGACCACCGCGCCGATGACCGCAAGGACGCCGTCGCCGAGGACGTCGCCCGGATCGTGTCCGGCGTCGCCGGCGTCCTCGTCGAGCCCAAGCCCACCGGTGTCGCCGTGCACGTCCGGCTGGCCTCCCGCGACGACGCGCGCCGAGTCCTCGATCTGCTCCGCGCCGGGCCGGCGAGCAGGGACGGCGTCACGGCCACGGAGGGCAAGGAGGTGCTCGAGCTGTCGGTCGTGCACGCCGACAAGGGCGAGGCCCTCGACGTCGTACGCGAGGAGTCGGGTGCCGATGCGGTGCTGTTCGTCGGCGACGACGTCACCGACGAGAACGCCTTCCGGCGGCTGCGCGCCGGCGACGTCGGGGTCAAGGTCGGCTCCGGCGAGACGCTCGCGGGCCACCGCGTGGCCGATCCCGCCTCGGTCGCCGTCCTGCTCTCCGCCCTGGCGGACGCCCGCCGCGGGCGGGCGGCAGCGGGGCGCTCGGCAGGCTGACGGCGCGATCCGGCGTCGCCGGAAGCCCACTTCGGGCGTAGCCCTTCCCAGCCGCCGCGCAAACGGTTACGGTGCGAGGGCCGGACTACCCAGACCGGTGTCCCTCCACTACGGATCGTCCGGCACGTACCTGCCGGTGAAGGGTTGGCTACTGCTATGGCCACTGTCACCTTCGACAAGGCGACCCGCCTCTACCCGGGCGGCACAGTCCCCGCTGTCGACTCCCTCGACCTCCAGATCGAGGACGGCGAGTTCCTCGTCCTCGTGGGTCCCTCCGGCTGCGGGAAGTCCACCAGCCTGCGCATGCTCGCGGGCCTCGAGGACGTCAACAAGGGCCGCATCCTCATCGGCGACCGCGACGTCACGATGCTGCCGCCCAAGGACCGCGACATCGCGATGGTCTTCCAGAACTACGCGCTCTACCCGCACATGTCGGTGGCCGAGAACATGGGCTTCGCCCTGAAGATCGCCGGCGTGAACAAGGACGAGATCGCCACGCGCGTCAAGGAGGCCGCGAAGATCCTCGACCTCGAGCCCTACCTCGAGCGCAAGCCGAAGGCGCTCTCCGGCGGCCAGCGCCAGCGCGTCGCCATGGGCCGCGCCATCGTCCGCAGCCCGCAGGTCTTCCTCATGGACGAGCCGCTGTCCAACCTCGACGCGAAGCTGCGCGTGCAGACCCGCACCCAGATCGCGTCGCTGCAGCGCCGTCTCGGCGTCACCACGGTCTACGTCACGCACGACCAGACCGAGGCCATGACGATGGGCGACCGCGTCTGCGTGCTCAAGGACGGCATCCTCCAGCAGGTGGGCACCCCCCGCGAGCTCTACGACCACCCGGACAACGTCTTCGTCGCCGGCTTCATCGGCTCCCCCGCCATGAACCTGCTGACGATCCCGCTGGCCGAGGGCGGCGCCACGATCGGCGGCAAGGTCGGCTCGGCCAAGCTCGTGCCGCTCGCGCCCGAGGTCGGCACGGCGGCGTCGTCCGGCGGTGCCGGCGAGGTCACCATCGGCTTCCGTCCGGAGGACCTGCGCATCTCGTCCGAGGCCGAGGGTGGCTTCCCGCTCGAGGTCGACGTCGTCGAGTCGCTCGGTGCCGACGCCTACGTCTACGGCCACGTGGACGCGCTCGACGGCTCGTCGAAGGACATCATCATCCGTACCGACGGCCGCGTCCCTCCGTCGAAGGGCGAGCACGTCTACGTCTCGATCGTGCCGGACCACATGCACGTGTTCCACGCACTGACCGGCGAGCGCCTCGGCGGCTGATCGATCGAGCGGCCGCGCCTGCGGCACCAGGACGACCACGAAGGGGTGGCGAGCGCGACAGCGCCGCCACCCCTTCGCGCATCCCGATACCTGCGCACAGCGAAGGACGACATGGCCCTGCGCGTCACGGCCGCCGCCGGCGAGCACGACCTGCTGTTCCTCCCGTGGGACGTCCCCCTCGAGGAGTGGCCGGAGTCCGTGCTCGTCGCGCTCCCCCGCGGCATCTCGCGCCACATCGTGCGCTTCGTCAAGCTCGGCGGCTCCGTGTACGCAGTCAAGGAGACGGTCGAGCCGATCGCCCGGCACGAGTACGACCTGCTCTTCGAGCTCGGCCGCCGCGACGTCCCGTGCGTCGATCCGGTGGGCATCGTGGCCGGCCGCACCGACCGCGCCGGCGAGGAGCTCCCGGCCGCGATCATCACGCGGCACCTGCAGTTCTCCCTGCCGTACCGCGCACTGTTCAGCACGACGCTGCGCCCGGACACGATGAACCGCCTCATCGACGCGCTCGCCGTCCTCATCGTCCGGCTGCACCTCGTCGGCTTCCTCTGGCGCGACTGCTCGCTGTCGAACACCCTCTTCCGCCGCGACGCCGGTGCGTTCGCGGCGTACCTGGTCGACGCCGAGACCGGCGAGCTCCACGACAAGCTCTCCAACGGCCAGCGCGAGTACGACCTGCAGACCGCCGAGCTCAACGTCGCGGGCGAGCTGCTCGATGTCGAGGCCAGCGGCCGTCTGCACCCGAGCATCGACCCCGTGGCGACGTCCGCCCTCGTCCGCGAGCGCTACGAGACGCTGTGGAGCGAGATCACCGGGCCGGTGAAGATCGCGCTCGGCGACCGGCACGCGCTCGACGCGCGGGTGCGGCGTCTCAACGACCTCGGCTACGACATCGCGGAGCTGTCGGTCGTCTCCGAGGACGAGGGCGACTGCGTGCGCGTCACGCCGAAGGTCGTCGACGTCGGCCACCACTCCCGCCGACTGCTGCGGCTGACCGGCCTCGACGTCGAGGAGAACCAGGCCCGTCGGCTGCTCAACGACCTCGACACGTTCCGGGTCGAGGAGGACCTCAAGAAGGAGCCCGAGGAGCTCGTCGCGCACCGCTGGGTGGCCGAGCGGTTCGAGCCAGTCACCGGCATGGTGCCCGCGGATCTGCGCACCAAGCTCGAGCCCGCGCAGATGTACCACGAGGTGCTCGAACACCGATGGTTCATGGGCGAGCGCCTCGGCACCGACGTCACCATCTGGCAGGCCGCCGCCGATTACGTCACCAACGTGCTCGCCGAGAAGCCCGACGAGCAGGCCGTCCTCGGCCAGCGCCTCGGCCGCCCCAGCGACGTCTCCGGGGTCCGCTTCGACGAGACCGCCGAGCTCGACCTCTCCGAACTCGACCTCTGACCGGTCACCCGTCCCCAGACCCGATTCCGGGTGAAGGTGCCCCTCCTTGCGATAGAAGCAAGAAAAGCGCCCCAGGCTGTCCACAGAGGCGCGCCCTGTGGACAGCCTGGGGCGGAGAACTTGCTTCTAACGCAAGCGGGGGCACCTTCACCGGGATGGGGGTGCGGCCTAGGCTCCGGGACGGGACGTCGGTCGGGGCAGGCCGGGCGCGGGGGCGTCGGCATGCCGGGGTGGACTGGAGGGCGCGTGGACGTCGTCATCGCGATGCAGCAGGGGGGCCCGGGCCTGACGTCAGGCTGGGACCAGCTGGTCGGGCTCTCCGGCGTTGCGTCAGGGCACCTCGCCGGCATTCAGGGCTCGCTCGCTCCACTGCTGGCGACCGACGCGGCGCTCGAGCGCGAGCTCGGGTCGCTGCTCGTCATCGCCCTGTGCGCGGCGCTCATCCCGCTGCTGGTCGGACTGCTGCGCCTCAAAGTCGCCGAGGTGGTGCTGCTGCTCGGCGCCGGCATCCTCTTCGGCCCGCAGGGCCTCGGCCTCATCGAGATCGACGCCGGCATCGAGCTGCTCAACGAGCTCGGGCTCGGCCTGCTGTTCTTCCTCGCCGGCTACGAGCTGGAGTCACGGGCCATCCGGGGCCTGTCCGGCAAGCTCGCAGGCGCCGGCTGGATCAGCTCGCTGGCCCTCGCCTGCATCGTCACCTACGGCCTCTACGCCGTCGGCTTCGTCAAGGACTTCCTCGGCATCGCCATCGCACTCACCACGACGGCGATGGGCACGCTGCTCCCCGTCATCCGCGACCGCGGCCTGCTGGACACCCCGTTCGGTACGTTCTTCATGGGCGGCGGCGCGGCCGGCGAGTTCGGCCCGATCCTCGCCATCGCCCTGCTGCTCGGTTCGAAGTCGCTGCTCATCACGGTGATCGTGCTGGCCATCTTCGCGCTCGTGACCTGGCTGACCTACCGGACGCCTGGGCGCTTCGCGACCGGCCGGATGGCCGAGCTGTTCGAGCGCGGCCACCACACCAGCTCGCAGACGGCCGTGCGCTGGACCGTCGTCCTCATGCTCTTCCTGCTCACGCTCGCCGCAGTGTTCGGCTTCGACGCCGTCCTCGGCGCGTTCGTGGCCGGCGTGATCCTGCGCAAGTACTCCCCGCCGAGCGCGACGAACCGGCTCGCGCCGAAGATCGAGGCCCTGGGCTTCGGCTTCTTCATCCCGCTGTTCTTCATCGTCAGCGGCGCCAACCTCGACGTCGACTCGATCATCGCCAACCCGGCGCGCCTCGTGGTGTTCTTCGTCCTGCTCATGGCGGTGCGGGGTCTCCCGCAGTACGTCCTCTACCGCCGGGCGCTGCCCGGCAACCGCGAGCGCTGGCAGTTCAGCTTCTACATCGCGACCGCGCTGCCGCTGCTCGTGGCGATCACGACGATCGAGGTGCGCAACGGCCACATGCTGCCCGAGAACGCCGCCGCGCTCGTAGGCGCCGGTGCGCTGTCGGTACTGGTCTTCCCGCTCGTCGGCGACCGCATCAACCGTCGCAGGGCCGCTCCCGACGCCGAACGGATCACCGAGCCCGCCTGAACCGCCCATCCGCCTGCCCGGTGGGGCACTATCGGGGGATGAGCAGGTTCGACCACGTCCGGTGCGGCTACAGCGAGCTGGCCCCGGGCTGCGACGACGTCGACTGCCTGCTGCACCGGGTCCGCGTCGCCGAGGTGCGGGGCTGGGACACCGTCCCGCTGCGCGCGCGGCTCGACGCCGCACTCGACCGCGACCTCGCGCTGCTGCTCGTCGAGGCTTCCCGCGAGATCGACCTGCGCGACGCCGACCGCGGCTGATCCGCCAGCGGCGGGGCCGCGGCCCCAGGACGAAGGGCTCAGGCCCGACGGGCGCGGCTGACGGCGTAGAGCGTCACCCCCGCAGCGACACCCGCGTTGAGCGACTCCGTGTCGTTGCTCATCGGGATCCCCACGAGCTGGTCGCACGCCTCCGACACCAGGCGCGACAGGCCCTCGCCCTCGCTGCCGACGACGACGACCAGCGGCCCGCGGGCGAGGTCGTCGTCGAGGTCGTCGAGGGTGGTGCCGCCGGCCGCGAGCCCCACGACCATGCAGCCGGCCTTCGCGTACGCCGACAGCGCCCGCGTGAGGTTGGTGGCCCGCGCGACGGGCACCCGCGCCGCCGCACCGGCGGAGGTCTTCCACGCCGCCGCCGTCATGCCGGCTGCTCGACGCTCGGGGACAAGGACGCCGTGCGCGCCGAAGGCCGCGGCGGAACGGACGACGGCGCCGAGGTTGCGAGGGTCGGTCACACCGTCGAGGGCGACGATGAGCGCGCGCTCGCCCGCCGCCGCTGCACGGTCGAGGAGGTCTGCGGGCTCGGCGTACTCGTACGCCGGCACCTCGAGGACGAGCCCCTGGTGGATCGCGCCCGCGGTCATCTTGTCGAGGTGCGCACGCTGCGACTCGAGCATCGGGATGTGCAGGTCGGCGGCGAGCTGGAACACCTCGCGCACGCGGTCGTCGGACTCGAGGAACTGCTGGACGTACAGCGCCTTGCCCGGCACCTCGGCGCGCAGCGCCTCGAGCACCGAGTTGCGCCCGAAGACCATCTCCGGCCCGTCCTTGCGGGTGCGCACGGACGTCGCACCGCGTGCGCCGGATCCGCGCGCGGGCGCCTTCTTGGCGGCAGCGTCGGCCTTCTTCGCGGCAGCGCGCGCCCGCTTGGCCGCGGGGTGCTTGTCGCGCTCGGTGGCCTTCGGCGTCGGGCCCTTGCCCTCGAGCGAGCGACGGCGCTGCCCGCCGGAGCCGACGGTCTGGCCCTTCTTCGAGCCCGGCTTGCGCATGGCGCCCTTGCGCTGGCTGTTGCCCGCCATCAGGCGTCCTTCCCCTCGGCGAGCGACCAGCGCGAACCGCCGGCCGTGTCGTCCACGACGATGCCCGCGGCCTTGAGCTGGTCGCGGATCGAGTCGGCCGTAGCCCAGTCCTTGGCCTCTCGGGCGGCAGCACGAGCCGCGAGCAGGCCCTGCACGAGCTGGTCGACGGCCTCCCGCAGCCGGTCGTCCTCGCCGCGCGACACGCCCTGCCACTCGTCGGCATGCGGGTCGACGCCGAGCACGTCGAGCATCGCGCGCACCGAGCCGGCTGCTGCGACCGCAGCGTCGACGTCGCGCGCGGCGAGCGCGGAGTTGCCGGCACGCACGGTGTCGTGGATGACGGCGAGGGCCTGCGGCACCCCGAGGTCGTCGTCCATGGCGTCGTCGAACGCGGCAGCACGGCCGGCGACCGGCAGCTCGCCCGCCTCGTCTCGTACGCGGTCGAGGAACGCCTCGACGCGCCGGAACGACACCGCGGTCTCCTCGAGGGACTCGAAGGAGAACTCGATCATCGAGCGGTAGTGGGCGGAGACGAGGTAGTAGCGCAGCTCGATCGGCCGCACGCGCTGCACGACCTCCCTGACCAGCAGCGAGTTGCCGAGCGACTTGCTCATCTTCTCGCCGCTCGTGGTGACCCAGGCGTTGTGCAGCCAGTACTGCGCGAACGGGTGGCCGAGCGACTTCGACTGCGCGATCTCGTTCTCGTGGTGCGGGAAGATGAGGTCGAGCCCGCCCCCGTGGATGTCGAACGCCGGGCCGAGGTACTTGCCCGCCATCGCCGAGCACTCGAGGTGCCAGCCGGGACGGCCGCGGCCCCAGGGGGTCGGCCACGACGGCTCGCCCTCCTTGGCCGACTTCCACAGCGCGAAGTCGCGGGGGTCGCGCTTGCGGTCGTCGCCGACGGAGTCGCCCGCCGGCTCCATCGCGTCGGGCCGCTGACCGGACAGCGCGCCGTACTCCGGGAACGAGCGCACGTCGAAGTACACGTCGCTTCCGGCCGCATAGGCGTGGCCGGAGGCGATGAGGGCCTCCATGAGCTCGATCATCTCCGGCACGTGGCCGGTGGCCCGCGGCTCCACGGTCGGCCGGGTGCAGCCGAGGACGTCGTAGGCCCAGCCGAACTCGCGCTCGAACTCCGTGGCCACCGACCACCACGGACGGCCCTCGGCCTCGCCCTTGGCGATGATCTTGTCGTCGATGTCGGTGACGTTGCGGCAGAACGTGACCTCGTAGCCGGAGGCCCGCAGCCAGCGGCCGAGCACGTCGAAGTTGACCCCGGAGCGGATGTGGCCGACGTGCGGCGCCGCCTGCACCGTGGCCCCGCACAGGTACAGCGACGCCTTGCCCGGCTCGAGCGGGACGAAGTCGCGGACCGCGCGCGTGGCGGTGTCGTGCAGTCGGAGGCTCACGCGGGCCAGCCTATCGGCGCTCCCCCGCCCCGCCGACCGCCACGCAGCCCGGCCACGGCTGCGACGCCAGCAGGATCGCTCCGCCCCGCAACAGTGCCGGCGGGCGCTCGGGTGCGTCGCGCCAGGTCAGTGCGTGACGACCTTGTCCGGGGTGATCCGGACGACGACGCGCACGTTGTCGGTGCCGTCGTCGGCGGTGTAGCGCTCGGCGCCGGTGTACTTGCGGGCGTGCTCGTCGATGAGCTCGCGGCCGCCCTCGAGGGTCATCGACGCGGTGCCCCTTACCTCGACGTAGGAGTAGGGCGCGTCCTTCGGGAACAGCAGCACGGTGCAGCGCGGGTCGCGCTCGAGGTTGCGGTGCTTGCGGCGCCCGGCCACCGTCGAGACGAGCAGGTCGTCGCCGTCGCGGCTGATCCAGATCACCGAGAGCTGGGGCTGGCCGTCTGGCTCGATCGTCGCGATCGTGGCGAACTCCACGGAGTCGAACCAGGCCTTGGCGATCTCAGGAAGCTGCGCGCTCATGCCCTGATCCTCCCCGACGCCGACGGGCGCGGCGCAACCAGGTCGGACGCCGCCGGATCAGGCGCGGACGACCAGGGCCGTCGCGATGGCGGCGATCCCCTCGCCTCGGCCGGTCAGCCCGAGCCCGTCGGTCGTCGTCGCGGACACCGAGACGGGCGCTCCGACGACGGCCGTCATGGCCTGCTCCGCGTCCTGACGTCGCGGGCCCACCTTGGGCCGGTTGCCGACCACCTGGACGCTCAGGTTGCCCACGGCCCAGCCGGACTCGCCCAGCAGCCGCACGACCTCGCCGAGCAGGGCCGCCCCGGAGGCGCCGTGCCACTCGGGGCGGTCGGTGCCGAACACCGAGCCGAGGTCGCCCAGGCCGGCGGCCGACAGCAGGGCGTCGCAGGCGGCGTGGGCGGCGACGTCGCCGTCGGAGTGGCCGGACACACCGGTCTCGCCCGGCCACTCGAGGCAGGCAAGCCACAGCGGGCGCCCGGCCTCGAAGGGATGGACGTCGACGCCGACGCCGACGCGTGGCAGCCCGGGCAGATCAGGTGACGACACCGGCGGCCCTCCGTCGGGCCAGCACGGCCTCGGCGAGCACGAGGTCGAGGGGGCGGGTCACCTTGAACGCCTCCTCGTCGCCAGGGACGACGAGCACCGGGCGCCCGAGCGCCTCGACGAGGCCGGCGTCGTCGGTCGCGGGGGCATCGGGATCGGACGCCGCATGCGCCTCCTGCAGCACAGGACGGCGGAAGCCCTGCGGGGTCTGCACGCTGCGCAGCACCGACCGGTCGACCGTCTCGACGACGAGCCCGGCGGCGTCGACCCGCTTGACGGTGTCGACCACCGGCAGCCCGGGCACCACCGCCTCGGCGCCGGCACGCACCGCAGAGGCCACGGCGTCTACGAGCGACGACGGCGCCAGCGGCCGGGCCGCGTCGTGGACGAGGACGACGTCGACGTCGGCGCCCAGCGCCATGAGGGCCCGGGCCACGGAGTCCTGACGGGTGGCGCCGCCGGCGACCACCTGGGCCGGGGCGACACCGGGCTCGCCGTCGAGCAGCCGGTGCTCGGACAGCAGCGAGACCACCTCGTCGACCCCGTCCTCCGGCGCAGCCACGACGACGAGGTCGACGAGGCGGGCGGTGGCCAGCGCCCGGACGGCGTGCACGAGCAGGGGGACGCCGCCGAGCAGGCGCAGGGCCTTGGGTGCGCCGGGGCCGAGCCGCTCGCCGCGTCCCGCGGCGGGGACGATCGCAGCCGTCAGCGTCACAGCACCACCTCGGTCAGGGGACTAGCGGGCGGCGCCCGCGGTCGCCGGCTTGGCGAAGACCAGCCGGCCGTTGGCCGTGGTGAGGACGCTGGTCACCGTCACGCGGACATCCTGGCCCACACGGTCGCGTGCGTGCTCGGTGACCACCATCGTGCCGTCGTCGAGGTAGCCCACAGCCTGGCCCTGCTCCTTGCCCGCCTTGAGCAGGTGCAGGTCGACCTCGTCGCCGACCACGACGAGGGGCCGCAGCGCCAGCGCGAGCCCGTGCAGGTTGAGCACCCGCACACCGGCGATGGCAGCTGCCTTGGCGAGGTTGGTGTCGAAGGTGAGCAGCGCGCAGTTGCGGTCGATCGACATCCGGACGAGCTTGGCGTCGACGTCGGGCACCGACATGGCCTCGTCGGGGATGGTCTGGAGGTCGACGCCCTGCTCGTGGCGCAGCGACTCGAGGACGTCGAGCCCGCGGCGGCCCTTGGCGCGCTTGTGCTCGTCGCCGGAGTCGGCCATGGACTGCAGCTCGTCGATGACCGGCTGCGGCACCAGGAAGCGGCCGTGCAGGAAGCCCGAGCGCACGACGTCGAGCACACGGCCGTCGATGGCCACGGACGTGTCGACGAGGCGGGGCAGCGAGACCGACGACGGCGTGCGCGGCGCGAGGCCTGCCCGGGTGCCGACGGACTCGAGGACGGCGTCGCGGCGCGACCGGCCGACGCGGAAGCCGAACCAGCCCAGCGTGCAGACGACGAAGACGAAGATCGGGGCGACGATGAGCGCCGGCCCCAGCAGGAACAGCGGCCAGGTGACCATCGCGCCCGCGACGACACCCACGACGGCGCCGAAGCCGCCCGCGACCGCCTGCTCCGCCGACATGCCGTCGAGCGCCCGCTCGGAGCGGTCGATGGTGCGCAGCGTCAGCCGCGCGACCGCGCCGCCGAGCACGTAGCCGAGCATCGCGCCGATGATGGCGCCGAGCCACAGGCCCGAGAACGGGCCGAGCACCTCGGCGTCGCTGGACGCGCCGAGCCGGTTGGCGACCTCGTATCCCACGCCGGCGCCGAACACCACGACCATGAGGCGCAGTGCCTCGACCATGACGCTCGGGACGCGCTGCAGCTTCAGCGGGGTCATGCCGGTACCTCCCTACGCGGACGTGGCAGGCCGGTCGACCCCGGCGCGGGCGCGCCGGTCAGGAGGCGAGAACCTCGTCGAGGATCGCCTCTGCCTTGTCCTCGTTGGTGTTCTCGGCAAGTGCGAGCTCCGACACAAGGATCTGGCGCGCCTTTGCCAGCATCCGCTTCTCGCCGGCGGACAGGCCGCGCTCGCGCTCGCGGCGCCAGAGGTCGCGCACGACCTCGGCGACCTTGATGACATCGCCCGAGGCCAGCTTCTCGAGATTGGCCTTGTAGCGGCGCGACCAGTTGGTCGGCTCCTCGGTGTAGGGCTGGCGCAGCACGTCGAAGACGCGGTCGAGGCCCTCCTGGTTGACCACATCGCGGACGCCGACGAGGTCGACGTTCTCCGCGGGCACCCGGACCGTCAGGTCGCCCTGGGCGACACGCAGGACGAGGTAGTCCTTCTCGACCCCCTTGATCACCCGCTTCTCGATGGCCTCGATGGTGGCTGCACCGTGGTGCGGGTAGACAACCGTGTCACCGACCGTGAACGTCATGTGTGGGGTTCCCCTTTCCAGGTCCGCCTACTTTACCACGCGATTCGGGGCCTCTGCCGGGCGTCGTCGCAGGTCAGAGGCCCAATGGGGGCTTGACAAACGACCGGATCCGCGCATGCACGGACCCCTCCGACGAGGAGTGGGAGCGGTTGCAGACCCGATCGGGTGAACCGAGAGTCAGGATGCGCGGCCCGGCCGTGGTGGCGCCCGCGGGGCCTTCTCGCAGGTCAGCGCGGGTGGCCGGGGGGAGATGCCCTAGGCTGGCGCGCGCCCGGGCGCACCGGGCGGAAGCCCTCCGGTCCCTCGAGGAGATCGACCGTGCCGAGCATGCAGCGCCTCGCGCTCCGCCGTCCCACCAGCCGCCGGGCCGCCCGCGCCACGGCGGCCGCCGCGATCACCGTGGCCGCCGCGCTGGCGCTCACCGGGTGCGGTCAGGGCTTCGACGCCGGCACCACCCTCCAGCGGCCCTCGGGCAACGGCGCGAACACCAACGCCGGCCCGCTGCAGATCCGCGACGTCACCATCGTCAAGGGCTCGGTCGCCAACACCGGCACGGTGCTGCTGACCGTGGTCAACCGCGGTCTCGAGGACGACGCCCTCGTCGGCGTCCGCCTGGTCGACCCCACCGGCCGCACCCAGATCGGCGGCACCGGCGCGGTGGGCGGCAAGCTGCCCGTCCCGGCCCAGGCCTCGACCCGGATCGGGTTCAACTCCGAGGAGCACGTCGACATCGTCGGGCTCGACGTCGCCCCCACCCAGTACGTCGCGCTGGAGCTGCAGTTCGAGAAGGCCGGCAACGTCCCGCTCGACGTCATGGCGGTGCTGCCCCAGGGCATCTACGAGGGCCTCGGCCCGATCGCGACGACGTTCTGACGTCGCCGCCCCCAGCACGACGAGAGCCCCGGCCGCCACGGCCGGGGCTCTCGTGCGTCGTGGTCGGTGCTCAGGCCTCGAACTTGTAGCCCAGGCCCCGCACGGTGACCAGGTGCACCGGCGTGCCCGGGTCCTCCTCGATCTTGGCGCGCAGGCGCTTGACGTGGACGTCGAGGGTCTTGCCGTCGCCGACGTAGTCCGAGCCCCAGACGCGATCGATGAGCATGCCGCGGGTCATCACCCGCCCGGCGTTGCGCAGGAGCACCTCGAGGAGCTCGAACTCCTTGAGCGGGAGGGTGACGGGGGCACCGTTGACCGAGACCACGTGCCGGTCGACGTCCATCCGCACCGGGCCCGCCTCGAGGGTCGCCGGCACCAGCTCCTCGGGCTCGCCGGCGCGGCGCAGAACCGCCCGGATACGGGCGACCAGCTCGCGGGAGGAGAACGGCTTGGTGACGTAGTCGTCGGCCCCCAGCTCGAGGCCGACGATCTTGTCGACCTCGCTGTCCTTGGCCGTGACCATGATGATCGGCACGCTCGAGCGCTGCCGGATGGCGCGGCAGACCTCGGTGCCGGACATGCCGGGCAGCATGAGGTCGAGCAGCACGAGGTCGGCGCCCTCCCTGTCGAACAGGGTCACGGCGTCGGTGCCGGTCGGCGCCACGCCGACCTCGAAGCCCTCCTTGCGCAGCATGAAGGACAGGGCGTCGGAGAAGGACTCCTCGTCCTCCACGACGAGCACGCGGGTCACTGCGGGGTCTCTCCTCGTACGTCGGTGGCGGCACCGGGCGGTGCCGCGGGGAGTCTGAGGGTGAACGTCGAGCCCTCGCCCTCGACGCTCCACACGGTGCACTCGCCGCCATGGTTGGCGCAGACGTGCTTGACGATGGCGAGGCCGAGCCCGGTGCCGCCCGTGACGCGCGAGCGCGCGGGGTCGACCCGGTAGAACCGCTCGAAGATGCGGGCCTGCTCGTCCTCGGGGATGCCGATGCCCTGGTCGGTGACGCTGACCTCGACGATGCCGCCGTCGCAGATGCGGGCGGCCACCGCTACGCGGGTGTGCGGCGGCGAGTAGGCGACGGCGTTGGTCAGCAGGTTGCGCAGCGCCATCACCAGCTGCGCCTCGTCGCCGAGCACGCGGGCGCCGCTGAGCGGGCTGACGACGACGTCGATCTCGCGGGCGATCGCCGCGAGCTTGGTCTCGTCGACCGCCTCGGCGACCACCCGGTCGATCTCGACCACGGCGGACTGCTTGAGCGGGTCGCCGCTCTGCAGACGCGACAGGTCGACCAGGTCGCTGACCAGGTTCGACAGCCGCTGCGACTCCACCTGCATCCGGGCCGCGAAGCGCTGCACGGCCTCCGGGTCGTCGCTGGCCGACTGCACCGCCTCGGCGAGCAGGGACAGCGCCCCCACCGGGGTCTTGAGCTCGTGGGACACGTTGGCCACGAAGTCGCGGCGCACGGCGTCGAGCCGGCGCGACTCCGACAGGTCCTCCACGAGCACGAGGGCCGCGGACGGCGAGAGCACGGCCACGCGCACGCGGGCCTGCAGCAGGCCCTTGCCGAGCGGCGGGCGGCGCAGCTCGAGCTCCTCCTCGCGCGTGACGCCGTCGAGGCGCACTGCGGCCACGAGCGCGCGGATCTCGGGGATCTCCACGCGACGGCCCTGCACGATGCCGAGGGCGGCGGACTGGCTCGAGGCGCGGATCACGCCGTCGTCGGAGCCGACCACGAACGCCGCGCCTGGGAGCACCTGGAGCAGCCCCGCGAGGCCCTCCGGCACGTTGGGGGAAGGGACGCCGTCCGGCTCGGAGGCGGCCGGCGGGGCGGCCGTGCGGGTGCGCGAACGGGAGCGGGCGAGGGCCGCACCGACCAGGACGCCGAGCACGATCCCCGCCAGAAGGGCGAGGACGGCAGCGGTCGCGGCGTCCACAGCCACCACGATAGGGCCGCGCCGACGTGCGTACGAACGGCGAACGGCTTGCAGCGCAAGACTTCCCTGCGCGTTCATCTGCGACACCGGAAGTTCACCTGCGGTACGAGGTCCGTTCATCGTCGGGCGGCCTCCGTTAGGACGGCGGGCCTACGCTGCTGCCCGAGGGCGGCGGCTCGGGCCGTCCGCAGCCCCACCGCGGACCCAGACTCAGCGAGGAACGAACACCATGCGCGAGGCGTACCACGAGATGCTCGACGCCGTCAGCGACGACCTGGTCGAGATGACCCGGCTCGTCCAGTCGGCGATGAACCGCGCGACCCAGGCGCTGCTGGACTCCGACCTGGCCCTCGCCGAGAGCGTCATCGCCGGCGACGACGCCATCGACGCGCTCGCGTCCAAGGTGGAGGCCGACTGCTTCCAGGTGTCGGCCCGGCAGCAGCCCGTTGCTACCGACCTGCGGATCATCGTGGCGTCGCTGCGCATCTCGGCGTCGCTCGAGCGCATGGGCGACCTGGCGTCGCACATCGCGAAGGCCGCCCGCCTGCGCTATCCCAACTCCGCCGTGCCCGCCCAGCTGCGCCCGACCTTCCAGGCGATGGGCGCCGTCGCCCAGAACGTCGTCGCGAAGACCGGATCGGTCATCGCGACCAAGGACGTCACCATGGCTGCGGACGTGGCGCGCACCGACGAGGAGATGGACCGCCTCCACAAGGAGCTGTTCACCACCGTCCTCTCCCCCAGCTGGGAGTACGGCGTCGAGGCGGCCGTGGACGTCACCCTGCTCTCGCGGTTCTACGAGCGGTTCGCCGACCACGCCGTCACCATCGCCAAGCGCGTCGTGTACGTGGCCACGGGCGAGCCGTACGCCTCGGTCGACCCCGAGGCCATCGTCGACAGCCTGTAGCCGCCCGCCGAGCCGGTCCCGGTGTGTCCCGCGCGGGACACACCGGGTTGTTCAGCGCAGCGTGACCGGCGCCTCACCGGACGCTGGAGTTCCGGGGGCCCGGGTGCCGGACTCCCCGGAATGGGGGAGACTCGGTCGCCGTTGAGCCATGTCGGCGCCCGTCCGGGCGCCGGGCCAGGCGAGGAGGTGCGGCGTGGCGGTTCTCCCGCTCGAGGCGCAGCTCCCCCGCATCCGCTCCCCCCGTGCCTCGCTCGGGCTCGCCGGGCGCCCCACGCCCCGACGCATCGCCGTCCTCTCCGTGCACACCTCCCCGTTGGACCAGCCCGGCACGGGCGACGCAGGCGGCATGAACGTGTACGTCACCGAGGTGGCCGAGCGCCTGGCCCGCCGCGGGGTCGAGGTCGAGGTCTTCACCCGGGCCACGTCGCGCGACCTGCCGCCGTCGGTGGAGATGGCCCCCGGCGTCACCGTCCAGCACATCACGGCGGGCCCCTTCCAGGGCCTGGCCAAGGAGGACCTGCCGGGCCAGCTGTGCGCCGTCGCGGGCGGGGTGCTGCGGGCCGAGGCCTCCCGTCCCGAGGGCTGGTACGACCTCGTGCAGTCGCACTACTGGCTGTCGGGCCAGGTCGGCTACCTGGCCGCAGAGCGATGGGACGTCCCGCTCGTTCACGCCATGCACACCATGGCCAAGGTCAAGAACCTGTCGATCGCCGAGGGCGACAAGCCCGAGCCCGACGGCCGCGTCATCGGCGAGCAGCAGGTGGTCGACGCCTCCGACCGGCTGCTCGCCAACACCGACGCCGAGGCGGCGCAGCTGATCGACCTGTACGGGGCCGACCCGGCGAAGGTCGCCGTCGTGAACCCCGGGGTCGACCTCGACGTCTTCTCCCCCCGCGGCCGCCCGGCGGCCCGGCGCCGCGTGGGGCTGCGCGACGACGCCGTCGTGCTGCTGTTCGTGGGGCGCATCCAGCCCTTGAAGGCCCCCGACGTGCTCGTGCGCGCGGCGGCGTCCATGGTCGCGGCCCAGCCCTCGCTGCGGGAGCGGCTGCAGGTGGTGGTGTGCGGCGGCCCCTCGGGCACCGGGCTCGAGCAGCCGCACGCGTTGCAGGAGCTCGCAGCCTCGCTGGGGGTCGACGACATCGTGCGCTTCGTGCCGCCGGTCGACCGCGTGCGTCTCGCGGACTGGTACCGCGCCGCCGACGTGTGTGTCGTCCCCTCCTACAACGAGTCGTTCGGCCTGGTCGCCGTCGAGGCCCAGGCATGCGGCACCCCGGTCGTGGCCGCGCGGGTCGGCGGCCTGCCCACCGCGGTGGCCGACGGCGTGAGCGGACTGCTGGTGGACGGCCACGACCCCGCCGTGTGGGCCGACACCCTGTGCGGGCTGGTCACCGACCCCGCCCGGGTGCGGCTGATGTCGCAGGCCGCGGTCGGCCATGCCGCCCGCTTCGGCTGGGACGCCACCGCGGACGCCACCCTGGAGGTGTACCGCGACGCGATGGCATCCCGCGGCCGCCTGGTGGTCGCGGCGCCGTGAGCATCCGGGAGCAGGCGGCCGATGTCCTGCGCCGGTCGCTCGCCGAGCAGGAGCTCGACGTCGAGGAGACCGAGCCCGGGCGCTTCGTCGTCGTGCTGCCGGGCGAGCGCAAGCAGCGGACCACCTGCTCGCTCGTCGTCGGCGAGCACGCGCTGACCGTCCAGGCCTTCGTCGCACGCCACGTCGACGAGAACGCCGAGACGGTGTACCGCTGGCTGCTCGAACGCAACCTGCGCACCTACGGCGTCTCGTTCTCCCTCGACCATCTGGGCGACATCTACCTCACCGGGCGGCTGCCGCTCGACGCCGTCACCCCCGACGAGGTCGACCGCATCCTGGGCTCGGTGCTCGAGTACGCCGACGGGTCGTTCAACACCATCCTCGAGATGGGCTTCGCCACCGCCATCCGCAAGGAGTGGGAGTGGCGCACCAGCCGCGGCGAGCCCACGGCCAACCTCGAGGCCTTCCGCCACCTCGCCGAGCCCCGCGACTGACACGGGCAGGCGTCTCGCCGGGCGCGTCGTGACCCGCACCGCTTCGGGGCGGTCGCCCTCCGTCCTCGGCGGCCGCTGCGGCAGGATGGGCCCATGACCGACGCGCCGTACACCCTCGTCCTCCTCCGTCATGGCGAGAGCGAGTGGAACGCCAAGAACCTGTTCACCGGCTGGGTCGACGTCGACCTCAACGAGAAGGGCGTCGGCGAGGCCGAGCGCGGCGGGGCGCTGCTGCGCGAGAGCGGGATCCTCCCCGACGTCGTGCACACCTCGCTGCTGCGTCGCGCCATCCGCACGTCGCAGATCGCGCTCGACGGCTGCGACCGCCACTGGATCCCGGTGATCCGCAACTGGCGGCTCAACGAGCGCCACTACGGCGCGCTGCAGGGCAAGGACAAGAAGGCCACGCTCGAGGCGTACGGCGAGGAGCAGTTCATGCTCTGGCGACGGTCCTACGACGTGCCGCCGCCCGCCATCGACCCCGATGACGAGTTCGCGCAGACCTACGACGCGCGGTACGCCGTCCTGCCGCCCGAGGTGCGGCCGGCGACCGAGTGCCTCAAGGACGTCGTGCACCGGCTGCTCCCGTACTGGGAGGACGTCATCGTCGCCGACCTCCGCGCCGGCAAGACCGTGCTGGTCGCGGCGCACGGCAACTCGCTGCGCGCGCTCGTGAAGCACCTCGACGGCATCTCCGACGCCGACATCGCCGGCCTCAACATCCCCACGGGCATCCCGCTGGTGTACCGGCTCGACGCGGACCTCAAGCCAACCGTGCCCGGCGGCGAGTACCTCGACCCCGAGGCCGCGGCCGTCGCGGCGGCCGCCGTGGCGAACCAGGGCAAGGGCTGATCCAGCCGATCACTGCACGAGGGCCGCGCCGCGAAGCGCGGCCCTCGTCGCATCCGGTGCCCCTCGCCCCGTCCGGGTGTTGGATGCGGGCATGAGCTCCGAGCGCCTCGACCTGCTCGACCCCACGCTGCGCGAGTGGGACGCCGTCGTCCTCGAGTCAGACCGCGAGACCGGCATCGTCCTCGACCGCAGCGCCTTCTACCCCGGAGGCGGCGGCCAGCCGCCCGACCACGGCGTGCTGCTGTGGGGCGGCGTGCAGACGCGCATCGTGGGCGCCCTCAAGGGCGACGACGTCCGGCTGGTCGCGCACGAGGACGATCCCGTCCCGCCGGCGGGCACCGCCGTGCGGGGCGCCATCGAGGACGGGCGGCGCACCGCGCTCATGCGCACGCACTCGGGCCTGCACCTGCTCTCGGGCGTGGTGTTCCGCGACTTCGGCGCCCTGGTGACCGGCGGCAACATGGAGCCGCTCGAGGCACGCCTCGACTTCAACCTCGAGTCGGTCCCGGAGGGGTTCAAGGAGACCATCGAGGCGGCGTGCAACGTCGAGGTCGAGGCCGACCGCGCCATCGAGGCCTACGAGCTGCCGCGGGAGCAGGCGTTCGCCATCCCGGACATCATCCGCACGGCGACCAACCTGCTGCCGCCGACCATCGAGGTAGTGCGCATCGTCGACATCGTGGGCCTCGACGTCCAGGCCGACGGCGGAACCCACGTCGCGTCCACCCGCCACATCGGGCGGATGCGCGTGGCCAAGATCGAGAACAAGGGCAAGGGCTTCCGCCGCATCCGCATCGCCCTCGAGCCCTGAGGGGATCAGAGTAACCGCCGAAGTGGCTGCAGACAGCACGCCGTTGACCGCCACAACGGTGGCTGCTCGCGGACTTCAGAGGGTCAGGACGTGGTCGACGAGCTCGACGTCGTACCACTCCGTGGTGGGCCCGAGGCGTGTCATGCCGAGGCGGTCGCAGACGGCCATGCTGCGCGTGTTGCCGTCGTAGACCACCGCGTGCAGCTGCGAGATACCGGCGTCGCGCGCACGAGCGATAAGCGCGCGCGCCCCCTCGGTCGCGACGCCGTGCCCCCACGACGCGGGGTGCAGGTGCCAGCCGATCTCGACGGCGTCGGTCTCACCGCCTCCCGACCGCAGCAGCGGCACCAGGAGCACGGTGCCGCACGGCTGCGGGGCGATCCCGTCGATGCCGGGTGTCTCGACCGCCCACAGCCCGTACGGCGCTGGAGCAACGTCCTCCCAGCGCGCGATCCGCTGCCGCGCGGTGTCGACGTCGGGGCAGGGCTTCGGCGGGTTCCCCAGCCAGCGGTAGACCTCCTCGATCGAGTAGATCTGCTGGAAGACCTCGGCGTCGTCGAGGGTCCAGGCGCGCAGCCGGAGCCGATCCGTGCGGATCACGTCGAGGGCCATGGCGGCGATCCTGCTCCTCGATCCCGTCCGGCGCGACGGGGTTGGGCCGGCCGCTGCGTCATCCGAAAGGCGCGTCGCCCGCGAGATCGGCCAGCGCCCCACGGAAGGCGGCGTCGACGTCCTCGGAGAACAGCACGAACCGCACCATGTCGAAGTGGCCCGGGTGCTCTCGTGCGTAGTCGCGCACGACCCGGACGGCGACGGGCGCCGCTTCGTCCGGCGGGTAGCCGAAGATGCCGCACGAGATCGCGGGGAACGCCACCGACCGCGCCCCGAGCTCGTGGGCGACCTCGAGCGAGCGGCGGTGGCAGGAGGCCAGCAGCATCTCCTCCGGCCCGTGCGGCTCCCGGTAGCGCGGTCCCACGGTGTGCACGACCCAGCGCGCAGGCAGGTTGCCAGCCGTGGTCGCGACGGCGTCGCCCACAGGGAGCCCGTCCGGCAGGACATCGCGGCGCAGCAGGTTGACGGCCTCCCAGAGGTCGAGGCCGGCAGCGGAATGGATGGCCCCGTCCACGCCCCCGCCGCCCAGCAGGGTGGAGTTGGCGGCGTTGACGATCACGTCGACCTTCTGCTCGGTGATGTCGCCCCGTTCGGCCTCGATCAGCGTCATGTCCGACCTCCTGTCGTCTCCGATCCTGGACCTTCGGCGCCGCTCATGGGCAGCTGCGGCCGAACCGGGTGCGCGTCCGAGCGGGTGCTCCAGGAGGGCGACCTGCGCTGCTCTGCTTATGCTGGCTGCATGCTGTGGCTGTCGTCGATGTTCGCCCTCGTGTTCACCCTGGGCAGCCTGCTGCTCGCCGTCTGGGCGCTGATCGACTCCGCGACCCGCAAGCCGGCGGCCTTCCCCGCCGTCGACCGGCAGACCAAGCAGGCCTGGCTGATCATCAACGGCCTCTGCGTGGTCGTGCTGCTGTGGTTCGGCGTCGTGTCCTTCCTGGGCCTGCCGGCCGTGGCCGTGGCGATCTACTACCTCGTGGATGTGCGGCCGAAGGTCGCCTCCATCACGCGCGGCTCGCGCTGGTGAGCCCGCGGCCGGCCAAGCCGGTCGGCACGATCACCCGCGGCACCACCCATCCCAACCGGCTGCGCCGCGTCGACCGCTGGATCGCGCACTCGCTGGCGCGCGACCTGCGCGCTGCCGTCGACCCGCTCGTCGTCGACCTGGGCTACGGCGCAGCCCACTGGACCCCGCTCGACCTGCGCGACCGCCTGCGGCGGGTGCGGCCCGACGTCGAGGTCGTGGGCATCGAGATCGACCCCGCCCGCGTCGCTGCGGCGCTGCCCTACGCCGATGCCTCCCTCACCTTCCGTCGCGGCGGCTTCGAGCTGCCCCTCGACGGACGGCGTCCGGTCGTGGTCCGCGCCTTCAACGTGCTGCGCCAGTACGACGAGGACGAGGTGGTCGAGGCCTGGTCGACGATGACGGCGCGGCTGGCGCCGGGGGGCTCGCTGGTCGAGGGGACCTGCGACGAGCTCGGGCGCCACGCCTGGTTCGTCCGCCTGCCCGCCGGCGGGGCCGAGCCGGTGAGCCTCACGCTGTCGACCCGGCTGGCCGGGCTGGAGCGGCCGGGCGACCTCGCCGAGCGGCTGCCCAAGGCGCTCATCCACCGCAACGTGCCCGGCGAGCGCATCCACGACCTGCTCGCGCAGCTCGACCGGGCGTGGGCTGCGGCGGCGCCGCAGGGCTCCTTCGGCGTCCGCCAGCGGTGGATCGCCGCCGTCGGCGCACTGCGCGCCTCCGGGGTGCCGGTGCTGGACCCGCCGTCGCGCTGGCGCCTGGGCGAGCTGACCGTCCCGTGGGACGTCGTCGCACCGTCGCGCTGAGCCTCGCGCGCCGGAACAATTAGTTGACGCTTCAAGTTATTCGTGCGACCCTCGGGACGTCCGACGACGAAGGAGCACGACGATGAGCAGGGCCGCAGCCGCGTTCGACGCGTTCGAGCCGGAGGCGCTCGCCCGCAGCGGCGAGCAGACGGTGTGGCAGCCGGGCGACGACCCGCTGCCGAGCATCTACCTCAGCCACGGCGCGCCCCCGCTGTTCGAGGACGCCGGATGGATCGACGAGCTGTTCGCATGGTCGACATCGATGCCCAAGCCCCGCGGGATCGTCATCATCAGCGCCCACTGGGAGGCCGCGCCGATCCTCATCACGGCGCCGAACCCGGCGACCGGCGTGGTCTACGACTTCGGCGGCTTCGACCCGCGCTACTACTCGATGCAGTACGCCACTCCGGACGCCGCAGCCCTCGGCGCCCAGGTCAGCACTCTGCTCAGCGACCTCTCGCCGGTGCGCGACACGCCCCGCGGTCTCGACCACGGCGCCTGGGTGCCGCTCAAGGTGATGTACCCCCTCGCGGACGTGCCGGTCGTCCAGGTGTCGCTGCCGACCGACCGCGCCGACGTGCTGCTGCAGATGGGCGCCCGCCTGCGCGCTCTGCGCGAGGAGGGAGTGCTGGTGATCGGCTCGGGCTTCATGACCCACGGGCTGCCGTTCCTCACCCGGGAGATGGTCGAGGGCAAGGTCCCCGGCTGGTCGTCCGACTTCGACGCCTGGGCCTGGGAGGCACTGCAGGCAGCCGACCTCGAGACCCTGGCGGACTTCCGCCACCTGGCCCCGGGCATGCCCTACTCGCACCCGACCGTCGAGCACTTCACGCCGCTGTTCGTCACCCTCGGTGCGGCGAGCGACCTGTCGAGCGTCCGCACCGTCATCGACGGCGCCATGTGGGGCCTGAGCCGCCGCAGCCTCGAGCTGGTCTGAGCCCCGTTCTGGAGGGGCCACGCGTCGCTCGACCGACGCGGCACCCCTCCAGATCGGGCCCGGGACGCACGGAAGCCCCCGCCTCGAGGCGGGGGCTTCCGTCGTGCGGGGCAGGTCAGAGGCCGGCGGCCTTGCGGACCTTGGTGACGACCTCGTCGGTGCGGGTGCGGAGCTCGTCGACGACGGGCTTCACGGCCTCGACGACCGGCTTGGCCGAATCGGCCGCGAAGGCGGCGCGGGCGTCGGCGCGGGCACGCAGGTCGACGACGACGCGCTCGGCGGTCGCGACGGCCTCGTTCGCCTGGGCGGACACGGTGGCCGCGTACGGCTTCACCGACTCCTCGGCGTCCTTGACCTTCTCGGTCACGACGGCGACGTACGGGGCCACGGCCTTCTCGGCGACGTCGAAGGCCTCGCCGGCCTTGGTCTGCAGGTCGGCGACGTACGGGTCGGCGATCTCGGCGGCCTTGGCGGCCTGGCCCTTGAGCTGCGCCACGTACGGCTCGGCGAGCTTGGCGATCTCGGCGACCTTCTCGGTCAGCTCGGCGACGTAGGGCTCGACGGCCTTCGACGCGACCACGGCCTGGCCTTCGAGGCGGCTCTTGACCTCCTGCACCTGCGGGGCGGTGAGCAGCTCGCGCAGACGCGCGACCGGCACCTCGAGGAGCTTGGCGGCGTCCTCGACCGGGGTGGCCTCGGGGGCGGCGGTGCCGACGACGACCTTCTTCTTGGGGGCCTTGTCGGCGGTCGCCTTCTTGGCGGTCGCGACCTTCTTCGGGGCGGCCTTCTTGGCGGGGGCCTTGGTGGCGGCGGCCTTCTTGGCCGGAGCCTTCTTCGCGGCCGGCTTCTTGGCGGCGGCCTTCTTCACGGGGGCGGTCACGGTCTCCACGGCGTCGGCCGCGGTCTCGACGACCTCGGGGGTGGTGTTCTCGGTCATGATGCGGTCCTTCAGCTCGTGGCGGCGGCCGTGGGCCGGTCGCTGCCGTCGGGGGTCGTGGTGGTGCTCTCGCGCAGCACCGCGTTCTCCTTCTGGAACGCGGCGTAGATCTCGAGGAGCACCTGGCGCTGGCGCTCGGTCAGCGTCTCGTCGGCGTTGATCGCGTCGGTGACGGCCGCGTCGCCGTCGCGCGCCTCGAGCAGCCCGGCCTTGACGTAGAGCGTCTCGGCGGAGATGCGCAGGGCGGCTGCGATCTGGCCGAGGATCTCGGCGCTGGGCTTCTTCAGACCACGCTCCACCTGGGAGAGGTAGGGGTTGGAGACCCCGGCGCTCTTCGCCAGCTGGCGCAGCGAGACCTCGGCGGTCGTGCGCTGCTCCCGGATGTACTCCCCGAGAGCGTGGACGTCGATGGTGGCCATGCATCAATACTGACCGGTAACTGCTTGCTCTGGCAAGCGGGTAGCAAGCAGTGAGGGCGTGTTCCCCCTCACAGAACGCTGCGTAGGTGCTTGCTACCCCAGCGTGCGGGCGGCCAGGACGAGCCCTGCCACCACAAGGACGCAGCCGAGCAGGCCGGCCGCCGGCACCACGCGTGGCGGCCGCCCCTCGTCCGGCCGCAGCCGCAGCGCCGCGAGGTGCGCGACGCCGTAGTAGGTCAGGATCGTGGCTGCCGACACCGCCAGGGCCGCCGCGATGCCGCCGACCGCGACGACGCCCACGGCCGCGGCAGCCGCCGCGACCTGCGCCCGCGCGGGCACCCCGTGGCCGGAGAGCTCGGCGAGCGCGGCGGGGCCGTCGCCGCCGCGGCCGAGCGCGAACAGCGTGCGGCCCACCCCGGCCAGCAGCGAGAGCAGCGCCCCGCCTGCGGCGAGGACAGCCGCGACGCGCACGAGGCCGGGCAGCCACTCGCCGTTCACGTACCGGGCGATCGCCTCGAGGGGCGCGGCCGTGAGGTCGTCGGGCCGCAGCCCCATCGCGAGGACCGCCAGCGCGACGAGCAGGTAGACCACGACCACGACCGCGAACGACACGACGATCGCCCGGGGCAGGGTGCGCTCCGGGTCGCGCACCTCCTCGCCGAGGGTCGCGATCCGGGCGTAGCCGGCGAAGGCGACGAACAGGATGCCGGCGGCCGCCAGCACGCCGGTCGCACCGTGCGGCAGGCCGTCGCCGGACGCCGCACCATCGGACCCCGTGGTGGCCCGGCCGACGGCCACCGCAGCGACGAGCACGAGCAGGACCACGATCACGACCGCCGACACGACCGCGGAGGCCCCCGCGGTCTTCGTGACGCCGCGCAGATCGAACAGCAGCACCACGACGACCGCCGCGGCACCGACCCACCGCTGGTAGTCGGGGGCTACGTAGGCGCCGATGGTGAGCGCGGCGGCGCCGGCGGACGCCGACTTGCCGACGACGAACGCCCAGCCCGCGAGCAGGCCGGCCCAGCGGCCGAGGCGCTCCTTGCCGTAGACGTAGGCGCCGCCCGCCTGCGGGTGCACGCGGGCGAGAGCGGCGGTCGACCAGGCGTTGAGCGCGGCGACGACGGCCGCGATCGCGAGCGCGCCCAGCAGCGCCGGCCCGGCCAGCCGCAGGGCCGGAGTCCAGGCGGCGAACACCCCGGTGCCGAGCATGGCGCCGACGCCGATGGCGACAGCGCCGCCGAGCCCGAGCCGACGCGCCAGGGTCTGAGCCGAGGTCATGGGCGGAGCCTGCCAGCGGCAGGTGAACGCTGGGTGGACCCGGGGGACGCCGGAGGCCCGATCGCCGGTGCGCCAACGCCCCGACCGCGCCGGGCCCGGCGACGGGGGGCCGACCTTTTCGATCGACATCAATATTGACAGACATCGATATACGGTCCAGTATCGATCGCAATCGATATCGACATCCGTCGATGCAACCGAGGAGGCACGATGACCACCACCGTCCCCACCCGCCTGCAGCTCGCCCTCAACGTCGAGGACGTGGAGGCGGCCACGGCGTTCTACAGCAAGCTGTTCGGCGTCGGGCCCGCGAAGGTGCGGCCCGGGTACGCCAACTTCGCTGTGGCCGAGCCGCCGCTCAAGCTGGTGCTCATCGAGAACAAGGGCGCGGCCGACAGCCTCAACCACCTCGGGGTGGAGCTCGGCTCGACCGACGACGTCGACGCGGCCCAGACCCGGCTCGCCGGCGAGGGCCTCATGTCGGTCGACGAGCGCGGCACGACCTGCTGCTACGCGACGCAGGACAAGTTCTGGGTCGAGACCGCACCCGACGGCGAGCGGTGGGAGTTCTACACCGTGCTCGCCGACAGCCAGACCTTCTTCGCCGTCGACGAGGTCGAGCAGGCCGCCTGCTGCGGCGCCGGGGCGACCGCTGCCGACGACGCCGATACGGCCCCCGAGAAGTCCGCCGCCTGCTGCTGAGCACCCACACCAGCGCCCCGGCCACCACGACCACGACCACGACCAGGAGACCACGATGATCTCGCCCGACCTGACCTCGTCAGCCGCCCTCGCGCGCACCGATGCGCTGCGCGACGACGCCTGCCTGTCGCGCCTCGCCGCGCGGGCGCGCTGCCAGCGCACCTCCGGGAGCCCCTCGGACCGGCTGCTGCGCGCGCTGCGCGTGCGCACCGGCCCCGAGCGCTGCTGAGCCGCTAGACCAGCCCGACAACGGCCCGGACGGATCCGACCGGCTGCCCGCCGCCGAGCAGCACGACCTCGGCGAGCTCGTCGAGCGCTGCCGCCTCGACCCCCAGGCTGCGCAGCACTGCTGCCAGCACCGTGGGTCGCGGGCGGCCGGCACCGTCGTCGACCTTGAACGCGACGGCGCGGCCGTCGGGCAGGGCCGCGGCGTACACGCCCTCGGCGCCGTCCTTGACCAGCAGCCCGGGCACGCCCTCCATGAAGGCCGTCACGTCGTGGCCGTGGCCGCCGACGAAGCCGGGATGCGCCCGCATCGCGTCGGCGACCAGCCGCTCGGGCGAGCCGGCGTCCGCCGTTATGCACGCCGAGTAGGCCCGTGCCAGGGCGGTCAGCGACATCGACAGCACCGGGGCACCGCATCCGTCGACCCCGACGGCCTCGGCGGGCTCGCCCGCGATCCGCTCGACCGTGGCGGCCAGGTGCTCCTGCAGGGGATGCGCGACATCGCGGTAGTCGTCGAGCGGCCAGTCCTGCACGACGCACGTCGCGAGCATGGCTGCGTGCTTGCCCGAGCAGTTCATGAGGATCGGCGCCGCATGACCGCCGGCGCGAACGAGCTGGTCGCGGGCTGCCGGGTCGGCGGGCCAGTCCGAGGGTGTCCTGAGCGCCTCCTCGTCGAGGCCCGCGGCGGCCAGGATCTCGCGCACGCCCTCGACATGGTGGGGCTGCCCCCAATGCGACGCCGCCGCGAGTGCGAGGTGGCGGTCGCGGCCGGGGTATCCCAGCTCGACCATCCCGGCGGCCTGCATGAGCTTGTTGCAGGAGCGCGGGAACACCGGCGACACGGCGTCGCCTCGCGACAGCAGCACCGAGCCGTCGGCGTCGAGCACGACGAGCGAGCCGCGATGGACGCCCTCGACGAAGCCGTTGCGGACGACCTCGGCCAGGACGACGGAGGTGTCGGGCATGACGGGCCGGCGGACGGCGTCAGGACGCCGAGGCGCCCGAGCCGTCGGTGCCGAGGTGGGCGAGCAGGTCGTCGACCGACGCCTCGCCCTCGCGGTAGCGGCGGGCGATCTCCTCGGTGAGTGCGTCCATGACGTGCTGGACGTCGTGGCGCACCTCCGAGACCTCGACCTCGGTCTCCCGCAGCCGCGCCAGGGCCTCGTCGAGCTCGGCGTCGGTGCGGTGGACGACGTCGCTGATCTCGGCGTCGGCGACGATCGCTTCCTCCTTGCGCCGGTGCTCGTCGACGCGCGACGGCTCGACCGTGAGATGGCGGCCGGATCCGTGCGTGCTGCGCGAGGGGTCGGCGAGGATCGTGGAGAGACGCTCGACGAGCGAGCCGCCCTCGGGGTCGGCCCGGCGCGCCTGCTCGGCCTTGATGATGTCCATCCGCCCGTGCAGCATGCGGCGGGCGAAGGAGAGGTCGGCCTCCTCCTGCTCGGCCTCGTGCCGCTTCCCGCGGACGACGTCGAGCGGGGCGGTGCGCAGGTCGTCGAGGTAGTCCGGGGCGAGGACCCGGTCGACCCTGCGTCGTCCGCCGGCCATCGGCCTGGTCATGCAGCCACCTCGTTCCTTCGATCCTTGACGTGGAGAAGAGATCGCGCCCCATCGGTGGTCATCGGCTCCCGGAGGGCCAACCTTGAGAGGGTCGCGGCACGTTCTACGAGCTCGGCGTTGTCGCGCACCGGGCGGCCCGGAGCGTACGTGAGGGTGTCCTCCATGCCCACGCGCAGGTGGCCGCCGGCGGACAGCGCAGCCAGGGCCACGGGCATCGTGCTGCGGCCCACACCGGTCGCCGACCAGGACGCCCCCGGCGGGAGCTCGCGGGCCATCGCGACGACCGCCTCGGTGGTGCCGGGAGCACCGCCGGGCACGCCGAGCACGAGGTCGCAGTGGACGTGCCCGCCGTAGGGCGCGCCCTCCTTGTCGAGCAGGCGGTTCAGCGCGATGACGTGCCCGAGGTCGAAGAGCTCGAACTCCGGCACGATCTCCAGCGCCTGCGTCTTGCGGTAGAGCTCGACCATGAAGTCCCAGGGGTTCAGGAACACGTCGGAGCCGAAGTTCACGGTGCCGCAGGTCAGCGAGCAGGAGTCGGGCTCGGCGTCGAGCACGCCCAGCCGCGCCTCGTAGGGGTCGGTGACGGCCCCGCCCGTGGACAGCTGAACCACGAGGTCGGTTCCCTCGCGGAGCGCGGCCACGGTGTCGGTGAGGCGCTGCAGGTCGAGGGTGGGGCGCGCGTCGGCGTCGCGGATGTGCACGTGGATGAGGCCCGCGCCGGCCGCCTGGCAGGCCTTGGCGGTGCCGACGAGCTCGTCGAGGGTGACCGGTAGGGCCGGTGCGTCCGACTTCGCCGTCTCGGCCCCCGTGGGGGCGACGGTGATCAGTGTCTCCTGCGGCACGCCGCCCATCGTGGCACGCCGGGAAGGCGGACACGCCCAAGGGCTCAATCCGGGGCGCCGAGCGTCCGAAGGACTCAGGGAAGCGCCCGTTCGGGCGAGCCCAACAGTGGTGGAGGAGGTCCGGCGTGCCTGACGGCGGCTACACGGCCCGGGTGGACAGCCTCCTCCTCGAGCTGGCGTCCCAGGAGGCCACCGGCTGCCTCACCCTGTCCGACCCCACCGGCGAGCAGGCCACGGTCTGGTTCCGCGACGGCGACGTCTACGCGGTGTCGGTGCCCGGCCGCCGTCCTCTGCTCGGCGTCCGGCTCATGTCGTCGGGCGTCCTGACCCCGGAGGCCCTGGCCGAGGCCCTGGAGGTGCAGCGGACCGAGCTGCAGGGCTGGCGCCTCGGCGAGCTGCTGGTGCGCCTCGGCTTCGTCGACCGCACCGTGGTGGAGTCGTTCGTCTCCGAGCAGGTCCGCGACCAGGTGGCCGACCTGCTGCACTGGCAGGTGGCCGACCGACGCTTCCGCAACGGCAAGCGCACCCGCCAGGACGTCGCCCCCGTTATGAGCGTGACCGACCTGCTGGCCTCGGCCCGCGACCGCGAGGAGCGCTGGACCTCGATCCTTCCCTACATCGGCGGAGCCGACGCCGTGCCGGTCCTGTCGACCGCCGCGCCGGCGACGACCGACGTCGTACTCGGCCCGTACGACTGGGCGCTGCTGTGCAAGGTGGACGGAGTGCGCACCATCGCCGACCTCGGCGACGAGTGCGGGTTCACCGTCTACGAGGCCGGCATGGTCGTCGTCGGGCTGCTCGAGGCCGGCCTCGTCGAGATCGACGGCGGCGAGGCCGAGGAGCCGGCCGCCCCGTGGTGGACCGAGGAGAACCCGAGCGACGCCGACGTCGCCGAATCGGTCAAGCGCGTCACCGAGACCATGCTCGGCATGGGCCTGCACGCCGACACCAGCGCGGCGTCGCCCTTCACCCACGTCCCTGTGCCGGCCGCGCCGTCGGACCGTCCGTCGCCGTTCACCGCCACGCCGGGCCCGCAGCTCGCCGAGGTCGTCGACCTCGACGCCGAGCGCCGCGACCGCGAGGACGCCGAGCGTGCCGAGGCCGAGCGCCTGGAGGCCGAGCGGCTCGAGCAGGAGCGCCTCGCCGCCGAGGAGGCCGAGCGTCTCGAGGCCGAGCGTCTCGAGGCCGAGCGTCTCGAGGCCGAGCGTCTCGAGGCCGAGCGGCTCGAGCAGGAGCGCCTCGCCGCCGAGGAGGCCGCCCGCATCGAGGCCGAGCGCCTGGAGGCCGAGCGCCTGGAGGCCGAGCGGCTCGAGGCCGAGCGTCTCGAGGCCGAGCGCCTCGCCGCCGAGGAGGCCGCCCGCATCGAGGCCGAGCGCCTCGAGGCCGAGCGGCTCGAGCAGGAGCGCCTCGCCGCCGAGGAGGCCGCCCGCATCGAGGCCGAGCGACTGGAGGCCGAGCGGCTCGAGGCCGAGCGACTCGAGGCAGAGCGACTCGAGGCAGAGCGACTCGAGGCCGAGCGACTCGAGGCAGAGCGACTCGAGGCAGAGCGACTCGAGGCCGAGCGACTCGAGGCCGAGCGACTCGAGGCCGAGCGGCTCGAGGCCGAGCGACTCGAGGCCGAGCGACTCGAGGCGGAGCGGCTCGAGGCGGAGCGGCTCGAGCAGGAGCGCCTCGCCGCCGAGGAGGCCGCCCGCATCGAGGCCGAGCGGATCGAGCAGGAGCGTCTCGAAGCAGAGCGCCTGGAGGCCGAGCGCCTCGCCGCCGAGGAGGCCGCGCGAGCCGCCGCCGAAGAGGCCGCGCGTCTCGAAGCAGAGCGTCAGGCTGCGGAAGAGGCAGCACGCCTCGAGGCCGAGCGCCTCGAGGCCGAGCGTCTCGAAGCTGAGCGTCTCGAAGCTGAGCGTCTCGAAGCTGAGCGTCTCGAAGCTGAGCGACTCGAAGCTGAGCGACTCGAAGCCGAGCGTCTTGAAGCGGAGCGACTCGAGGCCGAGCGTCTTGAAGCGGAGCGGCTTGAAGCCGAACGTCTTGAAGCCGAGCGCCTTGAAGCCGAGCGCCTTGAGGCCGAGCGCCTCGAAGCCGAACGCATTGCAGCGGAGGAGGCGGAAGCCGCCGACGAGGCCGAGGCCGACGCTGCGGTCGAATCCGTGGTCGCCGCGCTGCTGGCCGACATCCCGTCCGAGGATCCGGATGCGCCGCTGGACATGGTCGGCATGGATGCCGAGCTGGTCGATGTCTTCATCGAGGAAGCCGGCGACCTGCTCGACCATTCCGACGGCCTGCTGGCGCAGCTGCGGCAGTCGCCGCATGCGCGCGAGCCACTGGTCGGCCTGCAGCGCGACCTGCACACGATCAAGGGTGGCGCGCGCATGGCCGGCGTGTTCGCGATCGGCGAACTCGGCCACGCCATGGAATCCCTGCTGGAAGCCGTGGTCGAACAGCGCTGCGAACTCGACCGCACCGGCATCGGCCTGCTCGAGCGCGGCTTCGATCGCTTGCACGCGATGGTCACGCGCGTCGGCGAACGCCGCGCGATCGCAACCCCGCAGGCGCTGATCGACGACGTCGTCGCCTTGGCGCACGGGCAGCCGTTGCCCTCCAGCATGGCCGGCGGCAGGGCCGCGGACGCGCCGAAGGAAAAGCCGGTGCTGGCGCCGCTGTCGGGTCCGATCGAGGACATCGCCGCGGACGACGACACCGGCGTCCGCGCGCCGCAGGAGCAGGTGCGCATCCGCGCCGACCTGCTCGACCGGCTGGTGAACTACGCCGGCGAGGTCGCGATCTACCGCGCGCGCCTGGAGCAGCAGCTCGGCGCGTTCCGCGCGGCGATGAACGAGATGGAGCAGACCAACACGCGTCTGCGTGACCAGCTGCGCCGCCTCGACATCGAGACCGAGGCGCAGATCATCGCCCGCTACCAGCGCGAGGGCGATCTCGGCGACGCCACGTTCGATCCGCTCGAACTCGACCGCTTCTCCACGCTGCAGCAGCTCTCGCGCGCGCTGAACGAATCGGCGGCCGACATGGCCAGCCTGCAGCAGACGCTCGACGACCTCACCCGCCAGTACGAAACCCTGCTGCTGCAGCAGTCGCGCGTGAGTTCGGAACTGCAGGACGGCCTGATGCGCACGCGCATGGTGCCGTTCGACGCGCTGGTGCCGCGCCTGCGCCGCGTGCTGCGCCAGGCCGCGGCCGACACCGGCCGCCAGGTGCAGCTCAAGGTCGAAGGCGCGCAGGGCGAACTCGACCGCAACGTGCTGGAGCGCATGACCGCGCCGCTGGAGCACATGCTCCGCAACTCGGTCGCGCACGGCATGGAGTCCGCCGAACAGCGCCGCGCCGCCGGCAAGGCCCCCGAGGGCACGGTCACCATCGCCGTGCGCAAGGAAGGTTCGGAAGTCGTGCTGCAGGTGTCCGACGACGGTCGCGGCCTCGACCGCGCCGCCATCCGCGAACGCGGCGAGGCCCGCGGCCTGGTCCGTCCGGGCATGGCGCTGTCGAACGCCCAGCTCGACGCGCTGATCTTCGAGCCCGGCTTCTCCACCGCCGAAGCCGTCACCCGGCTCGCCGGCCGCGGCGTCGGCATGGACGTCGTGTCCAGCGAAGTGCGCCAGCTCGGCGGCACCATCGACATCCAGTCCGATCCGGGCAAGGGCACCGCGTTCCTGCTGCGCCTGCCGCAGACGCTGGCGGTCACCCAGGCCGCGTTCGTGCGCATCGGCGAGACCACCTTCGCGGTGCCGATCGCCTCGGTGCGCGGCGTCGGCCGCATCCCGCGCGAGGAACTGGCCAAGGGCGCCGCGACCTACCGCTACGGCAACGAGGAATACGTGCTGCACGACCTCGGCAAGCTGATCGGCCACGCGCCGGCCAGGGCCGAAGGCCAGCTGCAGATGCCGCTGCTGCTCACCCGCTCGGGCGACCTGCACGTGGCGGTGACCGTGGACCAGATCGTCGGCAACCGCGAAATCGTGGTGAAGCCGATCGGCCCGCAGGTCGCGTCGATCCCCGGCATCTTCGGCGCGACGATCATGGGCGACGGCAGCGTCGTGGTGATCCTCGACGTCGCGCCGCTGGTGCGCCGCCTCGCCGTGCAGCCGGAGATCGTCGAGGACGTGCCGGCCGCCGAACAGCGCGCGGTGCCGCTGGTCATGGTGGTCGACGACTCGCTGACCATGCGCAAGGTCACCGGCCGCGTGCTGGAGCGCCACAACTTCGAGGTGCTGACCGCGAAGGACGGCCTCGACGCGCTCGAACGCATGATCGACGTCGTGCCGGACCTGATGCTGCTCGACATCGAGATGCCGCGCATGGACGGCTACGAGCTGGCCACGGCGATGAAGGCCGACCCACGCCTGGCGAAGGTGCCGATCATCATGATCACATCGCGCACCGGCGACAAACACCGCCAGCGCGCGATGGACATCGGCGTCAACCGCTACCTCGGCAAGCCGTACCAGGAGAACGAACTCATGCGCAACGTCTTCTCGCTGCTGGAGCCGGTGCGGTCCGATGCCTGAGTTCGCCGCCGCCGCTCCCCGCGTGGCCCTGCTGGCGCGCGCCGGCAAGGCCGCCGACAGCCTCGCCGACGCGCTGCGCCAGTCCGGCGCCGAACTGCTCGTCGTGGTCGACCCGGCCGACACCGACGAAGCCGCACTGCGCGCGCTGGGCCCGCAGGCGGTGCTGGTCGCGCTGGAGCCGAGCATCGAACCGGCGCTGGACCGGCTCGACGCGCTGCTCACCGATCCCGACCTGACCGTGATCTTCGACGAGGCCGAACTCGCCGCGCACCGCGCCGGCTGGGACGCGGCCCGCTGGGTGCGCCACCTGTCGGCCAAGCTGCGCCGCGACGACAACGTGCTGCCGCCGGGCGGCGAGCCCGAACAGGAAGACCTGCACCCCTCGCCCGGCGCCGTGCCGAAGCCCGCGACCGCCTTCACCGAACTCGATTTCGATGCGTTCGCCCGCGAGGCGGCGCAACTGGCCGGAAACGTGCCCGTCGACGGCCTGCCCGCCGATGCGACGCCCGCCGGACCGACCTTCGCACCCGTCGCGCCGCCCGTGCCGCCGGAACCGGCCTCGTTCGCCGGCCTGTCGCTCGAACCGATCGAAGCGGCGCCGAAGGCGCAACCCGCGCCGCCGCCGCTGCCGTCGTTCGATCAGGACGCCACCGAGCTGTCGCTGGACAGCATCGACCTGGAAGCGGTCGCCTTC
>JAIUOK010000013.1 GCA_020161245.1 Actinomycetota bacterium | reverse complement strand
TCAGCCTCGACCCTCGCGCCCAGCAGGTACGGGATCTGCTGGACGACGCCAGCAGCGACGAGAACCGGGTTCAGGTCGTCCGCACTCTCGACAGCCTCAACACCTTCTCGGGCTTCATCAACCGCACCCGACGGCGGGACATCGGCAACTTCACCACGCGGAAGCCGGAGACCGTCGAAGTCGAGTTCTCCGACGATCAACGGATGGTCTACGACGACCTGGTGGACCTCTGCCGGCGCATGGCTCGTCAGCAGGCCCCCGGCCAACCGGTCGAGTTCCTCATCTCCACGCTGCAGCGCCAGGCCGCGAGCTGCATCAACGGGCTAGGCCCTCTCGTGAACGACATCCTGCAGCGACGTCTGACGAGCGAAGAGATCAGCGAAGCGGACGGCGACGATGAGACCCAGCCCGGAACCGAGCTGCTCGAGCTCTTCCGCACCGAGATCGACGCCGTAGTCGCAGCGACGCACGCCCTCGGCGACGATGACCCCAAGTTCGACGCGCTGCGCACCATCGTCGAGCAGAAGCAGACGATGGAGAACAACAAGCTCCTCCTGTTCAGCACCTTCCGGCACACCCTGGCCTACCTCCAGCGGCGGCTGGCCACGGACGAGCTCCGACTAGGCGTCGTGCATGGCAACGTGCCCGATGCCGACAGGCGCGAACTGCGGCGACGGTTCAAGCTCCCGCGAGAGGATCCCCGGGCTCTTGACCTGCTGCTCTCCTCCGAGGTGGGGACAGAGGGCCTGGACTACCAGTTCTGCGATGCGCTGGTGAACTACGACCTGCCGTGGAACCCCATGCGCGTGGAGCAGCGCATCGGCCGCATCGACCGGCGGGGACAGCGCAGCGAGACCGTGGCGATCATCAACCTGATCACGCCCGGGACCGTCGACGCCTCCATCTACCACCGCTGCCTGTACCGTATCGGCGTCTTCCAGAGCGCCCTGGGCGGGAGCGAAGCGATCCTCGGCGAGCTCACTCGCGAGATGCGCAGCATCGCCGACAACCTCAGCCTCAGCCAGGCTGAGAGGGACGACCGCCTCCGACAACTGGCCGACAACAAGCTGGGACGCCTGCAGGAGCTGCAGAAGCTCGAAGACGAACAGGCCCACCTGTTCGGGCTCGCCGTCAAGGGAACCGACGACACGGCCGTCCACGAGGCAACCTCACCCTGGCTGACCCCCACGAGCATCGCCCATCTCGTGCGCGGCTATCTCAACACGATCGACCCGGGCAGGCAGATCGCCTTGGCCGAGGACCGGATCGCCGTGCTACGCCCGTCCCAGACCGCCCGGGAGCTCCTGCTTCGGGCCGCGGAGGACATCCGGGAGACCAACCACAACGACTCACGCTGGCTGCGCTGGCTCAAGGGGACCGAACCGACGCGGCGCCTGGTCGTCACCGCATCACTGGCCGAAGACGACCCGGAGATCGAGGTGCTCGGCCCGGCCCACCCGCTGGTGCGAGCGGCGGCCCAGGCTGCACGGCTCGAGGGAGTGCCGACCACGTCGCTGCTCGCCCGCTCGGACGCCCTGGAGCCCGGTCGCTACCCCTTCGCGATCTTCGGCTGGACGCACCTGGGGCTTCGCGACGACTTCTCTATCCGTGTGTTCTCCGCTGCTGACCCCGTCGACGAGGTGGTGACCAGCCTACTGGGCCAGGCGACCGACTTCAACGCCACAGCGACGATGGGTGAGAGCGACCGGGACAGCATCGACCGGCGGCACTACGCCGCGTGGGCCGACGCCCGGGCGGAGCATGTGCTCGCGACGCAGGTGTCGCTCGATGCGCGGTTGGCATCGCTGCGGACGACGCACACTGCGCGTACCTCGCTGATCACCGAGCAGCTCGCCGGCGCGAACGAGGACCGCATCAGGCGGATGCGTGAAGGGCAGCTGCGCAACGCCGACATCGACTTCCAGCGCCGGGAGGCGGCGCTGCTGCAGGCGGTGTCGCGCGCGGATCTTCTGGCCGAGCCCCTCTGCTACGGCGTCCTGGAGGTACAGGCGCCGTGACCACGTTGCAGGAGATCCACGCCGTCAAGGACCGAGCTGTCGTCGCCATGCGCGAAGCAGGCATCGAGCGCGGCGTACGCAACCTGCTCACCCAGCTCTACCCCGACAACGCCCACTTCATCTACGAGCTGCTCCAGAACGCCGAAGACGCTGAGGCCACCGAGGTCATCTTCGACCTGCAGCCCGACCGGCTCATCTTCAAGCACGACGGTAGACCGTTCACGATCGACGACGTGGAATCGATCCTGTCCATCGGCGACACCACCAAGACCGACGATCCGACGGCCATCGGCAAGTTCGGCGTCGGCTTCAAGGCCGTCTTCAGCTACTGCTCCACGCCCCAGATCCGTTCCGGCAACTTCGCCTTCTCCATCCGCGACCTGATCGTCCCGGAGCCGCTTCCCTCTGGACCATCGAGCTCCTGGACCGAGTTCTGCTTCCCATTCGACAACCCCAGTAAGCCGGCCGATCGCGCCTACGACGAGATCAGGGCAGGCCTGATCGGGCTCGACGGCAGCACTCTGCTGTTCCTCACCAGAGTGACGTCGCTGATGTACCTCATCCCCGGGGAGACGGACGGCCTCATCGAGCGCCGAGAACTCGTAGGTGACGGAATCGCCGTTGTTCGCGAGGGACCGGCGGGCGCCGGCGTCGAGCATTGGCTGCGCCTCGCCGACCAGGTCGAGATGACGCCTGAGGGAGCCGATCAGCCCAAGCTCATCCCCATCGCTGCTGCGTTCCGACTGGAGCCAGCCGAGGACGGCAGTGCCGACAAGCAGCCTGCAACATCCGGGGACGGTGGGCCCCCGGTCCGTCTGCGGGTGGCGGCGCTGGAGGACGGCGATGCCCGAGTCGCGATCTTCTTCCCCGCGGTGAAGGAACGGTCCGGGCTCAGGTTCCACATCCATGCGGGGTTCGCCTCGACTGTGGCACGGGACAGCGTCACCGACCACCCGGACAACACGGTGCTGGTCGAGGCGATCGGGGCGATGCTCGCGAAGCGGCTCCCAGGCTTGCTCCGACAGGGGCTGCTCACGGACGAGCTGCTCGCGGCGCTGCCGAACGACGCAGACACGCTTCATGCCCGGTACGTGGCGATCAGGCACGCCGTTGTTCAGGCCTTCCACGACCACCAACTGACTCCGGTGTTCGGGAGCCGGGAAGAACGGGCGCATGCCGACGACCTGGTCGCGAGTCCCCCATCCGTCCGGCGGGCGCTGACGCCCGGTGACCTTCAAGTGCTGACGACCCTCGAGCTCGGCGAGCGGGAGACCCCGTACCGCTGGGTCGCCGAGAGGCCCGGACGCGCCGGTGCCTTCCTCAGGAGCCTGGGTATCGAGGAGTTCGGCTGGAAGGACCTCTCGAGCATGCTCGGGTCGTTGTCCGGCCAGTGGATTGCACATCCCGAACCGCGACCGACGCGCTCTTCAGACTGCGATGGCGACCTTCACGCGTGGCTCACGTGGCTGGAGTCCAAAGACGACAAGCAGCTCCGCCGTGTGTACTCCCTGCTGGGCGAGGCACACGAGAACGTGCGCTGGCCCCGCCTGCCGCTCAAGGCCCTCCCGCTGATCCGGCGCGTAGCACGCGGCAAGGTGGAGCATGTGCGGGGACCGTCCATCTACCTCCCGGCAAGCCGCAGCGACAAGGCGGCGTCCCGGGTGCACGCCCCCCTGGCGCCGTTCGCCGACGACCGCCCCGACAAGGAGAACGCGGGACTGCGCACGTTCTACGAGGCCGCCGGCGTCCAGGTGTGGAACAAGACCACGCAGGTGAGGGCTCGGCTCGACGCCTACCGGGCCGGCAACCACCCGGACCGCGACCAGAACATCAAGGACGTCACCCTGTTCCGGGACTACCTGGCGGCTGATCCCGACCGTGCCTCCGAGTTCGGCAACGCCACCTTCCTCATCGGTGAAACCGCGCTGGTCCAGACGTACTGGGCCGCTGCACGCGACGTGTTCGTCGACGCTCCCTTCCGCGACACCGCCCTCAGTGACGTGTACTTCGCCGATCCCTTCGCCCCGACCACCAAGTACCGCCTCTGGCGCGGGTATCGGGACCTTGAGGGGGTGGACGACTTCGTCGCCGCTCTGGGCGGCATCACGCAACTGGCGGTCGTCAAGACCGAACCGTGGCGCAACCCCGAGTTCCAGCACTCCTGGCGCACGGGGCGCGAGACGCACGCCGGCACACGGCGCGACTGGGACCTGCCTACGTTCGATGCAGTCGTGGCGTCCGGCAACCCCGTCCTGCTGCGCGCTCTGTGGGACTGCCTCGCCCCGCTGGCGAAGGACCGTGCGAGAGCGGTCTACCAGTGCAACGCCCAGACCACACCCCACCCCATGCGCTCGACGCTGGCGCACAAGCTGGAGTCGACGCCCTGGATTCTGGACATCGACGGCAACCTGCGACTGCCCCACGCCATCTCAGCCGACGAACTGGCCGATGGGTTCAAGGCCCCAGCAAGCGGCGGCCTCCTCGATGAGGTGGGCTTCGGGCGTGATGCCGCTGCCAACCAGCTAGAGCGCATGGCGGCCGACGTCGTTGCCGAGCAGGTAGGTCTGTCCTCGGGCGACGTGTTGAGGCGTATCGGGGCTGCGCTCTCGGGCCGATCCGACGCCGAGGTGGAGCAGCTGTTGGCGCAGCTGGAGGCCACCGCGGAAGCCGACTGGGAAGTGGATGGGTCGCCGTCCGAGGACCCTGAGAGGCGCGTCGAGACCGCACGGAGCCTCGCCCTGGGTGCACCGGAGCGCCGTTACGAGGTACGGGAACGGAGCATCGCGGTCGGCGCCGGTGCCGCCATCGTCGAAGCGAAGTCCTACCTGCGTGACCACTACCTGCGCCGGGACGGACGCGTCGGATGCCAGGCCTGCCACAGGCCGATGCCCTTCCGCGTCGGGGATCAGGACTACTTCGAGGCCGTCCAGTTCCTGAGGACGCTGCGCGCCGAGCATTACCAGAACCGTCTCGCGCTCTGCCCGGTGTGCGCCGCGATGTACAAGCACGCGAAAGCCACCACCGACAACGAGCTCAGCGCTGCCCTTAGAGAGCTGGCAACAGATCTCGCGGAGCCAGGCGCCGCGTGGGGGCAGGTGAGCGTCGTGCTCGCCGGCAACGTCCATGATCTGCGGTTCGCCGCCAAGCACGCACTGGAGCTCATCGGCATTCTGACACCCGGCGAGTCGAACAACTACGGCTTGGGGGTGTAGCCATGCCACAGGATCGATGGGGTGAGCTCGGCCGTGCGTCACTGCGGAGGTGCGGGCCTGGCCGCAGCGGGAGCAAGAGCGCAGTTCGGCCAGAACGACAGCAGCCGTGACCCAGCCCGAGGTCGAGGACGTGCTCGCCGGCCGTCTGCCTTACGACGAGCTCGACGACTTGGCTGACCAGGCGGCGGTCCGTGAGTTCTGGCGGAAGGCCATAGATTCCGCTCTGGTCGACCTGGATCTGCGCGCGAGGTTCATCGCCGAGGGCCGGAGGCGATGGTCCGAGGCAGATGCCGACGGCGTCGTCTCGGTGCATGAAGGAACCTGCTCGCCCAACGTCTCCTGTGCCTGATGGGAGAGGAAGCCATAGCCGAACCGCTCGGTTCTCGCGACCTACCCCACGACAACCGGGCCATCACCAGCGGAGCGACCGTCCTAGGCAGAGGCATGCGCGACTAGGCCGTCGGAAGCCAGCGTGTCAGCAGTCGTCGTGGGTCGTCCCGCCCCGGGCGGTGTCGGCGGCCGTCAGCTGGAGCTGGCACCGTGGACAGACCTGGCCGGTCGCCGGCTGCGGGCTCGAACGTCGTGCCACGGCACTGACCGGGGCGGGCAGCCCGATGTCGAGCCCCGAGGACTGCAGAGCGGTGAACGGTCGACGGATCTTGCGGGCGATCTTCTGCCTGCTCTCCCGTTTGGACTGGCCGTAGCCGGCTGCCAGCGACTTGACCTGGGCCCAGGCCTGACGGGCCTGCTTCTCGGCGGCCTTGGTCGAGCCGCGGGCCAGCTGCACCTGTGCGGTCTCGATGGTGATGGCCGCGCGGTTGAGGGCGGGCAGCTGCTTCGCCAGGACCTCGACCTCGGCCTTGGTGAACCCGAAGACCCGCTGGACGCGCAGCGGGGCACGCCGCGCTTGCATGCGAGGCTGCCAGGACGGATCGCGGCGGGTGCCCTCCCCGTCCGGGCTGCCAGCGGTGCGCGCGACGAGCTGCCTCCCCCGTTCGGCATCCCAGTCGCGCGCGGTCATCGCGTCCTTCCACCACGGGGCCGAGGCTGTGCCGGCCCGTCCATCGAGAACTTCTCGTACAACGTATCGAGCATCAGGTCGTGCTGGTCGGCACCGGGCCACAAGCTTTCGAGACGCCGGAACTCCGCGTCGTGGCCTCGGCCGGGCAGCAGGTCGTGCAGGAGCTCGTGGAAGACCAGGTACTCGAGCAGGTCCTCGGAGATCTGCGACTTGCGGGCCTGCAGACGCCGGTTGATCCGGATGGCGGCCTGCCCCCTGTTCCGGCCGGTCATCTTCAGGCTCCAGTGCGCCCAGGTGCTGGTGACGTCCCCCTCGGTCCACCGCACGGGAGGTGGGACGTAGCCGTCGTTGAACAGCGTCTCGACGCTCTCGACGCCGTCGAGGAGCTCACGGGCGCGTTCGACGACCACGCGGATGTCGGGCTCGGGCCGCAGCGGGTCTCGCCAGAGGGTCACCTTCTCGCTCGTCGGCTTGGCCGGCGGGGACGGGCGCTCCGGGTTGGACGGGTTGCGTCCTGCTCGCGCCGCCTGACGCAGCTCGCGCAGCTCCCGCTCCACGGCCTCCTCGAAGTGGTCGAGGGACTTGTAGGCGACACGCGCCAGTGTCGTCTCGAACCGCTCCTTGAGCAGCGCCTCGCGCTGGCGGTCGGTGAGCGGACGGCGGCGGATCTCCTCCGCGACGGCCCGCGGGTCGACGGGTGCCACCATGGCGACGAACGGCGGCTCCTCGCCGGTCAGCTCCACGTGGCTGCGCACGTCCTTGAGCTGTCGGTCCGTCGGGTAGGGCGGGTGGTCGTCCTCGAAGAACGACATCGGCGGACGCCCCTGGAACCCGGCGCCGGCGAGTGTGTGCTTGATCAGGCGGGAGTACCCGTCGCGCTGGTGCTCCATGACCGGCACGTTGCTGGTCGCGGTCACGTAGTAGCCGACGAGAACCGTCCGTGAGGTGGCCGGGTCCAACGGGATGCGCGCCACCCGGCGCCGGTAGGCGCGCTGGAGCTGGGCGAGGACGTCGTCGGGCACCGGCACGCCGTCCTCGTCCCGGACGGGCGGCAGCTTGAGCGCCTCCTTGGCGTCCGTGCCGGGCGAACCGACCGTCGGGATGTCGGGCAGCTCGCCGGGCTCGAGGACGTCGTCGAAGTTGGCCCACTCGTCACGCAGGTAGACCACGTGCGCGACCGCGCCGCCACCGCTGCTGGGCCCGCGCAGCACCCGGCCGATCATCTGGCGCATGAGGATGCGGCTGGTGGTGGGCCGGGCGAGGAACGCGGTCCGCGCGGCCGGCAGGTCGACCCCCTCGGTCAGCATGCCCACCGACACCAGGACGCTCGTCGGGTGCTTGCGGTCGCGGAACCAGGCCAGGATGTCGCTGCGGTGCTCGTCGACGCCGGAGTGGAGCACCTTCACGTGCGCCCCGGCCTGGCCCAGCTCGTGGCCCAGGCGGTCCGCGTGCGCCTTGCTGGTGGCGAACACCAGGGTCTTGCCCCACTGGTCGGGCGCGGCCTTCCACGTGCGGATGAGCAGCCCGTCGCGCGCCTCGGTCTGCAGCTTGCGCAGGACGCTGGGGTGGAGGTCGCCGGCGCTCAGCGCGATCTCGTGGTCGGTGAGCTCGATCCGCTGCTTAGTCTCGATCGTGTGCACCACCGGGACGGCGAGGACCTTCTGCGCCTGCAGCGTCTCGGGAGTGACCTCGACGAGCGTCGTGGGGAACCGGTCGCGCAGACTGCGTGCCGCCTCCGACGTCGTGGGCCAGGGCGTCGCGGTGAGGCCGACGAACCATGCGGGGCTGGACTTGGCGGCGTGGTCGAGGATCCTGCGGTAGCTCATGGACCCGGCGTGGTGCGCCTCGTCGACGACGACGATCGTCGGCCGGGACATGAACGTGCTGATGCGCCGCCACGACCGGTTCCAGTCGCTGGCCAGGGACTGCCAGGTGACGATGGCGACATCGAGCTCGGGCTCGACCAGGGTGCTGGGCTTGGACTGGCCGCTGGAGATGACGCGCAGCCGACGGGCGAACCCAGGGTCCTGGGCAGCCGCGAGGCGCTGGAAGGTGTCGGCCGCCTGCAGGAGCAGCTCCTCCTGGTGGGCGATCCACAGCACCCGGGTCCGACGCCGCCGGGCCATCTGCTGCAGGCACCAGGTGACCGCGACGCGGGTCTTGCCGGCACCGGTCGGCAGGACCACCAGGCCGCTGCGAGAAGAGACGCTGCGTCCGGCAAGAAGGGTGTCCAAGCCCTCGATCGCCTTCTGCTGGTAGTCGCGCAGCTCACCGGACGGCGCACCGTGGCCGAGCAGGGCGACGTAGCCGTCCTCGTCGCCCACCGGGGTACCGCCGGGACCGACCCGGACCGGCTGCGGGGACTTGTGGAGGGCCACGAACGCCGCCAGGACGGCCGCGCGGAAGGTGGTGTTGCTGCGCCGACGGGCCCCAAGGAAGGCGCGCCGCTGCGCCTGCGTCCGCAGCTCCTCGTGCCTGGCGCTTCCGGTCATCTGGTGCTGGACCGCCGTGACGACGTGCGCCAGCTCCTCGGCGCTGGCCTCGCGCAGCGCCCAGTCGTAGATGCAGTCCCAGGCCTGCCACTTCTCCAGGGCGGCCATGCTCGGCTGGTTGCCGAACACCCGGGCCAGGTAGTGCCGGATCTGCCCCTCGGGCACGACGGGGGCGGCGTACCCGTCGTCCTGGGCGTCGATGGCGCAGGCGAGCAGATCGCGGCAGACCCGGTCGCTGACCAGCGTCCAGTCGAATCTGCGCCGCGTGCGGACCGTCTTTGGCGCCGGTTGCGCGCGCATCCGCTCCCCCTCTCGGAAGCGAGCCACCGCAGTCCCGGGGTCCCGCTACAGCTCCTGATCCGTCGAAGATCGTTCAGCACGTGATCTTGCCGCAGCAAGCGGCCCGAAGCGTGCCGAAGGGATGAGTCCCGGTGCTGCGACGCGCACCTGTGTCAGCGGCTCCCCGGTGACGGCGTCTCCCCTCGGACAACGGCACCGGCTGGGGCCGCCGACATGGCTGTTCACCTCGATCACACGAGACCCTCCGGTGCGACTGCTTGGGGGCCGCGGATCTTCGGGACGCACATGCGAGGCGTCGGAAGCAGGCCTTATGTGCAGCCGGGCGTCCGCGAACCCGCCTCCGGGCACGTGGCGGCCTAAGGCGTCGACGGCGCAGGAATCGCCTCTCAGTTCCGAACCTCTTGCCAGCGACCGCGATCGCGGTTGTGGAAGCGGACAGTGGTTCCGTCGTGGGAGATCGAGACTTCGAGATCGGCGGAGGTCGCGGCCCACGGCTCCGCTCGCCAGTCTGCAAGCGATCCAGACGTGTGCCGCCACCAGGTCCGGGTCTCGGGTTCCCACCGGAACTTGGCCGCCTTCAGGGCCTCACGTGCGGCGAACGTCGCTCCGCTCACCACGACCCTTGTCGCCCCGGGCGCCTGTGCTGCGGAGTCGAGGGGAGCGAGGGTGCTCCAAGGGACCTCCTGGAACCACGGGGAGCTGCGGATGCCAGTGAGGAAGGGGCTCGGGTTCCGGCTGTCGACCAGGAGGTGCAGGTACCGGCGGGCGCGGGTCAGGGCGACATACAGGAGCCGTCGCTCGGCATCGACGATATCTGCGAGCGAATCCCCGAAGATCGACTGGAACGCCCACTCGGGATGGATGAGGGGGAAGCTGTTCCCATCGGCGTCCAGGAGCACGACCGCATCGGACTCGCGGCCCTTGTACTTGTGCACCGTCGATGCGGTGATGCGGTCCCGCGCGTCGGGGAAGGTCTGGCGCAGCAGGCGAAGGAGTCCGTCGTCCGGGGTCCGCCGGGTCAGCAGGTGCACCGTGTCGCCCTGACCGAGGGAGCGCTGGACGATGCGCTCGATGGCTGCGAGTCGGCGCTGACCGGGCTTCCCGGCCAGACGGGCAAGGTCGGAGACCCCGAGGTCGACGTCTTGGGTGTCGGTCCAGCCGATCAGCGTCCCACCGCCGTTGTGCGCTTCCGCAGGCATGCCGAGCCGGACCATGAGGTGATTGCCAGCTTCGACCACCGGCCGGGTTGATCGGTAGTTCGTCGTCAGGTGCCGGGCCTGCGCCGCCGGGTAGTAGTCGCCGAAGCGTTCGAAGAACGTGAGGTCGGACCCCGCGAAGCCGTTGATGGCTTGCCAGTCGTCGCCGACGGCGAAGACCTCTGCCCTGGGGGCAGCCTGCGTGACCGCGTCGACCAACTGGTGGAACTGGGTGGAGAAGTCCTGGAACTCGTCGACGAGGATGAACCGGATACGGGCGAGATCACCTGACCGTCCTCTTCGGTTGAAGGTTGTCGATCCTGCACGGACGCGGGCCGTGGCGCGCTGGACCAGCCCGCTGAAGTCCTCCGATGACTGCGCAGCCAGCAGGTCGAGGTAGGCCTGGTAGGTATCCGCGCCGAGGCGGACGTACTCACGGAGGAACGGCGACCCGGACAAGCCTGGCGGGATCTCAAGTTCGCTGACCTCCTGCGGTGCTAGGCCGAGTTGCCGGGCTCGCGTGATGAAGCCGCGCAGGCTGCGCGAGATCGACAGGATCGAGTGATCGCGGCAGCGGGCCCAGATCTCCTCGTCGGACTGCCTGGCCGGCACCGGCATGACGCGTTCCAGCTTGCGGCGAAGCACGGCCTCGACACGTGGCGGGTCGCCGGCGAGCTCATGGCGATCCAGCTCGACCAGCGGTGTGCGAGTCCTGTTCCAGAAAGCACGTTTCTCGGCGCGTTTCGAGTCGTAGGCGCTATCGCCGGCGAGCCCGAAGTACTCGAGGACGACGGTCCCGCCGCCGGGCAGATCGATGGTGAAGTCGGGGCGGTAGACCGTGCTCCCCCATCGGACGGACCGCTCGTACTCGTAGGCAATGCCGCGCTCGAACAGGAAGTTGGCGATCACCTTCTCGCCGTGCGACTTGACCCGATCTCCGCCCAGGCTGAGCTGACGCAGGCTCCGCCGCATGGCCAGGTTCTGCTGGGCGCTCGCGCCGAGCGAGCGGGACTGGTCGGAATCCAAGTCGGCGCGGAAGAACTGCATCATCACCGAGCGCACCCGACGCTGGAACGCTTCTTCCCGGCAGGCCTCGTCGATCGCCTGCTGCACCAGGCGGCTCAGGACGGGGCTCGGGTCCTCCGGCTCGTCGTACACGAGGCGCTCGTCAGGCTGCACGACCGCATAGGCGAGGGAGTGGAAGGTCGACACGTGGGGAGGAGGCTTGCTGGTCAGGAGGGAGATGCGCTGCTCCATCTCTTCGGCGGCACGCCGGTTGAAGGCGAGAAGCAGCATCTGATCGCCGGGCACACCGCAGTGCTCGATCAGGAAGGCGGCCCTGTTCACCAGGACTGCGGTCTTCCCGCTCCCGGCTCGGGCTGTGACCAGGACGTGGCCACCGGTCGGCGAGGCGGCCGCTGCCTGCGCCGCGTCAGGCGACCAGTGGCCTCGGCGAGCAGCCCAGTCCTCCACGACTGACCGACGCGCTGCGTCGAAGTCGTCGTCCGACAACCACTGCGCGAGCTCATCGGCGAAGATTTGGGGGCCGGCGAGGTAGTCGTTCTGGAGGCATTCCGCGAGTCGGCGCCGCGCCTCCTCGCGGCGCGCTGCAACCTCGACCCGCTGCCGCGGGGACTGATCGGGGCGGGGATCGGCGGGCCTCTTCCGGTCGCCTGGACGGGGGCGGATCGGGCCGCGGCCCCGATCCAGCTCCGTGCGCAGCAGGGAGGGAAGCCGCTCCCATTCGGCCTCGGGCAGGGACGTCTGCAGGTCACGCAGGCACCGCTGCTCCCGGGCGGTGCCTGAGGACGGGTTCGCCATAAGCCTGCGGACCGTTCCCTCGAAGTCCCGGGTGACGTGCTTGAGGCAGTCGGCGAGCTCGAACAGGGCGTCGGGAAGCCCGCGCTCGTCCACTCCAGCACCCCCCTGCCCGGTGTCGCGCCGAACCCGGCCTCGTTCACGGCTCTCTCGCCGTCCCGGAAGCCTGGGCGACGTGCGTCGGCCGTCGGATCGTTCCGCTCGCGATCATGCCGTAGCGGCCCGCCCCAGCGTGGTCAAGGCACGAGCCGGGGCGCCATGCCCAGCACGGGCAGCGCCCCCGCCGCGCAACCGATCAGGGGACGATCTGTCCCAGTCCGCCGCAACGCTGAGACCTGTGCCAGCCGGGCACGTACCGGCACCTTGGCCCAACGCGACCAGCCGGTCGTCTGCCCAAGCACCTGCGAGGAGCCCGCCATGACCGCCGCCCAAGCCACCACACCTATCGCCGGGCGCCAAGAGCCCGGCTGGGAGCCCCCGGTGGGCTCCAGCCCGCCCCGGGCCGGGTCTAGCGACCCCTCGGACACAGCAGAAGGCCCCGACCTGCAGGTCGGGGCCTTCGTCGTGGCAGGTGCAGCGGCCCTACGCCAGGTCGCCATGGATGGCGCCGGGGTCGGCGTTGTTGAGCCGCAGCTCGACGGTGTAGGTGTAGCGGTCGCCGCGGTAGTAGGTCCGGATGTGGTAGACGGGCTGGCGCCTGCTGTCGTACACGACGCGCGTCACCGCGAGGACCGGGTCGCCGGGACGCAGATCCAGGAGCGGGGCGTTCTCGGCGTTGGCCACGTCGGCCCGGATGGCCTGCCGCGCGCTGGCCAGGTCCACGCCGGATCTGGCCAGGAGTGCCATGAGCGAGTCCTGGGCGAGGGCGCGCTTGGTCACGAGGCGCCCGATCCCGGCCGGGAGATGGTCGACCGTGTAGGCGAACACCTCGTCGTCGAGGTACCGGGTCCGGGACACCCTCACCAGGTCGGAGCCGTCGGGGGCGAGCCGGAGGGCCTCCCGCACGTCGGCTGGCGCAGGGACACCGCGCTCGATGCGGACGTCCTTCACCCGGGTGCGCTGGGTCTCGTTGATCAGCTCGGACAGCGAACCGCTGAAGTGCTGTCCGGCTCGCGCGGTCGCCGCAGGCAGCACCCGCGTCCCTCGCCCGCTGCCCCTCTCGACGAGGCCCTCGTCCACGAGGAGGCCGACGGCCTGCCGGGCCGTCACCCGGCTCACGCTGTAGGCGGCCATGAGCTGGGCCTCGGTCGGGAGCGTCGCACCGACCGCCAGCTCGCCCGAGATGATCCGGCGGCGCAGCAGGTCGGCGAGCTGGTGGTACAGCGGGAGCCCCGCGCGCGGGTCCAGGATCTGGGTGGTCATCGCCCTCCTCGAGCACGGCGCCCGCCCGGGCGCACAGCCACGATACTCGGCCGGCCTGTCGGCACGATGATTGCTCGAACGTCCCTACCTTGATACCTTTCCGCGCATCCCCGGGCCGGCCGGGCGCTCGGGAGAGGAACAGCGCGGCATGGCGGGGTCCCAGCTCCAGGAGCACGGCGAGCTCGCGGCCACCGGAATCCCGAGGACCCTCACCGCGGTCATCGACGGATGGTGGTCCCCCGGCGCAGGCGGCCAGGTGCACGAGGTGGCCGACCCGAGCAGCGGGGAGATCATCGGGCAGTTCGAGGAGTCCTCCGACGAGATCGTCGACGCCGCGGTGAGGTCCGGCCAGGAAGCCTGGCAGGGCGACTGGGCCCGGATCTCGCCAGCCGACCGCGGCCGCATCCTGCTGCGATGCGCCGATGCGTTCCGTACCAACGCCTCCGCGCTCGCCCGCCTGGAATCGCTCGATACGGGCAAGCCCCTGTCCCAGGCCCGCGCGGATGTGGACGTGACGGCGCGCTACCTCGAGTACTACGCCGGTGCGTGCGACAAGGTGGCCGGGCAGACGCTCAGCCAGCCGCTCGGGACGTTCGCCTACACGGTGCGCGAGCCGTACGGCGTCGTCGCGCACATCACGCCGTGGAACGCGCCCCTCAGCCAGATGATGCGCGGCGTGGCACCGAGCCTGGCGGCCGGCAACGCGGTCGTGGTCAAGCCGTCCGAGATCACACCGCTGACGACCGCCCTCGCCGCCGTGCTCATGACGGAGGCCGGCCTGCCCCCCGGGCTCTGCAACGTGGTCCTGGGGCCGGGCGGCGTCGGCGAGTCCCTCGTCCGGCATGAGCTCGTCCAGCACATCGCCTTCACCGGATCGGTGGCGACGGGCAGGCTCGTGGGCCGCGCCGCGGCCGACCGGATCGTCGGCTGCAACCTCGAGCTCGGCGGCAAGTCCCCCACCATCGTGTGCGCGGACGCCGACCTCTCGAGGGCTGCTGCAGCAGGCGCGCTGGCCGTCGTGCGCAACTCGGGCCAGTCGTGCTTCGCCACGACACGGCTGCTGGTCGACCGGGCTGTGCACGAGACGTTCGTCGAGCTGGTGGCGGAGCGGCTCAGCGGTCTGCGCCTGGGCCCCGGCCTGGACGACCCGGACCTGGGACCTCTCGTGAGCGAGCAGCAGCGCCAGCGCGTCCTCGGCCTCGTCGAGGACGCCCGCGCCGACGGCGCGCGGGTCGTCACGGGCGGCACCGACGGCGACCTGTCCTCGGGCTGGTTCGTCGCGCCTACGTTGCTCGCAGACGTCACCCAGGACATGCCCATCGCGCGCACCGAGGTGTTCGGCCCCGTTCAGTCCGTTCTCGCGTTCGACGACCTCGACGAGGCCGTCCGCATCGCCAACGACACGAGCTACGGCCTCTCGGCGGGGGTCTTCACCGCGGATCTCGGGCGCGCGCACCGCCTCGCGGCCGCGCTGCAGGCGGGGCAGGTGCAGATCAACCGCTACACCGGCGCCGGGGTGGAGGTGCCGTTCGGCGGCTACAAGCAGAGCGGGATCGGGCGGGAGAAGGGCATGGACGCGCTCCTCCACTACAGCCAGGTCAAGAGCGTCATCGTCGACCTCCACTGACCCCCGGGCACCGGAGGGGCATCTCCCTCCCGGCAGACAAGGACCCCACGTGACAAGCAGCGAAGCCCTCGGATTCATCGGTCTCGGCGTCATGGGCGGCCCCATGTGCGCGAACCTGACGCGCCGATCGGGTCTGCCGGTCGTCGCCTACGACCCCGTAGAGACGGCGCTCGACTCGGCCGTGGCTGCGGGGGCCGCGCGTGCGCGCGACGTGGCCGAGGTGGCTGCCCGTGCCGAGATCGTCTTCCTCTCGCTGCCCAGCATCGTGCAGGTGGAGACGGTCTGCGACGAGATCCTCGCCGCAGACGAGCGCCCGGCAGTCATCGTCGACATGAGCACGAGCGACGTCGCCCGCACGCGCGAGCTCGGCGAGAGGCTGGCCGCCCACGGGATCACGCTCGTCGATGCCCCTGTGGCGCGACTGCGCCAGGCCGCCCAGGACGGCACGCTGCTCATCACGGTCGGGGCCTCCGACGACATGTTCGGCGAGCTGCAGCCCCTCCTGGCCTGCATGGGCTCCGACATCGTGCACGCAGGCGGCCTGGGCAACGGGCAGGTGATCAAGATCCTCAACAACATGGTGGTGTTCCAGACCGTCAACGCGCTTGCGGAAGCGATGGCCGTCGGCCGCGCCTCAGGAGTCGACGGCAGGCTGCTGTTCGAGACGCTGCAGCTCGGCTCGGCCGACAGCTTCCAGCTGCGCCGGTCGGCCATGGCGACCCTGGTGCCCGACGAGTTCCCGACGCAGACCTTCCCGACCAAGTACGCGATCAAGGACCTGGGCCTGGCGCTCGCACTCGCCGACGCGGCCGGCCTGGACCTCAGGGCCGCCAAGCAGACCATGGCGCTGCTCGAGCAGACGCGCGACGCCGGGTACGTCGACGAGTACTACCCGGTCATGGTCCGGATCATCGACGGCCGCGGCTGACCCGCACAGCGCGCCGCCCCCACTCCCCCGAGCCCAGCCGCACCCGACCGGAGCACCGACCATGGACTTCCGCCTCCCCGACGAGATCGTCGCCTTCCGCGACTCCGTCGAGTCGTTCGCACGCCGCAACCTGGCAGACGGTGCGCTGGCCCGTGCCCACTCGCACGCGTACCCCTGGGACGTGGCTCGGGCCATGGCGGACCAGGGCCTGCTCGGGCTCACCATCCCCGAGGACAAAGGCGGCCAGGGCGCGTCGCTGCTGGCGGCCGTGACGGCGATCCAGGCCGTCGCCAAGTACTGCCCCCGCAGCGCCGACGTCGTCCAGGCGGGGAACTTCGGCGCGATCCGCACCTTCGCCGAGTACGCGACCGACGAGCAGCGCGAGCGCTACCTGCCGGACCTGCTCGGGGGAAGGTCGGTCATCGGTCTGAGCATGAGCGAGCCCGAGGCGGGATCCGCGGTCACGGAGCTCAGGACCACCGCGACCCGCAAGGACGGCGGGTGGGCCATCAACGGCACCAAGGTCTTCGGGACGCACAGCCCGGAGGCCGCCGTCTTCCTCGTGTACCTGCGGTTCGGCCCCGGCACGTCGGGGATCGGCTCGGTGCTGGTCGACCGGGGCACGCCCGGTCTCACGGTGGGGACGCCGTCCGCGTTCATGAACGGGGAGCAGTGGAGCCAGCTCTACTTCGAGGACTGCTTCATCCCTGACTCGCAGGTGCTGCTCGGAGAGGGCGGCTTCAAGAAGCAGATCGCGGGCTTCAACGTCGAGCGGCTCGGCAACGCGTCGCGCTCCATCGCCGTCGGCAGGTACGCCTTCGACGCCGCCGTCGCGCACCTCAACACCCGCGAGCAGTTCGGGCGTCCGCTGGCGGAGTTCCAGGGACTGCAGTGGATGTTCGCCGAGCAGGCCGTCGCTCTGGACTCCGCCCAGCTGCTGCTGCACCGAGCGGCGCTGGAGGGCGAGGACGGGCTCCCCTCGGCCCACTCGACTGCCGTCGCCAAGTACGCCGCCAACCAGGCCGGCTACGGCGCCGCGAACGTCGCCGTTCAGGCCATGGGAGGCACCGGCTTCAGCGAGGAGTCGCTGGTGGAGTACTGCTTCCGGCGCACGCGCGGCTGGATGATCGCGGGCGGTTCCACCGAGATCCTCAAGAACCGCATCGCCGAGACGGTGTTCGGCCGGCGCTTCGACCAGCGCCCGCCGCGCCCGGCCCCGACGAGCGCGACGTGACCGCGGCACGGACCGCGGGCCGGGACGGCGCTCCAGGGCCGGCGCTGTCCGAGGCGCTGCTACGCCCGAGAAGCGTGGCGATCGTGGGCGCCTCCGGCACCCCGGGCAAGACGACGGCCCGCCCGCTGGAGTACCTGCTGGCGTCCGGCTGGGGCGGGCGGGTCCACCCCGTGAACCCGGCCCGGCCGACGGTTCTCGGACAGCGGTCCTACGCACGGGTCCGCGACCTTCCCGAGGTACCGGACCACGTCTTCGTCGTGACCACCGCGGAACCGGCGCTCGACGCCCTCGAGGAGTGCGCACAGATCGGAGTGCCGGTCGTGACCCTCATGGCGGACGGGTTCACGGAGTCCGACCCTGCCGGCCGAGACCGCGTGCGCCGGCTCCGGCAGGCCGTCGAGTCGTCGACGACCCGGGTGCTCGGTCCGAGCAGCCTCGGCGTGGTCAACCTCGCCGACGGCTTCCTGCTGACGGCCAACGCCGCTCTGGTCGAGCCCGATCTTCCCGCCGGCGACGTGTTCGTCGCCTCCCAGTCGGGCAGTGCGATCGGCGCGCTGCTCTCCCGCGGGAAGTCCATGGGGATCGGCTTCAGGGCGCTCGTCTCCACCGGTGGCGAGCTCGACCTCTCGCTCGGCGAGCTGTGCCTGGCCTCCCTGGAGGACCCCGGCGTCGCCAGCTACGCGCTGTTCCTCGAGAACCTGTCCGGGGTGGACGACCTGCGGGAGTTCGCGCACGCCGCAGCGGAGCGGGGCAAGCCGGTCGTCGCCTACAAGCTCGGCCGGTCCGCTGCGGCGGCCGACCTCGCGGTGTCCCACACCGGAGCGCTCGCTGGCGATGACACCGTGGCGAGCGCGCTCCTGCAGTCCCTCGGGATCGCCCGGGTATCGCACTTCGAGGCCCTGCTCGAGGCGCAGCACCTGGCGCGCGCCACCGCCCTCGCCGAGCGGCCGCTGCGCCAGCCCCGCGTCGCCGTCGTCTCCACCACCGGCGGTGGCGGCGCGATGATGGTCGACTGCCTCGCCACGTACGGGGCGGTGCCGACGCCGCCGTCCGCCGAGACGCTGCTCCGGCTGGCCGAGCACGGGATCGATGCCGGCCCGGGGGCGCTGGTCGACCTCACCCTCGCCGGGGCCCGCTACGAGGTGATGAAGGCCGCGCTCGACGTCCTGACCACCGCGCCCGAGTTCGACGCCGTCGTGGCCGTGCCCGGGTCGTCGGCCCGCTTCCATCCCGACCTCGCGGTGAAGCCGATCGCCGACAGCGCGGGCACGGCCCGCCCGCTGGCGGCCTTCGTCATGCCCGAGGCCCCCGAGGCGCTCGCGCTGCTGCGCCGCAGCGGCGTGGCCGCCTTCGCCACGCCGGAGTCGTGCGCCGATGCGCTCGTCGCCGTGTTCGGCCGTCGCAGGCCGACGGGCTCTCCCGCAGTCCACCCGGATCCCGGCGGCCGCAGCCGCGTACTGGACGAGGACGAGTCCTACCGGCTGCTCGCCTCCGTCGGCGTCGCCCATGCGCCGTACGCAGTGGTGAGCACCGCGATGCCCTCGCCCGAGATGCCGGTCGCCGTGCCCGCCGCTGTGAAGATCCTGTCGCCCGACGCGCCGCACAAGTCCGACATCGGCGGAGTGGTCCTCGGCGTCCGCGACCGGGACGGTCTCGCCGCTGCCATCTCGAGCATCGTCGCTCAGGTCTCGACGTCGGCGCCCCACGTCGGTCTCGACCGCGTGCTCGTCCAGGAGATGGTCGAGGGCGTGGGCGAGGTGCTGGTCGGCTTCCGCCACGACGAGCTGGCAGGGCCGGTCGTCGTCCTGGCGGCCGGGGGCGTCCTGGCCGAGCTCCATCACGACCGCAGCGTGCGCACAGCCCCCGTCGACCTCGCCACCGCGCAGGACATGATCGACGACGTCGTCTCGCTCAAGGCGGTCCAGGGATACCGCGGCCTGCCGAGGGGCGACGTGGCTGCGCTCGCCGAGGTGATCGTCGCAGTCTCGCGCGTGGGCGTCGTGACGGACGGCGCCGTCGTCGAGGCCGAGGCCAACCCGGTCATCGTCCTGCCAGAGGGCCGCGGGGCCGTCGCTGTCGACGCCCTCGTGCGCGTGGTGGAGCGGGAGGAGGCATGAGCTCGCCGGTCCCGGCCGTGCGCATCGACGTACGCCCCGCCTCCAGGGGCGACGTCCTCGTGCTCACGATCGACAACCCTCCGGTCAACGCCAGTTCCGCGGCGGTGCGCGCGGGCCTGCTCGACGGCATCCGTCGGCTCGCGGACGACCCGGCGCTCGTCGCCGGCGTCATCATCGGTGCGCGGGGGACGTTCGTCTCCGGTTCGGACATCACCGAGTTCGACGGGCCCGTGCCCGAGCCGCTGCTCCCGACCGTGATCGCCGCCATCGAGGCCTGCCCCCTGCCGGTGGTGGCCGCGCTCGACGGCTTCGCCCTCGGCGGCGGGCTCGAGCTCGCGCTGGGCTGCGACTACCGCATCGGCTCACCGGGTGTGCGGCTGGGCATGCCCGCGGTCTCGCTCGGGATGGTCCCCGGGGCCGGCGGCACGCAGCGGCTGCCCCGCCTGGTCGGGCCGGTCGCCGCGATCCGGCTGATCCTCACGGGCCGCCGCATCTCGGGAGCCGAAGGCCTGGCGCTCGGGCTGCTGGACGAGACGACCGAGGCCGACCTGCTCGGCGCTGCCGTCGAGGCCGCGTGCCGTTGCAGCAAGCGGCCCACGTCCGGCCTGCCCGTGCCTCCCGTCGACGAGGCCCTCTTCGCCGCAGCCGTGGACGACGGCATGCGCACCTCGAAGCAGCGGCCCAACGCGGCCGACGCCGTGGAGCTGGTGCGGATGGCCGGATCCGTGCCCGTCGGAGCTGCCCTCGCCGAGGAACGGGCGCGCTTCGACCGGCTGCGCGTCGGTGCGGAGGCCGCAGCCCTGCGGCACATCTTCTTCGCCGAGCGTGCCGCGGCCCGGCGCAGCGGCATCCGGCCGTCTCCGACCGCGCTGCGTCGCACTGCCGTCATCGGCGCCGGCGCGATGGGCTCCGGCATCGCCGCGGCGCTCGCCCGGTCCGGGGCCGAGGTGATGCTCATCGACGTCGACACCGAGCAAGCAGCCCGGGGCCGCGACCGTGCTCGGCAGTCGCTCGAGAGAGCGGTGGCCAGAGGCCTGCTCGAGCCCGAGACCGGCGAACGGGCAGCCTCCGGGCTCTCCTCGTCCGGGCGCATGGAGGATCTCGCGGGGGCCGAGCTCGTCGTCGAGGCGGTGTTCGAGGATGCGGCGATCAAGGCCGGCGTCCTGGTGGAGGCCCAGCGCCAGGCGCCGTCCGCCGTGCTGGTGACCAACACCTCCTATCTCGGGGTCGCGAGCCTGGCCGCAGCCCTGCCCGACCCCGCGGCGCTCATCGGCCTGCACTTCTTCAACCCTGCCGACGTCATGCGCCTCGTGGAGGTCGTCCCCACGGCCCTCACCGCCCCCGAGACCGTCTCGACGGTCCTCAGGCTCGTCGCGGACATGGACAAGCAGCCCGTCCTGGCCGGCGACCGCGAGGGATTCATCGGGAACCGGCTCTTCGCCGCCTACCGCCGTCATGCCGAGTACCTGATCGAGGACGGCGCACTGCCAGCCGATGTCGACCGCGCCCTCGAGGGCTTCGGCTTCGCGCTGGGCCCGTTCGCGGTCGCCGACCTCTCCGGCCTGCAGATCGCGCACTCGCTGAGGGAGCGGCTGCGGCGCGAAGGACGGCTGCCCGCCCGGTACGTCGACATCCCCGACGTGCTCGTCGACCAGGGACGTCTGGGGAGGCGCACCTCTGCGGGCTACTACGCCTACGACGAGAAGGGCCGCCGCACCGCGGATCCTCTGGTGGACGCGCTCGTGCTGGCGGAATCCGCGCGCAAGGGACTGCGCAGGCGGCCGATCGGTCCGGACGAGATCGTGCGCCGCGCCGTGGGCGCCCTGGTCGTCGAGGGCTGCCGAGCCGTGGAAGACGGGACGGCCCGTCACATCGACGACGTCGACGTGGTCATGGTGAACGGCTTCGGCTTCCCCCGCCATCTCGGCGGTCCCATGCACTGGGCACGCCAGCTGCCGGAGGGCGAGCTGGCGACGATGGCGGCCACGGTCGCCCAGGCGGCGCAGGAGGCCGCCGACCCCGCCCTCGTGCTGGCCTGCCTGGCCGACGAGCCGCGCGGCTGAGTCCCCGGCGTCACGGGGCACGCCACAGCCGGCGCGTGTCCCCGCCGGACGCGGAGAGTCGCAGGGTTGAGGACGCACGGTGACGGGTACAGAGGGCCGGTGCGTGCCCCCACCCCGCTCACCCCTGCGGACCCGTCCCGCGTCGGACCCTTCCATCTCCTCGGCCGGCTCGCCGCCGGCGGCATGGGCGAGGTGTACCTCGGGCGCGAGGACGATCGGCCCGACTCCCTGGTCGTGGTGAAGCTGGTCCGCGCCGACCTGGCCCACGACCGGCTCTTCCGCGAGCGCTTCCGGGCCGAGGTCGCGGCGATGCGGCACCTCGCCTCTCTGGAGAGCACGTTCGTGCCCCGGCTGGTGGGCGCCGACGTCGATGCCGCACGGCCCTGGCTCGCCTCGGAGTTCGTGCCCGGGCCCTCGGTGGCGGAGGCGGCGTCGGGCGGCGGGCTGGGCCACGACGACGTCGAGCGCGTCGCCGCCTCCCTGGCCGAGGCGCTGTCGGCGCTGCACTCGCACGGCCTCGTGCACGGCGATGTGACGCCCGCGAACGTGGTGCTGGGCCCCGACGGCGTCCGGCTCATCGACCTGGGCCTGGTACGCACCCAGGACGAGCCGGTGGCACCGGGCGCGCGCCTGGGATCGCCCGGGTGGTGCGCCCCCGAGGTGATGTCCGGACGACCTGCGTCGACGGCATCGGACGTCCATGGCTGGGGCTGCACCGTGGCCTACGCGGCTACGGCGTCGTCGCCCTTCGGCGACGGGACCCCCGAGGTGCTGCACCAGCGGATGCGTTCAGGGACAGCGCATCTCGACCGGCTGCCCCGGTCGCTGCGCCCGGTGGTGGACCAGTCGCTCGCGCCCGAGCCGCTGCTCCGCCCGACGTCGGCGGAGCTGCACCTGGCGCTGGCCCGTGTCCGCGAGCCCGTCCTCGTCGGTGCCGCGACAGGCGCCACCGCTCCCCTGGCCGGATCGGCAATCACCACCGAAGCGCTCATCCCGCCCACCGCCGTGGACCTCGAGCCGATGCTGCCCTGGGACGACGCGCGGGCCACCGCAGCACTGCCCGAGCGCCACGACGAGGTGCGCGACGAGGTGCGCGACCGCAGGGCTCTGGCGGCCGTGGGCGCCGTGCTCGCCGGCGTCCTCCTGGTAGGTGCCGTGTGGGCGCTCGCCGCCCCGGACGACACCGCCCCTGCAGACTCGGCGACCGTCAGCAGCCCGACCTCGTCCCCCACCGGGGCTGCGACCCGGGCGGGGAAGCCGTCGGCGTCGGCACCTGCGCCGCGTGCGGTGCCGGCCGCCGCGCCCGTGGACACGTCCCGCACGACGGGCGCCGGGCCCGACAAGGCAGGCCCACGGGAGAAGGGCAAGGCGAAGGGCAAGGACAAGGGACAGGGCAAGGGCCGCGGGAAGGGGTGAGCCGCCGCCGCGCCTACGTAGCGTGCGGTACATGGACGCCGTGCTCTACGTCGTGGACCTCGCCCGCATGACGGCGAGCGGTCAGAGCACCTGGGCGATCACGAGCCCGAGCATGCCCGCGACGAGCAGCACCGTGACGCCGGCGATGGCCCAGCGCGGGATCCCGAGCGTCCTGGACGACCACGACGTGCGCTCGCGCGGCGGCAGCTGCGGCCCGCGCAGCAGCCCCTGCTCGCCCATGCGCTCGTGGCCGTGCCGGATGCGGGCGGCCTTGTCGGCCCGCTCCTCGGCGGAGCCCTCCTGCTTGCGCGCGCCCGCGACGAAGTCCTCGTCGAAGACCCAGTCCTGATCGTCCACTCCGGTCCCTCCCCTCGTCTCGACGACGTCGGCGCCGTCAGGGTTCCGACGGCGGTGCGCAGCGGACAGTGTGCAACGGCGTCCGCACGGCATCGACGAGCCGCTCGCCGGGCCCGACCCGCGCCCCCGCCCACACCACGCAGCGCTCGATGCTGCCCAGCACCTCCGCAGCAGGGTCGACCACCGAAGCCCCGCCCGACACGTGCAGGTTGGCCGCGAGGTAGTCGGCCGGTGTGCCGCAGTCGATCGACGTCCCGGATGCCTCGACCAGCTCCAGGGTCCCGGCGTCGTGCTCGGGCCGCCACACGAGCGAGTACAGCCCCGACGGCTCGTCTGGCAGGACGTCGACGTAGCGCGCCGGCAGCAGGCTCACACCGAGGTAGCGCAACCCGTCGAAGTCCGCACGAGCGGCGTCGCGTCGGACCAGCAGCCGCGGGTGGTCGCCGTCCCACCCCGAGACGAGCGTCTCAAGATCGTCCTCGACGAACGAGTCGGCGTTGTGGAGCAGGACGGCGCGCCCGTCGATCCAGGGCCGCAGCCGGCCGAGCGCCCCCGCCGTGCCGAGCCGCTCGCCCTCCTCCACCGACACGTGCGCGCGGCGCGCCGCGTGCTCGGCCAGCACCGGCTGGCTCCCGTGGGCGTTGACGGCGACCGCCTCCGGGTCGACATGCCGGGCGACGCGGTCGAGCGCCCAGTCGACCAGCGGACGGTTGCCCACGGGGCACATCGCCTTGGGCAGCTCGTCGGTCAGCGGCCGCAGCCGGGTGCCCGCCCCGGCCGCGAGCACGAGGGCGCACAGGTCTCGGCGGTCGACAGGCACAGCGCGATCGTGCCAGCCGGAGGGCTGGGCGCGCGCCTCCGACGCCGATGGGGGCCGGATCGCGTCGTGGGGAGCGCGTTCCGACCCCCATCGTCGGGGTGCCGCTGTGCTGTCAGGCGACGACCTTGTAGCGGGTGATCATGCCCGCGGTGATGTGGTCGTTGACGTGGCAGTGGAACAGCCAGATTCCGGGGTTGTCGGCCACCATGTCCATCGCCACCATCTCGCCGGGCAGCAGCCCGGCCATATCCATCCGCATGCCCATCGCGGAGGTCCACACGTTGCCGTGGATGTGCGGCGTGTGCAGATCGACCTCGGTGCCCATCGAGAACTCGTACCAGCGCACCTTCTGGCCCAGCCTCATCGTGGCCATGGGGCCGTTGCCGTACACGTAGCCGTTGATGGCGTGCATCAGGTTGGACTCGCCGAAGCCGTCGTCGCCCTTGAGCTCCTCCGGCCCGAGCACCGGGTCGGGCTCCATGCGAGCGATGTTGTCGTCGAGGTAGGGGCTCTGGTTCTCGTCCCACACCTGGAAGAGGTTGACGATCTCGCGGTCGACGTCGACCGGCGAGCCGTCGGCGCGAGCCCAGCCGGCCCGCGTGATGATCATCGGCCCGATGAGGCCGGCGTAGGTGTCGCCCACCTCGGCCTTGTGCGAGTGGTACATCGACAGGATCGACGACGCGTCGCCCGGTCCGGGACCGGCTCGCTCGGGCACCTTCCAGGTGTAGGTGTACGTCGCACCCGGCGGCACGCCGTCGTCCTTCTTGGCCGACCCGCTCGTGCCGTCGCTGTAGGGCGCGCCCTCGTTGGCCTTGGTGTAGAGGACGTTGTGCGGGTGCACCGACGCCGGCCGCGACGTGCGGTTCTTGAACACCACCTTGACGGTGTCGCCGACCTGCGCGCGGATGACCGGGCCGAGGATGCCGAGGTAGGCGTCGTCGCCGGAGCGCTTCTTGCGCGACGAGAACGACCCGTCGGTGTACTCGCGGTAGAGCGCCTTGCGGTAGACCGTCCCGATGCGGCCCGGACCCGCCGCGACGAAGACGTCGGCGTCCTCGCCGTAGGGCTCGCCGGCGACACGGTCGCGACCGTCGGGCGCGTAGTCCCAGTCGACCTCCTCCGCGGCGATGTAGTACGTCCGCGTGCGCGGGCCCACCGCCCCGGGCTGGATGCCGCCGGTCGCGGTCGCCGCGGCTGCGTGGTGCGTATGCAGCGGGTCGAAGGACGACGACGGTGCCAGCACCAGCCAGCCCAGCAGGGCGATGGTCATGACGGCGCCGCCGACGATGAACGCGCGACGCGATGCAGCAGTCCGCCCCATGGCGGCCCCCTCGAGACATCGGGCCCCCGCCCCCGAGGGCCCGTTAGCAACGCAGGGTAGGGACAGCGTCGCGCCTCCGTACGCCGATCGGGCGAACTTGCCGCCGGCGCGTGACCCGTCGCTACGCGCGGGCCACCCGGTCGACCAGGCGCGCGTACGCCGTGCAGCCTGCCGGCGTCAGGTGGATGCCGTCGCCCCACATCCACTGGTGGCGGTGCGGGAACGACACCGCGTTCCAGTCGGCCAGCCGGGCGTTGAGGTGGCGCGGGACGCTGCTGCGGATGACGCGGTTGGTCGAGTCCTCGCGGGTGTAGCGGGGGGTCTCCGGCAGCTGCACCGTCACCCACACCACCGTGATGCGGTTGCCGACGACGCGCATGATGCGGTCGAACTGCCGCTGGTCGACCCCGGCGTTGGTGCCGGTGTGGACGACGATGACCCGCGGCAGGTGGCCGCGCCGCGCCCAGAGGTTGTCTGCGACGGCGTCGGCCTGACGGCTGCCGACGGCGTCGACGGTCCAGGCCTTCGGCTCCAGGCAGCGGCGCGCACCCATCATGACCGAGTCGCCGATGGCGAAGCCCTGCCCGCGGAAGGGAGGGGGCCCCGGGACTCCGAGGGCGCCTGTGCCGCTCGGAGGCTCGGGGGCGCTGATCGCCTGCGACGGGGTCGTCGGCAGCGCGGCCAGCAGGACGGTCAGCCCGGCCGCGGCGATCCACGCGCTGCGCACGGCCCCAGCGTGCCACCGCAGCGGTGGCTGTCGCCCGGGATGCGGACGAGGTCGTCGGTCAGAGGTCGATGTAGACGTCGAACCCCGGCACCTCGGCGAAGCCCAGCCGGGCGTAGACGCGGGCTGCACGCTCGTCGTCGGGGTGCAGGTGGGCGAAGGCCGAACCGGCCGCGAAGGCCCGGCCGCACAACCACGCGGACATCGCGCCGGCGACGCCCCGGCCCCGGGCCTCGGGCAGGACTCCGACCCCGGCGACGTACGCGGCGGGCCCCGCCCACAGGTCGCTGCGCAGGCAGTACGCCGTCCCGACCGGACGGCCGTCGAGCAGCGCGAGGACGACGTCGACCTCGTCGGCGGCGAGGTGGGCGACGTGCCACGGCCGCTCTGTCGTGGCATCGGACTCGAAGGCCACGACGTCGACGGCGACCACCGCGTCGAGGTCGGCCGGCCCGGCGGGATGCAGCTCGAGGCCGTCGACGGGCGCGGGCCCGACCAGGCGCTCGGCGGCTACGCCCATGAGCCGCTTGCCGAACAGGCGGCGCCCGTGCGGGAACGGCTCGCCCGCCGGCACCCGCAGGCCCCAGGGCAGGGCGCGCGCCGCGTACCAGGCGCGCACCGCCTCGACGTCGAGCGCGCCGACGTCGTGCACCTCGCCGTTGTTCCATTGCGCGTGCGGCAGCCCGCTGGCCATGAGCCGGACGCCGGGCAGCTCGGCCGTCCCGCCCCCGTCATGGGACCGGATCCGCCCGGCCACCTGCCAGGCGTCGCCGTGCGCGGCGCGCAGCAGCTCCGACGTCATCTCCACGTGCGACAGCCAAGCACGCACGCAACTGCCCGCGCGCCCGTGTTCGGGGGCGGCAGGCGCGGCCGCTGCTGTGTCAGTGCCGGACGATCTGGGCTGCCAGCTGCTCGCCCCAGGCTTCGGCCCGTGCGAGCTCGCCATCGGACAGCGGACCGGTCTTGCCGGAGACGCCGAAGCTCTTGTGCGCCAGTACGTCGTAGCCGTGCGCCGTCAGCGCCTTGCCCTCGGCCTTGGCCGCGGACCCCGTGAGGGGCTTGAGCACCTTGGTGTCGAAGACCGCGGCGCGTGCGCCGCGCTGCTTGGGCAGCGAGTCGATCCACTCCCGCACGCCCGGGCCGTTGCTGATGACGCGGCCGTCGGGAGAGTCCTTGTGCGCGTCGGTGCGGGTCTGCGGGCGGCTCATGCTGAACGCGTGGGTCGGCCCCCCGACGACGAGCAGGTCGACGCCCGGCCCCGGCAGCGGGGCGTGCCCCACCTCGAGGACCTCGGTGCTCAGGTGCTTCGCGAGCCCCCGCCCGACGGCCTCCGCGACCGCCTGGGTGCTGCCGAACATGGACTCGTAGACGACGACGGCGCTCATGGTGCTGCCCCTTCTCCCGGTTCGTCACCAGGGTCCTCCGGCAGCGATGAGAGCGGGCGGAGACGGCTTGTCTGCTCCATCACGCAGCCCCGCCTTCCATCCCCACCGGCGCAGTTCCTCCTGCGTTACACCTCCTGGCGGTGAGAATCCGCACGCTCGGCGTCACCTCACCGTGGAAGCTGCGGCCACTAGCGTCGCCGCACCTGGCAGGGCGGGCCGGAGGGGATCCGCTCTGCGCCATCAGCAGGAAGCGGAGGAACCCATGCGCACCACCCTGCGCGGCGCCGTCGCCGTGCTCGCCGCCTCGGCCGCGGCGCTCGCGATGACGGCAGTCCCGGCGTCGGCCATCACCGGCGGCGAGCCCGACGGCGACGGCCACCCCAACGTCGGCATGATCCTGTTCTACGAGGACGGCGGCCGCTACCGCTGCTCGGCCACCCTCGTGAACGAGTACACCCTGGTCACCGCGGCGCACTGCGTGGCGACCGACGGCTACACGCTCGTGACGTTCAAGAGCGTCGTCGCCGAGCAGCCGCCGTCGGGCCTGCCCGCCGCGGCCGACCCCGAGGCCGGCTTCACCCAGGCCGAGATCGAGGCCGCCGGCTACGTCGCCGGCATCGCCGAGGCCCACCCGGACTACTCGGACTTCACCGACCTGAAGAACTGGAACGACGTCGCCGTGGTGCACCTGGCGACCCCGGTCACCGGCATCACGCCTGCAGCCCTCGCGCCGCAGAACTTCCTCGAGAAGTACCGTCCGGCCAGCGTCCTCAACAAGACGCTCTTCGAGCTCGTCGGCTACGGCACCGAGGTGCGCAAGCCCGACTCCGGCCCGCAGAAGCCGACGCCGCAGAGCTACCCGCTCATCCGCCGCGTCGCCTACTCGCCCGGCCAGAAGATGACCGACCAGATCGTCCAGATGAACGGCAACATCAACGACACCCGCGGCACCGGCGGCACCTGCTTCGGCGACTCCGGCGGCCCGTCGTTCCTCGGCGGCTACCTGGTGACGGTGACCAGCTACGGCTACACCGACAACTGCCGCTACCTCGGCGGCTACCAGCGCGTCGACATCCCGGGCGTCTACTCGTGGCTGCAGCAGGAGCTGCAGGTCCGTCCCTGACCGTCCCGGCACGTCCCGCGAGCCGTCGTCCCCTCGGGACGGCGGCTCGCGGCGTTGCTGGCGGCTGCCGCGCCGCAGCGATCCGGACGACCTGCGCAGGGGTCCCGCCAGGTCCGGCGCGACGGCCGATTCCCGCAGTCCCGGCGTCGGACGCAGGCCGTAGTCTCCCCCGGTGACCAGCACCGCCGCCTCCGCCCCGGCCCGCATGAGCAGCCGGGCCTGGGGCCTGTTCGCGGCCATGGCGGTCATCTGGGGCATCCCGTACCTGTTCATCAAGATCGCCGTGGTCGAGATCTCGCCGCCCGCGCTCGCCGGCATGCGCACCCTGCTCGCCGCGCTGATCCTGCTGCCGCTCGCCTGGCGGCAGGGGGCGGTGCGCCCGGCGCTGGCGAAGTGGCCCTACGTCGTGGCCTTCGGCGTCATGGAGATGGCCATCCCCTGGGTGCTGCTCGGCCACGCCGAGCTGCGGGTCGCCAGCGGGTTCGCCGGCCTCGTCATCGCCGCGGTGCCCCTGGTCGGAACCGTGCTGGCGCGCATCCTGGGCGACCGGCACGCCTTCGCGCCGGTCCGGCTGCTGGGCCTGTTCACCGGCATCCTCGGCGTCGCCGCCCTGGTGGGGATCGAGTCGTTCCAGGGCACGGCGGATCCGCTCAGCGTCGTCGAGCTGCTGACCGTCGCGGTGCTCTACGCCGTCGCGCCGGCCGTCGCCGACCGCAAGCTCCGCGGGGTGCCCACGATGGGCATCATCGCCCTCTCGCTGTCGCTGGTGGCGGTGCTGTACTCGCCGTTCACCGTCGTCGAGCTCGCGGGCGGCCTGCCCTCCGGGCCGGTCATCGCCGCCGTGCTCGTGCTGGCGCTGGTCTGCACCGCGCTCGCGTTCGTGCTGTTCTTCGAGCTCATCGCTGCCGCCGGCCCGGTGCGCGCCACGATCATCACCTTCGTCAACCCGGCCGTCGCGGTGCTGCTGGGCATCGTGATCCTGTCCGAGCCGCTCACGTGGGGCGTGGCCGTCGGCTTCCCGCTGGTGCTGCTGGGGTCGTACCTGTCGACCCGCCCCACCACCTCGCGCGAGGCCGAGGAGTCGGCCGCCGAGACCGCCCACGCCTGACGCCTCCCCGACGCGCGTAACAGCCGGGAGTGGGCCAAACCGGCGGCAGTCTGCCCCAGTTCGGGCTGTAGCACGCGGACCGGGAGGCCCCGAGGGAACCCGTTCGTCGGGCGGGGCGGCGGCAGGCGAGGATGCGGGCATGAGCGCGACCCTGCAGGCCCGAGGTGTGGCCGCCGCCTTCGGCGACCGCGAGCTGTTCTCGGGCCTCGACCTCGTGATCGCGCCGGGCGACGTCATCGGCCTCGTCGGCCCCAACGGCGCCGGCAAGAGCACCCTTCTGCGCATCCTCGCGGGGCTGCGCCCACCGGACGCCGGCAGCGTGACGCTCTCGCCGGCCAACGCCCACGTCGGCTTCCTCGTCCAGGAGGCCGAGCGTCCCGACGGCGAGACGGTGCGGGGCCAGCTCGAGCGCCGCACCGGCGTGGCGCATGCGCAGCGCGAGCTCGACGACGCCGCGCACGCGCTGGCCGACGCCGCCGACGGCGCCGACGAGCGCTACTCGGACGCGCTCGACTCGTGGCTCGCGCTGGGAGGCGCCGACTTCGAGGAGCGCCTCGGCGTCGTCGTCGCCGACATCGGTCTCGACGTCGACCTCGACCTGCCCATGACGGCGCTGTCGGGCGGCCAGGCGGCACGGGTCGGGCTGGCCGCGCTGCTGCTGTCGCGCTACGACGTGTACCTGCTCGACGAGCCCACCAACGACCTCGACGCCGACGGCCTCGACCTGCTCGAGGGGTTCGTCGAAGGCCTCGAGGCACCGGTCGTCGTCGTGAGCCACGACCGCGAGTTCCTCGCGCGCACCGTGTCGACGGTGGTGGAGATCGACCGCAGCCTGCAGCGCGTCACCGCCTACGGCGGCGGCTACGAGTCCTACCTCGACGAGAGGTCGGTCGCGCGGCGCCGTGCCCGAGAGGCCTTCGAGGACTACGCCTCGCGCAAGGCCGAGCTCGAGGCGCGCGCCCGCATGCAGCGGGCGTGGATGGAGAAGGGCGTCAAGAACGCGCGGCGCAAGCAGCGCGACAACGACAAGGTCGGCCGCAAGTTCCGCACCGAGCAGACCGAGAAGCAGGCGGCGAAGGCGCGGCAGACGGAGAAGGCGCTCGAGCGCCTGGCGGTGGTCGACGAGCCGCGCAAGGAGTGGCAGCTGCAGTTCGAGATCGCCGCCGCTCCTCGCTCCGGCGACGTGGTGGCGACCGCCCGCGCCGCGACCGTGCAGCGCGGCGGGTTCGTCCTCGGCCCGATCGACCTGCAGCTCGACGTCCGCGACCGCGTCGCCGTCACCGGGCCCAACGGCGCGGGCAAATCGACGCTGCTCGCCCTGCTGCTCGGCCGCATCCCGCCGTCGACCGGCCTCGTGGCGCTCGGCTCCGGCGTGGTGGTGGGCGAGGTCGACCAGGCGCGCGAGGCGTTCGAGGGCGACGAGCCGCTGGCCGCAGCCTTCTCGCGCGAGGTGCCCGACTGGCCGACGTCGGAGGTGCGCACCCTGCTCGCCAAGTTCGGCCTCGGCGCCGACCACGTGGGGCGGCCTGCGTCGTCGCTCTCGCCGGGAGAGCGCACCCGCGCCGCGCTGGCCCTCCTGCAGGCCCGGGGGGTCAACCTGCTCGTGCTCGACGAGCCCACCAACCACCTCGACCTGCCGGCGATCGAGCAGCTCGAGGAGGCGCTCGACTCGTTCCCCGGGACCGTCCTGCTCGTGACCCACGACCGCCGGATGCTCGACACCGTGCGCCTGACCCGGCGCTGGCACGTCGAGGACGGACGAGTGCAGGAGATCGATCCGGGCTGAGCGGCGCTGCTCTAGGGTCGCGCCATGCCCACGGTGTCGCTCGTCCTGGCCGCGATCGCGGCTCTGCTGCACGTCTACTTCTGGGTGCTCGAGAGCCTGGTCTTCCGCTCGCCCCGCGCCTACCGCGTCTTCGGCGTGCGCCAGGAGGATGTCGAGGGCCTGGTCTTCTCGATGTGGAACCAGGGCTTCTACAACCTCTTCCTCGCCCTGGGCACGCTCGTCGGCGTCGTCGGGACCTTCGCCGGCTGGGAGCCGCAGGGGCCCACCCTCGTCGTCTACGGCCTGCTGTTCATGATCGGCGCGGCGCTCGTGCTGCTGGTCAAGCAGCCGTCGATGCTGCGGGCGGCCCTCGTCCAGGGCCTGCTCCCCCTCATCGCGCTGATCGTCGCCTGGATCTGGTGACGCTCCCCTAGCCTCCGGGCATGAGCATCCGCCTGTACAGCGAGGTCCCGGAGCAGCGGACCAGGCAGATCGCGTCCGACGTCGTGGTCGTGCTGCTGATCGTGTTCTTCATCTGGGTCGGGAAGTTCGTCCACGACGCCGTGGGGTCGCTCGCCGTGCTGGCGACCGGCGTCAAGGAGGCGGGCCTCACAGTCGAGGGCGGGTTCCAGTCGGTCGCCGACGCCGTGTCGGGGGTGCCGGTGGTCGGCGAATCGATCGGCAACGCGATCGCCGGGGCGGGCGACGGCACGGGCGGCAACCTCGCCGAGCTCGGGCAGTCCGGCGAGGACGCCGTCTACACGGTGGCGCGGATCGTCGGCATCGTCACGGCAGCGCTGCCGATCCTCGTCCTCATCGCGGTGGTCGTCCCCCGGCGCGTGCGGCGCGTGCGCCACATGTCGGTGGCCTCGCGGGTCCTCACCGACCTCCACGACCCGGAGCGCCGTCGGCTGCTGGCCATGCGCGCCGCCTTCGGACTGCCCTACGACGAGCTGCTCGAGCACACCCCCGACCCGCTCGGCGACCTGGCTGCGGAGCGCTACGACGCACTGGTGGCCGCGGCCCTGGCCGATGTGGGGCTCGTCGACAAGCACGCCGCCGCGGCCTGACCGCACGCCGCCACCGATCAGCGCCCGGCCGTGCCAGGCTGGTCGCCCGACGAGGAGGACGACGACATGTGCCGCAGCATCAAGACCCTGCGCCCGCCCTACCAGGACGAGGTCACCGACGACGACGTCCACGCCGCGGCGCTGCAGTACGTCCGCAAGATCGCCGGGATGCGGGCGCCCTCGGCGGCCAACCGTGAGGCGTTCGACCGCGCCGTCGACGACGTCGCCCGGGCCACCCAGCAGCTGCTCGACCAGGTGGTCGTGCGCGGGGCGGCGCGCCCGTCAGCCTGAGCGTCGGGCCGGGTGCCTCGGCACCTGGGCGATCGGGCCGTCCAGGTAGTGCTGGACGACCGGGCCCACCGCGACGGCGATCTGCTCCGGGTCGGCGTCGGCGAGGCCAGGCACCTTGAGGATGTAGCGGGCCATGAGCAGGCCGGCGATGTGCGACCCCACGAGCGTCGTCCGCAGCTCCCGCTGGTCCTCGGCGACGTGCTGCGACAGCGTCGCGAACACGTTCCTGCTCAGTACTCCGCGCAGGATCGCGGCGGCATGCTCGTTGGACAGCCCGGTGCGCAGCAGCCCCGTCATGCGCTTGCGCAGCTGCGGCGAGGTGTCCCAGAAGTGCAGCACCCGGCGCACGATGTCGACGCCCGGGCGCGCGTGGTCGAGGTCAGAGAGCAGCAGGGGCACGTCCACGGGCATCGCGAGCGCCTCGTTGAGCAGCCCGTCCTTGTTGCCGAAGTAGTGCGCGATCAGTGCGGGGTCCACCCCGGCCCGCTCGGCCACCGCTCGCATCGTCGTGCGCTCGAACCCCTTCTCGGCGAAGAGCTCACGGGCGGCCTCGAGGATCTGCTCACGGGTGTCCGGGCCCCCCGACGGCCTCCGGCCCCGTGGCGGCATCAGGCCGCTCCCCCGCCGCGGGCCAGCACGGCCATCCGCTCCTCGATCGTGGCCGGCACCCGCTCCACCGTCGCGTCCAGCCCGGCGGCCGACAGGATGGTCCTGAGCCCGTCGGGGTCGCCGTCGGCCACCCGGATGGCACGGCCGGAGAGCATCACGAGCTCGCCCGCAGAGTCGAGGACGTCGAAGGCGCGGGCCCAGTCGTCGGTACGGACGGCCACGGCGGTGGTGCCGGCGACGATCGCCTGCTCGTCGCCCTCACCCACCAGCCTGCCCTCGGACATGAGCAGCAGCCGGTCGCACTGCTCGGCCTCCTGCATGTAGTGCGTGGTCACGAGGACGCCGACGCCCGACGCCGCCTGCGCCCGGATCGTGTCCCACAGCTCGGCGCGTGCCACCGCGTCGACGCCCGACGTCGGCTCGTCGAGGACCACCACCGACGGCCCGTGCGCGAGTGCCGACACGAACGCCAGACGGCGCTGCAGGCCGAGCGGGATGTCGCGCACCAGCGCGTCGGCGGACTCCGCCAGCTCGCCCTCGAGCGGTGCGGGGGCAGCGCCGTAGCTGCTCGCGGCGAACGCCAGGTTCTCCCGGACCGTGAGGTCGCGGTAGAGGCCGAGGCCCTGCGGCACATAGCCGAGGCGGCGCCGGCGTTCGCGGTCAGGAGCACCGCCGAGCAGCTCGACCGCGCCGGACGTCGGGGCGAGCAGCCCCAGCAGCAGGCGCAGCAGCGTGGTCTTGCCGGCTCCGTTGGCGCCCAGCAGGCCGACCACCTCGCCCGGGCGCAGGTCCATCGAGACGGAGTCGACGGCGGTGAAGCCCCCGAAGGCCCGCGAGACGGAGGCAGCGCGCAGCAGCGCCGGCGGGGCGGTCATGCCGGCACCTCCGCCCGCGAGCGCAGCGACAGTGCCACGACGACGTCCTCGAGGTCGGGCACCACAGCATCGGCGCGGTCCGCGGCCGCGCCCGGCGGGAGGAGCTCGTGCAGGTCGCGGCCTCGCCGCCACGACCACTCCGGCCGCTGAGCTACCGGGGTCCGCACCACGACGCCGTCGAAGGCGTCGAGCACATCGTCGACCGGTCCCTGGGCCAGCACCCGCCCCCGGTCCAGCACGACGAGCGATGCCGCCCGCTCCGCCTCGTCGAGGTACGTGGTGGACAGCACGACGGCGGCGCCGGCAGCGGCGGCCTGGGTGACCAGGCGCCAGAGGTCGATGCGGCTCACGGGGTCGACGCCGGTGCTGGGCTCGTCGAGCACCAGCAGCTGCGGCGCGTGCACGGCGGCCATGCTGAAGCCGAGCTTGCGGCGCATCCCGCCGGAGACCTGCGAGGCGGGGCGGTCGGACGCCGACGTCAGCGCGGCCCGCTCGAGCAGCGCTCCCCTGCGGGCGCCGAGCTCGCCCGGCGGCACGCCGTACACGCCGGCCACGAAGTCGACGTTCTGCTGCACCGTGAGCGCCGCCCAGCTGCCGGCCGACGCCGGGAGGTACCCGATGCGGTCCGGCGGCGGGGCATCGACCGAGCCGCGCGACAGCGCGACCTCGCCCACCAGCGCGCGCAGCAGCGTCGACTTGCCGGCGCCGTCGCCGCCCACGACGGCGACCACCGAGCCCGGCGCGATCCGCAGCGTCACGTCGTCGAGCACGGTGCGCCCGCCGAGCTCGACCGACGCCGACGCGAGGCCGAAGGTCATCGCGACGCACCTGCCTCGTCCGACACCGGCGCCGACGACGCCTCATGGGCGTGGCCGTGGCGGCGACGACGTCCGGGGGCGAGGTCGCGGCGGAAGCGCAGGGTCGCCCCGGTGAGGACGACGACGGCCATCACGGCCAGCACCGTGAACGGCAGCCACAGCTCGGCGACCGTGGCGCCGCGCAGCATGATGCCCTGGCTGATCATCGTGAAGTAGGTGAGCGGGAGCAGGTAGCCGATCCAGCGCACCCCGGCCGCCATCGCGTCCAGCGGGAAGATCATGCCGCTGAGCAGGATCTGCGGGAGCAGGAAGAAGAACGCGGTCTGGATCGCCTGCCCGGTGGTCTGCGAGATCGTCGAGATGAAGACGCCCAGGCCCAGCACCACGAGCAGGAACAGCGCGGCGCCGAGCGCGAAGGCGAACGGGTTGCCGTTGAACGGCACGTCGAACAGCAGCATGCCGAGCACCGTGATGATCACCATGTCGAGCGAGGCGAGCAGGAAGTACGGCGTGATCTTGCCGAGGATCACGGTGCTCGGCCGGATGGGCATCACGGCCAGCTGCTCGAGGGTGCCGGTCTCCCGCTCCTTCACCAGCCCGATGCTCGTCACGATCGTGCCGATGAACGTGAGGATCAGGCCGATGATCGCCGGGATCATCACCCACGACGTCGACAGGTCGGGGTTGTAGAGGATCTGCGTCGTCACCTGGTCGCCGGCCTTGTTGAGCACCGACACCGTCGACTGCGCGGCGAACAGGTTGGAGCCGTCGACGAGCGCGAGCACCGGCTGCTGGCCGGTCACGAGCGCGACGTCGACGGTGTTGGCCTGCAGCAGCGACTCGGCGTCGGCCTGCCCCTGAGCGGGCTCGACGACGGTGACGTCGAAGAAGGACGGCAGGGCCGACGCGACCTGCTCGGCCTGCGGCCCGACCACGGCCGCCTTGACGCTCGAGACGTAGAAGTTCGCGGCGTACCCGAAGATGACCAGCAGCAGCAGGGGCATCCCGACCAGCAGGCCGACCGTGCGCCGGTCGCGCCGCAGCTCTCGGAACTCCTTGAGGATCATGGCTCGCATGCGGCGAACGTAGACCCGCCGCGGACGGCAAGTCCACGCGTGATGAATTACTGTCCGGCGGCCCCGCCGGGCATCGGACGCAGCCACCTCAGCATGGCGCCGTCGTCGGTCGCGCACTCGCCCGCGCGCTCGAAGCCGCAGCGCTCGAGGACCCGGTGCGACGCCGTGTTCGCGGGATCGGTCAGTGCCTCCACCGCCGCGACGCCCGAGCCGGCGACCCAGCCGAGCACCGCCGCCACCGCCTCGGTGGCCAGGCCCTGGCCGCGCACGGACTCCGCGATGCCGTAGCCGATCTCGGCCACGCCGTCGCGGTCGGCGCCGGAGATGAACCCGACCCCGCCGACGGCCTCGCCGGTGGCGGCGAGCCGGATCTGCAGGACGCCGAGCTCGGCCTCCTCGTCGTAGGCGCTGCCGGCCTCGCCGATGACGGCGGCCACCACGGCGTCGCCGTCGGTCGGGTAGTCGTCGGCCCAGCAGCGCCCGTGACGCTCGCCGGCGCGGATGGCGGCGGCCTCGTCGGCGGTGAGGGTCTCCAGGACCAGCCGCTCGGTGGTGATCCGGTGGCCCACGGCTAGGGCAGCACGCCCACGTGCGCCATCGCCAGGCGCAGCAGCCGGTCCTGGCCGCCGGTCATCTCCAGCGCGACGTCGTCGCTCACGGCCTCCTCCGGCGTCATCCAGACGAGGTCGAGCGCCTCGGCCGACGGGACGCAGTCGCCGCGGACGGGGACGACGAACGCGAGCGACACCGCGTGCTGGCGGGGGTCGTGGAACCCGGTGACCTCGGGGTCCGGGAAGTACTCGACCACGGTGAACGGCTGCGGGGCCGACGGGAGCTGCGGCAGCGCCATCGGGCCGAGGTCCTTCTCGAGATGGCGCATGAGGGCGTCGCGCACCCGTTCGCCGTACAGCACGCGGCCCGACACGGGGGCCCGGCTGATGCTGCCGTCGGGCATGGCCCGCAGCAGCAGGCCGACGAGGGTGACGACACCGCGATCGTCGGTGCGCACGGGCACGGCGTCGACGTACACCATGGGCACGCGCTCGCGCGCCTGCTCGAGGTCGTCGCGGGACATCCATCCGGTACGCGCGTCGGTCATCTCGCTCACGGCCACCACGGTACGGGGCGGGGCGCCGCGTTCACGGCAGGACCCGGCCGCGCGGGTGCCCCTGGTGCGCATGACGCCTGCCCTGACGGCAGGATGTACCCGTGCGACTGACCCTGCGCGCCGACGGCGCGGCACCGCTCGACCTGGTCTGGGAGCGGTACTCCGTCCCCGCGCTGTGGCCGGGATGGGCCCCGCAGATCCGCCGGGTCGAGAGCAGCGCCGAGCGCCTCGCGATCGGCGTCACGGGCACCGTGTTCGGCGTCATCCCCAACATCGGGGCGAGCTGGGAGGTCGTCGACTACGACGAGTCCGAGCACCGCTGGTCGTGGGACGTCGTGGCCGGGCCGGTGCGTATGCACCTCGACCACCGCAGCGAGTCGCGGATCGGCGGCGGCACGTCGACCGAGCTCATCGCCGACGGCCCCGCGGCCGCCGTGCTCACCTACGCGCCCGTGGCGCGGATCTCGCTCGAGGGGCTCGTGCGGCCACCGAAGGCGCAGCCTGCCCGCTGACGCGCTAGGCGCCGGGCTTGCGGGTGGGCTTGAGGGTCCACAGCACCGTCATGCTGCCGGTGACGAGGCGGTCGTCGCCCTCGCCGGTGGTGAGCTCGACCTCGACGTGGAACTCCGGCCGCCCGCCGGCGTGCAGCGTGGTGAGGACCGTGTCGGCCTGCGAGCCCAGGGTCGCCGTCGCGGTGACGTCGCCCCGGGCGATCTTCAGGTAGCGGATGGTCGCCTCGACGGCCAGCGGTGTCACCTGGTCGAGCATCTCGCCGTAGTTGGCAAGCACGAGCGCGCCGGAGGCGGTCTCGGCGAGGGTGAACATCGCGCCGGCATGCAGACCGCCGATGTGGTTGCGGAACCGCTCGTCGTCGGTCATCCGCACGACGGCGTGGTCGGGCGAGAGCTCGAGGTACTCCAGGCCCAGCGTGCCCACCATCGGCACGGTGGTGGGCATCGTCGCGCGCACGGTCTCCAGGTCGAGTGCCATGCCCCGACAGTACCGGCGTAGGTTCGGCGCATGCCGTCCGACGCCCCCGACGACGAGGCTCCCGAGAGGGAACCGCGAGGACGCACGATCGCGGTCTTCGACGTCGACGGCGTGCTGGCCGACGTGCGGCACCGGCTGCATCACGTGGAGCGCCGGCCCAAGGACTGGCCCGCGTTCTTCGCCTCGATGGGCGACGACGGCCCGCTCGACGTCGGCATTGCGCTCGCCCACGACCAGGCGGCGTCCGGGCACGCGATCGTCTACCTCACCGGCCGCAACGAGACATACCGGCGCACCACCCTCGAGTGGATGCGCCGCCACGGCCTGCCCGACGGCCGGCTCGTGATGCGCCGAGACGACGACCGCCGGCCGGCCCGCCAGTTCAAGCCGCAGGCCCTGCGCCGCCTGGCGCGCGAGGGGACCGTCGTCGCCGTCGTCGACGACGACCCCGCAGTGGTCGAGGTGCTGCGCCGCGACGGCTGGCCGGTGCTGCTGGCCACCTGGATGACCGCCGACCGCGACGAGCAGCAGGCCCTCTTCGACGCCCAGGAGCTCGACGGCCGCACCTGACGCCGCTGGGGGTCGGATCGCGCTGTCTGCAGCGCGATCCGACCCCCATCACCTGCTCGCGGGTCAGGTGCCCTTGTAGTTGAGGATCTGCGACAGCGTGCGCACGGGGCGCACGAGGTCTCGCTGGTCCTCCATCACCTCGTCGATGTCCTTGTAGGCCATCGGGTGCTCGTCGACGAGGCGCTCGGCCTCGGCGGCGTTCCAGGAGCGGCCCTCCATCGCCTCGCGCAGCGAGGCGACCGACAGCGTGCGGCGCGCGGCGCTGCGGGACAGCCGGCGCCCGGCGCCGTGGGAGCACGACTCGTACGACGCCGCCGAGCCGAGGCCCTCGACGATGTAGGAGCGCGTGCCCATGGAGCCCGGGATGATCCCGAGGCGCCCGGCGTCGGCCTGGATCGCGCCCTTGCGGGTGATCCAGAGCGTCCGCCCGCGGTGGCGCTCCTGCTGGGTGAAGTTGTGGTGGCAGTTCACGCGCGAGGTCTCGATCCCCTCCGCGCCGAGCTCGGCCTCGGCCTCCGCCACGACGAGGCGCAGCATCTCCTCGCGGTTGGCGGCGGCGTAGGCCTGCGCCCACAGGAGATCGGCGACGTAGGCCTCGAACTGCGGCGTCCCCGCCACGAGGTAGGCCAGGTCGGGGTCGGGCAGGCTGATGAACCACTCCTTCATCAGGCCCTGCGCCACCGCGATGTGGTGCGCCGCGAGCTGGTTGCCGATGCCGCGCGAGCCCGAGTGCAGCACGATCCAGACCCGGTCCCGCTCGTCGAGGCAGACCTCGACGAAGTGGTTGCCGGACCCGAGCGATCCGTACTGCGTCCGCGCCGTGCGCAGCTGCCCGTCGGAGAGCTCGGTCGACGGCGCCCGCGTCACGACCTGCATGACGTCGACGTCGCGCTGCTCGTGGCCGCGTCCGACGCCGGCGGGCACCACCGAGCGGATGCGGTCGTGCAGGCGCGCGAGGTAGTCGGGCAGGTCGTGGCTGGTCAGCCGCGTCTCGACCGCAGCCATGCCGCAGCCGATGTCGACGCCGACGGCGGCAGGGATGACGGCGCCCTCGGTCGCGATGACCGAGCCGACAGTCGACCCCTTGCCGAGGTGGGCGTCGGGCATGAGGGCGAGCGGCTTCACGACAAACGGCATCGAGGCCGTGCGCCGCGCCTGGTCCATGGCCGCGGGCTCCAGGGTCGAAGCCCACGACAGGACGGACTTGTCCGTGCTGAGAGTCGGGGTCATGACTCGTTGCTCCTGTCGGTCGTGTGCCCTGTGGGACACAAGCGCACGACCGTACTAGCCGTAACCCCATGCGCGCGTGCGAGTTTCGACCGCGCGACGCGAGCGGTGACGCGTCCATACCCTCGGCGGTGCCTTCTGCGCGCCACTCGATGTGCGTCCCCGCTAGACAATCCCTAGCCGTTGGTCCTCGATGCTCAACCTTGATCTGTCGAAATCGAAGACGTCGTCGTCCTCAACCGACCAGGTGGGGCAGACCACGTCGTTGATCGCGATCCAGCGGCGGACGAGCGCCTCGAGGTCGTCGCTGACCCTCAACAACGGCGGATCAAGTACCTCGACTGCGTTGAGATTCTCGAAGCGGAGGACCTCGCCTGAACGCCGGTCGATGAGCAGCGTGAACGAGTCGTCGCCGACCATGAGCGGGATCAGGGCAGGGTCGTAATCGGTGCCCGACCTCTGCGGAAACCACACCCTGAGGGTCTCGGCCCACGTCCGGACGGCCTCGAGAGTTAGCGGGTCGCACGCCGAGGGCGGGAGCGGGAAGTACTCGACGCCGTCCGCCAGACCGCCGCACCACGAGAACCACGTGATCACGTCCGGGTGCAGAGGCGGCGCGGCAAACGCGGCCCGGATCTCTGCCTCCAAGTACCCGGCCCGCAACTTGCGGTCCACGGGCGCACCCGTGGCTCTCCACTGCGCCTCCCACTCGCGCAGCGCGTCGATCAGCGCCATCGGATCTTCGCCCTCCGTCGTCACGTCACCTACGGCCGTGTCCCAGGACGCCAGTCTGCTCGACGGGCTCGATCCGGAGCGGAGGCCCGCGTCGCGATGAGCCGCCCGGGGGATGACGTTTGGACCACGCCCCTCGATGTCAGCTCTCGAAGGCCTCGGGCGCCGGGCAGGAGCACACGAGGTTGCGGTCGCCGAAGGCGCCGTCGATGCGGCGCACCGGCGGCCAGTACTTCGCGTCGCGCAGGGTCGCTACCGGGAAGGCCGCTTCCTCGCGCGAGTAGGGCTTGTCCCACTCGCCGAGCAGGCAGTCGGCGGTGTGCGGGGCCCCGCGCAGCGGCGACTGCTCGACGGCCCATCGTCCGGCGGCGACGTCGTCGATCTCCTGGCGGATCGCGAGCATCGCGTCGCAGAACCGGTCGAGCTCGCCGAGGTCCTCGGACTCCGTGGGCTCGATCATGAGCGTGCCCGCGACCGGGAACGACATGGTCGGTGCGTGGAAGCCGTAGTCGATGAGCCGCTTGGCGACGTCGTCGACGGTGACGCCGGTGGCCTTGGTGATCTCGCGCAGGTCGACGATGCACTCGTGGGCCACGAGCCCCTCGCGGCCGGTGTAGAGCACCGGGTAGTGGTCGCGCAGCCGGGCCGCGACGTAGTTGGCCGAGAGCACCGCGGTCTGCGTCGCGCGGGTGAGGCCGTCGCCGCCCATGAGGCGGATGTAGGCCCACGGGATCGGCAGGATGCCGGCGCTCCCCCACGGCGCGCCGCTGACGGGGCCGACGCCGCCGTCGTCGTGGCCGCGGCCCACCGGGCCGGCCTCGGGACGCAGCGGGTGGCCGGGCAGGAACGGCGCGAGGTGCGAGCGCACTGCGACCGGGCCGACGCCGGGGCCACCGCCGCCGTGCGGGATGCAGAAGGTCTTGTGCAGGTTCAGGTGCGAGACGTCGGCGCCGAAGCGGCCCGGCTTGGCGAGGCCGACCAGCGCGTTGAGGTTGGCGCCGTCGACGTACACCTGGCCGCCGGCGTCGTGGATCAGAGCGCAGATGTCGGTGACGGTGGTCTCGTAGACGCCGAAGGTCGACGGATAGGTGATCATCAGCGCCGCGAGGCGCTCGCCGTGCTGCTCGATCTTCGCGCGCAGGTCGTCGAGGTCGACGTCGCCCTTCTCGGTGCAGGCGACCACGACGACGCGCATGCCGGCCATGACCGCACTTGCGGCGTTGGTGCCGTGGGCGCTGCTCGGGATGAGGCAGACGTCGCGGCGGGTGTCGCCGTTGGCGTGGTGGTACCCGCGGATCGCGAGCAGGCCCGCGAACTCGCCCTGGCTGCCGGCGTTGGGCTGCAGGGACACGGCGTCGTAGCCGGTGACCTCGACGAGGTAGCGCTCGAGCGTGCGGATGAGCTCGACGTAGCCGGCCGCCTGGTGCAGCGGCGCGAACGGGTGGATACCGGCCCAGCCGGGCTGGGTGATCGGTTCCATCTCCGTGGTGGCGTTGAGCTTCATGGTGCACGAGCCGAGCGGGATCATCGCGCGGTCGAGGGCGATGTCCTTGTCGGAGAGCTTGCGCAGGTAGCGCAGCATCGCGGTCTCGCTGCGGTGGTCGTGGAACGTCGGGTGCGTGAGGAACTCCGACGTGCGCACGAGGTCCGCGGGGATGGCGCTGGCTGCGGACGCAGCGAGGCGCTCGGCGTCGGCCTCCTCGAGGCCGGGCACGTGCAGCACCTCCTGGAAGGCGCCCCACACGGCGACGAGGTCGCGCACGGTCGTGGTCTCGTCGCACGCGATCGCGACGGTGTCGGCGTCGACGAGGCGCAGGTTGACGCCGAGCACCTCGGCGGCGGTGACGACGTCGACCGCCTGGCTCGGCACGCGCACCTGGACGGTGTCGAAGAACGCGTGCGAGGGCACGTCGACGCCCATGCCGCGCAGGCCCTCGACGAGGACGACGGCGTGCAGGTGGGTGCGCGACGCGATGCCGGTGAGACCGTCCGGGCCGTGGTAGGCGCAGTAGAGCGCGGACGTGACGGCGAGCAGCACCTGGGCGGTGCAGATGTTCGACGTCGCCTTCTCGCGGCGGATGTGCTGCTCGCGCGTCTGCAGCGCGAGCCGGTAGGCCGGGCGGCCGTCGGCGTCGACGCTCACGCCGACGAGGCGGCCCGGCAGCGACCGCTCGAGGCCCTGGCGCACGGACATGAAGCCGGCGTGCGGGCCGCCGAAGCCGAGCGGCACCCCGAGGCGCTGCGCCGACCCGACGACGACGTCGGCGCCCAGCTCGCCGGGCGGGGTGAGCAGGGTGAGGGCGAGCAGGTCGGTGGTGACGGCGACGGTGGCGCCGCGGTCGTGGGCGGCGGCGATCGTCGCGGCGACGTCGCGGATGCGGCCCGACGAGCCGGGGTAGCTGATGAGGACGCCGAAGAAGTCGCCCTCGGGCAGACCCGCCTCGAGGTCGGCGACGACGAGGTCGACGCCGGTCGGCTCGGCCCGGGTGGCCAGCACGGCGAGGGTCTGCGGGTGGGTGTCGGCGTCGACGACGAACCGGGTGCTGGGCGACTTCGAGGCGCGATGGGCGAGCGACATGGCCTCGGCTGCGGCCGTCGGCTCGTCGAGCAGGCTCGCACCGGCGACCGGCAGCCCCGTGAGATCGGCGACGACGGTCTGGAACGCCAGCAGCGCCTCGAGCCGGCCCTGGCTGATCTCGGGCTGGTAGGGCGTGTAGGCGGTGTACCAGGCCGGGCTCTCCAGCACGTTGCGCCGGATGACCGCCGGGGTGTGGGTGTCGTGGTAGCCCAGCCCGATCATCGAGCGGGCCACGCGGTTGCGGGAGGCGAGCTCGCGCAGCTCGGCGGCCACCTCGGCCTCGCTGCGCGCCGCGGGCAGGTCGAGCCCCTCGGTCCAGCGGATGGTCTCGGGGACGGCCGCCTCGGCCAGCGCGTCGAGGCTCGGGTAGCCGACGACGGCCAGCATGCGGGCGACGGCGTCGGAGCCGGGCCCGATGTGGCGGTCGGCGAACGGGACGCCGGCGTCGAGTGCGGCGGTGCGGGCGCTGAGGGTGTCGGTCACGGCGCGTCCTGGCGGGAGGGGCCGAGCGGGCTCGGCGGGCGGACCCCGGCGCGCGGGCGCGCGTCGGCGGTCCCCCTCTGTCCGTGCGCGATGCCGCGCGCCTGAGAGCTTCACCGGGCGGGCCCGGCTTGCACCGTCGGCGGGGACCCGGGGGTCCCGCTTTCCAGAGGCGCCAGCCCGCGCGGTCCACGGTGCCTGAGAGGTTGGCGGGGGGTTGCTCCTTCGGCGCCCGTCGCTGGCTGCGACAGGACTCTCCCGCACGGGTGCTCGGCGCAGGGCCCAGGCTACCGGCCCACGGAGGGCACGGCGACGCACGCCACGGCCGGGCCGCCGCGGGGAGGAGGGTCTGGCTGGATCAGATGGCGTGCTTGGCGGCGCGGCGGGCCGCGAGCTCGTCGCCCTCGACGAGAGGGGTGCCGAGCGGAGTGCCGTCGACGCGCTCGCTGGGCAGCTCGGCGAGGTCGCCCTCGACCTCGCGCCACACCCGGCCGACCGCGATGCCGAACACGCCCTGGCCGCCCTGCACGAGGTCGATGACCTCGTCCTGGCTGCGGCACTCGTAGACGCTCGCGCCATCGGACATCAGCGTCACCTGGGCGAGGTCGTCGACGCCGCTCTCGCGCAGGTGGTCGACGGCGGTGCGGATGTTCTGCAGCGAGACCCCGGTGTCGAGCAGGCGCTTGATCACCTTGAGCACGAGGATGTCGCGGAAGCTGTAGAGGCGCTGGCTGCCCGAGCCGTGAGCGGTGCGCACGGAGGGCTCGACCAGGCCGGTGCGGGCCCAGTAGTCGAGCTGGCGGTAGGTGATCCCGGCCGCGGAGCAGGCCACGGGGCCGCGGAAGCCGACGTCGTCCGGGAGCGAGCGGACCTCGTCGCCGAACAGCAGGCCCTGGCTGCCGGCGGACGCGACCGCGTCCTGCCGTGCGCCCTGGTCGGGCGCGCCCTGGGTGCCGTGACCCTCGCCGACTCCGCTCACCGGAGACCTCCTCGAACCGCCGCCCGGCGCCGCGGGCGGGGGAAGCGCGCCGCGAGAGTCACACCGGTGACGTTCTGGGTCGAACGCTAGGCCGGGCGGGGTGCCGGGTCAACGCACACGCACGCGACACGCCGCAGGCGTCCGCACCCAGGGGTGACCCTCAACCACATGTCGAGGGTTTGGCCGCTCCCGCTGTGCCACTTCGGGCCTAGACCGGGCCGGCGGCTCCGCCGCTCCCGCTGTGCCGCCTCGGGCCTATGCCGGGCCGGCGGCTCCGCCGCTCCCGCCGAGGAAGTCGTCCGGCGACACCTCGTCGAGGAACGCACGGAACTTCTCGACCTCGTCCTCCTGCTCGTCGGGCACCGAGATGCCCGCGGCCTCGAGCACCGTCTCGGCGCCGTAGATCGGCGTGCCAGTGCGCAGGGCGAGCGCGATGGCATCGGACGGGCGGGCGCTGACCTCGACTCCCCCGTCGAAGGCGAGGACGGCGAAGAACACCCCGTCGGTGAGCTCGGTGATCCGCACCTCGGCCAGGGTGTGGCCGAGCGAGGCGACGACGTCGCGCAGCAGGTCGTGGGTCAGCGGCCGGGCCGGCACGACCCCCTGCTGGGCGAAGGCGATCGCGGTGGCCTCCACCGCGCCGATCCAGATCGGCAGGTAGCGCTCGCCGTCCACCTCGCGCAGGAGCACGATCGGCTGGTTCGACGGCATCTCGACGCGGACACCCACGACGTCCATCTGGCGCATGCCGCAACCCTATCCGCGCAGCGCCGGTACGCGACCCCGGCGGGCGGTCGGCATCCGTTCAGAGCGCACCCGGGCCGCGGGCCGCGCGACCCGACGGGCTAGCGGCCGAGCTCGGCAGCGAGGCCCGCCTTCACCAGCGACGAGTGCAGCCGGACCGAGAGCGCGGCCAGCTGGCGGACGGCGTCGTCGGCGCGCTGGCGCGACTCGGGGTCGTGCTGGCGCAGCATCGGGGTGACGACCTGCTCGACGAGACCGACCTCGCGGTCGGCGGCGACCTTGAACGTACGCAGGTGGCGCGGCTCGATGCCGAAGGCGGCCATCTCGGCCACGGTCGTGGCGATGACGAGCGCCTCGCCGTCGTAGTGCTGGCCGCGACGGCTCACCAGCCCGAAGCCCTCGAGCTGGTCGAGCAGCGCGGCGTCGAGGCCGCTGGCCTCGAGCAGCTCGCCCTTCGACAGCCGCACATCGGCCTGCGACGGGCGGAAGGCGTCGGCGGAGGGCATGCCGTCGGTCGAGACCAGCGCCCGCGGCACGCGCGGGCCGTCGCCGGTGGACGCCGGCGGCTCGAGCCCCCGGTCGATGGCCTCGAGGTGCTCGCGGATGACCTTGAGCGGCAGGTACTGGTCGCGCTGGCAGGCCAGGATGTAGCGCAGCCGCTCGACGTCGGCGTGGCTGAACTTGCGGTAGCCGCTGGCGGTGCGCTGCGGGGCGATGAGCCCCTCGCCCTCGAGGAAGCGGATCTTGGAGATGGTGATGTCCGGGAAGTCCGGGCGCAGCACCGAGAGCACGTCGCCGATCCCCAGCAGCCCGCGGCCGGACGCCGACGCCGCCGCGGACGTGGCGCTCATGCCGCGCCGCCCGCGGCCTCGAGGAAGACGAAGCGGTACTTGCCGATCTGCACCTCGTCGCCGCCGGTCAGCTGGGCGCGGTCGATGCGGCGGCGGTTGACGTAGGAGCCGTTGAGGCTGCCGAGGTCGACCAGCTGCCACTCGCCGTCGACGGCCGAGAGCTCGGCATGCCGGCGCGAGACCGTGACGTCATCGAGGAAGAGGTCGGACTCCGGCGCGCGCCCGAGGACCACCGCGCCCGACGACGGGTCGAGGTCGAACCGGGCGCCCTCCTGCGGCCCGCGCAGGACGACGAGCACGGCGTGGCCGGCGGACAGGTCGCCGACGCTGGTGGCGTCGACCGCGGGCAGCGGAGCGCTGTCGCCCTCGCTGGCGACGCGGACGCCGAGCACGCCGGTCTGGAACGCCGCGTCGGGCTGGGGGGCGAGCTCGGCGCCGCAGGAGGCGCAGAAGTGGTCGGAATCCTCGGCCAGATGGCCGCACCGGGGGCACTGACGGCTCATGGGCTGACCTCCTGGCTCGCCCTCGATCCTGGGTCGAGGGTCGGGCAAAACCCTACGGACCTGGGCCGACGGGGGTCAACAGGCGACAACCTTCGACATCAGGTCGAGGGTTGTCGGGAAGGGCTCCAGCGGATCAGCGCGCCCGCCCAGCGGGCGCCGCTCCCCCGGCGCTGCGGCTCAGGCGCCGGTGTGCTCGACGTAGGCCGCGGCGTCGAGCAGGTCGTCGAGCGAGGTGCCCTCGGCGAGCTCGACCTCGGCCAGCCAGCCGGCGCCGTACGGGTCGGAGTTGATGGTCTCGGGGCTGGTCTCGACGGCGTCGTTGCGGGCGACGACGGTGCCGGACACCGGCGCGTAGATGTCGCTGACCGACTTGGTCGACTCGACCTCGCCGCAGGGGTCGCCCGCGCTGACGGCCGCACCGACGGTCGGCAGGGTCACGAAGACGATGTCGCCGAGGGCGTCCTGCGCGTGGTCGGTGATGCCGAAGCGGACGCGGCCGTCGGCCGTGACCTCGACCCACTCGTGCTCGCGGGTGTAGCGGAGGTTCTCCGGGGTCTGGCCGGCCATCGTCGGGCTCCTCGTCGTGGGGTGGCTACGAGCCGCTGGGGCTCGGGGCGGGCTGAGCGTATTCGGGCGCCGTCGGCGGCTGCAACGCGGTGATCACGACCTCCTGGCTCTGGACGACGTCGATGCGCCCGCCGGCCGTGCGGACCGAGTCCGACACCCCGCCGGGGATCTCGAGCGCTGTGGCCAGGGTCTGCGGGTCGCCGATGACGCTGATGCGGTACGGCGCTGCCAGCGTGGTGCCGGCGACGCTGATGCCGGTGCCGTCGCGGGCGTCGGCGAACCACGTGGAGGCGACGACGCGCACGGTGCCGATCTGGATCGCCTCGGCGCCGGCGTCGCGCAGCTCCTGCACGGCGTCGAGCAGCACCGTGGCGCTCACGAGCCCGTCGCCGTCGCTGATCGTGATGCGGATCCCCGGCCCGACCGCCGGCACCGTGCCGGCGAGGATCGCCAGGGCGTCGGCACGGGCGCGCGATGCGGCGAGCCGCTGCTCCTCGCTGCCCGAGACCAGCCGGTCCCGGGCGGCCTCGAGGGCCAGCTGCTCGGCCTGAAGTCGCTGCTGGCGCTGGGTGAGATCGTCGAGCACCCGCACCACCTCGTCGTCACGGGCCGTCGCGAGCAGCCCGGTGCCGGACGCGGTCTGCGTGGCGGCGACGGCGGCGAAGCCCAGCACCGCGAACAGCAGGCCCACCACGAGCTGGCGGCCGGTCGCCCTCGGCACCAGCGCGCCGCGCAGCCGCGCCCGCGCGCGGTCGGTCTCCGACGGCCCCAGCGACGAGGGCGAGGCCGGCTCCGCGCTGCCTACGCCGTCCGTGCCGTCCGTGCCGTCCGTGCCGTTCCTACCTGTATCTGCCATGCCGTCACGCCTTGAGCAGCCGTCGGCGGATCGCGGCCACGTTGGCGAAGATGCGCATCGCGAGGACGACGACGACACCGGTCGAGATCTGCGCCCCGACGCCGAGCTGGTCGCCGAGGAACACCAGCATCGACGCGACCACGACGTTCGACAGGAACGAGATGACGAAGACGCGGTCGTCGAAGACGTCGTCGAGAAGGGCGCGCGTGGCGCCGAACACCGCGTCGAGCGCCGCGACGACGGCGATCGGCAGGTACGGCTGCATCCACAGCGGCACGGTGGGCTGCAGGACGACGCCGAGCACGACGCCGATGACGAGGCCGACCACGGCGATCACGGCGTTCCTCCTGTCGTCGCGTCCGGCTGCGGGGACGCGCTCCCCTGCCCGGCCACCGTATCCCCGGCCGGCCGCGGCACTCGCGCCCGCACGGGCAGCAGCGCGGTCGAGGCCGGGAGCGCCAGCGACTGCGCCTGCTCGGTCGTGACGCGGATGCCGTACTGCTCGGCCACCTGCGCCAGCTCGAGGGCCGACGCCGATGCTCCGAAGGCCTGCGCCATCGCCGCGGGGTCGCCGATGCCCTCGATGCGGTAGGGCGGCACGAGCGGGCGGAAGTCGACCAGGACGGCCTGCCCGGCCGCGCGGATCGCCGTGGTGGAGGTGAGGCGCACGCCGTTGACCGCCACCGCCTCGGCCCCCGACAGCCACAGCCCGTTGACCGCCTGCACGACGTCCTGGTCGAGCACGCGGCCCGGGTCCTCCGGGTCGGCGGGGTCGGAGCCGGGTGCGTTGTCGAGGGTGACGACCAGGCCCGGGCCCACGACGTCGGTGTAGCCGGCCTGCGCCTCGAGCCGGGCGATCCGCTCCGCGAGCGCGTTGCCCTCGGCCGACTGCGACAGCAGCACCTCCTGCGCGGCGGCGAGCTCCTCGCGCGTCTGCTCGACCTCCGTCTCGAGCCGCTCCACCTCTGCCTGCGCCGCCTGCGCGCGCTGGACGAGCTGCTCGCGTGCGAGCTCCTTCTCCGGTGCCACGGCGCGGTTCTGCACGAGAGCGGTCACCAGCAGGCCCGAGGCGAGTGCGACGCAGAGCAGGAGCAGCGCCTTCGACCCGGTCGAGGGACGGGAGCCTGCGTGGCGCCGGTGCGCCTCGGCGTACTCCTGGGCGGCGTCGTCGTTGACCAGCTCGCGCAGCAGCGCCATCGACGCTGCGGGATCGCGCGGGCGCGTGCGCTCCTCGCCCTGCGCGGTGGCGGGGCTCACGGCGTCACGCCGTCCGCGCCACGGGCCGGCGCAGGATGCGGTTGGCCTGCTCGATGTAGAGCACGCCGGCCCACCAGTACAGCGCCGTGCCCCAGATGGCGAAGGCCCAGCCGAGCGCCAGCGCGACGTCGCGGATGTCGGTGCCCGCGGCCGAGGCTCCGTCGCTGATGAGCAGGATGGGGAACGCGTACATGAGGCAGAAGGTCGCGGCCTTGCCGAGGAAGTGCACCGGCAGGCCCGTGATCCCTCGGCGCTTGAGGGCTGCTAGGTAGAACGCGAGCAGCACATCGCGGGCGACCAGCACGATCACCAGCCACCACGGGATGATCCCGCGCAGCGCGAGGCCGAGCAGCGTGGCAGCGATGTAGAGACGGTCGGCGAGGGGGTCGAGCAGCTGCCCGAGGCGGCTGATCTGGCCGGTGGCGCGGGCGATCTTGCCGTCGAGCCAGTCGGTGATGCCCGACACCATGAGCAGGACGATCGCCCAGCCGTCGGCCTGCGGCACGAGGATGAGCCAGAGGAACAGCGGGACGCCGAGCAGCCGCAGGAACGACAGGATGTTCGGCACGGTGAGGATGCGGTCGGTGGTGACCTCGTTCTCCTGCACGTCCACGCCTCGACCCTAACCGCCGGGCGCCGCCTCGGGAGTCAGCCCGTCGTCGGAGTCGGCCGGGTCGGACGCCGCGAGCTCGGGATCCGGGTCGTCGGCCGCAGGAGGGGGCGCAGCGTCGTCGTCGCCCTGCTCCCCCGGCGCCTCAGCCGGCGCCGGCGCCGGCTCTCCCCCGCCCGGCAGCACGTCGACGGCGGCGGGCGCCGCGGCCCCAGCTGCGGCGGAGTGCGCGCCCGCCGGCACGGGCCGACCGCGCCGACGCCCCCACACCAGCAGCAGCGCGCCGAGGACGAGCAGCGCGAGGCCGCTGGCTATCGCGACGAGCGACGCCGTCCATGCGCCGGGCAGCGTGAGCGCGACCGACACGGCGGCGCTGACGCCCGTGGCCGAGTCCGGCTTCATGATCACGACGGACGTCCCGGCGGGGACCTTCGCCGGGATCGTGGCGGGCGACGCCTCAGAACTCTGCAGCCAGAACCCCTGCGACGACGGGGGCGCCGGCGCCTGCGAGCCGGGCACCGGGCGGGTCTGCGCCGTGCCGCCGCCGAGGTCGGCCACCACGGAGTCGTAGGGGGCGCCCACCAGATAGGTGTCGACGTCGGAGGTGCGGGCGACGCCGAGGAAGACGGCGCGGCCGTCCGGGCCGGCGGCGGTGAGCCGCAGCGATCCGACGTCGTCGGGGATCGGCAGTCCCACGGCGTCGACGGAGAGGTCGTCGAGGACGAGGGCGGAGCCCTGGGCGGTGAGGGTGGTCGGCGCCGTGGCGACGCGGTCGTCGGAGCCGAACGTCACCGCGAAGACAGCGCCGGTCGCCAGGACCACCGCCCCCACGACTGCGGCGACGGCACCCGTCACCAGCAGCAGCACCCGTGCCACGCGGTCACGGTAGCCCGCGGAAGGCGCGCGGGGCGCCGCGCCACGACGTCGATGCGCCGTCCGGGCAGGCGGCCGGGTGCGCCGGTGGGGCAGGATCGGGCCATGGCCGACGTCCCCCTCACGCTGCCGCAGCTCAAGGCGCAGTGGATCGACGTCCTCTACGACCTCGAGTCGACGCACCGCACGGCGTGGATCGCCCTGTTCGACGGCCGGCTCGCCTCCCTCGAGGACGGTGTGCTCACCCTCGACTTCGTCGACGCGACCAAGATGGCCGGCGTCCACGGCTACCAGCGGGCGAGCAAGCCCTCGTTCCTCGAGGCGATGGCCGACTCGATCGAGCGGGTGACCGGCACTCGCCTCGTCGTCACGACGACGCGCGACGTCGACGTCTGACGAAACCCGTCCGGCCACGAGGCAACCTCGGGCGCCTCTCGATCCGTCTGTGCTGCGACGGCGGAAGGACGGAGGCAGGGATGGGCGAGGACCGCGACGGCGCCTTCACCGAGTGGGCCCAGCGCACCGCGCAGCAGCTGCGCGGCACGGCGTACCTCCTGTGCGGCGACTGGCACACGGCCGACGACGTCGTGCAGGACGCGCTGGTCCGCGTGTACGAGCGCTGGCACCGGATCCGGCCCGAGGCGGCGACGTCGTACGCGCGACGGGTCGTCGCGACGGCGGCGGTCGACCGCTCGCGCCGGCCGTGGCGGCGCGAGGTGCCCAGCGAGGTGCTGCCGGACCGGCCGTCGGGCGCACCCGACGACGGGCCCGACTACGACGTGGTCTCGGCCCTCGCCGAGCTGCCTGCACGCCAACGAGCCGTCCTGGTGCTGCGGTTCTTCGACGACCTCTCGGTCGACGACACCGCACGCGTCCTCGGGATCACCCCGGGGACGGTGAAGAGCTCGACCTCGCGCGGCCTGGACCGGCTGCGCGAGCTCATGAGGACGCCCGTGCTCGCGGGCCTGGACGAGGAGAAGCCATGAGCGACAACGACCTGCGCACCCTGATGCGCGACGCCGTCGGCGACGCGCCCGCCCGCGAGTTCAGCACCCCTGTGATCGCCTCGGCGGCGCGGGCCCGCACCCGGCGCCGCCGCGCCTGGTACGGCGTCGCCGGCATCGGCGCCGCGGCGTCGGTGGCCGCCGCGGTCGCCGTCGGCGGCGGGCTGCTGGGCGGTCCGGCCCTGGCCCCCGTCGCGCAGCCCACGGCTGCGGCGTCCTCCCCCGCGCCGGACCCCGGTGCGATCGGCCTGCCGACGAGCCTGCCCGTGGGCGAGACGGTGGCGGTCGTGGACGCCGAGCTGCCGGCCGGCACCACGGTCGGCGAGCTGGCGATGGATGCGGCCTGGACGCCTGCGGGCACCATCGAGCTGCCGCTGGCCACGTCCTCCGGGGCCGCGAAGCTGTCGATCGCCGTGACCGCGTCCGGCTGCTCGGCCGACTCCGCTGCGCTCGGCGGCGCCTCCCTCGACGCGATCGCGTCGGCGGTGTGCGCCGCGGCGTCGCAGTACCCGAACCCGCCCGGCACCGTCGTCGACGGCGGCAGCATCGACCCGGCCGCCTGACGGCCGGCAGACCGGGGGCGCGCAGGGCGCCGGGGCCACGCCCCGGCGCCCTCCTCCGTCCTGCTGCGGCTCAGGACAGGCGCAGCACCGTGACGTTGTCGCGGTGCTTGTCCTTGCCCTTGTCCTTGAAGTCGTCCGCGACGGCCACCAGGTCGACGTCGAGGAAGGCGAGCCCCTCGGGCTTGGCGATGCTGCGCGGGAGCGCCTGCGTGCGTCGGACCGCGGGTGCTGCGCCCGGGCGCAGCGGCAGGACCAGCTCGGCCAGGCAGCGTCCCTCGTCCGAGAGGACCCAGACCCCGCCGCGGTGGTCTGGCGCGAGATCGCTGAGGTCGTCGAGGTCGTCGGTGCCCTCCCCCTCCCACGGCCACCACGCGAGCGCGACGAGATCGCCGTGCGGCTCGTCCCAGCCCTCGTCGTCGGGCAGGAGGGTCTGCGTGCTGATGCCGAGGGGCGCGCTTCCCGCAGGCCCGAGCTCGACCAGACCGGCCGGGTCCTTCTCCTTGGCCACGAGCAGATGCCCGTCCCGCAGCAGCAGGATCCCCTCGCCGCGCGAGGCCTTCGTGGCGGTCCAGGTGCGGTGCAGCTCCGGGATCGTGCTCGTGTCGAGCGCCGCCCGCGCCACGATGGTGCGGCTGGCGAGGTCGATGCCGCCGAGCAGCGACGTCCCCTCCGTGAGCAGCCAGGCCCGGCCACGGCCGTCGAGGGCGACCGCTTCGAGCTGGGTCGCGATGTCCTCGTAGCCGGGCTGCGCACCGACCTCCTCGGCAGTGACCACCACCCACTCGCCGATGTCGGACCCGCGGCAGGTGGCGAGAGCGAGAGCCACCCGGTCGTCGCCGAGCGCGACCAGCAGATGGCCGCCCTCCTCGCCCGCCCCCGGCATCGACGACAGGCCCGACACCTCGGGCAGCGGCACCCTGCTCGCGCCGATCGGCTCCATGGCTCCTCCTCGCTGCTGCTGGCCGCGATCGTGGCGCGTCGTACGGCCGCCTGTCCCGGCAACGGCTGGGTACGCCGCGTCGTCTCCCGATGCTCTGTCCGGGTGCCCTGTGGCCGGGGCCACAGGTGCCCGCCCCCGGTGTAACGCCGGGTTCACATACGTCTGCCAGAGTTCCTGCCAGGTCGCCGGCGGGTCGGGAACTCACCGCAGCGACCGGGCCGACGGGCCTTCGGTCAGGAGCCCCGTCGATGAACGAGGGCCCGCCGCTCACTGGGGTGCGGCGGGCCTTCGTCATGTCCGGCGCAATGCCGCGATCCGCCGCGTGCCGCCTGTCACGTGGGTGATGCTGGAGCCGGCGCCCGCGCGGGCGCGACGACAGGAGGACGACATGTTCGGCGTCGGCGGTCTCTCAGGCGGCAGCAAGGGCGGCCCGCACTACGAGTGCGAGGTCAACGAGGACTCCATCAACATGAAGCACTTCAGCAAGGTGTCCAACGAGCGGTGGGCCAACGGCTACCGGATGGCCCACGTGTTCACGCAGGACCGCAACACCGTGGTCGTGTGGGAGCGGATCGACTGAGCGGCAGGGTCTCTCAGCGGCCCAACGCACTGCGCAGGGCGACCTGCACCTGGGGATCGGACAGCTTCGCAGCCCGGGACACCCAGCCGCGCTGGACGCTCTCGAACACGTAGCGGTCGGCGGTGGGGAGCGTGCCGGTACGGACCATCCGGTCGAACTCGGCCCAGTGCACGACTGTGAGCCGGGAGAAGAACGGCTGCAGGCTCGGCAGCGCGCGCCACACGAAGGAGTCGCGCACCAGCACCGTGCGGCCCGGCACGAGCCGTGCGCCCGTGGCCGACGTCGAGCGGATGTCGAGCGTGGGGTTGCCGAGGCCCGGGCTCGACGACGTGGTCGTCGTGACGCCGGCGCGCACGATCTTCTCGGTGGCGATGCGCTCGGAGTGCTTCACGCCGATCGAGGCGAGGAGGGTGCTGGTGAACAGCGCCTTCGGACCCTGCTCGATCCGCGCGCGCGCCCAGGTGCCGGCAGGCAGCAGGCCCTGCCGCTCGTAGCGCAGCACGAGGTCGCGCACCCACACGCGAGCCCCGCGCGCGGTCCAGTGCGAGTCGCCGTACGGGTACGTCGACCCCGGGCTGGCCGACTCGACCGCGGCCACCGAGGGACGGAGCGGCGCCACGGTGCCCGACGTCGTCGGCCACACCGACTCGGTGGCCGCACGCACATCGTCGGCGCAGTCCAGCAGGGCCGGCGCCCTGCTGCCCAGCGCAGCCCGGCGGATGCTGGACTTGTCGGGCGCGAGGTACACGACGAACGCGTCGGCCGGCAGCCCGCTCGTCAGCTCCTCGAGGCTCGCGTGGACGGCGCGGGCGTCGTAGCGCCCGCAGGCCATGAGGAACTCCTGCACCGTGAACGGCTGTCCGTTACGGCCGCGGAAGACGCGATCCTCGACCTTGCCGCTCGCTGTGGGGATCGACGCGGCCACCACGGCACGAATCACAGGCAGCAGGCGCGGGTCGGGCGCGGGCTCGGCTGTGCTGCTCGCGGACGGCGTCGGCACGCCTGCTGCGGCGGGTGCCGCGGCCGGCGCCGACGCTGGGGCCGACGTCGAGCCCGGGCTCGGTGCGGACTGCTGCCCCGCACTGCCGCAGGCTGCCAGGAGCAGGCCGGCACCGAGGACGGGCACGACCGCGCGAGCGCGCACGGGCACCTCCTGGGCCGGGCCCGACGATGCGGGCAGCAGGTCTGCACGGGTCTGGTGCGACGTCGCGACACAGCCGCGAACGGGCGGTCCACGGTAACCCGCTCCGCGCATCTTCGGCCGATCTGCCTGCGCCGCACGGCTGACGACCTCGCTGCTGTGCCCCGGATCGCACCCGGGGTGGCGTTTGCGGCCGTCCGCATCGGGCACCGCCGAACTCCGTTCCCCTGACCGGAGGAAGTGCTGTGCCCAGCCTCATGGACCTGACCGCCCTGCTGCCGATCGACCGCGCCCGCGGGGCGCTGCTGCCGCCGGTGCGGCTGCTGCGCGAGGCGACCGTCATCGCTGCCCGCACGACGCGCCACTGGGAGCTGATGCTCGCCGGGGAGGATCCGTCCGAGCGCGGGCGCGGGCTCGACCCCGATGTGCTCGGCCGTCCGGGCACCACGTCGGCGGGCGGTGTCGAGCAGACGTCCAGCTCGTGGGGGCGGCGCGACGACGAGTCCGCCTCGAGCGCCCAGACGCGCGCGTCCTCGCGGCAGTCGCGGGCCGAGGGCGGCGACCCCGACGGCCGCAGCGGTTCGCTGTCGGGGTCGGAGCAGGTCGAGGTCGTCGACCTCAGGGACCTGTCCGGCGACGACCTGCCCGTCGAGGGCTGGCCCAGCATGTCGCTGGCCGACGCCCAGGCCTCGCTCTCGCCCCTGTCGCCCGCCCAGCTGGCCGCACTGCTTGCCTACGAGCAGGCGCACGGGCACCGCATCGCCTTCGAGCAGATGCTCCAGCACCGCCTCGAGCGCAGCGGCGCCGTCCTCGCCGAGCAGCTCCCCGACTGACCCCGCCGACGACGAAGGGCCGGCCATTCGGCCGGCCCTTCGTCGTGCGTGGTCGGGCTGACAGGAACCGTCGTCGTGGGGCGCTCGGGGCGGCGCAGGACCGCGGAGGCGCCTTCGGCGCGAGCAGCGGAGGCGGCCGGGCGGAGCGCGAGCGCTCCTCCCACATCCCGTCAGCCCGGTCGGGCACGACGAAGGGCCGGCCATTCGGCCGGCCCTTCGTCGTGCGTGGTCGGGCTGACAGGATTTGAACCTGCGACCCCTTGACCCCCAGTCAAGTGCGCTACCAAGCTGCGCCACAGCCCGAACTCCGACCGCGAGGATCGCCCGCGATCGGCCCGTGAAGGTTACACGACCGGCGGCGCTCCCCCGAAACCGGCAGGGCCGCGCGCGGACGCGTCGTACGTCACCGCTTGCGCTTGGCCCGCACCCGCAGGTTGATGCGGACCGGCGTGCCTTCGAAGCCGAACTCCTCACGCAGGCGACGCTCGACGAATCGCCGGTAGCCGGCCTCGAGGAACCCCGTGGTGAACAGCACGAACGTCGGCGGCCGGGTGGCGGCCTGGGTGCCGAAGAGGATGCGCGGCTGCTTGCCGCCGCGCACCGGGTGCGGGTGGGAGGCGACCAGTGAGGCGAGGAACGCGTTGAGCTTCGAGGTGGGGACGCGCGTCTCCCACCCGTCGAGGGCGCGGTCGAGGGCCGGCACCAGCTTGTCGGTGTGGCGTCCCGTGCGGGCGCTGATGTTGACCCGAGGCGCCCACGCGACCTGGTGCAGGTCGCGCTCGATCTCGCGCTCGAGGTAGCGGCGGCGCTCGTCGTCCATGAGGTCCCACTTGTTGAACGCCAGGACCAGGGCGCGGCCGCTCTCGACCACCATCGACAGGATGCGGGTGTCCTGCTCGGCGAGGGGCTCGTTGGCCTCGAGGAGGACGACGGCGACCTCGGCCTTGTCGAGCGCGGACTTGGTGCGAAGCGACGCGTAGTACTCGTGGCCGCTGGCCTCGTTGACCCGCTTGCGGATGCCGGCCGTGTCGACGAAACGCCATGTGGTGCCTGCGATCTCGACCAGCTCGTCGACCGGGTCAACGGTGGTGCCGGCGACGGAGTCGACCACGACGCGGGCCTCGCCCGCGAGCTGATTGAGCAGGCTGGACTTGCCGACGTTGGGCTTGCCGAGCAGCGCCACGCGGCGCGGTCCGCGCGGCTCGGCGACCCGGCTGCCCTGCTCGGGCAGCGCGTTGACCAGGTTCTCGAGCATGTCGCCCATGCCGCGGCCGTGCAGCGACGAGACACCCTGCGGCTCGCCGAGGCCCAGCGACCACAGCATCGCGGCGTCGGCGTCGCCACGGCTGTCGTCGACCTTGTTGGCCACCAGCAGCACCGGCTTCTTGGTGCGGCGCAGCACCTTGACGACGTCCTCGTCGGCATCCGTGGCGCCGACCGTCGCGTCGAGGACGAACAGGACGGCGTCGGCCTCGTTCATGGCGCGCTCAGCCTGCGCGGCGACCTGGGCCGCGAGCCCCTTCGCCTCGCGCTCCCAGCCGCCGGTGTCGACCAGCAGGAACCGCCGCCCGGCCCACTCCGCCTCGTACGTCACGCGGTCGCGGGTGACGCCGGGGACGTCCTCGACGACGGCCTCGCGCCGGCCGATGATGCGGTTGACCAGAGTGGACTTGCCGACGTTGGGGCGGCCCACCACTGCGACGACGGGCAGCAGCTCGTCGTCCTCGTCGTCGAAGACATCGAGGTCGTCGACGTCGAACCCGAGGGCCTGCAGGGTCTCGGCGCTGATCTCCTCGTCGTCGCCGAGGTCGCCGAGGTCGGGGAGGCCGTCGCCGTCGAGGTCGTCGACCTCGAGCACCTCGTCGTCGGCCCAGGCCGAATCGTCGGCGTCGTAGCCGGTCTCGTCCTCGAGCGGGTCGAGCGGCTCGCGCGGCTGGTCGGGGGTCACGGGTGGCTCCGGTGGTCGGGTCGGGCGTGCGGATCGTGCGGCTGGTCGGGCAAAGGCCCGGGCAGCTCCTGCCCGGTGCGGAGGGCGGCGGTGCGCACGTGGTCGGCAAGGACCTGGCGCAGCCGCTCGCCGGACCGGGCGAGGACCGCCCTGCGGCGGGGGTCGCCGTCGACACGGATGTCGACCGGCTCGCCCACGAGGACGTCGATGCGTGAACGCATCCGGGGCAGTGCATCCTTCCCGGCGCCGGCCGGGCGCGCACCCAGGATCGCGACGGGCACCACGGGCGCGCCGGACCGTGCGGCCAGGTAGGCCGCGCCGTGGCGGATGTGCCGGACATCGCCGGCACCGCGGTGCGCCTCCGGGAAGACCCCGATCACCCCGCCTGCGCCGAGGACGGCGAGGCCCTGCTTGAGCGCCGTGCGGTCGGGCCCGTCGTAGTCGACCGGGATCTGGCTGGTGGCGCGCAGCAGGCGGTCGAGCGGGGGCACCCAGATCGCCGCCTTGGCCATGACGTGCACCGGCCGCGGGCTCGCCACGGGGAGCAGCACCCCGTCGAGGAACGCGGTGTGGTTGGCCGCGAGGATGACGGGACCCTCGGCGGGGACGAGGTGGCTCCCCGTCACCGACACCCGCCACAGGCGCGTGAGCAGAGCAGCGAGGTTCCGCCCGGTCGCGGCGCCCGACGTCGAGAGCGGGGCCGCGTCGCCGGTCACGCCGCGGTCCGTTCCCGGACGAGGTCGACCACGGCGGCGATCACCTCGGCGAGGCCGAGCTCGGAGGCGTCGACCACCACGGCGTCCGGGGCCTGAGCGGTGGGGCTCGCAGCGCGCCCGGCGTCGGCGGCGTCGCGCCGCGCGAGGTCGGCCCGCACCGCCTCGACCGCGGCGTCGGCCTCGGCCGGGCTGATCCGCCCGGCGGCGACATCCTCGGCGGCGCGGCGGGCCGCACGGACGGCAGGATCGGCCACGAGCCACACCTTGAGGTCGGCGTCGGGTAGCACCACCGAGCCGATGTCGCGGCCCTCGACGACGATGCCCTGGCCGGCGGCGGCAGCCGCGCGGACGGCGGCGCGCTGCTGCTCGACCAGAAGGGCGCGCACCTCGGCGACGGCTGCAACCGCGGAGACCGCCCCGGTGACGGCCTGCTCGCGGATCGCGCGCGACACGTCGGAGCCGTCCACGTGGACCCACGACTCGTCCGGGTGGTCGCTGACCTCGATCACGACGCCGGACGCCGCCCGGGCCACCGCCGCCGGGTCGTCGAGCGGCACGCCGTCGCGCAGGACCGCCCAGGTGGCGGCCCGGTACATCGCACCGGTGTCGAGGTAGCGCAGGCCGAGCTCGCGGGCCACGCCGCGGGACACGCTGGACTTGCCGGAGCCGGACGGGCCGTCGACCGCCACGACGGCCAGCCCGGCGCCGTCGGCGGCGGGTGCGCGGTCGGGACGTGCGGTGCTCACGGCGGCTCGTTCTCGGCTCGGCTGCAGGGACGGCGGCGCGGTCGCGGCCGGGTAGGGCCAGCCTAATGCCCGCGGCGGCAGCGTCGGCGCAGGTCAGACGGGGTCGCGACCGCGACGTCGGTCACCGCGCCGACGTGACGACGAGTCGTCGAGTCGACAATCGAACGGAGGTCAGGACCGCAGCCACTGTCGACATAGCGCTGTACCGACGAAGTGATGAGGTCGACCCGCCGGCGCCGAGCCGGTCAGCCGCGGACGTCCCAGCCCGCCGCGCGCAGCCCCTCCGCCAGCACCGCCTGGGACGCCGGCGCCACCTCGAGCTCGACCAGGCCGGTCGGACGGCCCTGGGCGTGGTCGATGCGGACGTCCTCGAGGTTGACCCCGGTCGCGCCGGCGTCGGCGAACAGCCGGCCCAGCTCGCCCGGCCGGTCGGCCACCGTGACGGCGACGACTGCGAACTCGAGCGGCCCCGAGCCGTGCTTGCCCTGGACGAGGCGCCGTCCGGCGACACCGGCCTCGAGCGCGCCGAGGACGGGCTCGGGCGACCCGCCGCGCAGACCGTCCCGGACCGCCGCCAGCCGGTCGATGAGCGCGTCGAGCGCGTCGGCCACGGGCTCGGCGTTGCTGGTGAGGATGTCGGTCCACAGCCGGGGGTCGGAGGCCGCCAGCCTGGTCACGTCGCGCAGCCCCTGGCCGGACAGCCGCACCTCAGACTCGCCGAGGCCCCCGAGACCTGCCGCCACCGAGGAGGCGACGACCTGCGGCGTGTGGGACGTCAGGGCGACAGCCCGGTCGTGCTCCTCGGGGGAGGTGACCACGGGGAGGGCGCCCAACGACTCGACGACGGCGCGCACGAGGTCGGTGCGGCCAGGCTCGGTGTGCGCCGACGGGGTGAGCGCCCAGACCCGGTCGGCGAACAGGTCCGGGAGCGCGGCCCCAGGTCCGCTCACCTCGCGCCCGGCCAAGGGGTGTCCCGCCACGAAACGGCTCAGCAGATGCTGATCGGACGCTACCGTCGCCAGAGCCTCGACCTCGCGTTGAAGTCTAGCCTTGGTGCTGGCTACGTCACTGACTGTCGCGTCGACATACGTACGAAGTGCCTCAAGAACGGCTTCAGCCGTCGCGGCAGGGGGGACAGCCACCAGGACGAGGTCGGGAGACTCTGGGGGAGCCTCCGAGAGGCCGGCGCCGCGCTCGACGGCCACCGCCACCGAGCCGCCATCGACGTCCTGCAGCCAGACCTGCACGCCCTGAGCCGTCAGGCCGAGCGCGGCGGAGGTGCCGATGAGGCCGGTGCCCACGACCAGCACCCCTCGGGGCAGCAGCGCCGCCGCTCCCCCTGGCGCGGCCGGCCCGTCGCTCACTGCGCGAGGTCCTGGCGCAGCACCTCGGCACCGCGCAGGTAGACGTGGACGACCTCGGCGCGGCTGCGGTCGAGGTCGGCGTGGGCCATGACCCGGACGACGCGCGACAGCGCGCCCGGCACCTCGATCTCCTGGGCGCAGATGAGCGGGACGTCGCCGAGGCCGAGGCCGCGGGCCGCAGCGGCAGGGAACATGCAGACCAGGTCGGGCGTGGCCGTGAAGATCATCGAGATGAGCTCGTCGGTGGAGATGCCGTTGCGCTCGAGCATCGCGGTCACCAGTTCGGTGACAGCCTCGGTCATCTCGGCGGGGTCGTCGGCGGTCAGCCGGGTGGCGCCTCGGAGCGCGCGGACGGGCACGGGGTGGTCCCCTTTCTCTCGACGTCTCACCTTAGCGACGCGGCGATCCCTCGCCTTGATGACTCACCGATGCACCGACCCATCTCTTGGCCGATGTGGCGGCAGACCTCTACAGCGTTCTACCGGTTTATCGATCTACCGTTTCACAGTTGTAGCGATGCATCGCTTTCCGGACTGCTCCCTCCAGCACGCTCCCAGAGCTCCACTCCAGGTGCGCTGCGCCCAGGCGGCGAGCCGCTTGACCCAGACCGCCGGAGCCGGCCCGGCCGTCCCTGAGCGAGTCCACCGCGCTGAACAGCGGCGACGCCGGACAAAGCGGGGAACTGCCGACCCTGGGTCGGCTGAGTGAATGGCTAAATCGACTTTATGCCGCGACCGGCACTCGCGCTCGGGTATCGACAAAGAGACAGGCGCGTCTGCCTGTCGCCCCTGCCTCTTTGTCGATACGGCGCTACAACGAGAAGGCCCCTCATCGCTGAGCGCGATGAGGGGCCGTCGACTGCTGCTGGGTCGCTGCGCTACAGACCGACCGAGGCGTAGAGCTCGCCGACCTCCTGGATCGACAGTGTGCGCACCTTGCCCGAGCGCAGATCGCCCAGACCGATGGGGCCGACCTTCACGCGGACCAGGCCCTCCACCGGGTGCCCGACCTCCTTGAGCAGCCGGCGCACCACGTGCTTGCGGCCCTCGTGCAGGACCAGCTCGACCAGGCTCCGCCCGGGGGCCGAGGTGATCACCCGGAACCGGTCGACCCGGACGTAGCCGTCCTCGAGCTCGACGCCCTCGCGCAGCTGCTTGCCCAGGCCCTTGGGGATCGTCCCCCGTACCTGGGCCAGGTAGGTCTTGGGTACGCCGTGGCTCGGGTGCGCCAGCCGCTGCGCCAGCTCCCCGTCGTTGGTCAGCAGCAGCAGGCCCTCGGTGTCCGCGTCGAGCCGGCCGACGTGGAAGAGCCGCTCCTTGCGCCCCCGGAGGTAGTCGCCGACGCACGGCCGGCCGCGCTCGTCACTCATGGTGGAGTGGACGCCGCGCGGCTTGTTCAGCGCGAGGACGACGTGGCCGGGGGCCGTCGGGATGCGCATGCCGTCGACCTTGATGACCGAGCGCGCGGGATCGACGCGCAGGCCCTGCTCCAGCACGATCCGGCCGTCCACCTCGACCCGGCCCTCGTCGATCATCTGCTCGCAGGCACGCCTCGAGCCGATGCCGGCAGAGGCCAGCACCTTCTGCAGACGGACCTGGGTATCAGCAGGCTTCTCCGCGCTCATAGTCTCAACCTCAGGTTCACATTTCGTCCGCGAGGGCATCAAGTAGTTCAATGTCCGGAAGGTAGTCAGCCAGGGGCGGCAGATCCTCGAGCGAGGCGATCCCCAGCCTCTCGAGGAACAGCTCGGTCGTCCGGTAGAGGATCGCCTGGCTCGTCGGGTCGTGCCCGGCCTCGGCGATGAGGCCCCGGCTGTGCAGGGTGCGGATCACGCCGTCGACGTTCACGCCGCGCACCGCGGATACCCGGGCCCGCGAGACCGGCTGGCGATAGGCGATGACGGCCAGCGTCTCCAGGGCCGCCTGCGTGAGGCGTGCGGTCTGGCCGTCGCGCACGTACCGCTCGACCACGGCCGAGCAGTCGGCGCGGGTGTAGTAGCGCCAGCCGCCGGCGACCTCGCGCAGCTCGAAGCCCCTCCCCTGTTCGTCGTAGCCGGCGGCCAGTGCGCGCAGCGAGGCCTCCACCTCGCCGGTCGGCCGCCGCACGACCGAGGCGAGGGTAGGGACGTCGAGGGGCTCGTCGGTCACGAGCAGCAGCGCCTCGAGGGCGCTGTCGAGCGTCGGCGCGCCCAGGCCCTCGTCGTCGGCGTCGTCCTCGACGGTGCCGTCGGGCTCCGCCTGGGCGGTCACCAGGGGCCGCTCCGAGCCGTTCTCGGCGTCTGCGGCGCCCTCCCCTGCCGGGGAGTCCTGCCCGCTGGCAGCGGCCTCCTGCACCGCCTCTGACGCCTCCAGGGCGTCGGAAGCGGTCTCGGGCGGGGTCGCCGGGTCGTTGTCGCTCACGCGGGCTCCTCCGGGGCCTCGGGTGCGGGGCTGCCTCCGGAGGCCCCCGGGACGCCGATGTCGGCGTCCGGGATGTCCGGGATGTCCGGGATGTCGTTGCCGACGTCGCCGTCGGCCGAGAGGCCCACCAGATCCGCGTCGGTCACCTCGGCCGCCGTCCGCTGCTCGGCCTCCGCCGCAGCCTCCTGCTGGGCGGCGGCGTCGCCGTCGTACTCCTCGGCCGCGACCACGACCTCGCCCTCGGCGCTGCCCGTCCAGCGGATGTGCAGCTCGCCGAGGGGGTCGACCTGGTCGAAGGCCACGGAGCCATCGCGGTACAGCTCCAGCAGGGCCAGGAAGCGCGCCACGACGAGCAGGGTGGTGTCGCAGTCGGCGGTCAGGTGGCGGAAGGTCTGGGAGGGGGCGCGGCGGAGCCGGTCGACCAGGATCGCAGCCTGCTCGCGGACGCTCACCTTCGGTGCGTGGACGTGCGAGATCGACACAGTCGCAACGGGTTTGGGTGCCATGGCCCGACCCGCGAGGGCGGCGAACTCCACGGGCCCGAGCCCGAGGAGCACCTCGGGCAGGAGGTCCTGGAACTCCGGGTCGAGACCCACCTGGCGCGGCCGGCGCCGCGCCCCTCGGCGCAGCATGTCTCCGAGGATCGCGGCCACGTCACGGAAGGCCCGGTACTGCAGCAGCCGGGCGAAGAGCAGGTCGCGCGCCTCGAGCAGGGCGAGATCCTCCTCGTCCTCCACCTCGCCCGAGGGCAGCAGGCGGGCGGCCTTGAGGTCGAGCAGCGTGGCCGCCACCACGAGGAACTCGGTGGCCTCATCGAGGTCCCACTGCGGCCCCCGGCCACGGATGTGGGCGAGGAAGTCGTCGATCACCACGTGCAGTGCGAGCGCCGTCACGTCGAGCTTGTGCTTGGCGATGAGGGACAGCAGCAGGTCGAAGGGCCCCTCGAACTCGTCGAGCCGGACGGAGAAGCCCTCGCTGGCGGCGACGACACCGGTGCCGTCGGTGCCGTCGGTGCCGTCCGTGCCCTCGGTGCCCTCGGCCGCGGGCGCCACGGCGTCGACGGGCACGCCGGAGGCGCCTGTCCCCGCCCCGGGGACCGGCCCGAGCGGGTCGAGGACGTCGGTCACGCGCGGAAACCTACCTGCCGCACGCTGCCGGGGACGCCGACGACATGGCCGACGGCGCCCGCGCGGCCCCGGAGCCGACCGCTCCCCCCGCAGCAGGGTCGCGCCCATGGATGGGCGATGTGTCGATATCCCGATAAGCCGACGGCCTCTGACCTGCACCGATGCAGATCAGAGGCCGTGAGCGAGCAGGCGCTAGAGGCCGCGGAGCCGGCGGACGAGGATGCTGTCGTCGCCCTTGGCCTCGAGGTCGGCCACGATCACCGCGACCGCCTCGCGGACGATCCGGCCGCGGTCGACGGCCAGGCCGTGCTGGGCGCGCAGCGCCAGCTTGGCCTGCTCGAGAGCCACCAGCTCCTCCGGCGACACGTAGACCGTGATCTTCTCGTCGTGCTTCTCCCGGCCGGTGGGCCGCAGGTCGCCGGCACGCCCGCGCTTCTTCGGAGTGGCGCGGATGCGGGTGGCCGAGGCCGCGTCGGGCGCCCGGACGTCGTCGTGCTCCTCCGGCGGTGCCGCGAGCGCCACGGCGGCCGCCGGGCTCGCCGGGGCGGACGCCGAGGACGCCGAGGACGCCGTGGAAGGAGCGGCCACCGGCGCTGCCGGGGCCTCGCCCTCGGCGGCCGGCTCGGAGGTCCGGCGGAACAGCTCGTCGGCGCCGGGCAGGGTCGCACGTCGGCTCATGGGGCCAGCACCTCCCGTGCGAGCTGGCGGTAGGCGGCGGCGCCGGCCGAGCTCGAGGCGTAGGTCGTGATCGGCTCGCCCGCGACGGTGGTCTCCGGGAACCGCACGGTGCGGGCGATCACCGTGTGGAAGACCTTGTCGCCGAAGGCCTCGACGACGCGCGCGAGGACCTCCCGGCTGTGCAGGGTGCGGGAGTCGTACATCGTAGCCAGGATTCCCTCAACCTCAAGTCGAGGGTTAATCCGTTCCTGGACGCGGTAGATCGTGTCCATGAGCAGGGCTACACCGCGCAGGGCGAAGAACTCGCACTCGAGCGGGATGATCACACCGTCGCTGGCAGCCAACGCGTTGACGGTGAGCAGGCCCAGCGACGGCTGGCAGTCGATGAGGACGACGTCGTAGTCGGGCAGCACCGGCGCCAGGACGCGCGCCAGGGTCTGCTCGCGGGCCACCCCGAGACCAGCTGGACCTCGGCGGCCGAGAGGTCGATGTTGCCCGGCAGCAGGTCCAGGCCGGCCACCGAGGTCTTGAGCAGGACGTCGTCGAGGGCCACTTCGCGCTGCATGAGCAGGTTGTAGACCGTGAGGTCGAGCTCGTGCGGGTTGACGCCGAGCCCCACCGAGAGCGCGCCCTGCGGGTCGAAGTCGACCAGCAGCACGCGGCGGCCGGCCTCGGCCAGGGCGGCGCCCAGGTTGATCGTGGTCGTGGTCTTGCCGACCCCGCCCTTCTGGTTGCACAGCGAGATCACCCGCGCCGGGCCGTGCCGCTCGAGCACGGGAGGCTCGGGGAAGACCACCTTCGGGCGGCCCGTGGCGTCGAGCTCGACCGGCGCCTCCGGAGCGGTGTCGATGGCTGCCGGCTCCCCTGCGGTGCTCGGCTCCCCCGCGCCGACGGCGCTGCCGACAGGATCCGTGGGGGTCCCGGGCACCGGCTCGTCCGCGTTTGTCGACATAGTCACAAGAAGACTCGTCTCTGTCGCGATAGACATTCTGATCGCCTTGGCGATGGAGCGTCACCCTAGGCGCGGGGTAGCGGCCGAAGCAAGGCCGGACGGCGGCGCTGTTCCGGGAGAGCACCCGTGCGGCGGGCATCTCCGCAGGTCAGGGGCCCCGTGGTGGTCTCGTCACCCGCGGGCGCGCGGGTGCGCGAGTGCGTACACCTCGCGCAGGCGGTCGACCGTGACCAGGGTGTAGATCTGCGTCGTGGTCACCGACGCGTGGCCGAGCAGCTCCTGGACGACGCGGACGTCGGCGCCGCCGTCGAGCAGGTGGGTGGCGAAGCTGTGCCGCAACGTGTGCGGCGAGACCTCGGCACGGACACCGGCCCGCTCGACCGCCGCCGCCAGCACCGACCAGGCCGACTGCCGCGTCAGCCGCCCGCCCCGGGCGTTGAGGAACAGCGCCGCATTGCCCTTGCCGGCGGCCGCGAGCGCCGGGCGGCCGCGGACCAGGTACGCCTCGACCGCCGCGACCGCCATCCGGCCCACGGGGACGAGACGCTCCTTGGAGCCCTTGCCCCGCAGCAGCACCGACGCCGAGCCCAGGTCGAGGTCGTCGACGTCGAGGCCCACGGCCTCCGAGATGCGCGCACCGGTGCCGTAGAGGACCTCCAGCAGCGCCCGGTCGCGCAGCTGGCGCGGCTCGTCGCCGCCGGCCGCCGCCAGGATCGCCTCGACGTCCTCGATCGGGATGGCCTTGGGGAGCCGGCGCACCTGGGTGGGCGGCCGGACGTCCTTGCCCGGATCGAGGGAGGCGAGCCCCTCCCGGGCGGCGAAGCGGTGGAACCCGCGGACCGCGACGACCGTGCGGCCCGCCGACGACGCCGCCAGCGGCGGATGGTCGGGCCCTCCCGCCCGCAGCGCCACCAGGAAGTCGGCCACATCGGCCTCGGCCACCTGGGCGGGGTCGCTGATGCCGCGGCCGGCGGCGAACTCGAGGTAGCGCGCCAGATCGCGGCGGTAGGCCGACAGGGAGTTGGCCGCCAGCCCGCGCTCCACCTGCAGGTGGTCGAGGTAGAGCCGCACCGCGCGGGCCAGCGGGGTAGGCCGCGCGGCGGCGCCCTCGGCGCCCGCCTGCTCCGGCCGGCCGGTCCCGTGCTCCCCGTCCACGGTCCTCACGCTACCTGACATAACGACGACCCTCCCGTGCCGACGACGTCCTCCGTCCCCAGGCCAGGCCTGCGGCGAGCCGTCCCCAGCCCACCACCTCCTCGTCCGGACGGGGCGGGCTCGGCGCCCCAGGGTCGCGGTGTCCGATGCCCTCCACGCAGGAGCCCCCATGACCCTCTCGCTCTCGCCCTCCCGCAGCCGGCTCCGCCGTGCCCTCACCGGCGGCGTCGCCCTGCTGCTCGCCGCAGGCGGCGGCGCCCTCCTCCTCGACGGTGCCGCCTATGCGGCCACCGGCAGCAGCGTGCTCCTCGGCCGGCTCAACGCCGCGGACGCGCCGACGGTCGTGCGCACCACCGCGGCCGGACCTGCGCTGCGGCTGCTGACCGCGACCACCGCGGCACCGCCGTTCACGACCAACGCCACAGGTCGGGTCGCGCACCTCGATGCCGACAAGGTCGACGGGCTCGACGCCGGCGCGATCGTCGCGCGTGCGCGCACCGACGTCGACGCCGCCCGGCTCGGCGGGCGCACGTCCGCCGAGCTGCTGGCAGCAGTGCCCGTGCCCCGCTTCGACATGGTGCGCAGCTCGGTCGCGCAGTCGGCCAACCCCGGCTACTCCCCCGGCGTGCTGTCCGCGGCCGGTGCCACCCCCGGCAGCTACATCGTCCGTGGGACCGTCACGATCCCGTGCGGCGCAGGCGGTCCCGGCGGCTACGTCGTCGACGTGCTGCGCGTGCAGTCGGCCATCGACGTGGCTGCGCTCCTCGACGGCCTGGTCGTGCCCGCATCGTCGTGCGGCTCAGCGGTGCCGGTGGCCGCCCGGACGTCGATGACGTCGACGTCGCGCCTGCTCGTCCGCGTGCTCGACGTCGACGCCGGGCAGCTCGTCACGGCACCGCTGTCGATCAGGCTCGAGGGCGTGCCCGCCGCGAGCCGGCTGTAGACGCGGGAGGGGCCGGCCCGCAGCGCGGTCCGGCCCCTCCCGAGGGGTGCCCCAGGCGATCCAGGTCAGGCGAGCACCGACTCCAGCGTGGTCGACGCGAGATCGGGGAAGGCCTCCGCGACGGCGCCGTAGGTGATCTGGCCGTCGTGGGTGTTGAGGCCGAGCGCGAGCGCGCGGTCGTCCTGCAGCGCCTGCTTCCAGCCCTTGTTGGCCAGCGCCACCGCGTACGGCAGCGTCACGTTGGTCAGCGCGTAGGTCGAGGTGTTGGGCACCGCGCCCGGCATGTTCGCCACGCAGTAGAACACCGAGTTGTGCACGGTGTAGGTCGGGTCGGCGTGGGTCGTGGGGCGCGAGTCCTCGAAGCAGCCGCCCTGGTCGATCGCGATGTCGACGAGCACCGAGCCCGGCTTCATCCGCGACACGAGCTCGTTGCTGATGAGCTTGGGCGCCTTGGCGCCGGGCACGAGCACCGCGCCGATCACCATGTCGGCGTCGAGCACCGCGCGCTCGACCTCGAAGGAGTTGCTCGCGATCGTCTGCACGTGCCCCTGGTAGATCGCGTCCATCTGGCGCAGGCGGGCGATGTTCAGATCGAGCAGCAGCACCTCGGCCTGCATGCCGAGCGCGATGGCAGCGGCGTTCTGGCCCGACACTCCGGCGCCGAGGACGACGACCTTCGCGGCGTAGGTGCCGGACACGCCGCCCATGAGGACGCCGCGGCCGCCGTTGGCGCGCATGAGGGCGTGGGCGCCGACCTGCGGGGCGAGGCGTCCGGCGACCTCCGACATCGGGGCCAGCAGCGGCAGCGAGCGGTCGGGCAGCTCGACGGTCTCGTAGGCGATGCCCGTGACGCCGGCCTTGACCAGCGCCTCGGTGCACTCGCGCGACGCGGCGAGGTGGAGGTAGGTGAACAGGGTCTGGCCGGCGCGCATGCGGTGGTACTCCTCCGCGATGGGCTCCTTGACCTTGAGGATGAGGTCGCCGGTGGCCCAGACGTCGTCGGCCGTGGGCAGGATCGTGGCTCCGGCAGCGACGTACTCGGCGTCGGGGATCGAGGAGCCGGCGCCGGCGTCCCTCTCGATGTAGACCTCGTGGCCGTTCTTCGCCAGCTCGAACACGCCGGCCGGGGTGATGGCCACCCGGTACTCGTGGTTCTTGACCTCGCGGGGGATGCCGACCTTCACTGCGCTCGCCTCTCAGTCCTCGGGGACGATCCTCGGGATGGGCAGAAGGATGAACCCAGGACCGGTTCTTGGGGAGGACTGCCGAATCTGATTCGGTATACTCGGCTAGTGCCCGCATCCCGTACGACGAAGCCTGTGAAGTCGACCACGGCGCCGAATCCGGTTCACAAGCCGCTCGACGCCCTCGACCGCGAGATCCTGGCCGAGCTCGTGCGCGACGGCCGGCTGCCCAACAACGTGCTCGCCGACCGGGTCGGCGTCGCGCCGTCCACGTGCCTGCTGCGCACCCAGAACCTGGTCAAGCGCGGCGTGATCCGCGGGTTCCGCGCCGACGTCGACCACGCCCGGATCGGAGCCGGCCTGCAGGCCATGGTCTCGGTACGGGTGCGGCCCGGGGCACGCGGCAGCCTGCGCGAGATCGGCGAGCGGCTGGCGCACGAGCCCGGTGTGCTCAACGTGTACTTCGTCGCGGGCGCGTTCGACTTCCTCGTGCACGTGGCGGCGTCGGACACCGAGGGCCTGCGCGACTTCGTGACCAAGACGCTGTCGTCGCGGCCGGAGACGGAGTCGACCCAGACCAGCCTGGTGTTCGAGCACTTCCCCGGGGCGGGGATCCCTCTCTAGCTGGAGTAGATCCGGGCGCGGCCGCTGCCGGCCACACGCACGCGCTGCGGCCAGGGCGCGTCGGCAGGACGCAGCGTCCGCCAGCCCGCCGACCTCGACACCGAGGCGGCCAGCGACGCCGCGACGGTGAGGGGCGCGGTGAACCGGCCGGCGAGCACCGCCTCGACGGCGTCGTCGAGGGGCACCCACGCGATCGGCAGGTCGCGCTCCTCGCCGTCGCCCGGAGGTCGGCCGCCCGGGGCCGGCGACAGGCCGCGTGCGAGGTAGCAGCGGATGGTCTCCGACGACCCGCCGGGAGAGTTCTCGAGATCGACGAGCACAGCCCAGTCGGCGGCGACGAGACCCGCCTCCTCGACCAGCTCGCGCGCGGCACCGGCCAGCGGCGACTCGTCGGCGACGTCGAGCAGGCCGGCCACCGGCTCCCACAGCGACATGCCGACCGGGTGTCGGTACTGGCGGATGAGCAGCACACGGTCGCGGTCGTCGAGGGCCAGGACGCCGACCGCGCCCGGGTGCGCGACGTACTCGCGCACGACCGTCTGGCCGTCGCCGAGGTCGACGGTGTCGCGGCGCAGGTCCCAGACCATGCCCGGGTGCAGCGTCTCGCTGCGCGTGGTGATGCGCTCGTCGGCGTCGTCGGCGAGCGCGGCGGGGTCGCCCGCCCACGTCGGCGGCAGGACGTACCCGGCGTCGTCGGTCACGGGGTTCGCGGGCCTCAGGCGTCGACGGCGGCGAGGGTGATGTCGACGCCGCGGCGCGCATTGGCCGCTGCGATCAGCCCGCGGAACAGCGGGTGCGCCTTGGTCGGGCGCGAGCGCAGCTCGGGGTGGGCCTGGGTCGCGACGTAGTACGGGTGCGCCTCGCGCGGCAGCTCGACGAACTCGACGAGCCGGCCGTCGGGCGAGGTGCCCGAGAACCAGAAGCCGGCCGCCTCGAGCTGGCCGCGGTAGTCGTTGTTGACCTCGTAGCGGTGGCGGTGGCGCTCGTCGATGTAGGGCTCGCCGTACACCTCGCGCACGACCGATCCCTCCGCGAGCTTCGCGGGGTACAGGCCCAGGCGCATCGTGCCGCCCATGTCGCGCTCGCCGGCCACGACGTCGCGCTGGTCGGCCATGGTGGCGATGACGGGGTGCGGCGTGGCCTCGTCGAACTCCGTGGAGCCGGCGCCCTCGAGCCCGACGACGTTGCGCGCGTACTCGATCACCATGCACTGCAGGCCGAGGCACAGGCCCAGCGTGGGGATGCCGTGCTCGCGCGTGTACTTCAGCGCCGCGAGCTTGCCCTCGATGCCGCGCACACCGAAGCCGCCCGGCACGCACACGGCGTCGACATCGCCGAGCAGCCGCTCGGCACCCTCCTCGGTGACGCAGTCGTCGGAGGTGACCCAGCGGATGTTCACGCGGGTGTCGTTGGCGAACCCGCCGGCGCGCAGCGCCTCGGTGACCGAGAGGTAGGCGTCGGGCAGGTCGACGTACTTGCCGACGAGGGCGACCGTCACCTCGTGGGCGGGGCGGTGGACGCGGCGCAGCAGCTTGTCCCAGTCGGTCCAGTCGACGTCGCGGAAGGGCAGGCCCAGGCGGCGCACGACGTAGGCGTCGAGGCCCTCGGAGTGCAGCACCTTGGGGATGTCGTAGATCGACGGCGCGTCGACGGCGGCCACGACGGCCTCGACGTCGACGTCGCACATGAGCGAGATCTTGCGCTTGATCGACGCTGGCACCTCGCGGTCGGCGCGCAGCACGATGGCATCGGGCTGGATACCGATGTTGCGCAGCGCGGCGACGGAGTGCTGGGTGGGCTTGGTCTTCAGCTCGCCCGACGGCCCGATGTAGGGAAGCAGCGAGACGTGCAGGAAGAAGACGTTGTCGCGGCCGACCTCGTGGCGGATCTGGCGCACGGCCTCGAGGAAAGGCAGCGACTCGATGTCGCCGACGGTGCCGCCGACCTCGGTGATGACGACGTCGACGTCGGGGCCCGCCATGCGGCGGATGCGCGACTTGATCTCGTTGGTGATGTGCGGGATCACCTGGACGGTGTCGCCGAGGTACTCGCCGCGGCGCTCCTTGGCGATCACCTGCGAGTAGACCTGGCCGGTGGTGACGTTGGCCGAGCCGTGCAGGTCGGTGTCGAGGAAGCGCTCGTAGTGGCCGATGTCGAGATCGGTCTCCGCGCCGTCGTTGGTGACGAACACCTCGCCGTGCTGGAAGGGGTTCATCGTGCCGGGATCGACGTTGAGGTACGGATCCAGCTTCTGCATGGTGACCCGCAGCCCGCGAGACTTCAGCAGGTTGCCGAGCGAGGAGGCCGTGAGCCCCTTGCCCAGGGAGGAGGCGACTCCTCCGGTGACGAACAGGTGCTTGGTCGTCTGCGGGTTGTTCACGGGGGTCCAGGCTATCAGCGGTCCGGGCCCCCGTCGCCAGCCCCGACGGGTGATCGGCGTGTCCCGCCCGGGAGCCGCCGGGATCAGCCCGTCGGGATACGGCCGCCGACCGAGAGCGCCGCTCTCGCATACCGGCGGGCGGCCGCGTCCGGCACCGCCGCCGGCAGCTCGACGGTGACGGCGAAGCCGGCGTAGGTCGTGTTGTACCAGCCGGTCAGGGTGCCGGCGCACGGCCCGCGGCAGGGCACCGTGCGGGTCGGCAGCCCGAAGGCCGCGGCAAGCCTGGCGGCCCACGCGCGGGTCTTGGGATTGCCGAGGTCGACGGAGTTGAAGGCCTGGTGCAACGACACCACGAGGTCCGGTCGCAGCTGGTCGAGGAAGCGCATCATGGCCCGCGTCTCGGGCTCCGAGGCCGCCGACGTGCCCGGGAAGTAGATGCGGCTGGTGTAGGTGGGGGCCCAGCGGTGCGGGAAGTTGCGGTTGAGATCGACGCCGCGGGCGTTGCGCCGGGTGCCGGCCACCGAGCCGTCGGGGTTCATCGTCGAGATCGTCCAGACCTGCACGGACCCGGGGGCCCGCAGCGCGCGCACCCGCTCGACCACGCGGCGCCCTGCGGGCTCGCTGCCGTGCATCTGCCCCAGCACCAGCAGCGCGTAGGGCGCGTCGGCCGGCCCCTGGCGCCGGGCGACGATCGCGCGGCCCCGTACCGAGGTGCCGATCCGCACCACGGACGGCGACTCCGCGCGCCAGATCCGCGTGGCCGCCGTCGGATGGCGGAAGCCGTCGGGTCCGACCGGGTCGGTCGGGGTCCACGGGCCAGGCGACGTGGGCACCCCGGGGTAGTCGGCCCCGGACGCCGGGAGCGCAGGCACGGCGGCGGCCAGCGACGCCGCGAGCACCGCTGCCGCGACGACTGCCGCCCGACGTCGCACGGCGTCAGACCTTCGCCAGCTCCTCGCGCAGGATGCCGAGGCCGACGATCCCGAGCGACAGCGCCTTCATGTGCCAGGCCTTGAGGTCGAAGGACTCCCCCGCAGCCGCCTCTGCGTCGGCGCGGGCGGCGACCCACTCGCGCTCGCCGACCTTGTAGCAGATCGCCTGCCCCGGCAGACCGAGGTAGCGGTCGATCTCGGAGAAGGCGAACGCATCGGTCTGCAGGCCGCGGACGCGGAGGAAGTCGCGGGCGGTGTCGACGTCCCAGGCCCTGCCGCGCGGGTCGGACGCCAGACCCTCGATGAGCACGGGGTCGATGTCGGCGGGGATCTCCAGCCCGAGGTGCAGGCCGATGTCGAGGACGACGCGGGCCGCGCGCAGCGCCTGGTTGGACAGGAAGCCGAGCTCGTCGGCGGCCTCGCCGTAGAACCCGAGCTCGTCCATGAGCCGCTCGGAGTACAGCGCCCAGCCCTCGCCGTTGCCGGAGACGAACTCCATGCGCTGGAACCGCGAGAGCCGATGGGTCTGGGTCTTCACGTACCCGAGCTGCAGGTGGTGGCCGGGCACCGACTCGTGGTGCCACACCGAGAGCAGCCACCACTTGCGGAACGAGTCGCTGACGACCGGCAGCCAGGTGCGGCCGGGACGGGAGAAGTCCTCGCTGGGAGCCGTGTAGTACGGCGCGGCAGCCGCACCGGCCGGCGCGAGCATCACCTCGCAGCGCAGCATCTGCTCGGGGATGTCGAAGTAGGTGCCGTCGAACCGGGAGATTACGTCGTCGGTGATGCCCTGCAGCCACGCGCGGGCGCTCTCAGCGCCGGTGATGGTCCACTCGGGGTCGTCGTCGAGGCGCTGCATCGCCTCGATCGGCGTCACGCCGCCGTAGAGCCGCTGCGCGCAGGCCTTCATCCGATGGGTGATCTGCGCGAGGTCCTGCCAGCCCCAGGCGTAGGTGTCCTCGGGATCGATGTCGCTGCCGGTGTAGACCCGGGCCATCGACACGTAGATGTCGCGCCCCACGCCGTCGTGCTCGACGGCGACGGGCGCGTACGAGCCGCGCATCCACTCGGTCAGCTCGGCATAGGCGTCGGTGGCCCCGTCGGCTGCGTGGGCCAGCCGGCCGCGCAGGGCGTCGTCGTCGCCGGTGTAGCCGCCGACGAACGTCGCGAACCACGGGACCGGCTCCCCGGTGGTGGCCTCGAGACCGGCGCAGACCGCCGTCATGGTCGCGGCGCCGAGCACCTGGCGGCGCGCCGGCAGGATGCCCTGATCGATGCCGGCCTCGAACGACGCGCGGATGCCGGCCAGCGCCGACGGGACGGCCTCCAGCCGCGCAGCGATCGTCGCCCACGCCTCGTCGTCGGCGGTCGGCATCATCGTGAAGGCGTTGCGCACCAGCTGCACCGGGCTGCCGAGGACGTTGACGTCGCGCAGGTGCAGGCCGAGGTCGTACGTCGACAGGCGCGAGCCGAGCCGCTCGCGGATCACCGCCGCCGCGAGGCGGTCGTCGTCGCCCTCGACCGGCAGGCCGTCGAGCTCGGCGAGCCAGCCGCGCACCTGCTCGGCGCGGGCGTCGTGGCCGGCGGGCGAGAAGTCGGTGAGCAGGTGGTCGTAGCCCGGCACGCCCATGTAGGTCGCGACGATCGGGTGCGACTCGGCTGTGCCGTCGACGATGCGCGACGCGAGCTCGAAGATCGGCGAGGTCATGCGCGTGCCTTCCTGGTGCGGGCGGGCCGGGTGCCCGGAGTGGGGTTTCGCTCCTCGGCGGCCAGCGCGAGCAGCTCCTCGGCGTGGGCGCGCGCCGACGACGAACCCTCGAGGCCGGCGAGCATGCGGGCGAGCTCGGCGACCCGCTCGTCGTCCTCGAGGGCCGCGAGCCCGGAGGTGGTGACGGTGCCGTCGTCGCTCTTCACGACGACGACGTGGCGGTCGGCGAACGCGGCGACCTGCGGCAGGTGCGTGACGACGACGACCTGCGCGGACCGAGCCAGCCGGGCGAGCCGGCGTCCCACCTCGACCGCCGCACGGCCGCCGACGCCGGCGTCGACCTCGTCGAAGACGAGTGTGGGCACCGACTCGCTGCCGGCGAAGACGACCTCCACCGCGAGCATCACCCGCGAGAGCTCGCCGCCGCTGGCGCCCTTGGCGATCGGACGGGCGGGTGCGCCGGTGTGCGGCGAGAGCAGCAGCTCGACCTCGTCGACGCCGGACGGGCCGAAGGCCAGCCGACGGATGCCGCCGCCCAGCGCGACGTCGACCCCGTCGGGGTGCTCCAGGTGGCGGACGTCGACCGACACCGCAGCGTGCGGCATCGCGAGCTCGACCAGCTCGGCGGTGACCATCGCCGAGAACCGCTCGGCCGCAGCCGATCTCGCCGCGCTGACCTCGCCCGCCAGACGGCCGAGATCGGCGCGCAACGACTCTCGCTCAGCGTGCAGGGCGTCGAGCCGCTCGTCGTCGGCGTCGAGCTCGAGGAGGCGCACAGCCGCGCGCTCGGACCAGGCCAGGACGTCGTCGACGGTGGCGCCGTACTTGCGGGTGAGGGACGCCAGCGCGGCCCGGCGCTCCTCGACCGCCGCGAGCCGCAGCGGATCGGCGTCGATGGTGCCGGGGTAGGACGCGAGGTCGGCGGCGACGTCGGCGACGGCGGCCGCGGCATCCGCGAGCCGGTCGGCCAGGCCGCCGAGCACCGCGTCGTGCTCGCGCTGCTGCTCGAGCGCGCGGCGCGCGGAGGCCAGCAGCGCCAGTGCGTCGATGTCGGCAGCGGTGTCGGCGTCGGACCGCAACGCAGCGTGAGCGGACTCGGCTGCCTCGCGCAGCGCCTCGGCGTGGCCGAGCCTCGACGACTCGGCCGCCAGCGCCTCGCCCTCGCCCGGCTGCGGCTGCACGGCCGCGATCTCGTCGAGCCCGTGGCGCAGCAGATCGGCCTCCTGCGCCCGCTCGCGGCCGTGGATGGTGATGTCGTCGAGCTCGCGCTCGACCTCGCGCAGCCGGTTGTACGCCTCGCGGTACGCCGACCGCGGCGCGAGCACGGCGTCGCCGGCGAAGCGGTCGAGGGCTGCGCGCTGCCGCGACGGTGCCAGCAGCCGCTGCTGGTCGCTCTGGCCGTGCACCGCGACGAGGTCGTCGGCCATCTCCGCGAGCACCGACGCGGGCACGCTGCGCCCGCCGACGAACGCGCGGCTGCGCCCCTCCCCCGCGACGGTGCGCGCCACGACCAGCGCGCCGTCGTCGAGGTCGCCGCCCGCGTCGAGCACCCGGTCGACCACGCCGTCTGGGACCTGGGCCCAGCGACCCTCCACCTCGGCCCGGGCGGAGCCCGGCCTCACGACGCCGGGATCGGCACGGCCGCCGAGGAGCAGCCCGAGACCGGTGAGCACCAGCGTCTTGCCGGCCCCGGTCTCGCCGGTCAGCGCCGTGAAGCCGACGTGCGGCTCGAGCACGGCGTCGTCGATGACGCCGAGTCCGCGGATGCGGATCTCCTCGATCACCCGTCGGCCTCGCGGTCGCTCGCGCCGTGCTCGTGCGGCGTGCCGTCGGCGTGGTGCTGCTCGTGGTGGTCGGCGGGCCCGTGGTTGCCGTGGTGGTGGGCGTTGCGCAGATGCGCCCCGCTGCTGCGCTGCTGGCCGCCTCGCCAGCCCTCGACCGGGAGCGCGAACTTGGCGACGAGCCGGTCGGTGAACGGCGCCTGGTGCAGGCGCGCGAAGCGCACCGGGGAGACGTGGCGGGTGATCTCGATGCGCGAGCCGGGAGCGAGCTCGACGAGCCGCCGGCCGTCGCACCACATCACGCCGCCGTCGGCCTGACCGGGCACGATCTCGACGGCGATCCGGCTGCGCGGCGACACCACCAGCGGCCGCGCGAACAGGGCGTGCGCGCTGATCGGCACGACGACGAGCGCCTCGACCTCGGGCCACACGACCGGGCCGCCGGCGGAGAACGCGTACGCGGTGGACCCGGTGGGGGTCGCGGCGACGACGCCGTCGGCGCCCCAGCGCGAGAGCGGCCGGCCGTCGACCTCGACGAGCACCTCGAGCATCCGCTCGCGGCTCGCCTTCTCGACCGAGGCTTCGTTGAGGGCCCACTCGTGCGCCACGACCTCGCCGTCGAGGGTGACCACGACGTCGAGCGTGGTGCGCTCCTCCACCGTCCAGGTGCGGCCCACGACCGCGTGCACGACCGTGCTGGCCTCGTCGCGCTCGGCCTCGGCGAGGAACCCGACGTGGCCGAGGTTGACGCCGAGGATCGGCACTCCGTACGGACGGGCCATCTCGGCGCCGCGCAGCACGGTGCCGTCGCCCCCGACCACCACGACGAGCTCGCAGCCCTCGGCGGCCCCGTCGAGGCCGACCGGGTGCGCGCCGTCGACGACGATCTCGGCGTCGGACTGCACCCGCACCTCGACCCCCGCGTCGGTGAGGGCCGAGGCGATCTGCTGCGCCACCGCGACCGCCTCGGCCCGCGCACCGTGCACGGCGAGGAGGACGCGGCGCTGCTCGGAGCCGGGCGCACCGCTCACTGCGGTCCCTCCTCGATGGCACGGGCCAGGTCGGCGTCGTCGAGCGGGTCGGCCCCACGGCGCAGGTGCAGGAAGTACTCGACGTTGCCGCTCGGCCCCGGCAGGGGCGAGGCGACGACGCCGGCGGTGCCGAGACCGAGGTCCCACGCCGCTGCAGCGATCCTACGGACGGCATCGGACCGCAGCGCGGGATCGCGCACCACGCCGCCCGCGCCCACCAGCTCCTTGCCCACCTCGAACTGCGGCTTGACCATGAGGGCGAGGTCCGCGTCCGGCGTCGCGACCGCCGCCAGCGGAGGCAGCACGAGCCGCAGGCTGATGAACGACAGATCACCGACGACGAGGTCGGGCGCGAACGGCAGCATCTCCGGGACGAGGTCGCGCACGTTGGTGCGCTCGAGCACGGTCACGCGGCCGTCGCTGCGCACCGGCCAGGCCAGCTGCCCGTAGCCGACGTCCACCGCGATCACCGCGGCGATCCCCCGCCGCAGCAGGACGTCGCAGAAGCCGCCGGTGCTGGCACCGGCGTCGAGCGCGTGCCGGCCGGCGACGTCGAGGCCGAACGCGTCGAGGGCGCCCACCAGCTTGTGCGCGCCGCGGCTGACGTAGTCGGGCCCGTCGGCGGCCTGCTCGACCTTGATGCTCGCCCCCGCGTCGACCTGCGTGGCCGGCTTGGAGGCCGCGACGCCGCCGACCAGCACCCGGCCGGACTCGACGAGCTCGCGGGCCTGCTCGCGCGACCGGGCGAGGCCGCGGTGGACGAGCTCGGCGTCGAGGCGCCGGCGTGCCTGCGCCACGGGTCTCAGGTCACGTCGGCGTCGGCGAGGGCGTCCTGCAGCCGGCGGTGGACGTCGTCGTAGACGGCAACATGGTCCGACGTCGGCAGGTCCGGCAGCTCCGAGAGCCGCGCGGCCGCCGCATCGACCCGGGCATCTCCGGTGACCTCGGGGTCGTCGAGGGCGGAGAACTGCTCGCGCGACGACAGCGTGAACAGCACGTCGCTGCCGGGGACGTCGTCGCCCACCGGGATCGAGCCGGTGAGGGCGCTGCCGTCGTCGAGGTCGTCGATGCGGTCCGTGGAGCCGTCCTCGGCGCCTGCCGGCTCGTCGTCGGCATCGGCGTCCCAAGCTTCGACGAGGGTCTCCTCGACGTCGACGGCGACCACATCGCCGTCCTCGTCGATCACCTCCACGACGGTGTCCTCGACGACGTCGACCGCCACGACCGAGCCGTCCTCGTCGATCTCGGCCACGACGGTGCGCTCGACGGCCGACACCACCGTGATCTCGCCGTCGGGCTCGCCCAGGATCTCGGCGTCCTCGAGCCCGTCGATGTCGTCCATCGAGGCCACGACCGTCTCCTGCACGTCGACGCTCTGGGCGATCACGACACCGTCGACGCCCGACGATGCTTCCGCTGCCTGCGCCGCCTCGTCGGCGGCGTCCTCGCCCGCGATCTCGGCGGGGCCGTCCCAGGGCGAGCTCACGCGCCGTCTCCGTCGCCCGCAGCAGCGTTCTCATCGGCGGCGGCCGTCTCCGCGGGGGCGTCCGTCGCCACGACGACCTTCTTCTTGCGCGGGCGCGGCGCCTCGGCGGCGGCTGGCTCGGTCGGCGTCTCCGCCGCCGGCCTCCCTGCGTCCGGCTTCTGCTCGGCCGAGGCCGTCGCACCGACGTGCGTGCGCAGATCCGCCAGCTGGGTCTCCAGGCGCGAGACGTGACGGCGCACCGCGGCCAGCTCCTCCTCGCGCACGAAGCCCATGCGCCCGGCGGTGCGGTCGACCTCGGTGCGGATGAGGCCGGTGAGCATCTCGCGGTTGGCCTTGCTCGTCTCGAGCAGGTCGTCGGCCAGGCCCTGCACCTGGGTGGCCGCGGCGGTCGCCGCGCCGGCGGCCTTGTCGGCGCCCGGAACCTGGCTGACCTGCGTGAGGTCGAGGCCCTGGTTGAGCAGCGCGGCTGCGGCCTCGCGGGCCTTGGCCACGGTCACCTCGGTGAGGCCGGTCGCCAGCTGGACGTATCCCCGCAGCGCCTCGAGCACGATCTCCACCTCCGCGCCGGTCGGCCCGGCGTCGTCGTCGTCACCGGCGGTGCGGCCGGTGCACGCCCACGTTATCGCGGGCCCTGCGATAGCGTCGCCGCCGGACGGCGCTCCACCACCGGCGGCGCGAGGGACAGCGTCAGGAGGGGCCGATGGCCACCCGCGAGTCGGTCGAGGCGGGCCTGGCTGCGATGGCGGACTGGTTCGCCGACGTCGATCCCGAGACCCGCGCCAAGATCCCCGACCGCAGCGTGTCGGCCTGGTTCCTCGACCTCGACGCCGCGTGGGCCGGACGGCTCGAGGCCGGCTCGCTCGTCGACGTGCACCCCATCGATCCGGCCGACCGCAAGGAGGCCGCGCTGCGCCTCGAGCTCGACTCGGACACCTTCCTCGACATCGTCGAGGGCCGGGTCGGCTTCGCCCACGCGTGGTCGCGCGGCAAGGTCAAGGTCGATGCGCGCCTGCGCGACATCTGGGAGCTGCGCAAGTTCCTCTGAGGCCCCGGCTGCCGACCCCATGCCGTCGACAGCTCTGCGGGACGTGCTCGCGGTCCTGCCCACTGCGTCGGCCCAGGCTGGAGTCAGCTGCGCGCGAGGACGACCGCCACCGCCGACTCCAGCGCCACCACGTCGGCCTCGGGCGCCGGCCGGCCCGCGTCGGCAGCGGCCCAGGCAGCCAGCGCCGCGCGGCGCAGCGCGGCCAGCCCGTCGGCGTCGGTCCGGCCGCCCTCGAGGTCGGCGACCGCGACGGTCGACACCGGCAGGGACAGCCCGCGCAGGTCTGCGGCCAGGTAGGTCGGTCGCCGGTGCGGCGGCGCAGCCAGCAGGTCGCGGACGCCGTGGACGCCGGTGAGCACCTGCAGCGACGGGATGCCGCTGCGCGACCCGGCCTCGATGTCGGTGTCGAGGCGGTCGCCCACCATGAGCGGGCGGCGGGCGCCCACCCGCTCGATCGACTCGAGCACCAGCGGCTCGAACGGCTTGCCGGCCACGACAGCGGGCTGCACCCCGGTCGCGGCCACCACGGCGCCCACGAGGGTGCCGTTGCCGGGAGCGATACCGCGGTCGGTCGGGATGCTGGTGTCCATGTTGGTGGCGACCAGCACGGCCCCGGCCCCCACGGCGTACGCCGCCTCGGCCAGCTGCTGCCAGCCCACCTGCGGCCCGTAGCCCATGAGCACGGCCGCCGGCGCGTCGTCCGCGCTGTCGACGGCCACGAGGCCGCGAGCCTCGAGCGCCAGCGCGACACCGGGACCCCCGACCGCCAGGACACGGCTGCCCGCCGGCACCCGGGCGACCACCTCGCGCGCCCCGGCCTGCGCCGAGGTGACGACGTCGTGCTCGGCGACGTCGAGCCCGAACGAGCGCAGGTGCTCGGCCACGACCGACGGCGGGCGCGCGGCGTTGTTCGTGACGAACGCCGTCGTGACCCCGGCGCGGGTCGCAGCGGCCAGCGCCTCCACCGCGTGCGCCACCGGGCGCTGCCCGACGTAGACGACGCCGTCGAGGTCGAGCAGCAGCGCGTCGTGCAGGTCGAGCAGCGACGCGGGCGCAGCGGTGGCGCGGGGCTCGGCCGTCACGCCAGACCCTCCGCCGACGGGAAGCCCTCGTCGGGCGAGCCGACCGGGTCGAGGCCGGCCTCGGCGCGGGCGGCGAGGGTGGCCCGCACCTGCTTGAGCGCGGATCCGTACTCCGGCCGGTCCGGGCGCATGACCGCCGCCATCGCCAGGTGCTCGGCCGCCTCCGGGAACTGCCGCAGCCGCCACAGCGCCATGCCGAGTCCGAACCGCGCGTAGTCGTCGTCCGGCGCCAGGGAGACCAGTGCCCGGAACTCGCGCTCGGCGTCGACGAACCGGCGCGCGTCGAACAGGGCGCGCGCGTAGGCCTCGCGGATCGACGCCGCCTCGGGCTCGGCCGCGACCGCCCACGCGAGCAGCTCCGCTGCCGCCGCCGAGTTGCCCTGCTCGAGCAGGGCCGAGCCCCGCCGGAACCAGTCGTAGGCATCGCCCGCCGGGGCGAGCAGCCCCGCCGCTGCCGGCACCACGGGGATCCCGGGCCCCTCGGAGTGATCCGGCCGGCCGGCCACGGCGCCGGCCTCGGCACCGGCCTCGGCGTCGGGATCGTGGTCGTCGTGCGGGCTCACCCGGCCATGGTGCCACGCTCCTGCTCCTGCGCCGGTGCGGCTCGGGCAGCCCTCGCGACGGCCAGCGCCTCGACCTCGTAGCGCGAGGCCCGGCCCGCCGGGGATGCGTAGAACCGCCGGTGCAAGGCGCCGTGCACCTCGATCACGTCGCCGGGCGAGCAGGCCAGCACGCGTCTGCGCGGCCCGGCCCGGAATGCAGCGCAGTCGATCGTGTCGACCGTGGCCCGCCCCGGCGCACGGCCAGCGGCGGGCCGGTCGACGACGAGGCGGAACCCGACGACGACGTCGCCCGAGGGCAGCTCGCGCTGCTCGGGCTCGCCGGACAGCCGGCCCCGCAGCCGCACCTCGTTGAGCGGGCCGGTCTCTCTCTCCGGACGTCGGGCCATAGCGGGTCCTCTCCTTCGCGCGGCGCCCCGGCGGCGCCGACCTGCGGGCCCTACGCTCGGCAGCACCGCCCACGCCGGCTGCGGCCGGGCGCGAGCAGCCTGGGGACGACACGCGGGAGGACGTCGCAGTGGACAGCGAGCAGGGCATCGCGCCGGTCGACCTCGGCGGGGACGTCTGGCTCATCGATACGCAGATGGGCGGGTTCGACGGCATCACGGCGGGCTACCTGATCCGCGGCGAGCGCCCGGCCCTTGTGGAGACGGGCGCCGCCAAGAACGCCGACGACGTCGAGCGGGCGCTGGCCGGCCTCGGCGTCGGCCCGGCCGACCTGGCGACTGTGGTGGTCACCCACATCCACCTCGACCACGCCGGGGGCGTCGGCGACATCGCGGCGCGCTACCCCCACGCCCAGGTCGTCGTCCACGAGGCCGGCGCCCGCCACCTCGTCGACCCGGGCAAGCTGATGCGCAGCGCCCGGATGGTGTTCGGGCCGGTGCTCGACCAGGTCTTCGGCGACCTGCGACCCACGGATGCCGAGCGGGTGACCGTGCTCCACGACGGCGACCGCGTCGACCTCGGCGGGGGCCGGTTCCTCGAGTCGTTCGACTCCCCCGGCCACGCCCGGCACCACGTCGGCCTGCTCGACTCGCACACCGGCGACCTCTACACCGGCGACGCCGTCGGCGTGTGGACGCCCGAGACCGAGGACCTGCGGCCGGCCACCCCTCCCCCGGAGTTCGACCTCGAGACGGCCATCGCCTCGATCGGGCGGATGCGCGAGCGCACGCCGACGCGGCTGCTGTTCAGCCATTTCGGCCCCGTCACCGACGTCGCGATGACCCTCGACCGGTCCGTGGAGGAGCTGCGGCTGTGGGTCGAGCTGGTGCGCGAGGCGCGCGGCGAGGGCCTCGACCTCGACCACGCCGTGGCGCGGGTGCGCGAGCGCACGGCCGACCGCTACCGCGTCCGTGCCGTCCCCGAGGTCGAGGAGAAGCTCGAGCTGCTCTCGAGCACCGAGGCCGATGTCGCCGGCATCTGGCGCTACCTCGACAAGCAGGCCGAGCTCGACGGCACCTGACCCCTCGAGCGGCCCCGGGCATGACGAAGCCCCGGGCCTCAGGCCCGGGGCTCGGTCATGCACGGATCGCGGCGTCAGCGCTCGTCGGGCTCGCCGAGCAGCTCCGCGACCTCGTCCTCCGGATCGACATCGACGTCCACCTCGGCCCCGGCTCCGCCCGCGTCGACGTCGTCCTCGACCAGGTCCTCGACGAGCTCCTCGAGGGCCTCGACCCGCTCCTCGAGCGCCTCGACCTCGGTCTCGAGCACCTCGATCTCGTCGAGGTCGTCCTCGTCGGACTCCTCGCCCAGCTCCATCTCCTCGATCAGGTCGAGGTCGTCGAGCTCGTCGGAGCCCTCGGCGTCCTCGTCGTCTGCCAGCGCGTCGACCCACACGAGGCCGTCGAGCTCGGCGAGCCGCTCAGCAGCCTCGGTCTGCTCGTGCTCGTCCACCTCGTCGGCGCGGGCGAACCACGCGCGGGCCTCGGCCTCCCGGCCGGCCGCCATGAGCGCATCGGCGTACGCGAACTTGATCCGCGCGGACCACGGCTCGGTGCTCTGGCTCTTGAGCTCGGGGCACTGGAGGGTGACGACGGCGGCGTCGAGCTGCCCGAGATCTCGACGGGCGCCCGAGGCGACGATGCGCATCTCGACGCGGCCGCCCTTGTCCAGTCGCTCCACCTCCGGAGCACCGGCCATGGCGATCGCCCGCTCGGGCCGGCCGAGTCCCCGCTCGCAGTCGGCCATCACGGGCCAGAACTCGTCCGACCCGGAGATACGGCGCGCCGCGCGGAACTGCGCGAGCGCGTCGGCGTACTCGCCGGCCGTGTAGGCCGCGACGCCGGCAGCCTCGCGCACGACGGCGAGCCGGCCGCCACGCGCGACCGCCGCCTTGGCGTGCTCCCAGGCCTGGTCGGGCCGGTCGTCGAGCAGGCGCTGCACCATGACCAGGTGCCGGCTGACGACCTCGGCCGCCTCGAGCGAGAGCGTGCGCAGGTCGCCGCGGATCGCCTTGTCGAGCTCGTTGCCGGTGACGGAGTCGGGGATCGCCGGACCTTCGACGCGCGGACGCCGCTCATCGCGGCGCGGGCCGCGGTCGCCCCGGCTGTCGCGGTCGTCACGACGGCCGTACCCGCCGCCCTGGCGGGGGCGGTCGCTGCGGTCGTCACGACGGCCGTACCCGCCGCCCTGGCGGGGCCCGCGGTCGTCGAAGGACCGCTGCGGACGGTCGCCACGGTCGTACGAGCGCGGACCGCGGTCGTCGTAGCTGCGCTGCGGACGGTCGCCCTGCGGGCGGTCGCCGTACGAACGCTGCGGACGATCGCCCTGCGGACCGTCGCCGTACGAACGCTTCGGGCCACGGTCGTCGTAGCTGCGCTGGGGTCGATCGCCCTGCGGGCGGTCGCCGTACGAACGCTGCGGACGATCGCCCTGCGGGCGGTCGCCGTACGAACGCTGCGGACGGTCCCCCTGAGGACGATCCCCACGGTCGTACGAACGCGGACCGCGGTCGTCGTAGCTGCGCTGCGGACGGTCCCCCTGAGGACGGTCCCCACGGTCGTACGAGCGCGGAGCGCGGTCGTCGTAGGACCGCTGGGGGCGATCGCCCTGAGGACGGTCGCCGTACGAGCGCTTCGGCCCGCGGTCGTCATAGCTGCGCTGCGGACGGTCCCCCTGAGGACGGTCCCCACGGTCGTACGAGCGCGGAGCGCGGTCGTCGTAGGACCGCTGGGGGCGATCGCCCTGAGGGCGGTCGCCGTAGGAGCGCTTCGGCCCGCGGTCGTCATAGCTGCGCGGCGGACGGTCGCCCTGAGGACGGTCGCCGTAGGAGCGCTTCGGCCCGCGGTCGTCATAGCTGCGCGGCGGACGGTCGCCCTGAGGACGGTCGCCGCGGTCGTAGGAGCGCGGGCCGCGGTCGTCGTAGCTGCGCTGCGGGCGGTCGCCGCGGTCGTAGGAGCGCGGGCCGCGGTCGTCGTAGCTGCGCTGGGGACGGTCGCCCTGAGGACGGTCGCCGTACGAGCGCTTCGGCCCGCGGTCGTCGTAGCTGCGCTGCGGGCGGTCGCCCTGCGGGCGATCGCCGTATGAGCGCTTCGGCCCGCGGTCGCCGTAGGAGCGCTGGTCGTCGCGCTGCGGGCTACGGCCATAGCCGCCGCCCTGGCGGCTCGACCCGCCGCCGCGCGGCGCGCCGCCCCGACCGGAGTCCGAACGTCCGCTGCTGCCGCGGTTGCCGCTGCCCTTGCCTGCCGAGCTGCCCCGGTGATCCTGTGCCATCGTCACGTGTCCTGCTTCTGCTCGGCGGCACCGGCCGGCACCGCGACATTCTTCGTCGTAAAGCACGACGAGGCCGCCCCGTACGGGGCGACCTCGTCTGCAAAGAATGTCCGGCGGCGTCCTACTCTCCCACGCAGTCACCCGCGCAGTACCATCGGCTCTGAAGGGCTTAGCTTCCGGGTTCGGAATGGGACCGGGCGTTTCCCCTTCGACATGGCCGCCGAAACTCTATGGAGATGTGGTCGTTTCCCGACCGTATCTCGGGAACCGCACAGTGGACGCGAATAGTTAATGAGTGGTCAAGCCCTCGGCCTATTAGTACCGGTCAGCTCCATGCATTGCTGCACTTCCACCTCCGGCCTATCAACCCAGTGGTCTAGCTGGGGGCCTTACCCGGTTAACCCGGTGGGAGTTCTCATCTTGAAGCGAGCTTCCCGCTTAGATGCTTTCAGCGGTTATCCCTTCCGAACGTAGCCAACCAGCCGTGCCCTTGGCAGGACAACTGGCACACCAGAGGTTCGTCCGTCCCGGTCCTCTCGTACTAGGGACAGCCCTTCTCAAAACTCCTACGCGCACGGCGGATAGGGACCGAACTGTCTCACGACGTTCTAAACCCAGCTCGCGTACCGCTTTAATGGGCGAACAGCCCAACCCTTGGGACCTACTCCAGCCCCAGGATGCGACGAGCCGACA
>JAIUOK010000012.1 GCA_020161245.1 Actinomycetota bacterium | reverse complement strand
CTTGGAGCTGGTTGAGGTTCGTCACGCCGGGTCCGTAGCGGCCCCGTCGGTCGTGGCCGATGACGTCGCCCCGCTTCTCGGCGACGCTGGGCCGGGGGACGGTGAGCCAGGCGACGCCGTCGGGGTCGATGTCGACCGTGGCGACGATGTGGCCCTTGGCCCGGCAGCGCAGCGCCAGGGCGCGTCGGTTGCCGGTCATACCCGGTCCCCTCGGCGCATGCGGCGGTGGGCGTCCTGGGCTCGCTGGTCGGCGGTGGCGCGTCCGTAGACCTGGAGCATCGCGTCCGACGACCAGCCCGCGAGGCGCATGAGGTCGCGCTCCTGTCCCCCGCTGGCGAGCCAGTCGGCGGCGAAGGTGTGGCGGAAGCGGTGGGCGTGCAGGTTCTCGACGCCGGCCGCGGCCGCGCGGACCTTGAGCCGCTCCTCGACGCCCCAGACGGTCATCGGGCCGCGCTGGCCGAGCCAGAGTGCGTCGGTGGTGTCGGCGTGCTTGTGGGCGCGGCGGGCGCGCAGGTACTTGTCGAGCGCCTTGCCGGTCTTGGGGCTGAACGGGACGGCGCGGGTCCTGCCGCCCTTGCCGGTGACGCGGATGACGTCGTGGTGGCGCAGGTCGACGTCGTCGACGGCAAGGCCCGCGACCTCGCTGATGCGGACGCCGCAGTCCATCAGGACGCGCAGGATCGCCAGGTCGCGGCGGTCCTCGAACGTCGTGCCGTCGCAGGCGCGCAGCAGCCGGGCGATCTCGTCGTCGGTCAGGACCGGGACGGGCTTCTCCTTGGGCTTGGGCTTCTCGAGGCCGGTCATCGGGTCGGCGGGCAGGTACTCCTCGGCGACGAGCCAGCGGGAGAACCGCTTCAGCGCGCGGTAGTCCATCGCGGCCGTCGCGGCGGTGACGGCGTCGAGCCGGTCGGACAGGTAGGCGCCGATCGCGGCCTTGGTGAACTGGCCCAGCTCGGCCGGGCGGTCGCGGTCGGCCAGCCAGGCGCCGTAGCGCTCGACGGCCTCGCCGTAGAGCTTGAGCGTGCGCGGCGAGCGGTCGGCGGCGCGCAGGTCGCGGCGGAACGACACGAGGAGGTCGTCGAGGCGCTCATGCGACACGTCTGGGGCTGGCGGCATGGACCTAGGTTATCTGGGGAGTGAGCGCTATGCTTCACGACACACCGGGGATCGTCCCAGGTCAGCGCTTCTCCCGGCTGGGCTGGACCCTCTTCGGCTCCCCAGGCATCTTCGGGTAGTCGGGCGGGTAGGGCATGTCGCCGAGGCCCTCGGACTCGTCGCGCTCGTACCACTCGATCAGCGTCGTGATGTCGAAGGACTGCTCGTCGATGCCCTCGTGGCGGTCGCCCACCTCCGCGAACCGCGCGCCGGCGGTGCGCACGGTGAAGTCCTCGGGCACGACGTCGTCGAGCTCGGACCACAGCACCGGCATCGAGACCGGGGCGTGCGGCTTGGAGCGGATCGAGTACGCCGAGGCGATCGTGCGGTCGCGGGCGTTCTGGTTGTAGTCGAGGAAGATCGACCCGGGCGGCCGCTCCTCCTTCCACCACTTGGTGGTGACCCTGCCCGGCATCCGCCGCTCGAGCTCGCGGCCGACGGCGATGGCGGCGTGCCGGACGTCGGTGAAGCCCCAGCGCGGCTCGATGCGGACGTACACGTGAACCCCGCGGCCGCCGGACGTCTTCGGCCAGCCCACCATGCCGAGCTCGTCGAGCAGGCCGTGCATCTCGTGGGCCACCTCGACCGCGTCGGCGAAGGTGCTCCCCGGCTGCGGGTCGAGGTCGAGGCGCAGCTCGTCGGGGTGGTCGACGTCGGCCCGGCGCACCGGCCACGGGTGGAACGTGATCGTGCCGAGGTTCGCGGCGTAGGCGACAACGGCCAGCGAGGTGGGGGCGATCTCGTCTGCGGTGCGGCCGGAGGGGAAGGTGATGTGGGCCGTCTCGACGTACGCGGGAGCGCCCTGGGGCACCCGCTTCTGGTAGAACGCCTCGCCCTTGAAGCCCTCGCGCGTGGAGATGCGCGCGCCCTCGACCACTCCCCCGGGCCAGCGCTCGAGCGTGGTGGGGCGCTCGCGCAGAGCGCGCAGGATGCCGTCGCCGCAGGCGAGGTAGTGCTGCACCACCTCGAGCTTGGTGATGCCGACCGCCGGGAAGTAGGGCTTCGCGGGGTTGGTCACGCGGACGGCGTGCCCGTCGACCTCGAGCTCCATCGGCTCGCCGAACTCCTTGGCCATCCCGAGACCGTACGCCGTCGGCGCCCGGCGCGGCGGGAACACGCGGAGCCGGCGCATTGCTGAACCGGACCCGACGATGACGAGGTGATGACGACGTGGAGTGGCTCAGCAGCGCAGTGCGACGTACGTTCGGCGGCATGAGCGATCACAGCGGCGCCATGCCGGCGACCAAGCCGGACGGCACGGAGTACGACGTCGTGAAGTCCGAGGACGAGTGGCGGGCCGAGCTGACGCCGATGGAGTACCACGTGCTCCGCGAGGCCGGCACCGAGCGCGCGTTCACCGGCGAGTACACCGACACCAAGACCCGCGGCACCTACACGTGCCGCGCGTGCAGCGCGGTGCTGTTCACCAGCGACACGAAGTTCGACTCGCACTGCGGCTGGCCGTCGTTCTTCTCACCGCTGGCCGGCGACGCCGTGGTGGAGCTCACCGACTACTCGCTCGGCATGAAGCGCACCGAGGTGCGCTGCGCCACGTGCGGCAGCCACCTCGGCCACGTGTTCGAGGGCGAGGGCTACGGCACGCCCACCGATCTGCGCTACTGCATCAACTCGGTGAGCATCCGCCTCGAACCGGTCGAGGAGCAGTAAGGGCAGAGCTCGTCAGCCGAGGGAGGCCCCGCGCACGCGGGGCCTCCCTCATGCTGGCGGGCTCAGGTGCGGGCGCCGACGTACCACGAGAGCTGAGCGCTGCGGCTCGCCGGCGAGCTTCCCAGCCAGTGCGCGCCCGCTGCCGTGCGCGCCGTGACGCTGACGCCGAGCCCGGCGAGATAGGACGCGACCGCACGCGCGCGCGCACGGGAGAGAGCTGTGTCGCGCGGCGTCGTCGTCATGCCGGACGTCCATCCGGTGACGACCACGGCAGTCGCGCGGCGCAGCGTGGGCGCCATGGCGGCCAGCCGCGCCCGCGCGGCCGGCGACAGGTACGCCGAGCCGTCGCGGAACCCGATCCTGCGGGTCGTGAGAGCAGTGCCCGAGCCGCTCGGTCCGACCGCGATGGATCCCGACGCCACGCGCGCGCCGTCCTGGACGATCTGGACCTGGCACGCGCCACGGACCCGGAGCAGCACGATGTCGGCCCCGCGCACCCGGCAGACGGCCGGCGTGGAGGTTGTGAGCCGCGCAGCCGGGTCGCCCGCGGACCGCAGCACGGTGTAGTGCGACAGGAAGCGCGCGTGCGCCGGGATCGACACCACGGGCGGCGTCGAGCCCGCCTGGGGAGTCACCGGGGCCGAGGGCTCGGACGGCTCCGAATCGCCGGCGTCGGAGGTCGCGACCACGGTGAACGAGTACGCGGTGCCGTTCGTCAGCCCGTCGATGCTGCAGGCGAGGGCGCCCGTCGTCGAGCAGGTGGCGCCGCCGGGTGATGCGGTGACCGTGTAGCCGGTGATCTCCATCGAGCCCGGGAACGGCTCGGACCAGGAGACCTCAGCGGCGCCGTCGCCCGCGACCGCGGTCGGCGCCTCCGGGGAGTCGGGCAGCATGAGGTAGACCAGCGCGTAACCGTCGTAGTCGCCGTCCGGGTTCGGCTCGACGTCGACGTACCCGTCCTCGCTGACGAGGCTGGAGCCGCCGCCTCCTCCCGATCCGCTGGAGTTCCACTCGCAGCCGCCACCGCCGCCGCCGTAGTAGCCCCCGCCACCGCCGGCACCGGTGTAGCGGCACGAGGCGTGGGTCTGCCCGGCCCCGCCGACGCCGAGGGCGCCGTCCGCCCCTGATCCGCCCGACGCGCCCGGGCCGAATCCGTCCGCGCCGACCCCGCCTGACTCCTGCGTGCCGCCGCCACCGCCGAGGAGCACGACGCCCGAGGTCCCGTCGGAGCCATCGAGGCCGGCGTCGCCGCCCCTGGTCCCGCCGGAGCCTCCGCCACCCCCCGCCACGACGACTCGATCCGTGAGCGCGGTGCCGCCGATCCTGATGTCGGTCGCACCTCCGCCGCCGGCACCCGAGCCGTTGACACCCGTGGTCCCGCCCGCTCCACCGCCGTTGTACCCGCCGGCCGGCGTCGCGCCGTCGACGTTGGTGCGGATACCGCCGGCGCCGCCGATGTAGATGTCGAGGGTCTCGCCCGGGGTCACCACCAGCACGTCGTCCACGTACGCGCCAGCACCGCCGCCGCCGAGCATCGCACCGCTGCCGGCGGCGCCCCACAGCTCCACCTCGATGCTCGTGACGCCCGCCGGGACGGTCCAGGTGGAGTGGCCGGGGATGTCGAACGCCCACTCGGTCTGGACCGCCGACGCCGGGCCGGCCGCGGTCAGGCACAGGCCGGCGGCCAGGGCCAGGGAGCCGGTAGCCGCGACCACGGGTCGCAGCGAGCGAACGTGCAGGCGCGGGGACATAGGTGCTCCTCCCGAGACGGCTCACCACGGTGGGTGAGGCAACGGCTACAGGGTGCTCCCAGCTCCAGCGTGGTTGCGCGACGGCGATGCTGCTCCTGACCCGTCGTCGCCGTCTGCTGCGTCACACTGCCCGCCCGGCATCGTCGGATCCCGTCGCGGTCCTGGCTCCTTGCTCGCCGGGCCAGCAGGGGACCCTCAGCCCAGGGGCAGCACAGCGTCGCCCACGCGGACCGGGCCCGGCTCGACGACGGCGGAGTGCACGCCGAAGGGCAGCGGCTCGGTCGTGGCGATGTGCCCGCGGCCGTCGGCGATGAGCTTGAGGGTGTCGAGGCTCTTCACGCCGGTGTCAGGGTCGTGCGTGGTGATGGCGCAGCGGCCGACGTTGCCGGCGGGCACGATCACAGCACCGCCGATCCGCACGCGGCGCCCGATCCACGAGTCCTCCTCGTGGGCGCCGACGCCGTCGACGGTGAAGGTCATCCGGAACCGCCGGCCGTCGACCGACCCGACGCCCGCCGCCTCTGCCATCGCGTCGAGGGCCGACTGCGACTGCAGGGTGACGACGCCGTCCTCGCGGCGGTCGATCCCCTCGCCGTCGGCCAGCGCGATCAGGCGCAGCGGCTCACCCGCCAGATCGCTGAGCGCGCGCGCCCAGGGGCCGAGGACCAGCCGGCCGCTGCGCGGCTCGCCGTAGAAGACGCCCTGCACCTCGTCGCCGAGGGCGACGTCGCCGTCGAGCTCGGTGCCGTCCGGCAGCCCGAGCGACAGGTAGCCCTCGCGGGAGTCGAGGGGGCGTACCTGCACGAGGGGGCCGAACCGCTTGCCGTTGGCGAGCTTCCCGTTGCCGTCGAGGAGCGCGTAGCGGCGGTCCCCAGCGACGCCGGCGGTGGTCAGCTCGACCGACGAGGGGTGCACGAGGCCGAGCCCCTTGACCGGGGCGATCGCGATGGCGCAGACGGTGGCGGGCATAGCCTCAGTATCCCGGTCAGGCACCCAGCCTCCGGCGCGCGCACTCGAGCAGCCGCGCCTGCTCGCGCTGCCGGAACGCGTCGATGCCCGGCAGGCCGGGCATCGGACGGTCGCGCAGCGCCGCGAGGCTGGCGCCGAGCGAGAGCACGAGGTCGGTGATCGCGTCCTGCAGCGCAGCCCCCGACGGCTCATGCGGCTCCATCGCGACCACATCGGCGGCGAGATCGTCGAACGACGGCGAGGTCGCCCGGTGCACCGCCAGCAGCACCTGGTCGATCCACGACGGGCCCGACCGGCTCATCCCCCAGTCGACCGTCACGCCCGAGCCGTCCGGGCGCACCAGGAGGTTGTCGTCGCGGATGTCGAGGTGCACCCACGACGACGCCGGCATCCGGGCGGCCAGCGAGGCAGTTCGAGCCAGGACGTCCTCCCGCTCGGCGACCAGCCACTCCGGGAACATCGACGGGTCGTGGTCGAGCGACCGCTCGATCCGCCGGTGCCAACGCGCGGACGTGGCGGCCATGTCCGGCCCGTCGAGGCGCACGGGGTCCGGGGTGAGCTCGCGCGACTGGGCGACGACGGCATCGCGCAGGGCGGCCATGTCGCGGTCGTCGTCGAGGTCCGGATGGCGGCCCTCGACGTCGTCGAGCAGCAGGACGGTCCACGTGCCGTCCTCGCACGTCTGCAGCAGACCGGCGCGGTGGGGCGCGGCTGGCAGCACCGAGAGGACAGCCGCCTCATGCCGGAACAGCTCGGGCGTCTGCGCGTTGACCTCGTCGCTGACGGCCTTCACGAAGGCCCGCGAGCCGTCAGCTGCGACCACCCGCGATGCGACGCCGGCGGAGAAGCCGCCGGCCTGCGTACGGGCCGAGGCGACGGGAGAGCCCAGGGCGTCGTCGACCCACTGCCGCAGGTGCGACGGCAGGCTCTCGAACGGGATCCGGTCGCCGCCGGCCGCGCGCACCCCCGTGGTCATGCAGCGATGATCGCGACGGGCGACGCGCGACGCACCCGGTTATCGCTACGGCAGGTCGCCCACGAGGTCGGCCACCGAGCGGCGGCGGCCGGTGTAGAAGGGGATCTCCTCGCGCACGTGCAGACGGGCCCGCGAGCCCCGCAGGTGGCGCATGAGGTCGACGATGCGGTGCAGCTCGTCGGCCTCGAAGGCGAGGATCCACTCGTAGTCGCCGAGCGCGAACGAGGCGACGGTGTTGGCCCGGACGTCGGGGTACTCGCGCCCCATCTGGCCGTGCTCGACCAGCAGGTCGCGGCGCTCCTCGTCGGGCAGCAGGTACCACTCGTAGGAGCGGACGAACGGGTAGATGCAGACGTACTGCCGCGCCTCCTCCTCGGCGAGGAACGCGGGCACGTGCGACTTGTTGAACTCGGCAGGGCGGTGCAGCGCCATCTGCGACCACACGGGCTCCAGCGTCCGGCCGAGGGCGGTACGGCGAAGGCGGTGGTAGGCGTCCTGGAGGTCGTCGGAGGATGCCGCGTGCATCCACACCACGATGTCGGCGTCGGCGCGCAGTGCGGCGATGTCGTAGAAGCCGCGGACGACGACGTCCTTCGCGGCCAGCTGCTCGACGAGCTCGTCGACCTCGCGGACGACGGCCGTGCGGTCCTCCGGCAGCGGCGCGACGGCCTTGAAGACCGACCAGCTCGTGTACCGGATCGTGGCGTTGAGGTCGCGCGCGACCTTGCCCTGCTGCGGGCGCTTGCCCTTGCCGGTGGGGGTGTCCTCAGCCATGACGCCATTCTCCGTCCTGGCCGAGCCGCTGGCTCACCCGGGCGGCCGCGACCTCGGCGCGGTTGATGCACGCGGCGATGCCGACGCCGTCGAAGGCCGCACCGCAGACAGCCAGCCCGGGCAGCGACTCCAGCGCCTCGGTGATGCGCTGCGCGCGGTCGACGTGGCCCACGGGGTAGCGCGGAAGCCCGCCGCCCCAGCGGGTGACGCGCACGGCGGCCGGACGTGCGCGTCCGAGCCGCGCCACGAACGCGACGTCGTCGGCGGCGAGCCTCGCCAGCTCGTCGTCGTCGCGCTGCAGCACGGCCACGTCGTCGGCGTGGCCCATCGACGCCCGTACTGCGACGAAGCCCCGCGCGCTCGCGGCGTCGTCGATCCACTGCCACTTGTGCGACGCGAACGTGGCGGCCTTCACCGGGCGCAGCGCGTCGGACGGCGTCAGGTAGCCGCTGCCCTCCGGGACGTCGCCACCCGGGAGGTCGTCACGCCGGTAGAGCATCGTCACCACGGCGACCGAGGTGGTCTCGATCTCCGACAGCTCAGTCTCGGCCTGTACCGACAGGCCCTTGACGAGCTTGGTGGCGACAGGCGCCTGGACGGCGAGGATCACGGCGTCGGCGAGCACCTCGCGCGTCGCGTTGGCAGCGCCGACCTCCAGCCGCCAGCCGCGCGGGGCACGGCGCAGCGTGCGCACGGTGGCGCCGGTCTCGACGACGGCGCCCGCGCCCTGCAGCCGCTCGCGCAGCACCTGGGGGATGCGCCCGATGCCGCCGCGGACTCCGGCGAAGACCGGGCCCGCGGTCACGAGGTCGTTCGAGCGGGCGCGGGTGCTCTGCGCCGCCTGGAGCAGCGAGCGCTCCCCCTTCGCGGCGGCGAACAGACCGGGAGCCGCAGCCCGCATGGAGATGTGGATCGGGCGGTCGGCGTACACGCCCATGAGCAGCGGGGCGACCAGCCGCACGACCACCTCCGGGCCGAGGCGGCGCCCGACGTACTCGCCGATCGACACGTCGTCCTTGATGGCCGTCTGCGGGATCACATGGTCGAGCGGGATGCGGGCCAGGCCCTGCGGCGAGACGACGCCGGATCTCGCCAGGCTCGCGAGGTCGGTCGGCACGCCCATGACCAGCCCGCTGGGCAGCGGCACGAGCTCGGGATCGAGGAACAGCCGCGGCGCGGCGGCCGTGGGGTGGACGAGGTCGTCGCCGAGCCCGATCTCCTCGATGAGGCGCACCGCCTCCGGCCGCGTTGCCAGGACCGACTCGGCGCCCTCGTCGACGGCGACGCCCTCGATCTCGCTGACCCGCAGCTTGCCCCCGACGTCCGGCGAGCCCTCGAGCACGGTGATGTCGAGGTCGTGCCGGAGGCGGGCCAGCCGCCAGGCTGCGGCCAGGCCGGAGATGCCGCCGCCGATGACGACGACGTGCGGGCGACGGGCGGCGCCGGGCTCGGTCGCGGAGGTCTGCGGGACGTCGGTCGGGACGGTCACGGGGCCACTGTGCCACCTGCCGCCGCCGTGGCCGATCCGAGACCTCCGGGCCGGAACCGCCTGTGCCGCCCGTCACGTCGAACCGCCGGGTCGCGGCCCGTCGGGCCGCCCGTCGAGGGGAGCCGCACCATGAGCCGCACCACCCGCACGCGCCGCACCGCCGCCCTGATCGCCCTGCCCCTCGCCGCGGCGGCCCTGGCCCTGTCCGGCTGCTCCGCCGGCTCGTCGTCCACGGCCGACACGGCCGGCGGGCCGGCCTATGTGACCGACGGCGGCGAGAAGGCGCCCGTGCCCGAGGGCGTGCCGGCCGTCGACGGCGAGGGCCGCACCGGCGGCGAGCCCGCCGACGTCGTCACCGACCGCAGCGTGATCGTGCGGGCGGACATCGCGGTCAAGGTCGACGACCTCGCTGCCGCCGACGCCGGACTGCAGCGCATCGTCAACCGCTACGGCGCCACCATCCAGAGCCAGACGACGAGCTCCGACGGCATGATCGCGCTGCCCCAGGCGGACCGGCCCGAGCTGGCCACGTGCCCGGAGACCGGGTGCCCCACCGCGTACTCCGGCTCCGTCACGACGCTGCGCGTCAGCAACGACGACGTCGACGCCGTCCTCGCCGACCTCGAGCGCCTCGGCGTGAAGGTCAGCTCGATGCGCACGTCGCAGGACGTGACCGGCGAGGTCGCCGACGTGGCCTCGCGGCTGGACAACGCGCGCCGGTCGGTGGCCCAGGTGCGGGTGCTCATGGACCGCGCCACGAAGCTCTCGGACATCGTGCTGCTCGAGGCCGAGCTGACCAAGCGGCAGTCCGACCTCGAGGCGCTCGAGGCCCGGCAGCGGGTGCTGGCCGACCAGACAGCGCAGGCGACCATCACCGTGCAGCTCATCGACCCGCAGGCCCCCGCGCCCGCGACGGAGCCGGACTCCGGCTTCCTCGCCGGGCTCGCTGCGGGCTGGGGCGCCTTCACGGGCGCCGTCGTCGTGGCCCTCACCGTGCTGGGGGCGCTGACGCCGTTCCTCCTCGCCGCCGTGCCGGTCGCCCTGCTCGTGTGGTGGCTGGTCCGCCGTGGGGCGCGGCGCCAGGGCGACGAGCCGGTCGAGGCGCCGGCAGCCTGACGCTGGGCGTCGTGGTGCAGGAGCGGGTGCCGACCGGCGTGCACGTCTCCGACGCCAACCTGAGGTACCTGTCGGCGAAGGTGTCGCACACCCAGCACACGATCGCCCTCCCGTTCGCCGGCTGATCGGGGCACGGCTCCTGGCGTGCGGAGCCGCCCGCTCGCTGCCGGCTCAGCGCCGGGTGGCGCTGTGCACCTGCTCGACGACGCGCGTGATGACGTCGGGGTCGGTGTCGGGAAGCACGCCGTGGCCGAGGTTGAAGATGTGGCCGGGAAGCCCGGCGGCGTCCTCGAGCACGCGGCCGACCCGCGCGGAGACGGCCTCGGGCGAGGAGAACAGCGCCGCCGGGTCGAGGTTGCCCTGCAGCGCGACGCCGTCGCCCACCCGTCGCGCCGCCTCGGCCAGCGGAACGCGGAAGTCGACGCCGACGACGTCGGCGCCCGCGTCGCGCATGTCGGCCAGCAGCTCGCCGGTGCCCACGCCGAAGTGGATGCGCGGAACCCCGAGATCGGCCACGGCGCCGAGAGCCGCCGTGGAGTGCGGCAGGACGTACTCGCGGTAGTCGCGCGACGGGAGCGCCCCCACCCACGAGTCGAAGAGCTGGACGGCGCTGGCGCCGGCGAGCACCTGCTGGCGCAGGAACTGCCCCGCGATGCGCGAGAGCCGGCCGAGCAGCGCGTGCCAGACCTCCGGCTCGGAGTACATGAGCGCCTTGGTGCGCGCATGGTCGCGGCTCGGGCCGCCCTCGACGAGGTAGGACGCCAGGGTGAACGGTGCACCCGCGAAGCCGATGAGCGGCGTGCCGCCGAGCTCGCCGGCCAGGGCGGTGGCGGCCGCAAGGACCGGCGCGACGTCGTCGGGCTCGAGATCGCGCAACCGGTCGACGTCTGCGGCGGTGCGGAACGGCTCGGCGACCACCGGCCCGACGCCGGGCACGATGTCGAGGTCGACGCCGACCGCCTTGAGCGGCACGACGATGTCGCTGAAGAAGATCGCGGCGTCGACGCCGTGCCGGCGCACCGGCTGCAGCGTGATCTCGACGACGAGGTCGGTGCGGAAGCACGACTCGAGCATGGGGATGCCCGCGCGCACCTCGCGGTACTCCGGCAGCGACCGGCCGGCCTGGCGCATGAACCACACGGGGGTGACGGGGACCGGCTGACGTCGGGCGGCCAGCACCAACGGTGCGGACGACGTGCGGCCGTCCACGAGCGGGTGGTCGGCGGGAAGACCTGCCGGGCTGGGGGCGCTGGCGGGCTGGAGGACGGCGTCGGTCACGCTGGGGATCGTCGCACCGGCGGCCAGCGGGGTCGAATCGGCGTCCGTCGGCGCGCCCTGCGCCGCGGCGGCGGCGGCCCGACCTACGCTCGCCGCATGAGCGTCCGCCGCGACCACGGCGGCGACACCCCTCCGGTGCCGCCGTCCTTCGCGGCCGCGCTGGCCAGCATCCGCGCCGTGACGCTGCGCCCGGAGATCTCGCTCGAGGAGACCCCCGCGCCGCAGCGCCTGTCGCCCTACGCCGTCGCACTGCAGGCCGAGGTGGTCGTCGACGACGAGGAGGCCGCCACCGGCCGGTTCGTGCTGCTGCACGACCCCGCGGGGCAGGAGCCGTGGGACGGCGAGTTCCGCGTGGTCACCTTCACCAAGGGCACGGTCGAGCTCGACATCGCCTCCGACCCCATGCTCACCGAGGTGGCGTGGTCGTGGCTGACCGAGGCGCTCGACGATCGGGGCGCGCAGGCCCGGGCCGAGTCCGGCACGGTCACGCGCACGGCGTCGCAGTCCTTCGGCGCGATCGAGGACCGCCCGCCGAGCGGCGACGTCGAGATCCGGGCCAGCTGGACGCCCGTCACCCCCGACGTCGGAGCCCATCTCCTCGCCTGGGCCGACGTGCTCTCCCGCGTGGCCGGCCTGCAGCCGCTGCCCGCGGGCGTCTCCACGCTCCCGCTGCCGCGCCGCCGCTAGTCCGCCGTCGTCGCACGATGCCACCGGGCCGCGCGGCCTGGTGGCGGCCTCGGCACAGCGTCTGCGCAGGTCAGCGGCCCCTCCACCCGATCGGGTGACCCGTCCGATGGCCCCGATCGGTCAAGACCCCGCCCGGTCGGGCCGATAGGGCTCTCGTAGGCCGGGTGCGAGATCCCCGGCGACGAACGAAGGGGTCGGCCGTGGTCGCACTCGTCGAGCGCCAGTCGGCGGCGGTTCCGCTGCCGCGCGCTCGTTTCAGCGCACTCGTGGTCGCGGAGTCCGCGTCCCGCCGCCAGGGCCTGTGCGGCCGGCTGCGCATGCTCGGCGCCCGCGAGGTCGTCGAGGCCGCCAGCGGCACCGAGGCCCGCGTCCGCGCCGCCTACGACGGCCCGCGCGACCTCGTCGTCGTCGACGGCGCCCTTCCCGACGGCCCCGCCCTGCCCCTGCTCGCCGACCTGCGCGCCGCCGGCTGGCGCCGCGTCGTGCTGCTGACCGTCCGCGACGACCCGTACGCCGTCCGGGCCGCGATCAACGCCGGCGTCCGCTGCTACGTCGTCACCCCCGAGGAGACCGAGACCGGCCCCGCCGCCCCCGTCGCCCGGATCCGCCCCCGCGGCGGCGCCCCCGACGAGCTCTCGGCCCGCGAGGTCGAGGTGCTGCAGCTGGTGTCCGAGGGCCGCTCCAACAAGGAGATCGGCGAAGCCCTCGGCCTCTCGGCCCTCACGGTCAAGAGCCACCTCGCCCGTATCGCGCGCAAGGTCGGCACCGGCGACCGCGCCGAGATGGTCGCGCACGCCATGCGCGCCGGGCTGGTCCGCTGACCCGTCCACCCGCACCGTACGAGGGCGCTCCGGCCGACTGGCGGGGCGCCCTCGGTGCGTCCCGGGGGATCCCGCGCCCCGGATCCCTATCCTGTGCCCTGTGACGGAGGCCGGGACGCGCGACGACGCTCCCGCTCCCGACCCCTCGGCCGCCCCTGCGCGCGAGGTCGTGGCGCTGCTCGCCCCGCGCGACGGCGTCCCGCCGGTGATCGTCACCCCCCATCAGCTCCGCGAGGCCGCCGCCCTCATCGCCGCGGGCACCGGGCCGCTCGCCGTCGACGCCGAGCGCGCGTCCGGCTACCGCTACGGCCAGCGCGCCTACCTCGTGCAGCTGCGGCGCGAGGGTGCGGGCACCCACCTCGTCGACCCCACCGCCCTGCCCGACCTGCAGCCGCTCATCGAGGCCGTCGCCGGCACCGAGTGGGTGCTGCACGCCGCCTCCCAGGACCTGCCCTGTCTCCGCGAGCTCGGCCTCGAGCCGGCGTCGCTGTTCGACACCGAGCTGGCCGGACGCCTCCTGGGCTACCCCCGCGTGGGGCTGGCCGCCCTGCTCGAGGAGGTGCTCGGCTGGTCGCTGGCCAAGGAGCACTCCGCCGCGGACTGGTCGACCCGCCCGCTGCCCGAGCCGTGGCTGCGCTACGCCGCGCTCGACGTCGAGCTGCTGGTCGAGCTTCGCGACGCGCTCGAGGCCGAGCTCGCCGAGGCGGGCAAGCTCGAGTGGGCCCACCAGGAGTTCGACGCCGTCCGCGATGCCGCCCCCGCCACGCCGCGCACCGACCCGTGGCGGCGCACGAGCGGTGTGCACAAACTGCGACGTCCGCGGCAGCTGGCCGTCGTTCGCGCGCTGTGGGGCGCCCGCGACGCCGTCGCCCGGCGACGGGACGTCTCGCCGGGCCGGATCCTGCCCGACGCGTCGATCATCGCCGGGGCGCTGGCCGCCACGCAGAGCGGCTTCCACTCCCTCGACGACGTCGCCGCGTTCACCGGGCGCGGCGCCAAGCGTCACATGGGCGAGTGGCAGGCCGCGGTCGAGGAGGCGCTGCGGCTGCCCGACTCCGAGCTGCCCGCGCAGTCGCTGCCGAGCGACGGGCCACCGCCGCCGCGCGCCTGGGCCGACAAGGACCCCGACGCTGCCGCGCGGCTCGCGGTCGCCCGCCGCGCGCTGGCAGCGCTCGCCGAGCAGGTGGGCCTGCCGGTCGAGAACCTCGCCTCCCCCGATCTCGTGCGCCGCGTGCTGTGGACCCCGCCGCCCGGCCCCGACGGCGTCGCGCCCGCCCTGGCGGCCGGCGGGGCACGGCCCTGGCAGATCGAGCTCGTCGGGCCCCTGCTCGCGGACGCGCTCGGCGCCACCGCCGAGGACGAGCGCGCTCGCGCCGAGGCGCAGGCGGCCCTCGACGCGCTCGAGCCCGATCCCGACGAGGGCTGAGCCCCGCGCGTCCGTGCTGCGACGCGCCGCAGCGATCCGTTCTGCGGAACATCCCCCGAGGCCAGGGCAGCCTTGGTGCACCCTGTGTGGCACGCGTTACACGGGCGGTGGCCTCCGCAGGTCGACACCGTCCTCGCACGGGTGCTTAGGTATGCCTTACCTGACTGACGTGGGAGCAGCATGTTCGCCAACTACCTGATCGGCCTGCGCGAGGGCCTCGAGGCCTCGCTGGTCGTCGGGATCCTTGTCGCCTACCTCGTCCGCACGGGCAACCGCGGGCGGCTCCGGTCGGTCTGGCTCGGCGTGCTCATCGCGGTGGGCGTCTCCCTCGCCTTCGGCGCACTGCTCACCTTCACCAGCCAGCGGATGAGCTTCACCGCGCAGGAGGCGTTCGGCGGGTTCATGTCGCTCATCGCCGTCGGGTTCGTGACCTGGATGGTCTTCTGGATGAAGAAGGCCTCCCGCAACCTGCGCGGCGAGCTGCACGGCCGGGTCGAGACCGCGCTCGCGCTCGGTGGCGGCGCGCTGGCCCTGGTCGCCTTCATCGCGGTCGCCCGCGAGGGCCTCGAGACCGCGCTGTTCCTCTGGTCGGCGATCCAGTCGACGTCCGAGGGCGGCGCCGCCTGGCAGGCGGTCCTCGGAGCCGTGCTCGGCCTCGCGACCGCGATCCTGCTGGGCTGGCTGATCTACCGCGGCGCGCTCAAGCTCAACCTGGCCACGTTCTTCCGCTGGACCGGTGCCGCGCTGATCGTCGTCGCCGCCGGCGTCCTGGCCTACGGCATCCACGACCTTCAGGAGGCCGGCATCCTGCCCGGCCTCGACAACCTGGCTTTCGACGCGACCTCCGTGATCGTGCCCGGCACGATCCTCGCCACGCTGCTCAAGGGCATCTTCAACATCTCCCCCGCGATGACCGTCCTCGAGACAGTCGCGTGGCTGGCCTACCTCGTGCCGACGATGATCCTGTACTTCCGCCCGTCGAAGGCGCCCGCCGCAGCGCCCGCCGCTGCTGCCGAGCCCGCCGCAGCCGAGCGCGAGCGCGTGAGCGCGGACGCACGCGACGACGCCTGACCTGCTCCCGTTTCCCGAAGACCAGCACCGGAAGGCCCCGCCATGCCCCGCACCGCCCCTATCCGCACCGTCGTCGCCCTGGCCGCGGCGCTGCTCGCCGTGCCGGCACTGTCGGCCTGCGCGTCGGCCGCCGACTCGGTCGCCACGGTGACGGTCAAGGCCGGCACCGGCACGTGCGACGTGTCGCCCACCTCGGTGCCGAAGGGCACGATCACCATCTCCGGCTCGTACACCGGCGAGGGCACCGGCGAGGTCTACCTCTACGGGAAGGACGGCGACGCCTTCACCAAGGTGCTGGGCGAGGTCGAGGACCTCACGTCGACGGCGAAGTCGTTCACCGCCGACGTCCAGCCCGGCCAGTACGAGATCAAGTGCGAGGGCGGCGGCTCCGAGACGCGCGTCCCCCTCACCGTGACCGGCTGAGCCGCGCCGGGCCCACCGAGCACACTGGGGGCGTGACCGCCCCCGACCGCGCGCTCGTCGACGCCGTCCGCGCCGCGCTCGCCGAGTCCGCCGATCCGTCGCGGGCCACCGCGATGCAGGCCTACATGAAGTCGGCGCTGCCGTTCTACGGGGCTGCGCGCCCGGCCCGCGACGCCGCGCTCAAGCCGCTGCTCGCTGCGCACCCGCCGGCCGACCGCGCCACGTGGGAGGCCACGGTTCGCGCCCTCTACGACGAGGCGGGGTACCGGGAGGAGCGCTACGCCGCGCTGGCCCTCCTCCAGCGCGAGAAGCGCTGGCGCGACCCCGGGCTCGTGCCGCTCGTCGAGCACCTCGTGGTCGCCGGCGCCTGGTGGGACCTCGTCGACGAGATCGCCGGGCGCACGGTCGCGCCCCTGCTGCGCGCCCACCGCGAGGCCATGACGCCGGTGGTGCTGCGATGGTCGGCGTCCGACGATCTGTGGCTGCGCCGCACGTCGGTGCTCTCGCAGCTGGGCAAGGGCGAGGTCGACCGCGCCCTGCTCACCGACGTCGTGCTGGCGGCGGCGCCCTCGAAGGAGTTCTTCCTGCGCAAGGCGATCGGGTGGGCGCTGCGCGACCTCGCCCACCGCGACCCGGACTGGGTGCGGGGCTTCCTCGCCGAGCACGGCGGACGGCTCAGTCCACTCTCCGTGCGCGAGGCGTCCAAGCACCTCTAGCGCCCAGCCCCGCATCTCCTGTGTAGCACCAGCCGCGGCCCGTCGGCGCTCGGACGCGCCGCCGTTCAGCGGGCGGCGTAACCCGGTCGAGGAGCGCTCCCAGCGGTGCGAGGATGTCCCGTCGCCCCGGCGACGCCTGCCCGCCCGGGGCTCGCGCCGCGAACGACAGGGCGCGTGGAGGACCTGGTGCTCGTCCGCCTTCTCACCGTCTACCTCAAGCCGTACACCCGGCTCCTGGTCGCGGTGGTGGTGTTCCAGCTCGTCGGCACGATCGCGTCGCTGTACCTGCCGACGCTCAACGCCGACATCATCGACAACGGCGTCGCCAAGGGAGACACCGGCTACATCCTGCAGGTCGGCGCGGTCATGCTCGCCGTGTCGCTGGTGCAGGTGGTGTGCTCGGTCGCGGCCGTGTGGTTCGGCGCGCGCAGCGCCATGGGGTTCGGCCGCGACGTGCGCGGCGGCATCTTCACCCAGGTCGGCCGCTTCTCCGCCAAGGAGATGGGCCGCTTCGGCGCACCGACGCTGATCACCCGCACCACCAACGACGTGCAGCAGGTGCAGATGCTCGTGCTGCTCACCTGCACGATGATGGTCGCGGCCCCGATCACCGCGGTGGGCGGCGTCTTCATGGCCCTCAAGCAGGACGTCGGGCTCGCCTGGATCATCGTCGTCAGCGTCACGGTCCTCGTGGCGGCGATCGGCCTGATCATCAGCCGGATGGTCCCGCAGTTCCAGCGCATGCAGAAGCGCCTCGACGCCGTGAACCGCGTGCTGCGCGAGCAGATCAGCGGCATCCGCGTCGTCCGCGCGTTCGTCCGCGAGGACGAGGAGCGCGAGCGCTTCGGCGTCGCCAACGACGACCTCACCGACACCGCCATGCGCGTCGGGCGGCTGATGGCCTACATGTTCCCCACCGTGCTGCTGGTGCTCAACGTCTCGAGCGTCGCGGTGATGTGGTTCGGCGGCCACCGTGTCGACCAGGGCGACATGCAGGTCGGCTCGCTCACGGCCTTCCTCAGCTACCTCATGCAGATCCTCATGTCGATCATGATGGCGACGTTCATGCTCGTGCTCGTGCCGCGCGCGTCGGTGAGCGCCGACCGCATCACCGAGGTGCTCGGCACGGAGCCGTCGGTGCTGCCTCCCGTCGGCCCCGTCACGACCACCACAGAGCGCGCCACGGTCGAGCTGCGCGGGGCGACGTTCGCCTACCCCGGGGCGGAGGACCCGGTCCTGCGCGATGTGTCGATGCGGTGCGGGCCCGGCATGACTACCGCGATCCTCGGCGGCACCGGCTCGGGCAAGACGACGCTGCTCAACCTGATCCCGCGGCTGTTCGACGCCACCGAGGGAGAGGTCCTCGTCGACGGCGTGGACGTCCGCGAGCTCGACCCCGCCACGCTGCACAGCATCATCGGCCTCGTGCCGCAGAAGGCGTTCCTGTTCTCCGGGACGATCCGCAGCAACATCCAGTACGGCAAGGAGGACGCCACCGACGAGGAGGTGTGGGAGGCACTGCGCATCGCGCAGGCCGACGACTTCGTCTCCGCGCTCGAGCTCGGCCTCGACTCCCCGGTGTCGCAGGGCGGGACGAACTTCTCCGGCGGGCAGCGCCAGCGCCTCGCGATGGCCCGCGCCATCGTGCGCCGCCCCGAGATCTACCTGTTCGACGACTCGTTCTCCGCGCTGGACATGGCCACGGACGCGCGGCTGCGCGCGGCGCTGCGCCCGATCACGCTCGAGGCCACCGTCATCGTCGTGGCCCAGCGCGTGTCGAGCGTGATCGACGCCGACCAGATCATCGTCCTCGACGACGGCGCAGTGGTCGGCGCCGGCACGCACGACGAGCTGCTGGAGTCCTGCGCGACCTACCAGGAGATCGTCGCCTCGCAGGAGCTGGTGGAGGCGGCATGAGCGCCACGCAGCAGGCACCGCGCCGGCCCGCGGGCGGCGGGGGCTTCGGCCCCCGCGGCGGGATGATGGGCTCGACCATGCCGGCCGAGAAGTCGCTGGACTTCTGGCCGTCGGCCAGGCGCGTGCTCGGGCTCCTGCGCCCCGAGCGGGCGCTCATGATGCTCATCCTCGTGATGAGCGTCGTCGGCGTGACCCTCAACGTCATCGGCCCGAAGATCCTCGGCAACGCCACCAACATCATCTTCGAAGGCGTCGTCGGCCGGCAGCTGCCCGCCGGAGTCACCCAGGAGCAGGCGGTCGAGGCGCTGCGGGCGCAGGGCCAGACCGAGCTCGCCGACATGCTCGCGTCGATGCAGAACGTCGTCCCGGGACAGGGCATCGACTTCGACGCGCTCAGCCGCACGCTGATGATCGCGCTCGTCGTCTACGTCTGCGCCTCGGTCGTCATGTGGGGCATGGCGTGGATCCTCAACGGCGTCGTCCAGCGCACCGCGATGCGCCTGCGCCGCGACGTCGAGGAGAAGCTGCACCGCCTGCCGCTGTCGTACTTCGACACCGTGCCGCGGGGCGAGCTGCTCAGCCGCGTCACCAACGACGTCGACAACGTGCAGCAGACGATGCAGCAGACCTTCAGCCAGCTGCTGACGTCCGTGCTCTCGCTCATCGGCGTGCTCGGCATGATGATCTGGATCTCGCCGCTCCTCGCCCTGGTGGCCCTGGTCTCGGTGCCGCTGTCGATGGTCGTGACCGCAGTGATCGCGAAGCGCTCGCAGCCGCTGTTCATCCAGCAGTGGACCGAGACGGGCAAGCTCAACGGCCACATCGAGGAGGCGTTCACCGGCCACACGCTGGTCACGGTCTACGGCCACCAGGCGACGTCCGAGGCGCAGTTCGAGGAGCGCAACGAGCAGTTGTTCCGGGCGGCGTCCGGCGCCCAGTTCCTGAGCGGCCTGATCATGCCGCTCATCATGTTCATCGGGAACCTCAACTACGTCTTCATCGCCGTCATCGGCGGGCTGAAGGTGGCGTCAGGCCAGATGAGCCTCGGCGACGTCCAGGCGTTCATCCAGTACTCGCGCCAGTTCACGCAGCCGCTCACCACGGTGGCCTCGATGTCGAACCTGCTGCAGTCCGGCGTCGCGTCGGCCGAGCGGGTATTCGACCTGCTCGACGCGCCCGAGCAGATCCCCGACCCCGAGACCCCGGCCGAGCCGCGCCACACCGGCGGCCGGGTGGCGTTCCAGGACGTGTCGTTCAGCTACTCCCCCGACACGCGGCTGATCGAGGACCTCTCGCTCGTGGCCGAGCCCGGTCACTCGGTGGCCATCGTCGGGCCGACCGGCGCGGGCAAGACGACGCTGGTCAACCTCGTCATGCGCTTCTACGAGATCGGCGCGGGGCGGATCACCCTCGACGGCGTCGACATCTCCACGATGACCCGCGACGAGCTGCGCGGCCAGATCGGCATGGTGCTGCAGGACACCTGGCTGTTCGAGGGCACCATCCGCGACAACATCGCCTACGGCAACCCCGACGCCACCGAGGAGCAGATCCTCGCCGCGGCACGGGCCACCTACGTCGACCGGTTCGTGCGCGCGCTCCCCGACGGCTACGACACCGTCGTCGACGAGGAGGGCGGCAACCTCTCGGCCGGCGAGCGGCAGCTGATCACGATCGCCCGGGCGTTCCTGTCCGAGCCGTCGCTGCTCATCCTCGACGAGGCCACCAGCTCGGTCGACACCCGCACCGAGGTGCTCGTGCAGAAGGCGACCACGACGCTGCGCTCGGACCGCACCAGCTTCGTGATCGCCCACCGGCTCTCCACGATCCGCGACGCCGACCTCATCCTGGTGATGGAGGACGGCCGGATCGTCGAGCAGGGCACGCACGACGAGCTGCTCGAGGCCGGCGGGGCCTACTCGCGGCTGTACCACGCGCAGTTCGTGGGGGCCTACGACGACGACCTCGCCGACCCTGCGGCCGCGCCCGCGGGGATGCCGCTCGCACCCTGAGGCAGCCTGCGGGCATCGCGCGCAGATCGATGCGCGCCCCTGGTTCCGCACCGGGTTACCGACGGGTAGCATCGCCTACATTACCCGCGGGTAACCCGGCCCGCGGAGCCGTGAGGAGAACCAGTGCCCTCGAACCGAGCTGTGCGCGACGTGGTGCTCGTCGACGCCGTCCGGACGCCGTTCGGCAAGGCGGGTGCCAACGGCATCTACGCCGAGACCCGTGCCGACGACCTCGTCGTCGCGGTCTTCCGCGAGCTGCTGCGCCGCAACCCCGGCCTGCCGCCCGAGCGGATCGACGACGTGGCCGTCGCCGCGACCACGCAGATGGGAGACCAGGGCCTCACCCTCGGCCGCACGGCCGGCATCCTGGCCGGCTTCCCCCGCTCCGTCCCCGGACAGAGCGTCGACCGCATGTGCGCCGGCGCCCTCACGGCGGTCACCAACCTCTCGAGCGGCATCGGTGTCGGCGCCTACGACGTCGTCGTCGCGGGCGGCGTCGAGCACATGGGGCGCCACCCCATGGGCGAGGGCATGGACCCCAACCCGCGCCTGATCGCCGAGAAGCTCGTCGACCCCGAGGCCCTGTTCATGGGCAAGACGGCGGAGAACCTGCACGACCGGTTCCCGCACCTGACCAAGGCGCGCGCCGACGAGTACGCAGTGCGCAGCCAGGAGAAGACGGCCAAGGCCTACGCCGACGGCGTCATCCAGCAGGACCTCGTGCCGGTCTCGGTCCGCAGCGCGAGCCTCGGCTACGGGCTCGCCACGGCCGACGAGCCGCCGCGCGAGACCACGGTCGAGACCCTTGCCGGGCTCAAGACCCCCTTCCGCGCGCACGGCCGCGTCACCGCGGGCAACAGCTCGGGCCTCAACGACGGCGCCACCGGCGCGGTGCTCGCCGCCGAGGAGGTCGCCGACGAGCTCGGCCTGACGAAGAAGGCGCGGATGGTGTCGTTCGCCTTCGCCGGCGTCGCGCCGGAGGTCATGGGCATCGGCCCGGTCCCCTCGACGCAGAAGGCCCTGGAGCGCGCCGGCCTCACCATCGACGACATCGGCCTGTTCGAGATCAACGAGGCCTTCGCCGTGCAGGTGCTGGCCTTCCTCGACCACTACGGCATCGCCGACGACGACGCGCGCGTGAACCCCTACGGCGGCGCGATCGCCGTGGGGCACCCGCTGGCATCGTCCGGCATCCGCCTCATGGCCTACCTCGCGCGCTCGTTCGAGGCGCACCCCGAGGTGCGCTACGGCCTCACGACCATGTGCATCGGCCTCGGCATGGGCGGCACGGTCATCTGGGAGAACCCGCACTTCGACGGCAAGAAGGACGCGTGACCATGAGCCGCTTCACCACCGACACGATCCCCGCCGGCGCCCCCGACGAGCTGGTCACCGAGGCGCACTACCGCCTCGTCGACCTGCCGGGCGGGGCCGGGCGGGCTGCCCTCATCACCCTCGACAACGGCAAGGACCACACCAAGCCCAGCACGTTCGGGCTCGGGGGCCTCGCGAGCCTGTCGGCCGCGCTCGACCAGGCCGAGGCGGCTGCGGCCGCCGGCGAGATCGTCGCCGTGGCCGTCACCGGCAAGCCGTTCATCCTGGCCGTCGGCGCCGACCTCACCGGGGTGGGCCAGCTGACCGACCGCGAGCAGGCCCGTGTCACCGGCCAGGCCGGCCACGACGTGTTCCGCCGCCTCGGCGAGCTTCCTGTGCCGTCGTTCGGCCTGATCAACGGCGCGGCCATGGGCGGCGGCCTCGAGGTCGCGCTGCACTGCACCTACCGCACCATCTCGTCGGGCGCCGGCATGCTCGCCCTGCCCGAGGTCTTCCTCGGCCTGATCCCGGGCTGGGGCGGCGCCTACCTGCTCCCCCGGCTCATCGGTCCGCAGAACGCCGTCAAGGTCGTCGTCGAGAACCCGCTGTCGCAGAACCGCATGCTCAAGGCCAAGGACGCCTTCGGCCTCGGCATCGCCGACGTCATGCTCGAACCGGCCGACTTCCTCGTGCAGTCCCTGCGCTGGGCCGCCGACGTCGTCACCGGCGCCGTGGTCGTCGACCGGCCCGATCTGACGGCCGACGCCGCCGCGTGGGACGCCGCCGTCGCAGCGGGCCGCGCGTTCGCCGACGCCAAGGTGCGCGGTGCCGCGGCGGCGCCCTACAAGGCGCTCGACCTCATCGCGGCCGCCCGGACGAGCACCCGCGACGAGGGCTTCGCCGCCGAGGACGAGGCGCTCGCCGATCTCGTCATGGGCGACGAGCTGCGTGCCGGCCTGTACTCCTTCGACCTCGTCCAGCGCCGCGCCAAGCGGCCGGTCGGGGCGCCGGACAAGTCGCTCGCGCGCCCGATCACGAAGGTGGGCGTCGTCGGCGCCGGCCTCATGGCCAGCCAGCTCGCGCTTCTGTTCGTGCAGCGCCTCGAGGTGCCGGTCGTGCTGACCGACCTCGACCAGGAGCGGGTCGACAAGGGAGTGGCCTACGTCCACGGCGAGATCGCCAAGCAGCTGGCCAAGGGCCGGCTCAACCAGGACAAGGCCAACCGCCTCACCGCACTGGTGAGCGGGTCGACCAGCAAGGCCGGCTTCGCCGACGCCTCGGTCGTCATCGAGGCGGTGTTCGAGGACCTCAAGGTCAAGCAGCAGGTCTTCGCCGAGGTCGAGGCGGTCGTCGCGCCCGAGTGCGTGCTGCTGACCAACACCAGCTCGCTGTCGGTCACCGCGATGGCGGAGAACCTGCAGCACCCCGAGCGCGTCGTGGGCTTCCACTTCTTCAACCCGGTGGCGCTCATGCCGCTGCTGGAGATCGCGCGCGCCGAGCGCACCGACGACGCATCGCTCGCCACCGCGTTCGCCCTCGGCAAGTCGCTGAAGAAGTCCTGCGTGCTGGTCAAGGACGCGCCCGCGTTCGTCGTCAACCGCCTCCTCACCCGGTTCCTCGGCGAGGTGACCGCGGCCTTCGACGAGGGCACGCCTTTCGACGTCGCCGAGTCGGCGCTCGACCCCATGGGCCTGCCGATGTCGCCGTTCGTGCTGCTCCAGCTCGTCGGCCCCGCGGTGGCCTTCCACACCTCCGAGACCATGCACCAGGCCTTCCCCGACCGCTACGGCATCTCCGAGAACCAGCGCCGCATCGTCGAGGCGGGCAAGACCGTCCTGCTCGCCTGGGACGGCCCCACCCCGCGGATCGCCGACGACGTCGCCGAGCTGCTCGTCCTCGGCGACTCGCCATCGACCGGCGACGAGGTCCGCCAGCGGGCCCTCGACGCGATCGCCCAGGAGATCCGCCTCATGCTCGACGAGGGCGTCGTGGCCGAGCCGCAGGACATCGACCTGTGCATGCTGCTCGGCGCCGGCTGGCCGTTCCACCTGGGCGGGATCACGCCCTACCTCGACCGCACCGGCACCAGCGAGCGCGTGACGGGTGCCCGCTTCCTCGCACCGGGCGTCGCAAGCGTGCCGACCGCCTGACCGCCCACGCCCCAGCTCGACCCGGACGGCCCGGGCACCGATCGTCGGTGCCCGGGCCGTCACTCGTCCGGGTGGTATCTCGTCTTTCGTGATTAGGGAGGCTCCGGAGAGGAAACCCCACGCCTCGTGACGAAACGTGCTCGTCCGCGTGCTCTGCGTCGTCGGAGGTCACCCGCCGGGGTCTCGGCCCTGACACTGGCCCCCGCGTACCGTCGTGGCATGACCGCCGTGCCTCCCGCGACGCCGCTGCGCCGCGCTGTGCTCGCGGTCGTGCTGTCCTCCGACGACGCCCTCGGCGACGTCGAGCTGACCGACGACGGCATCCACCACGAGCCCGAGGGCTTCCCCCCGCTGCTGGTGTCGTGGAACGAGCTCCAGCTCGCCGCCGACGGCGCCGCCGACTCCGCGCTGCTCGCCCGCCGGGTGGCCCGCTGGATGCGCCTGCGCGTCCACGTCCACGCACTGGTGCACTCCGATGGCGACGCCCGCGACGGCAGCATCAAGGTCGTCTCGCAGATCCGCATGCGGGCGCTCCCCCACGACCACGCGGTGCATCCCGGCACGGTCTGGACCATCCGCTCCGTGCTCGGTGGCGCGCTCGACGTCGGCCTCGCCCTGCGCGGTGTCGACGACGACGGCCTGCCCGACCCCGAGGGCGTGGGTGTCGTCCCCGTGACCCTGCTGCGCGTCGCCGGCATCGACGTCGCCGCCGCCACCGAGCGCGCCGACCGCCACCTCGCCGACATGGCACGGCTGGCCGCCGAACGCGTCCGCCGCGACACCAACGGCGTGCTGCGCCCCCTCGGCGACGCCGACGTGCTCACCCTGCTCGCCCACCGCAACCTGCGGGAGGTGCTCGTGGAGGGCATGGGGATGCGCTCGGCCGCCGTCCCGGTCCGCAACCGCGGCTGGCTCGACCTCGGCCGCATCGACCCGGCGTTCGCCGTCAGCGCCGCCGAGCTCACCGAGCCCGACGACCGCGGCTTCTCCCGGCCCGTCCTCATCACCCGCGACGAGGTCGCGCTCATCAAGCTCGCCGGCGACCCGATCCGCCAGTCGCTGGCCGACCCCGCCCCGGACGAGCACCCCGCCCCGCCGAGGCGCCGCCCCGCCTAGCCACGCGATCTGGCAGTCGTTTCGCGCGGCAGAGCGCGCGTTGCGACTACCAGACCGCGTCTCACCACCAGTAGGGGGCCTGCGGGACGTAGGGCGACTCGAGGCGGGCAATCTCCTCGTCGGTCAGCACGAGATCGGCGGCTGCGGCCGCATCGACGAGGTGCTGCGGCTTGGTGGCGCCCACGATCGGTGCGCTCACCACCGGCTTGCTCAGCACCCAGGCCAGCGCCACCTGCGCCATCGGGACGCCGCGCTCGCGTGCGACCGCTTCCGTCGCCTCCACGATCGGCTGATCGGCGGGCGAGTCGAAGGCCTTGGCAACCTCGTCGACCGAGGCCCTGGCGGTCTGCTCGCCCCAGGGCCGGGTCAGGCGCCCCTTGCCCTGCGGCGAGTAGGGCACGACGCCGACGCCCTGGTCGGCGCACATCGGCAGCATCTCGCGCTCCTCCTCGCGCTTGAGGAGGTTGTACTGGTCCTGCATCGCGGCGAACGGCGTCCAGCCGTTGACCAGCGCCGCCGTCTGCATCTTGGCGAACTGCCAGGCCCACATCGACGACGCTCCGAGGTGGCGCACCTTCCCCCCGACGACGAGCTCGTGCAGGGCCTCCATCGTCTCCTCGACGGGGACGTCGTCGTCGAAGCGGTGGATGAAGTACACGTCGATCCAGTCGGTGCCCAGGCGGCGCAGCGAGGCGTCGCACTGCTCGAGGATCGCCGCTCGAGACAGCCCCCCGCCGGTCGGTCCGTCGTGCATGCGCCCGAACACCTTCGTCGCCAGGACGACGTCCTCCCGCCGGCTGTAGCGGCGGACCGCGCGGCCGACGAACTCCTCCGACGTCCCGCCCTGGTAGACGTTGGCGGTGTCCCAGAAGGTGATCCCGAGCTCGACGGCCTGACGGAAGAAGGGCTGCGACGCTTCCTCGTCCAGCGTCCACGTGTGGAGGCCGACGGTCGGATCGCCGTAGCTCATGCAGCCCAGGGCGATCCGGCTCACCTCGAGATCCGTGCGTCCGAGCAGCGTCGTCTCCATGGGCGCAGCCTAGGCGCGGCCGCACCGCAGATGGGGGTCGGAAGGCGTCGCAGAGAGCGCGGATCGACCCCCAACGCGGGCTCGACCTACTCGGACTGCTCGCGCTGCTCGGCCGGCTGGGTCGCGTCGGTGACGTCGTGGCCGTTGTCCAGACGCGCGACGGTCTCGACGACGGCGCGGGAGACGTCCTGCGCGGTGAGGCCGAGCTCGGCGAGCACCGCGGCGCGCGTGCCGTGGTCGAGGAAGCGCTTCTCGACGCCGAAGTCGCGGAACGCGACGTCGACGTCGGCGTCGCGCAGTGCCGCCGCGATCGCGGTGCCGACACCGCCAGCGCGGCTGTTGTCCTCCACCGACACGACGAGGCGGTGCGCGCGGGCCAGGTCCACGACGGCGTCCGGGACGGGGAGCACCCAGCGCGGGTCGACCACGGTGACGCCGATCCCCTGCGCCGCGAGCCGGTCGGCCACCTCGAGCGCGAGACCGGCGAATGCGCCGATCGAGACGAGCAGCACGTCGGCGGAGCCGTCGCGGCGGAGCACATCGACGCCGTCGATCCGCTCGAGGGCGGGCACGTCGTCGGCCACGCCGCCCTTGGGGAATCGGACGACCGTGGGGGCGTCCGCGACGTCGACGGCCTCGCGCAGCTCCTCGCGCAGCGTCGCGGCGTCGCGAGGGGCGGCGAGCCGCGCGCCGGGCACGACGCCGACGATCGTCATGTCCCACATGCCGTTGTGGCTGGCGCCGTCGTCGCCGGTGATGCCGGCGCGGTCGAGCACGAAGGTGACACCGGCGCGGTGGAGCGCGCAGTCCATGAGCAGCTGGTCGAAGGCGCGGTTGAGGAACGTGGCGTACACGGCGACGACGGGGTGCAGGCCGCCGAACGCCATGCCTGCGGCACTGGTCGCGGCGTGCTGCTCGGCGATGCCGACGTCGTAGGTGCGATCCGGGAACTCCGCCTGGAACCGGTCGAGGCCCGTGGGCCCCATCATCGCCGCCGTGATGGCGACGACGTCGGAGCGCTCGTGGCCGATCTCGACGAGCTCGCGCGAGAACACCGACGTCCACGTGGTGCCCTTGGACGCGAGCGGCTGGCCGGTCTCGGGGTCGATGATGCCGACGGCGTGGAACCGCTCGGCCTCGTCCTGCAGGGCGGGCTGGTAGCCGCGGCCCTTCTCGGTGATGACGTGCACGATCACGGGGCCGCCGTAGACCTTCGCGCGGCCGAGCGCGTGCTCGAGCGCCTCGATGTCGTGGCCGTCGACGGGCCCGATGTACTTCAGCCCCAGGTCCTCGAACATGCCCTGGGGCGCGAGGACGTCCTTCACGCCCTTCTTCACGCCGTGCAGCGTCTCGTAGAGCGGCGCGCCCACCACCGGCGTGCGGCCCAGGACGTGCTTGCCCCAGTCGAGGACCTTCTCGTAGCTGCGGGTCGTGCGCAGCGTCGCGAGGTGGCTGGCGAGGCCGCCGATGGTCGGCGAGTACGAGCGCTCGTTGTCGTTGACCACGATCACCAGGGGACGGTCGGGGGCGCCGGCGATGTTGTTGATCGCCTCCCACGCCATGCCGCCCGTGAGGGCGCCGTCGCCGATGACGCCGACCACGTGCCGCCGACCGAGCTGGCCGGTGCGCTCGAATCCCTTGGCGATGCCGTCGGCCCACGACAGCGCCGTGGACGCGTGGGAGTTCTCGACGACGTCGTGCGGCGACTCGGCCCGGCTCGGGTAGCCCGACAGGCCGCCGCCCTGGCGCAGGTGCTCGAACCCGTCGAGCCGGCCGGTCAGCATCTTGTGGACGTAGGCCTGGTGCCCGGTGTCGAAGACGAGCACGTCGTCCGGCGACCGGAACACGCGGTGCAGCGCGATGGTGAGCTCGACGACGCCGAGGTTGGGGCCGAGGTGGCCGCCGGTCCGGGTCACCTTCTCGACGAGGGCCGCGCGGATCTCCTCCGCGAGCTGCGGCAGGTCGTCGGCCGGCAGCTGCTGGAGGTCGCGGGGCGACGAGATCCGGGCGAGCACGCTCATGCACCGAGTCTAGGGAGCCTGGAGCCGTCCGGCCTCCCGTGACGCCGACGACGTGGCCGGGTCGTGACCCTGACCTGCGACGACGCAGTCAGGCCGGCCCGGCCGACGCGTCCGCTCAGGCGCCGGCAGCAGTCCGGGAGCGGGCAGCGTGGCCGGAGACAGCGCCGAGCGGGTCGTCGAGCAGCGCGGTGAACGCCGCCTCGGCCGCGCCGAGCAGCGTGGAGTCGTCGCCCAGGGCCGGCAGCGCGAGCAGGACGTGCTCGCCGGGCGCGGTGAGCGCCCCGCCGACGGCGTCCTCGACGAGGTCGCGGGTGGCGGGGAGGATCTCGCGCAGCGAGCCTCCGAACACCACGACGTCGGGGTTGAAGATGTTGACCAGGTTCGCCACGCCGATGCCCAGCCAGCGGCCGACGCCGCGCAGACCGCGGCGGGCCGCCTTGTCGCCGCCCGAGGCGCGGGCGACGATCTCGGCGACCGGCACCGAGTCGCCGACGCCGGCGGCCTCGCGCAGGGCGGGCTCGCCGATCTCGGTCTCCCAGCAGCCGACCGAGCCGCAGCGGCAGGCGCGGCCCTTCGGGTTCACCCGCATGTGGCCGACCTCGCCGCCGTACCCCTGGGCGCCCATGAGCAGCCGGCCGTCGAGCAGGATCCCGCCGCCGACGCCGACCTGGCCGGACAGGTAGATCACGTTGGCCGCGCCCATGGCGCTGCCGCGGACGCGCTCGGCCACGGCACCGAGGTCGGAGTCGTTGCCCACCACGATGGGCACGTCGACGCCGAGGCTCTCCGCCACGTGGTCGCCGAGCGGGACGTCGACCCAGCCGAGGTTGGGCGCGAACCGCACCAGGCCGTCGGGCTGGCGCACCAGGCCCGGGACCCCGACACCGACGCCGACCAGCAGGCCGCCCTCGGGCGCGGAGCCCAGCACCTCGCGGCAGACCTCGACGGTCTGCGCCACGATGCGCTCCTCGCGCTGCTGGCCCTTGCGGAACCGGTGCTCCCGGCGTGCCAGCACCGCTCCCCCGAGCCCCACGATCGCGACGATCGCGCGATCGACCCTCAGGTCGATGGCCAGCACGAAGGCACGCTCGCTGACGGGCTCGACGCCGTACGACGGGCGGCCCACTCCGCTCGCCACCGGCTCGGTCTCCCGCACGAGACCGACCGCCACGAGGTCGGAGATGAGCCCACCGACAGTGGAGCGGTTGAGGCCGGTGTGGCTGACCAGCTCGGAGCGGGAGGTCGACCCGTGCTCGTGCAGGAACCGGACGAGCGCAGCCAGGTTGTGGCGGCGTACCTCGTCCTGCGTGGCCCCTGCGAGCGACACGGGTCGACCTCCCTCCGTTGCGTCCGGTCGTGCAGCCGCTAGCCGCGCCCGGTGGCCGCCGCGCGCCGGCGCGACAGGGCGTCGACGCCCGCTGCGAGCAGCAGGACGAAGCCGGTGACGATGTAGACGACGGCAGCCGACTGGTTGAGCAGACCCATGCCGTTGGCCACGACCGCGACCACGAGGCCGCCGATGATCGCGTCCACCGGCCGGCCCTTGCCGCCGAACAGCGACGTTCCGCCGATGACGGCCGCGCCGACGGCGAACAGCAGCGTCTCGCCGCCACCCGTCGAGGGCGTCACCGAGTTCACACGGCTGGCCAGCACGATTCCCGCGATCGCAGCGATCGAGGAGCACAGCACGAACGCCATCGTCCGCATCATCGGGACGTTGATGCCCGCGCGGCGCGCCGCCTCGGCGTTGCCGCCGATCGCGTAGAGGTGGCGGCCGAAAGCCGTACGCGTCAGCAGGAAGGTCAGCGCGACCAGCAGCACCAGCAGCAGCACGACGATGATCGGGATGCCCTTGATGGAGCTGACGGCGGGGTTGCGGCTGCGCTCGACGTTCAGGTACGCCGTCGCCAGGCCGAGCAGGAGGGCGAGGCTCACGACCTTCACCGCCCACACCGACGTGGACTGCGCGACGAGGTTCTTCCTGCGGCGCACCATCATCGAGCGGTAGGTGAAGAACGCGAACGCCGCGATCACGACCACGTAGAGCAGCCAGCCCAGCCACGGGGGCAGGGTGTTGGCCATGATCGCGAGGATCACGGGGCTGGTGATGCGGATGGTGCCGCCCTCGCCGATGAGCGCGAGCAGCGCGCCCTGCAGCGCGAGGAACATGGCCAGTGTCACGACGAACGACGGGATGCCGACCCTCGAGACCAGGGCACCGTTGATGAACCCGATGAGCGCGCCGACGGCCAGGCAGACGAGCACTCCCACGACCCAGGACAGGCCCCACCTCGTGGTGGTGATCCCGAGCATGGCGCCGCAGACACCGGCCGTGAACCCGGCGGCCAGATCGATCTCGCCGAGCAGGAGCACGAACACGAGGCCCATCGCGATCACGATGACGGCCGCGCTCTGCACGATGAGGTTGGCGAAGTTGAACGGGTTGGTGAACGTCGAGGGGCGCAAGGCCGAGAAGACGATGAGCAGGGCGACTAGGCCCAGGATCGCCGGCAGCGGGCCGACGTCGCCGCCTCGGACGCGGGCAACGTACTCGCGGGCAGCCGCAGCCAGGCCGGAGTCCGGCGCCTGCTCGGCGTTCTCGAGCTGCTTCTGGGTGATGGAGGTCTCGCTCACGACGCATCTCCCTCGACGCCCGGCTCGTCGGCCGCGGCACTGGTCATCGACGCAGGGGCGGCGCCGCCGCCGGTGATCAGCTCGACCACCTGCGAGTGGGTGATGTCCTTGGCCTCGACGTGCGCGGTGCGCCGGCCGAGGTAGAGGACCGCGATGTCGTCGGCCACGGCGAGCACGTCGTTCATGTTGTGGCTGATGAGGATCACAGCGAGGCCGTTGTCGGCCAGCGCGCGGACGAGCCGCAGCACCTGCTCGGTCTGGGCGACGCCGAGGGCCGCGGTCGGCTCGTCGAGGATCACGAGCTTGGAGTTCCAGAGCACCGCGCGCGCGATCGCCACGGTCTGGCGCTGACCGCCGGACAGGCTCGCGACCTTCTGCCGCACGGACTTCACGGTGCGCACCGAGAGCCCCGCCAGGGTCTCCTTGGCGCGCTCCTCCATAGTGATCTCGTCGAGGACGGCGGCCGACTTCTCCTCGCGGCCCAGGAACATGTTCTGGACGATGTCGAGGTTGTCGCACAGGGCGAGGTCCTGGTAGACGACCTCGATCCCGAGCGCGTTGGCGTCCTTCGGGTGGCCGACTGTGACGGGCTGGCCCTCCCAGAGGTACTCGCCGGAGTCGAAGCCGTAGATGCCGGCGATGCCCTTGATGAGCGTGGACTTGCCGGCGCCGTTGTCGCCCACGAGGGCGGTGACCCGGCCGAGCCGGACGTCGAGGTCGACGTCCTTGAGGACGTCGACAGCACCGAAGCTCTTGTTGACCTTGCGCAGCGACAGCAGGGGTGCGCTGTCGGGCGACGTCGCGGTGCCGCCTGAGGTCGTCGTGACGGTCATGGCGCCTCTCGGTTGAGGGAGTACGAGGAGCGTGCGCGCGGCGTCGGGCCGCGCAGTGTCGAGACTAGGGACTGCAGGTAGAGCGGGGGCCCGGTACCGGAGTACCGGGCCCCCGCCACGGTTCAGCTCAGACCGAGCTTGGCGCACGCGTCGGCGTAGTCCGCGGTGCAGACCTTCTCGACCGTGGTGTAGCCGGCGTCGAACGGAACCTTGATGTTCTCCTGGGTGACCCAGACCGGGGTCGCGAAGACCGAGGGGACCTTCACCTTGGTGGTGGAGTCCTCGACCTCGCCGTTGACCAGTGCGTCGGCGGAGCCGTCGTTCTTGAGGATGGCGATCGCGAGGTCGGCCGCAGCCTTGGCCTCGAGGTTGACGTCCTTGAACACGGTGCCGCACTGCGTGCCGGCGATGACCCGCTGAAGGCCCTCGTCAGAGGCGTCCTGGCCGGTGACCGGCACCTGGCCGGCGACCTTGTTGTTGGTCAGGACGGTGACGATGCCGCCCGCCATCGTGTCGTTGGCGGAGATGACGCCGTCGACCTTGCCCTCGTTCTGCGTGTACAGCTGCTCGAAGGTGGTCTGAGCGACGGTGGCGTCCCACTTGCCCGTCTGGTCGCCGACGATCTTGTAGTCGCCCGAGTCGACCTTGGCCTTGAGGGCCTCGACGTAGCCGGCCTTGAACAGCGCGGCGTTGTTGTCGGTCGGGTCGCCGTTGATCATGACGACGTTGGCCTTGGTCTTGCCCGCGGTGTCGAGGCACTTGATGAGGCCCTCGCCCATGAGCTTGCCGACCTGGACGTTGTCGAACGACACGTAGTACTTGGCCGAGCCGCCGAGCGTGAGACGGTCGTAGTCGATCGACGGGATACCGGCGTCAGCGGCCTTCTTCTCGCAGGCAGCGCCCGACTCCGAGTCGAGGTTGACGATCATGAGGACGTTGACGCCCTGGTTGATCATCGAGTCGCAGAGGGTCGCGAACTTCGAGACGTCCTTGTCGGCGTTCTGGATGATCGCCTCGTAGCCCGCCGCGGTGATGGCCTTGTCGAGCGCCGGACGGTCGTTGTTCTCCCAGCGGGGCGACGACGCCGCGTCGGGGAGGATGACGCCGACCTTGCCACCGGCAGCAGCGGTGTCGCTGCCGCTCGGGGCGGCCGACGAGCTGCCACCGTTGTCGCTGCTGGAGCCGCACGCTGCGAGCAGCAGGGCCGCGGCCGCAGCTGCGGCGGCGAGGCCCACGTGACGCTTGCTCATTCTTGTCCTCTCTCGCACGGGTCCGCCGTGCCTGAAGGCCCCGGGTGAGCCACCCGGGAGGGAGCAGAGCCCGGACGCTGGGTGACGACCGGGCATGAATGTTGCCAGCGCGAACATATTCCCGCCGCTGTGACGGGGGCCACCCTTACCGGCAACAAAGTTCGTTGTGTCCGGTAACAATTTCGTCACGCGGAGGTCGCCGGGCGTTGGCCGTTTGTCCGCTTTCACTACGGCTTGCGGCGATGAAAGCGGTGTCATCGCGTCGCTGTCGCCCCGATGCGAGGGACAGCGCCCGACGTCGGCCGCCCCGGGTACCGTGCGCCCGTGGCCGACGCTCTCGCTCCCCCGGGCTGGCCGCGCAGCGTCGCACCGCCCGGCTCGCCGTCCTGGGAGAAGGCGGCGGTGTCGTGGCTGCTCGACCAGTGCCCGCCCGACTACCGCGCGCACGAGGTGCTGCGGCGCCATCCGCTGGTGCTGGCGAGGTTCGCGTCCCACCACGTGCACGCGGCTCTCGCAGGTGCGCGCTCGGCCTACGGGTCGGCGCGCCGCGAGCTCGGCGACCAGGTCTCCCCCGAGGTCGTCGACGCCGCGCTGCGCGCGCTCGAGGCCGAAGGGGCACGCCTCGCCCGTGCCGCGCGCGAGGTGGCGCTGGTCGAGGAGGCGCTGCAGGGCCACCGCTGGACCCAGAAGCTCTAGCCGCGGCACGACGATCCGGCAGCCGTATCGCGCGCTCTGCGGCGCGCTCCCACGACCAGATGCACGAGGGCGGGGCAGGACCTCGCGGTCCCGCCCCGCCCTCGGGGTCTGCCGTGCGTCAGGACGCAGCGAGGCTGCGCAGCACGTACTGCAGGATGCCGCCGTTGCGGTAGTAGTCCGCCTCGCCGGGGGTGTCGATGCGCAGCACCGCGTCGAACGCGACCACCGTGCCGTCGGCCTTGGCGGCCTGCACGGCGAGAGTCCGCGGGGTGCGGCCCTCGTTGAGCCCGGTGACGCCCGAGATCGAGAACGTCTCGGTGCCGTCGAGGCCGAGCGACTCCGCGGTCTCCCCCGCCGGGAACTGCAGGGGCAGCACGCCCATCCCGATGAGGTTGGAGCGGTGGATGCGCTCGTAGGACTCGGCGACGACGGCCTTGACTCCGAGCAGCGCGGTGCCCTTGGCCGCCCAGTCGCGCGACGAGCCCGAGCCGTACTCCTTGCCCGCGAGGATCACCAGCGGCGTGCCCGCGGCGGCGTAGGCCTGGGCGGCGTCGTAGATGAACACCTGCGGGGCGTCGTCCTGGGTGAAGTCGCGGGTGTAGCCGCCCTCCACGCCGTCGAGCAGCTGGTTGCGCAGCCGGATGTTGGCGAAGGTGCCGCGGATCATCACCTCGTGGTTGCCGCGGCGCGACCCGTAGGAGTTGAAGTCCTTGCGGTCGACGCCGTGCTCGGCGAGGTACTGCGCCGCGGGCGTGCCCGGCTTGATGTTGCCGGCCGGGCTGATGTGGTCGGTCGTGACGGAGTCGCCGAGCTTGGCCAGCACGCGGGCGCCCTCGATGTCCGACACCGGCGCCGGCTGGGCCGGCATGCCGTCGAAGTACGGGGGCTTGCGCACGTAGGTCGACTCGGAGTCCCACGCGAACGTGTCGCCGGTGGGCGTCGGCAGCGACTGCCAGCGCTCGTCGCCGGCGAAGACGTCGGCGTAGCGCGACGTGAACATGTCGGCGTCGATGCAGGAGTCGATGGTGGCCTGGACCTCGGCCGGCGACGGCCAGATGTCCTTGAGGTACACCGGGTTACCGTCGGCGTCGGTGCCGAGCGGCTCGGTGGTGATGTCGACGTCCATGGTGCCGGCGATCGCGTAGGCGACGACGAGCGGCGGCGACGCGAGGTAGTTCATCTTGATGTCGGGGTTGATGCGGCCCTCGAAGTTGCGGTTGCCGGAGAGCACCGACACGACGGCGAGGTCCTCGGCGTTGACGGCCGCGCTCACCTCGGCGGGCAGCGGTCCGGAGTTGCCGATGCAGGTGGTGCAGCCGTAGCCGACGAGGTCGAAGCCCATCTTCTCGAGGTAGGGCGTGAGGCCGGCCTTGTCGTAGTAGTCGGTGACGACCTTCGATCCCGGCGCGAGGGTGGTCTTGACCCACGGCTTGCGCGCGAGGCCCTTCTCGACCGCCTTCTTCGCCAGCAGCGCCGCCCCGACCATGACCGACGGGTTCGACGTGTTGGTGCACGACGTGATGGCGGCGATCGTCACGGCGCCGTGGCCGATCGTCACCTCCTGGCCGTCGATCTCGAAGGTCGCGGTGCGCGCGGGCTCCGAGGTGTAGGTGGGCAGGGCCTCCTGGAAACGCTGCTTGGCCTCCGAGAGGATGACGCGGTCCTGCGGGCGCTTCGGGCCGGCCAGCGACGGGACGACGGTCGACAGGTCGAGCTCGAGGTACTCGGAGTACACCGGCTCGTGCGACGGGTCGTGCCAGAGGCCCTGGGCCTTGGTGTAGGCCTCGACGAGGGCGACCTGCTCGGCGGTACGGCCGGTGAGCTCGAGGTAGCGCAGCGTCTCGTCGTCGATCGGGAAGATCGCGACGGTGGAGCCGTACTCCGGGCTCATGTTGCCGATGGTGGCGCGGTTGGCGAGCGGCACCGAGCCGACGCCGTCGCCGTAGAACTCGACGAACTTGCCCACCACGCCGTGCTTGCGCAGCATCTCGGTGATCGTGAGGACGAGGTCGGTCGCGGTGGCGCCCTCGGGCAGCTGGCCGGAGAGCTTGAAGCCGACGACGCGCGGGATGAGCATCGACACGGGCTGGCCGAGCATCGCGGCCTCGGCCTCGATGCCGCCCACGCCCCAGCCCAGCACGCCGAGGCCGTTGACCATCGTGGTGTGGGAGTCGGTGCCGACGCAGGTGTCGGGGTAGGCCTGGCCCTTGCGCACCATGACGACGCGGGCGAGAGCCTCGACGTTGACCTGGTGCACGATGCCGGTGCTCGGCGGGACCACCTTGAACTCGTCGAAGGCGGTCTGGCCCCAGCGCAGGAACTTGTAGCGCTCGCCGTTGCGCTCGTACTCGAGCTCGACGTTGAGGCCGAGCGCGTCGGGCGAGGCGAAGTGGTCGGCGATGACCGAGTGGTCGATGACCAGCTCGGCCGGCGCCAGCGGGTTGATCTTCGACGGGTCGCCGCCGAGGTCCTTCATCGCCTCGCGCATGGTGGCGAGGTCGACGACGCACGGCACGCCGGTGAAGTCCTGCATGATCACGCGGGCCGGCGAGAACTGGATCTCCTCGCTGGGCTCGGACGACGGGTCCCAGGCGCCCAGGGCGCGGATCTGCTCGGCCGTGACGTTGGCGCCGTCCTCGGTGCGCAGCAGGTTCTCGAGCAGGACCTTGTGCGTGAACGGCAGACGGGCGGAGCCCTCGACCGCGTCGACCCGGAAGATCTCGTAGGTGGTGCCGCCGACCTCGAGGTCCGAGCGTGCGCCGAAGCTGTCCTTGCTGGCCATGTCCGTCCTTCCGACTGCCGAGCAGAATTTATCTTGACGTCAAGATACTTCATCGTAGCGGGCCGCACCACCTCCGCCGGGCACGGGGTGCGCGGCGCGTCCGCTCCCCGGGAGGTAGCCCTGCAGGGCTACGACGGGAGCGGCGAGCCGTACCGCAGCTCGTTGCCGTCGGGGTCGACGTAGGCGCCCTCGCGCAGGCCGTAGACGGTGTCGACCGGCGCATGGTGGACGCCGTCGACGCCGGACGCCGACCACTCGGCGTGCACCGCGTCGGCGTCGTCGACGTAGAGGTAGGCCGAGACGCAGGTGCGGTCCGGGTCGACCTCCTCCCACGAGACGTGCAGCGCGACGGAGCCGCGGCGCAGGTAGCCGTAGCGGCTGCCGTCCTCGTACGGCGTGGCCTCGAACCCGAGCAGCCGGTAGCGCTCGAGCGCCGCTGCGACGTCCCCCGTGATGAGCACGGGGGCGACCTCCTGGAACTGCGGTGGCGTCATGGTTCGACCGTACGGAACGGCGGGGCGGTCCGGAAGGCTCACCCGGGCACGAGCAGGGCGACGGCCTCGAGGTGGTGGGTCATCGGGAACAGGTCGAAGCCCCGCACCGAGGCCAGGCGCCAGCCGGCGGCGCGGGCGTGGCCGACGTCGCGCCCGAGCGCAGCGGGGTCGCAGGCCACGTAGGCGATGGCCCGAGGCGCGCGGTCGAGCACGGCGTCCATGACATCGGCGCCCGCGCCCGAGCGGGGCGGGTCGAGCACGACGAGGTCGGCGGAGTCGGGCGCATCGGGGCGTCTCAGCCAGCGCGCGACGTCGTCGGCGTGGATGCGAACCTCCGGCAGGTCGTGCAGGTTGCGGCGCGCGTCGGCGCAGGCCGCGATGCCGAACTCCACGGCGTCGACGCGCGCGCCGTCGAGGAGCGGCGCGAGGGCTCCGGCGAACAGGCCCACGCCGCAGTACAGGTCGAGCAGCGTCTCGCCCGGCTGCGGGTCGAGCGCGTCGCGGACCGCGGCGACGAGGGTGCCGGCGGCACCGGGGTGCACCTGCCAGAAGCCGTCGGCCCGCACTCGCCAGTCGCGGCCGGCGGCCTGCTCGCGCACCCAGCCGCGCCCGCGCAGCCCCGGCACGTTGATCTCGCGCGGCAGCGTCGAGGCGAGCGATGCCGGGTCGACGACCACGGCGCGGTCGCCGCCGGACGACGCCACTGCCGAGACCGCGTCGGCGCCCTGCCACTGCTGCAGGGTGGTGCCGGTGCCCTGGACGTCGTCGGTGACGAGCAGGCAGTGCTCGACGGGCTCCACGGCGTGCGACCGGTGGCGGTGGAAGCCGGCGCGCCCCGAGGCGTCGACCGCGTAGCGCACGCGGGTGCGCCAGGCCAGCCCGTCGCGGTCGCCGGGCACGGCGTCCACCTTCACCGCGTCCTCGAGCGGCACCCCGTCGATCTCGTCGACACCGCCGAGCCGGGCGAGCTGCTCGCGCAGCACGGCCGCCTTGAGCGCGCGCTGGCCGGGCAGCGAGGCGTGCTGCCAGTCGCACCCGCCGCAGCGCCCCGGGCCGGCGTGCGGGCACGGCGGCACCACGCGGTCGGCGGACGCCTGGACGACGGACACGGCGTCGGCGCGCACCCAGCGGCCCTTGCGACCGACCTCGGTCACCACGGCCTCGACCCGCTCGCCGGGCAGCGCATGGCGCACGAAGAGCACCTGGCCCTCGTGCCGCGCGACGCAGTGGCCGCCGTGCGCCACCGGCCCGACGTCGACGACGACGCGGGCGCCCTTCTCCAGCACCGTCAGCCCCGTCGGCCCGCGACGCCGTCCTCGGCGTCGATCTCGGCGGCCACGACCGCCTCCTGGATCTCGGCGGTGGGCTCTCCGCGGCGGACCGACCCCGGCCCGAGCGGATCCGGCCGGTCGGCCACCAGCTCGCTGGACATCAGCTGCCAGGGCACGGCGCACACCATGACGCCGGGCAGGAAGAGCAGCCGGCTCTTGAGCCGCAGCGCGCTCTGGTTGTGCAGCAGCTGCTCCCACCAGTGGCCCACGACGTACTCGGGCACGTAGACGATCACGAGGTCACGGGGGCTGCTGCGGCGGAGGTTCTTGACGTGGTCGAGGATCGGCCGCGTCACCTCGCGGTAGGGCGACTCGAGCACCCGCAGCGGCACCGGCAGCTGCCGGCGGTCCCACTCCGCGGAGAGCCGCTCGGTGCTGTCGGTGTCGACGTCGACGGTCACCGCCTCGAGCGTGGACGGCCGCGTAGCCCGGGCGAAGGCCAGTGCGCGCAGCGTGGGCTTGTGCACCTTCGAGACGAGGACGACGGCGTGCACGCGCGCGGGCAGCGTCACCTGCTCGTTGTCGCCGGCGGCGAGCTCGAGGCTGACGGTGTCGTAGTGCTTGCGGATCGACTGCATGAGCAGGTAGATCAGGGGCATCGCGACGACGACGATGTAGGCGCCGTGCGTGAACTTCGTCAGCAGGACGATCACGAGCACGCTGCCGGTCATGACGAAGCCGATGGCGTTGATCGTGCGGCTCGTCATCATCCTGCGTTTCTCGCTGGCGCTGACACCTGCCCTCATGTTGCGGTTCCAGTGCCGGATCATGCCGAGCTGGCTCAGCGTGAACGAGACGAAGACGCCGAGGATGTAGAGCTGGATGAGGTTGGTGACCTCGGCCTGGTAGATGATCACCAGGAGGATCGCGAGGCTGGCCAGCACGAGGATGCCGTTGCTGAAAGCGAGCCGGTCGCCGCGGGTGTGCAGCTGGCGGGGCAGGTAGCCGTCGCGCGCCAGGATCGAGCCGAGCACCGGGAAGCCGTTGAAGGCGGTGTTCGCCGCCAGCGCCAGGATGAGCGCCGTCGCGAAGGAGATGTAGAGGAACCAGAAGGTGCCGTCGCCGAACACCGCCCCGGCGATCTGCGCGATGACGGTCTTCTGCGCCTGGCCGTCGGGCAGGCCGAGCAGGTCCTCGTCGAACTCGGTCACCTGCACCTTGGTGTAGAGCGCGAGCCAGGTGATGCCGGCGAACATGGTCATCGCGATGCCGCCGAGCATCGCGAGGGTGACGGCGGCGTTGCGGCTCTTGGGCTTGCGGAAGGCCGGCACGCCGTTGGCGATCGCCTCGATGCCGGTGAGCGCGGTCGTGCCGGAGGAGAACGCCCTGGCGATGAGGTACACCAGGGCGATCGTGGTGAGACCGACGTACCCCGGCTCAGGGACGACCTGCCAGTCGGCGCTCTCCGCCCGCAGCACCTCCCCGCGCGAGATCTGCCACAGGGCGCTGCCGAGCATGAAGAAGATCCCCGCCATGAAGCCGTAGGTCGGGATGGCGAAGGCGAGCCCGGACTCGCGGACGCCGCGCAGGTTCATCAGCGTGATGAGCACGATGAACCCGACGGCCCACTGCGTCTTGTGCTCCTCGATCACCGGGTAGGCGGACGCGAGGTTGGCGACGGCCGCGGCGATCGACACCGCGACCGTGAGCACGTAGTCGACGAGCAGGGCGCTGGCCACGAACACGCCGGCCTTCGGACCGAGGTTCGTGGTGACGACCTCGTAGTCGCCGCCGCCGCTCGGGTAGGCGTAGACGTTCTGCCGGTACGACAGGACGACGACCAGGTACACCAGGATCACCAGCGCGGCGACCCACGGGGCGTAGGCGTACATGGTCGCGCCGCCCAGCGCGAGCACCAGGAGGATCTCCTGGGTGGCGTAGGCGTTGGACGAGAGGGCGTCCGAGGCGAACACGGGCAGCGCGATGCGCTTGGGCAGGAGGGTCTCGCCCATCTGCTCGCTGGAGAGGGCACGGCCGACCAGCAGGCGCTTGGCGGAGCCCGTCACGTTGGACACGTGGCCTCACGATACGCGTCGACCGCACGGCGGGCCCGGCAGTGCGCCGTGTAGCGTTCCGGTTCGTGCACGTGGTCATCATGGGATGCGGCCGGGTCGGGTCGGCGCTCGCCCATACCCTCGACGAGGCGGGGCACTCGGTCGCCATCATCGACCAGGAGAGCAGCTCCTTCCGCAAGCTGCACTCCTCGTTCTCCGGAACCACCATCACGGGCATCGGATTCGACCGCGACCGGCTGCGCGAGGCGGGCATCGAGCGCGCCCACGCCTTCGCTGCCGTGAGCAGCGGCGACAACTCCAACATCCTCGCCGCGCGCGTCGCCCGCGAGACCTTCGGCGTCGAGAACGTCGTCGCCCGCATCTACGACCCCCGCCGCGCCGAGGTCTACCAGCGCCTGGGCATCCCCACGGTCGCGAGCGTGGCCTGGCAGACCGGCCAGATCCTGGGCCGCATCCTCCCCGAGACCGTCGGCGACGAGTGGCGCGACAGCTCCGGCAAGGTCGTCATGACGATCGTCCGCGCCGGCGAGGCCTGGGTCGGGCACCGGATGACGCTCCTCGAGCGCGAGTCCGGCGCCCGGATCGCCTACCTCAGCCGGTTCGGCGAGGGCCTGCTGCCCGACGCCGACACCGTCGTCCAGGCCGACGACGTCCTGCACGTGCTGTTCGACCCGGCGCGCCGCGCCGAGGTCGTGGCGGCCTTCGCCGGCGGACCGGGAGGCGCGGAGTGAGGGTCGCGATCGCCGGGGCCGGCAAGGTCGGGCGCGCCATCGCCCGCGAGCTGCTGAGCAACTACCACCAGGTGCTGCTCATCGACAAGGACCCCGAGAAGGGCCGCGAGGGCGTCGTGCCCGGCGCCGAGGTGCTGCTCGGCGACACCTGCGAGATCGCCGTCCTGGACGAGGCCGACCTCCCCGGCTGCCAGGTGCTCATCGCCGCCACCGGAGACGACAAGGTCAACCTCGTGGTGTCGCTGCTCGCCAAGACCGAGTACGGCGTCCCCCGCGTCGTCGCGCGCGTGAACCACCCCAAGAACGAGTGGATGTTCGACGAGGCCTGGGGCGTCGACGTCGCGGTGTCGACGCCGCGCATGCTCTCCGCCCTCGTCGAGGAGGCGGTCAGCATCGGCGACCTGGTGCGGCTGTTCACCTTCCGCCAGGGCAACGCCAACCTCGTCGAGATGACCCTGCCGGCCAACGCGGCCGTCGTGGGCTCGCGCGTCGGCGACGTCACCTGGCCGGTCGACACCGCGCTCGTCGCCATCATCCGCGACACCCGGGTCATCGCGCCCAGCCTCGACGACACCCTCGAGTCCGGCGACGAGCTGCTGTTCGTGTCGAGCAGCGAGCAGGAGTCCGCGCTCGAGGAGCTGCTCGCCGACTAGCGAGCGGACGAGCCAGCAGCGAGCCCGGGTCAGTCCTCGCGGGCGGGCACGGGCGCCTCGCGCCGTGCGGTGCTGATCACGCGGAAGGCCAGGAAGGCCGCCAGCGCGAACAGCGGCCAGCCCATGAACAGCCGCGCAGTGCCCAGCGCCGCCACGGACCCGGCCAGGTAGAGCGGCAGCTGCACGACGATGCGCAGAGCGAACACCGCGACGAAGAACCACGTCGCCAGCGCGTAGGCGCGGCGCTGCTCCGGGACGGAACGCCAGCCCGTGACGTCGCCGATAGCGGCTCCGACGCCGTAGCCGAGCAGTGGGTGGCCGACGAGGCACGACACCGCCAGCACGGTGCCGTAGACGGCGTTGATGAGCAGTCCCGGCAGGTAGTAGTCCTCGGCGTTGCCGGTGCGCGAGGCGAACCACGCGCAGAACGCGACGCCCAGGAACCCCGACAGCACCTGCTGCAGCGACTGCTTGCGGACGATGCGCAGGACCGCGATGAGCAGACCCGCGGCGACCGCACCGATGACGGCCGGCCGCAGCTGCTGGCCGCTCACGATGTAGCCCACGAGGAAGACCGCCGACGGCAGCGATCCGTCGAGGAGCCCGCGCCAGCCGCCGATCGCATTCGCCATGAGCTGCTCGGTCGTGGCGTCGCCGGGCTGGCCGCTGCCGCCCTCGAGACCGCTGGCGCCGAGATCCTCCTCGGGATAGCCCTCGGGCTCGGGCGCGTCGTCGCGCTGCACGCCGCTCACTCGGCCGAGGCCGGGAGCAGCTCGTAACGCGGGTTGACCATGACCGCCGACCCGTCGCGCAGGATCGCGCGCCCGTGCACCACGATCGAGCGGCCCGGAGTGATGCCCGGGATCCGACGACGGCCGAGGAAGAGGAGGGTGAGGCGGCCGCTGCCGTCCCAGAGCTCGGCCTCGACCGCGGGGGCCTTGCCGACCGGGCGCAGGGTGACCGAGCGGAGACGCCCCTGCACCGTCGACACGCATCCGCCCTGGCAGTCCTTGACCAGAGTGGCGCCCTTGTCCTCCGCCTCGGTCTGGAGGCGGTCGGCGTCGAGGTCGGTCTGCGACTTCAGCAGTCGCGACAGGAAGCCCTGCTTGGTGCTCACGCATCCAGCGTAAGCGCTGCGCTCCCCCGGGCATCCCCGACAGGGCAGGATGCGCCCGTGCCCTCGACCGCCGTCCTCGCCCATGGCGCCGGGTCGCGCCCGGCTGTCGTGCGCGGCCTGCTCGCGCCGGCCTGCCTCGGGGCCGCCGCCGTCGACGCCGTCGACGCGCGCGATGGCGTGGAGCGGGTGGCCGACCGGATCCACGAGGCAGCGGCCGCGGCTGCGCGGGCGGGCCGGCCGGTGTCGATCGTCGGCGGCATCTCGCTGGGCGCGCACGCTGCCGTCCGCTGGGCCCTCGAGCAGGGCGGTACGGCTCCCGCGCTGCTGCTGGTGATGCCGGCGTGGACGGGCCCGCCGGGAGCCGTCGCCGGGCTGACGGCGGCGACGGCGGACGAGATCGAGCGCGACGGGTCGGCCCGGGTGCTCGCACGGCTGCGCAGCGACCCCGCTCTCTCGGGCGACTGGGTGCTGCACGAGCTGGAGCGGTCGTGGTCCGACGGCGACGACGCGGGTCTCGTACGGGCGCTGCGGCTCGCGGCGGCGAGCCCGGCGCCGTCGGCCGAGGACCTGTCGCGCGTGCGGGCCGCGGCCGTCGCCGTGGTGGCGCTGGCCGACGACCCGCTGCACCCCGAGGACGTGGCCCGCGAGTGGGCCGAGGCCATCCCCGGGGCTGTGCTGGCGACCGTGCCGCGGCTGGCGCCCGCGGCCGAGCCCGGCGTGCTCGGCCGGGTCGGGCGGGAGCTGCTCAGCGGATCTCGGTGATCTCCGGCCCGCGCTCGGGCATGGTGAGCGGCGCCCGCTCGGCCGGGCCGTCGGTGCGGTCGAGGCCCTCGGGAACGTCGGTGGGGATGCGCAGCGGGATCTGGTCGCCCGGCGCCATCGGGTCGCCGCCGCGGACGACGACCGTCGCGCGCAGCACCGCCTCGAGCGGCGCCGCGGCCTCGCGGTCGCGCGCCGCGCGGCCGCTGAACAGGCCGCGCAGGAACCAGCGCGGGCCGTCGATGCCCACGAAGCGCACCGGCTGGACGGCTCCACCGCCCTCGACCGGCAGCGTCGCGCGGAGCTCGGTGCCGAACTCGGTCTCGAGCTCCTCGACCGGGCCCTGGGCCGCGAGGCTGCGGCGGATCTCGCCGCGGACCTCGTCCCAGATGCCCTCGGTGCGCGGAGCGGCGAAGGCCATCAGCTGCAGCGCGGAGTCCTGGAGGACGGCGGTCACGCCCATGACCGACTCCGAGGCCTGGTCGACGTCGAGCCGCAGCTCCATGCCGTCGGCGGCAGCCACGCGCATGCCGCCGATGTCGAGGCGGGTCAGGCCGTCGTCGGGGGCCTCGGACTCGTCGAACGGGCCGGCCGAGCGGTCGACCTCGGGCCGCGCCTCCTCGACGGCGTCGCCTTCGTCGTCATCGGCGGCGTCGAGCTCCTCCACGGCATCGACGTCGGTCTCGACGGCGTCGTCGCCCTGCGCACCCTTGCGGCGTCGGAACACCGGGATCCCTCCTGCTGGCGCGGGGCCCCTGCCCCGCTCGTACTCGCTGCTCCGACCTTATGCCCCGCGGACGCCGGTTCAGCGCCCCGACGACCCGAAGCCGCCCTCGCCGCGGTCGGATCCGGGCAGGCGCTCGACCTCGTGGAAGACGGCGTGCTCGACCTTCTGGATCACCAGCTGGGCGATCCGGTCGCCGCGCCGCAGGACCACCGCGTCGCGCGGGTCGAGGTTGATCAGCGACACCCGGATCTCGCCGCGGTAGCCGGCGTCGACGGTGCCGGGCGCGTTGACCAGCGAGACGCCGTACTTCACCGCCAGGCCGGACCGCGGGTGGACCAGCGCGGCGTAGCCCTCGGGCAGCGCGATGGCGATGCCGGTGGGCAGCAGCACCCGCTCGCCGGGCGCCACCTCGGCGTCGACGGCGGTGACGAGGTCGACGCCGGCGTCGCCGGGGTGGGCGTACCCCGGGACCGGGACGCCGGGGTCGATGCGCTGCAGCAGGACGTCGACGGCGTTGGACGGCCGGGCGGGGCCACCGGTCACGGGTTCACCTCGGGCAGGTTGGCGACGCTGCGCTGGACGGCGCGGTCGGCCCGCGCCCGCTCGACGTCCTCGGCACGGCCGTGGGTCGTGAAGTGCTCGATCGGCACCTGGATGAACAGGGCCGCCGCGGTGAGCGCCACCGGTCCGTCCGGGCTGTCGAGACGGCCGACGGCGCGGGTGAACACCTTGCGCCCCTTGACCCCGACGACCTCGGCGTGGATGTGCAGGGTCGAGCCGACCGGCACCGGGCGGCGGAAGTCGGTCTCGAGCCGCCCCGTCACCGCCGGGGCGGTGAGCAGCCAGTTGAGGGAGCCGAGGGCGTCGTCGAACGCCGCGGTCAGCAGCCCGCCGTGGGCGAGGCCGGGTGCTCCCTGGTGGTGCTCAGTGACGGTGAACTCGCCGGTGAGCGAGAGCCCCTCCCCCGCCACGACGCGGAGCGCCAGGCCCATCTCGTGGGCGTCGCCGCAGACGTAGCAGCGGCTGTAGTGGCTGGGGATCGGCTGTCCCGGCGCGGGAGCGCTGGGGTTGCGCTCCGGCAGCACCGCGTCGGGCGGCGGCGTGGTGGGCAGGAGGCCGCCGCGGCCCGGGATGCCGGCGTCGCTCGTCACGTGCCGGACCCTACCGGGAGGCGTCCCTGCGGCCCCGTGGCAGGCTCGGAGCATGAGGACCGACGACGGCGTCCTGTACCGGGAGCGGCTGGGCCCGCCGGTATGGCTGTGGGTGGTCGCGCTGGTGCTGTCGTTCGTCCTCGGCGTCGCCTACGGCTGGCGCCTCGGCACCGGCCCGGGCGTCGCGGCGTTCGTGGTGTCCGCCCTCGTGGTCGTCGCCGTCCTGCTGGCGACGACGCCGGTGGTCTCCGTCGGCCACGGCGTCCTGCGCGCGGGCCGTGCCCGTCTGCCGCTCGACGTCGTCGGCCGCGTCGCCGTCCTCGATCCCGAGCGCACCCGCGAGGCGCGCGGCCGCAAGGCCGATCCCCGTGCCTACCTGACGATCCGCGGCTGGATCAGCTGGTCGCTGCTGGTCGAGGTCGACGACGCGGACGACCCCCATCCGTACTGGCTCGTGTCGACCCGGCGGCCGCGGGAGCTCGCGCCCCTCATCGCGGACGCGCGGGACCGCGCCCGCGCGCAGGCCGGCGACGTGGCAGGCTGACCCCGACGCGTTCCCATCTGGAGGGGCCCCATGAGCGACCTGCTCGACTTCGACAACGACGGCGAGATCGTCGAGCCCAACACGTTGGTCACGATCCTGCTCCCGATCGCCGCAATCGGAGCCACGCTGCTGGTCCGCAAGATCATGGACAAGGGCTACGAGAAGGTCACCGGGCACGAGCCGCCCAAGGCCAGCGACCCCGACCAGCGCACCGGCAGGATCCTGCTCTACGCCGTGGCCACGGCCGCAGCGGTCGCCGTCGTCAACGTCGCCTTCGACCGGATGGCCGCGCCCAAGCGCGTCCACTCCTCCTGACGCCGCAGGATCAGGCCTCGGGCCGCACGACGATCGTCGGCGGCGCCGGGTAGCCGAGCGACGCCCGCTCGGCGGCCACACGGCGCAGGTCCGCGCGCAGGGTCTCGCCGAGCCGCTTGGTCTCGGTGTGGTTGACCCGGGCGCCTACCGCCGCGCCCACCAGGAACGGGATGACCGTGCCGAGGTTGCGGGCGAAGCGCATGAGCATCCGCTTGGCCAGCTGCTGGCGGCCGGCGATGCCCAGCACGTTGGGGATCGTCCAGGGCCGCATGGGATCGATGCCGCGGCGGTTGGCCCAGGCACCGGCGAAGGCGATCGCCCGCTCGGCCCCGGAGCCCTCCACCGGGATCCCGTAGACCGCGTGCAGCTCCGCGGTCAGCTTCACCTCGACCGCCGCTACGGCGACCGTCTCGACGACGACCTCGAGGGGCACCGCGACCAGCACCGGCATGGCGGCCCACTCGATCGCGGCGACGGCGCCGCCCGCGGCACCGATGCCGGCGGTGGTGCGCTGGGCGTTGCGGACCAGGGCGTCGGCCAGCTGCTCACCGGCGAGCCCCTTGTGGTGCTCCTGCAGCGTGGCGAGGTCGCGAACCGGGATGTGGGGCGCGGCGTCCACCAGGAGGTCGGCGAGGTACTTGCCGCTGCCGATCGCCTTGGCACCGGCGAACTTGGCCCGCTGCGCCGCGACGCCGGCGAGACGGCCGAGCAGCTGGGCGCGCTCCTTGGCGGTCACCCCGTCCGCGCCGAGCTGGCCGACGATGTCCGCGACGTCGCGGCCCTGCGCCTCGCGGACATGGTCGGGAAGGGGGACGGGCTCGTCCGGGATCGCGGCGGTGGGGGCGTCCGACGCGGGAGCGGCGGGCCGGTCGGCCTCGTTCGGCTGGGTCACATCCCCTTTCCTACCCGGTCGCACGCCCGGGCACACGGCAGAACCGCGTGGCCGCGGCCACGCCGCAGCGGCAGCGGCAGCCGCAGCGCCGCCAGCGCGCACGCAGACGAGCGCCCCGCCCGCGGGTGCGGACGGGGCGCTCGTCGAGCGGGGGTGGGTGCGCTCAGGCGCAGTCGCGGCAGACCGGCTGCCCGCCGACCTCCTTGGCCAGCTGGCTGCGATGGTGGACCAGGAAGCACTTGGAGCAGGTGAACTCGTCGGCCTGGCGCGGGATGACGCGCACCGTCAGCGACTCGTCGGACAGGTCGGCGCCGGGGAGCTCGAGGTTCTCCGCGAGCTCCACCTCGTCGACGTCGACGCTCGAGGCGGCCTTGGTGGCACGCTGCGCCTTGAGCTCCTCGAGGGAGTCCTCGGCGAGCTCGTCGTCGGTCTTGCGGGGGGCGTCGTAGTCGGTGGCCATCGTCTCAGTCGTCCTCAGTTCCGTGCGTATCGCGCCGTCGGCCTGCGTCGTCGGAGGTCTCGTTCGCGTTCTGGCAGCCCGTCAACGGCCCGATCCCCCGGTTTGTTCCGGCGGCCCGAGCCGTCACGTGCGGGGGATTGTGCCGCACCTGGCGCTCCGGGGCGACACGACCCCCCGGCGGAGCGGGACACGGCAGTGGTGTGATGGCTCACACCGTCCACCCGGACAGCGCCCGACGGAGGTCCGCTATGCCCCTGTACGCGATCGGCGAACGCTCGCCGCAGATCGACCCGGCCGCCTTCGTCCACCCCGATGCGGTCGTGATCGGCGACGTCGTGATCGGGCCGGAGTCGACCGTCTGGCCCACCGCGGTGCTGCGGGGCGACCACGGGCGGATCGTCGTCGGGTCGCAGACCTCGGTGCAGGACGGCACCGTCGTCCACTGCACGGAGGACCTGCCCACCGTGATCGGCGACCGGTGCGTGGTGGGCCACAACGCCCACCTCGAGGGCTGCACCGTCGAGGACGACTGCCTCATCGGGTCCGGGTCGGTGGTGCTGCACCGCGTCGTCGTCCGGCGCGGCGCGCTGGTGGGCGCCGGGGCCCTGGTGCCCAACGGCACCGAGGTGCCGACGCGGGCCATGGCGCTCGGCGTCCCGGCCCGTATCCGCGAGGACGCCGTGGGCGAGGACGCCTTCCGCTACGCCGTCGAGAAGTACGTCCACAACGGCCACTGGTATCGCGCGGAGCTGCGCCGCCTCGACTAGGACCCGCTCTGGATGGGTGAGCGACGGCTATAGCCGTCGCTCACCCATCCAGAGCGACCACTCAGTCGTCGGTGTCGGCCCGGAGCTCGGCGAGCAGGTCGTGCAGGGGACCGAAGAGCGCGGGGCCCGCGGCCACGATGAGGTCCTCCCCCGCGGCCCTCCCGTGCAGACCCTCGAGCCGGGCGCCCGCCTCGGTGGCCACGAGGCCGCCGGCCGCGAGGTCCCACGCCTGCGGGCCGCGCTCGAAGTACGCGTCGAGCCGCCCGGACGCCAGCCCGCACAGGTCGAGGCTGCACGCGCCGTCGCGGCGGATGTCGCGCACCCGCGGCACGACCTGAGACACGACCCGGCCCTGCGCAGAACGCCGGTCTGCGAGGTACCCGAAGCCGGTCGCGACCAGCGCCCGGTCGAGCGCCACGGGGTCGTTCACGGACAGATCGTGGACGCCGTCGCCGTCGTGCCGGCGGGCGCCGCGGCCACGGACGGCCACGTAGGTCTCGCAGAGCGCCGGGGCCTCGACGACGCCGACGACGACGATCCCGTCGATCTCCGCGGCGACCGACACAGCCCAGTGGTGCAGCCCGTAGAGGTAGTTCACGGTGCCGTCGATCGGGTCGATGACCCACCGGACGCCGGTCTCGCCGACGTGGTCGGCCCCCTCCTCGCCGAGGATGCCGTCGTCCGGGCGGCTGGAGAGCAGCCGGTCTACCAGCAGGGCCTCGCTGCGCCGGTCGACCTCGGTGACGACGTCGGTCGCGCTCGACTTCGTACCCGCCACGGACACGTCCGAGCGCCGCGCCTCGAGCACCAGCGCGCCGGCCTCGCGGGCCGCCTCGACGGCCAGCTCGCGCAGCTCGTCGAGGAGGACGTCGTCGTACTCGATGTCGTCGGTGGTCACACGGCCAGTCTGCCGTGTCAGCCCCCCTGGCACAGGGCCGGGCGCGGCCCGCGCGGGTTGGGGCAGCAGGTCCCCGGGCAGACGTCGTGCGAGGGGCCCAGCGGCGACAGCGCTCGCGGCCCTGCCAGGCCCACCCGCTCGAGCGCGAGCTCGCGCACCATCGCCACGAAGCGCGGATCGGTGCCGACCGTCGCGGCCCGTACGGCGGGCAGGCCGACGGCGCGGGCCTGCTCCAGTGCCACGGTGTCGAGGTCCCACACCACCTCCATGTGGTCGGACACGAAACCGATCGGGACGATCACCGCGCCGCGCGCGCCATCGGCCGCGAGCGCCTCGAGGCGGTCGCCGACGTCGGGCTCGAGCCAGGGCACTCCTGGAGCGCCCGACCGCGACTGGAAGACGAGGTCCCACTCCTCCTCGACGTCGACGAGCCCGGCAGCCCGCGACGCGACTGCCTCGGCCACCGCGCGGTGCTGCGAGGTGTACGCCCCGCCGGCCGGCCCGGACGACGCATCGGACGCGATCGGGATCGAGTGGGTGGTGAAGACCAGCCGGGGCTCGACGACGCCCTGCTCGCCGAGCGCGCGGACACCCGCCACGACGGCGTCGACCATCGGCTCGACGAAGCCCGGGTGGTCGAAGTAGTGCCGCAGCTTGTCCAGGCGGGGCGCGGGCCCGACGCCGTCCTCCTCCACCGCGGCAGCCGCGTCGAAGAGGTTCTCGCGGTACTGGCGGCAGCCGGAGTAGGAGGAGTAGGCGCTCGTCATGAGGCACAGCGCCGAGCCGACGCCGTCGTCGCGCATCTGCCGCAGGGCGTCGGCGAGGTACGGCTGCCAGTTGCGGTTGCCCCAGTACACCGGCAGGTCGATGCCGGCGGCGGCGAGGTCCGCGCGGATGGCGGCGACCAGCTCGCGGTTCTGCCCGTTGATGGGCGAGACGCCGCCGAAGGCGGTGTAGTGCGCGCCCACCTCGACGAGCCGCTCGCGCGGGATACCGCGGCCCCGGGTGACGTTCTCGAGGAAGGGCACGACGTCGTCGGGCCCCTCCGGCCCGCCGAAGGACACGAGGAGGAGGGCGTCGTAGGACCCGCGGGGGCCGGTCAGGCTCACCCGCCGATCCTCCCAACCGGTTTCGCACCCGGCATCCTGGGGCTCTAAGGTCGTTCGGGTGCTGACGACCTACGCCGACATCCTGCGCAAGCCGGGCGCGCTCCGGTTCTGCGCGGCGGCGTTCGTCATGCGGCTGCCGATGTCGATGCTCGGCCTGGGCGCGGTGCTCTTCCTCACGCTGCGCGGCGAGTCCTACGCGCTGGCGGGCGCGGTCTCCGCGGCCGGCGCTCTGTCCAACGCCGTCGTCGGCCCGTTCCTGTCGCGCTACATCGACCGCTACAGCCAGCACCGGATCGTCCCGGTCGCCATCAGCATCGCGGTGACGTTCCAGGTGCTGTTCGTGGTGTCGGTCCTCGAGGGCTGGCCGGTGTGGACCTGGTTCGCCGCGTTCTGCCTGGGCGAGGCGTTCGTGCCGACCGTCGGATCGCTGGTCCGCGCGCGCTGGGCCTACGTGCTCGACGACGCCGCCGATGTGCGCACGGCCTTCGCGCTCGAGTCGGTCATCGACGAGGTCGTCTTCATCGCCGGCCCGCCCATCGCCACGCTGCTGGCCATCTCGGTCGTGCAGTGGGGCGCCGTCGGCGCCGCCGTCGTCCTGCTGATCGTCGGCACGCTCTGGCTCGTCCCCCAGCGGCGCACCGAGCCGCCGCCCGCCGGCGACGCGCACCGCGAGGGGCGGGGCGCCATCCGCTACCCCGGCATCGCGCTCGTCACCGCCGTGTTCTTCTTCCTCGGCGGTGTCTTCGGCGCGTTCGAGGTCGTCACCGTCGCCTCGGCGGAGGAGCTCGGCGTCCAGGGGTGGACCGGTGTGCTCCTCGCCGTCTACGCGCTCGGCTCGGGCATCGCGGGCCTCACCCTGGGCGCCCTTCACCTCAAGGCGGCGCTGCCCGCACAGCTGCGGTGGTTCCTGGTGCTGCTCGCCGTCGTCAGCGTGCCCTTCCCGTTCCTGCACTCCCCCGTGCTGCTCGGCGCCGTCGCCTTCGTGGCCGGCGTCGCGGTGGCGCCGTCGCTCATCACCGGCATGGCGCTGGTGGAGCGGCTCGTGCCCAGCACCCGGCTCACCGAGGGCCTGACCATCAGCTTCGCCGGGATCACCGTCGGGTTCGCGCTGGCGGCCCCGACGTCGGGCCTGGTCATCGACTCCCTGGGCCCGGCCACCGCCTACTGGATCCTCACCGGCTCCGCGATCGCCTGCGCCGTGGTCGGCCTCGCCGGCGGCCGCCACCTCGAGCGGGCGCTGGCGCGCGCCGACGCCGAGGCGGCCTACTCGCCCGAGGCGCCCACCGCCCTCGCGGAGTAGCCCGCCAGGCTCCGGAGTCCGTACGCGCCAGCGGCGGCGCGGCCGCCTGCCCGCGTGGCGGTCCTCGACGCGGGCCCTTCCTCGGGCGAGACTGACCGGGACCGCCCGTCACCGGGGTGCGCCAGGCAGGAGGACCGATGCGCGAGCTGGGGTTCGTCGGGCTGAGCGAGGACGGCACCGGCCTCGTCCTCAGCAGCACCGACGGCACGCGCTACACCGTCCCGATCGACGAGCGGCTCGAGAGCGCAGTGCGGCGCGACCGCAGCCGTCTCGGCCAGCTCGAGATCGCGCTCGACGGCACGACGCCGCGAGACATCCAGCTGCGCATCCGGCACGGGCAGAGCCCCGACGACATCGTCGCCAGCTCGGGCCTCACCCTCGAGCGTGTGCTGCGCTTCGCCGGGCCGGTCCTCGCCGAGCGCGACCACCTCGCCACGCAGGCGCGGTCGGCCGAGCTGCGCGCCGACGGCACCACCACCACGCTCGAGGGCGCCGTCGTCGCCGCGCTCGAGCAGGCGGGCGGCGACCCGTCCACCCTCGAGTGGGACGCCTGGCGCCGCGAGGACGGCACGTGGTCGGTGCTGGCCTCGTGGGAGCCCGTTCCCGCCGTGGCCGGCGGCGCTACCGCCGCCCTCTGGGTCTACGACGCCGCCGTGCGCACGGTGTCGGGCGACGACACCGCCGCCTCGTGGCTGCTCGGCGAGCGCCCCACCGAGGAGGTGCGGCCCGAGGGCCGTCCGATCCTGGTCGGGCTGCCCGGGGGCGACGAGGTCGACCACTGGGACGACGACACCGAGGACCCCGACGCCGCGTTCACCGCACTCGTCGACCCCGAGGTGGGCGCCGATGTCGTCGACCTCATGGACCGGCCGCCCGTCGAGCCGGACGACGAGAGCCCGCTCGACGACCTCTACGACACGCTGCCCGGTCTCAAGCGGCCCGAGGGCAAGCGCACCCGGCTCGGCCGCCGCAAGACCGCGCGCCAGGCCCCGCCGCCCGCGGGCGACGCGCAGAAGGGCAGCAAGCCGCGAGCCACCGTGCCGAGCTGGGACGAGATCCTGTTCGGAGCCCGCGACCCGGAGTCCTGACCCCCCGCAGTCCGCGGCCGATCAGCCCGGGTCGCTGCCGGTCGCCACCGGCCGGCCCGGATCGACGACCCACTCCGACCACGAGCCGGCGTAGAGCGCGGCGTCGATGCCGGCGACGGCGAGCGCCAGCACCTCGTGCGACGCCGTGACCCCCGAGCCGCAGTAGGCGCCCACGGGCCTGCCACCACCGGCGCCCAGGGCGGCGAAGTGGGCCCGCAGCTCGTCGGCGGGCAGCAGCCGGCCGGAGGCGTCGACCAGCGACGTGGTGGGCGAGCTCACGGCTCCGGGGATGTGGCCGGCGACCGGATCCACCGGCTCGGTCTCGCCGCGGTAGCGAGCCGCAGCGCGGGCGTCGAGCAGCACGCCCTCACGGGCGAGCGCGGCGGCCGTATCGGCGTCGAGGAGCGGCATCCGTCCCGGCACGAGCGGCTCGAACCTGGGCCCGGGCGGCCCGTCGTCGCCGAACGGGGCCACGGCTTCGCCGGTCTCGACGTCGTAGCCCGCGGCCGCCCACGCGGCCAGCCCGCCGTCGAGGAGCCGGACGTCGTCGTGGCCGTGGTGGCGCAGCAGCCACCACGCCCGGGCCGCGACCGACCCGTCGCGGGCGTCGGCGACGACCACGCGCCGGTCGGGCGCGACTCCGGCCCGCCGCATCGCGGCTGCGAACACCGCGGGGTCGGGCAGCGGGTGGCGGCCGCCGTCGCCGGGCGGCGCCGCGAGCCCGGTGTCGAGGTCGACGAACACCGCGCCGGGGATCCGGCCCTGCTCGTGGAGATCGCGCCCCGGCGGACCGGCCAGCGACCAGCGGACGTCGAGGACGACGGGCGGACGAGCCGACGCGAGCTCGTCGTGCAGCGCCGCCGCGTCGACGAGCAGGCCGGTCATGCGCTGGCCGGCTCGTCGAACGGCAGCGGGGTGGGGCTCATGTGCGCGGCCTTCGCGGTGTGCGCGGTGGCGCGACGGCGGTGGTGGCGCCGGCACAGCACCTCGTAGGCGACGACGTCGGCGCTGAACGTGTCGCCGACGACGACCTGCTCGCCTTCGACAACCATCTCGCCGTTGATGGTGCGGGCGTTGTGGGTGCCACGGCGACCGCACCAGCACAGCGCCTCGACCTGCAGCACCTGCATGCGGTCGGCCAGCTCGACCAGGCGCTGGGAGCCCGGGAACAGCGCGGTGCGGAAGTCGGTGAGGATCCCGAAGGCGAACACGTCGATGCCGAGGTCGTCGACGATCGCCGCGAGCTGGTCGACCTGCTCGCGGGAGTAGAACTGGGCCTCGTCGCAGATGAGGTAGTCGACCCGCGCACCGCCCGCCAGCGCGTCGGTGACGTGCTGCCAGAAGTCCGTGCCGGCGCCCACCTCCACCGCGGGCACCTTGAGGCCGAGCCGGCTCGAGAGCGTGTCCTCGCCCGCGCGGTCGAGGCGGCTGAACACGATGCCGGCGCGGCCGCGAGCCGCGTGGTTGTGGTCGGTCTGCAGCGCGAGGGTGGACTTCCCGCAGTCCATGGTCCCGGAGAAGAAGACCAGCTCGGCCATGCGCGGGCTCCTCGAGTCGTCGGCGTCCGGGCGCGCAGCGTCGCTGGAGATCGCGCGGGACGGGCGTGGTCGTGCGGGTACGGCTCGGGGAAGGGCCCCAGTATCCCCTGCCCGCGCCCGGCGCGGGGAGGGACACCCCGGGAGGACGGGTCAGCGGGCCCGGTGGGCGGTGGCCTCGCTCAGGGCGCCGGCGAAGGCGAGGGTGCGGGCGACCACCTCGGCGCCGTCGGCCGCCTCGGACACCCGGAGCGCCAGGTCGTCGTTGGACGCCGTGCCGGTGTAGCCGTGGTCGGCGTCGCACTGCGGGTCGCCGCAGCTGGCCGGCTCGAGGTCGATGCGCGACACCGCGCCCCAGCCGATCGTCAGCACCACCTCGCGCACCGGCGCGCCCTTGCGGTGGCGGGCGGCGTCGGACGCCACGCGGGTCACCACGACGGAGTCGATCCGCTCGATGCGCACCGCCTCGGTGGACGCCGTGGCGTAGGGCGCCGGGCTGGTCTCGTCGGCGGGGTGCTCGTCGGTGTGGCCGACGATGAGGCGGGTGGGCGTGAGGGCGAGCACCGTGACATGGCGGCGCAGCTCGTCGTGGTCGAACGTCGCCTCGTGGTGCACGACGTAGGCCGACACCGCCTCGCCGGCCAGGGCGGTGTCGAGGGTGTCGCTTACGAGCTCCGGGTAGTACCCGCTGCGCTCGATGTCGGCCCGCAGCCGCGGGGCGAGGGTCGCGTCGTTCGCCATGCGCGCATCCTCCCACGCCCGGGCCGCACCGACGCCGGCTCGGTCAGACCAGCGGGAGCCGCAGCAGGATCTCGCCGTCGGGGTCGACCTCGCCGGTCGGCTCGAAGCCCAGCCGCCGGTAGAAGCCCTCGGGCCCGTCCCCGCCCGGCACGTAGCTGGTGAGCAGCTCGGTGGCGCCCTGCTCGCGGATCAGGGCGGCCACCTGCTCGATGATCGCCCGTCCGACACCGGTGCCCTGCGCGCCGACGTCGACCAGCAGGCGCCATAGGAACCACGGGCCGTAGACGCGGGGCGGGTCGGGCACGGCGTCCCAGCTGAGCATGACGAACCCGGCGGGCACGCCGTCGGCCAGCGCCAGCCGCATCCACGGGCGGGCCTCCGGGTGCTGCTCGGCGTCGTCGAAGGACTGGGCCACCGACGCGACGAAGCGCTCCTGCCCCGGCCCCAGGGCGAGCGCGAGCGCCTGCTCACGGTTGCCGTCGTCGACGGGGACGAGCTCGACCCTCATGCCGCCTCCTCCTCGATCAGGCCGCGACCGGGTCGCGGACGGTGCGGCCGTCCTCGGCCGGGGTCAGCAGGGTGCGCAGCGACAGCAGGACCAGGCCGGCGACGAGCGCGCCGCCGGCGACCACGAGCGCCCAGAGCACGCCCAGCCCGGCGCCGAGCATCGCCCCCGCGAGCGCCGGCCCGACCGCGCCCGCGACGCTCCACACGAGGCCGCCGACGGCGTTGTAGCGCCCGCGCAGGTGGGGCGCTGCGAAGTCGTTGACCAGCGACGGCGCGACAGGCGACCACAGGGTCTCCCCCACGGCGAACACGCTGACGCCGAGCGTGATGATGATCGCGGCCGCGACCGGGCCCACCAGCGACGAGGCGGCGAGCAGCAGCCAGCAGGCCGACCACGAGACGGCCACGACGAGCAGGATCCTCGACCGCGACCGGCCCTCGATCCGCTTGAGCACCCAGACCTGCGCCAGGACGATCACCAGCGTGTTGAAGAAGAACACGATGCCGATCGCGTTCACCGGCAGGCCCGCCTCGGTGGTCATGAAGACCGGGATGCCCACCTCCATCGAGCCGTAGCCGCAGGTGAGCAGCACGAGCGCCCCGAGCACGTAGCGGCGCAGCCGGCGGTCGCGCAGGACCTGCAGGTAGCCGCCAGGACCGTCGTCGTCGTCCGCGGGCGCGTGCGCCTCGGGTCCGCTCACCCCGCGCACGCCGAGCAGCACGACGGCGTAGGCGAGGAAGGTCACGGCGTTGGCGGCGTAGAGCACGGTGAACGTCCCGGGCCGCGACACGTCGACGACCGCAGCGCCGACCAGGCCACCCAGGCCGATGCCGAGGTTGAGCAGCATGAACTGCAGGCCGAAGACCCGCTGGCGTCGCTCCGGCGTGGTGAGGCGCGACAGGATCGCGGCCTGCGGCGCCCAGAGGCCGGCGTTGCCCACGGCCACGATCCCGGCGGCGAGGAACGCCTGCGGCGCGGTCTGCACGAACCCGATCGCGACGGTGCCCACCGCCTCGACGCCGAGCGCCGTGAGCAGCACGGGCCGAGGGCCGATGCGGTCGACGAGCAGGCCCACCACGGGCGACACCGCGAGGCCGAGCACGGCCTGGAACGTGAGCACGAGTCCGGCGAGCTGCAGCGGCAGGCCGCGCACCTGGTGCAGGTACACCGCGAGCAGCGACATGATGAGGCCGCCGCCGAGCGACGAGATCCCGACGCCCACGAGCATCCGCGTGATCTGCGGGGTGAGCACCTCCCGGACGGAGACGGACTGCACCTGCTGCACCGCCTCGCCGCCCATGGCACTCATCCCACCAGAACCCGCCGACACCAAGCGACCCCGTTTGCCCCCACCGGACGCCCCACCGGAGCTGGGGGTCGAAACGCGTCGCTGAGGACGCGATCCGACCCCCAACCCAGAACCCCACCGAGCTGGGGGTCGAAACGCGTCGCTGAGGACGCGATCCGACCCCCAACCGTGCGCCCCTCGGCACCGACCAGAGACAGAAGCGGACGGGCGGGCCCGGAGGACGGGAGCCGGGCCGAGCGCAGCGAGGCCCCGCGAACCGGCCGACCGCGAGCGCAGCGAGCCTGGGCCCGACCGGTCGCCCAGCGAGACCGAGGCCACGGCAGCGCCGCGGCGGAGCTTGCGGAGCCGCGCGGACTGCTCACCCTGCCGGCGAAGCCGGCGCCCCCTCGTCCGCCCCGGAGGTCCGGAGCCGGGGCCGATGCGCAGCGAGGCCTCGGCGAACGGGCCGACCCCTGCGAGCGCAGCGAGCGGGGCGGACGACCAAGGCGAGCGGTGCCCCGACGCCCGCCGACGGAGGAGGCGGGCTTGGAGGGGCTGTCGACTACGTCGTCAGACGTCTCGCGTCGGCGTCGGTCCTCACCGAGGGTCGGCGCAGCACCGCGCGGCCGCCGAGGACGGCGAGACCCTCCTCGGCCACGACGACCGGCTCGAGGCGCAGGTCGCCGAGCTCGGGGATGTCGTCGGCGAGCTGGCCGACGCGCAGCAGCAGGTCCTCGAGCGACTTGCGGTCGACCGGCTCGGTGCCGCCAAGGCCGTGCAGGATCGGCGCCGCGCCGGGGGCGTCCACGAGGTCGGCGGCGTCGAAGTCGGTGAGGGGCGGGATGCGGTAGCCGCGGTCGCCGAGCAGCTCGGGCACGACGCCGGCGATGCCGAAGGAGACGACCGGACCGAACAGCGGGTCCTCCGCAGATCCGACGACGCAGGCGACGCCGGGCGTGGCCATGTGCTGGAGCACGAGCCGGTCGGCGGCGTCGGGGTCGAGGTTGGAGACCATCGAGCGGTAAGCCGTGCGCACCGCGCGCTCGTTCTCGATGTTGAGCCGCAGTCCGCCGAGGTCGGTGCGCTGGGCGAACCTCGGGTCGAGGGTCTTGAGCACCACCGGGTAGCCGATGCGGTCGGCGACCTCGACCGCCTCCTCGACGCTGGTCACGGGGTGCACGGGCCACACCGGGATGCCGTAGGCCTCGAGCAGGGCGGTGAGGTCGTCGTCCTCGCGCTCGGCGAGCAGCTCGATGGCCTCGGCGTCGTGGTCGACGTGGGCGGTGTCGGTGGTGGCGGCGGGCCCGTGCCCGGCGCGCGGACGGCCCGCCAGCGCATGGGTCGGGGCGGCGGAGTCGTCGTCGCCGATGAGCCGCTCGACGATGGCCCGGGCCCGGGCGACGTCGATGTCGGGGAACTCCGGCTCCTCGCCGAGCGGCCGCATCCGCCACTCGGCGTAGCGCGTGACGTGGCGCAGGGCGCGCACGGCGTCCTCGACGGTGCCGTAGAAGGGCACCGAGCCGTGGTCGGGCCGCCCGGGCACCTCCACCGCAGCCGGGATCAGCCCGCTCTCCTCCTCGGCTGCGACGAGGACGGCCACCACGGGCTTCGTGCCGCGGGCGACGGTCTCGGCGACCACCTGCTCATAGGCGGAGCCGTCGCGCCCGAGCACCGGCACGTAGGTGACGACGACGGAGTCGACGGCGGGGTCGTCGAGCAGCGCGGCGAGCGCCCGCTGGAGGTCCTGCGGCGTGCACTCGTGCGGGAGGGTCCACGGCTCGCCGACGACGTCGAGCTCGGCGGCGTGGCAGGCGTCCTCGGCGAGCACTGCCAGCGCGTCGGAGTTGCCGACGATCGCGACGCCGCGGCCGGCGGGCAGCGGCTGGTAGGCCAGCAGCCCGGCGACGTCGAACATCTCGCCGAGCGACTCGACCTCGACGATGCCCGCCTGGGCGAACATCGAGTCGATGGCCGCCGGCGGCAGCGTGGTGCGGCGGACGGCGTGGCCGATGGGGTACGACTGGGTCGACCGGCCGGTGCGCATGGCGACGACGGGCTTGGAGCGCGAGAGCCGCCGGGCGATACGGGTGAACTTGCGCGGGTTGCCGACGCTCTCGAGGTAGAGCAGGACGGTCGAGGTGGCCTCGTCGTCCTCCCAGTACTGCAGCAGGTCGTTGCCGCTGACGTCGGCGCGGTTGCCCGCAGAGACGAAGGTCGAGATGCCGAGGCCCCGGCGCACCGCCCGGGCGAGGATCGTGCTGCCGAGCGAGCCGCTCTGGCAGAAGAACCCCAGCGGGCCGGCGTCGGGAAGCCGCGGTGCGAGCGATGCGTTGAGCCGCACGGGATCCGCCGTGTTGAGGATGCCGAGCGCGTTGGGGCCGATCACACGCATCCCGTTGAGCCGCGCGCGGCGGACGAGCTGGCGCTGCTTGGCGACACCCTCGCTCCCCGCCTCCGCGAACCCGCTCGCCACGACGAGCAGTCCCGCGACCCGCGCCCGTGCGCAGTCGTCGACGACGCCGAGGACCTCGTCCGCCGGGACGCAGAGGACCGCCAGCGTCACGGGGTCGGGGATCGAGGACACCGACGGGAACGTCGGCACGCCGAGGACGTCGACCCCCTCGTCGTGGGCGGCGCGGTTGACGGCGTAGATGCGCCCGCCGAAGCCGCCCTCGACGACGTGGCGCAGCATCTGGTTGCCCATGGAGCCCGGGTCGCGGCTCGCACCGACGACGACCACGGACTCCGGCGCCACCAGCGACTGCACGCTGCGGGCCTCGGCCCGGTGCTCGCGGGCGATGCGCACGGCCACCGACGACTCGGTGGGCTCGAGGTCGAAGGACAGGCTGACGACGCCGTCCTCCATGGTGTGCGACGGGTGGTAGCCCGCCTCCTCGAAGGTCATGAGCATGCGACGGTTGGTGGGCAGCACCTCGGCGACGAACCGCTTCACACCGCGCTCGCGGGCGGCTGCGGCCAGGTGCTCGAGCAGCACCGAGCCGAGGCCGCGGCCCTGGTGCTCGTCGCGGATGACGAAGGCCACCTCGGCGTCGCGCGCGTCGACCCGGTCGTAGCGGCCGACGCCGATGATGGAGTCGCCCGTCATCGCCACGAACGCGACCCGGTCGTCGTAGTCGACGGTGGTGAAGCGGACGACGTCCTTCGTGGTCAGCTCCGGGTACGGCGCGAAGAACCGGAAGTAGACCGTCTCGGCCGACAGCGACCGGTGGAACTCCGCGAGCCGCTCGCCGTCGTCGGGCCGGATGGGCCGCACCCTGGCGGTGCGCCCGTCGCGCAGCACGACGTCGGCCTCCCAGTGCGCGGGCGGCTCGGGCAGGGCCGGCGCAGCAGCAGCGACGACGCCCTCGGCACCGGCAGCCTCGCTCACAACGACAAACGTAGCGAGCGGCCGCCGCGCAGTCCCCGCGACCCGCGCGACCCCGGCAGGAGATCCGCGGGCGGGACCGCAAGGATGTCCCCTATGCACCTGCAGATCCATCCTGAGGTCGAGGACGCGCTCGAGGCTGGGCGCCCCGTCGTGGCGCTCGAGTCGACGATCATCAGCCACGGGCTCCCCCGCCCGGACAACCTGCGCGTGGCGCGCGAGATCGAGCAGTCGGTCCGCGACGCCGGGGCCGTGCCGGCGACGATCGCGGTCGTCGACGGGATCCCGCGCATCGGCCTCGACGACGACGCCCTGCGGGTGGTGGCCGACGACGACTCCGTGGTGAAGGTCAGCGTGCGCGACCTCGGCACCCTCGTGGCCAAGCGCGGCAACGGCGCGACGACGGTGGCCGCCACGTCCCACCTCGCCGTCCTCGCGGGGATCCGCGTCTTCGCGACCGGCGGCCTCGGCGGCGTGCACCGCGGCGCCCGCGAGACGTGGGACGAGTCGGCCGACCTCACCACGCTGTCGACGACGCCGATCACGGTGGTCTGCGCCGGCGTGAAGTCGATCCTCGACGTCGAGGCGACCCTCGAGCGGCTCGAGACCCTCAACGTCGGCGTCGTCGGCTACCGCACCGACCGCTTCCCCGGGTTCTACCTCGCCGACTCCGGCCACGCCGTCGAGTGGCGGGTCGACTCGGCCGCCGAGATCGCGGCGGTCATGCACGCGCGCTCCGCGCTCGGCCTCGACTCCGGGCTCGTCGTCGTCAACCCGGTGAGCGCGCAGGACGAGCTCGACCGGGATCTGCACGACTCGGTGCTGGCGCAGGGGCTCGCGGCGGCCGAGGCGGCGGGGGTGAGGGGCAAGGACGTGACGCCGTTCCTGCTCGAGTTCTTCCACACTGCGACGCAGGGCCGCAGCCTCGAGGTCAACGTCGCGCTCGTCCGCAGCAACGCGGCGCTGGCCGCGGGCATCGCGGCCGCGGCCGCCGCCTGATCCGGGAGGACCCACCGTGGCCGACGGCGCACCTGCCGGGCAGCCGCGACGCTTCGTCGCGGTAGGCCAGTACATGACCGACGTCGTGGCCGCCCTGCCCGGGCCGCTGCGCACGGGCACCGACACCCCGGCCGACGTCCGCGTCATGGGCGGCGGGGCCGCGGCCAACACCGCGGCCTGGCTCGCCCACGACGGCCACCCGACGACGTTCGCAGGCCGTATCGGCGACGACCTCCTCGGCCGGGCCGGCCGCGCCGAGCTCGAGCGCGGCGGCGTGGAGTGCTGCCTGGTGGTCGACCACCGCCGGCCAACCGGCACCTGCGTCGTCCTCGTCAACCCGGACGGCGAGCGCACGATGATCCCGGACCCGGGCGCCAACCAGGCGCTGGTCCCCGCCGACCTCCCCGACTCGCTGTTCTCGCCGGGCAGCCACCTGCACCTGTCGGGCTACCTGCTCATGGTCGACACCAGCCGGATGGCCGGCCTGTCGGCGCTCGACCGCGCCCGCCCGCGCGGGATGACCACCTCGGTCGACGTCGCGAGCGTCGGCCCCCTGGCCGACACGGGCGCCACGAGGTTCCTGTCGTGGGTCTCCGGCGTCGACGTGCTGCTCGCCAACGGCGCCGAGGCCGCGCTGCTGGCCGGCCTGCCCGCTCCGGCGGAGGGCACCGGGCTCGGGGACGCGGTGGCCCACGCGGTCGCCGCCGCCAGGATCCTGCGCGCCACGGCGTCGACGGTGGTGGTCAAGGTCGGTCCGCACGGCGCGATCGCGGTCGACGAGCACGGCGAGGAGCATGTGCCGGCGGAGCCTGTCGACGTCGTCGACACCACCGGCGCCGGCGACGCGTTCGCGGCGGGCTTCCTGCCCGCCTGGTGCGACGGCGCCGGCCTGCACGCGGCGCTCCTGCGCGGCAACCGTGCCGCCGCCCGGGTGGTCGCCCGGGTCGGCGCGCGTCCCTGACCCATCACGGAGCGTGACGCGCAGGCGGGCACGGGCGACACCTGCCGCGTCCGCCGCCCGGGTGCACCGACCTCGGGCAGCGCGATGGGAGGATGCGCGGCATGCGGACGTTCTCCCGGTTCATCGCGTTCGTCCTGGCGCTCGCCCTGTTCGGGACGACCTACCTGCACTGGGTCGGCAACGTCTCGGTGCACCAGATCGCCTTCGGCACCCTGGTGTCCCCCGGGACCACCGCGCCCGGCAGCTGGCTGGCGTCGCTGGCGATCGGCATCACCGCCGCCGCGGTGCTGATCCTGCTCGCGTCGCTGTTCGGCAGCAGGATGCTGCTGGTGATCGGCGGCCTCATCGCCGTCGGCCTGCCCACGGCGTGGCTGCTGGTGAACATACTGGGCAAGGGCGGCAAGGTGCTCGTCTCGACGGTCGGGCCCGGCGCGTGGGGCGCGATCGCCATCGGCGTCGTCGCCCTGCTCATCGCGGCGGTGGCGGCCGACCCCAAGGACCCGCACGTGCGCTGACGCGCATCCCCGGCACGCCAGCACCGACCACGAGCACGCCCGCCCACGACCACGGAGCAGTCGAACCCGCATGGCCCGCAAGACCCCCACCCCGCCGCCGAGCGTCCCCGAGAAGATCGTCGACATCGACGTCTCCGACGAGATGCGCGGGTCGTTCCTCGAGTACGCCTACTCGGTCATCTACTCCCGGGCGCTGCCCGACGCCCGCGACGGCCTCAAGCCGGTACAGCGCCGGATCCTGTTCCAGATGGCCGAGATGGGCCTGCGCCCCGACCGCGGCCACGTGAAGAGCGCCCGCGTCGTCGGCGAGGTCATGGGCAAGCTGCACCCCCACGGCGACAGCGCGATCTACGACGCGCTCGTGCGCATGGCGCAGCCGTTCTCGCTGCGTCTGCCGCTGGTCGACGGCCACGGCAACTTCGGCTCGCTCGACGACGGCCCCGCCGCCATGCGCTACACCGAGTGCCGATCGGCGCAGGCCGCGATGCTCATGACGGCGTCGCTCGACGAGGACGTCGTCGACTTCTCGCCGAACTACGACGGCCGCGAGGAGGAGCCGCAGGTCCTGCCCGCCGCGATCCCCAACCTGCTCGTCAACGGCGCGTCCGGCATCGCGGTGGGCATGGCCACCAACATCGCGCCGCACAACCTCGTCGAGGTCGTCGCCGCCGCGCGCCACCTGCTCTCGCACCCGCGCGCGACGCTCGACGACCTCATGGGCTACGTGCCCGGGCCCGACCTGCCCAGCGGCGGGCGCGTGATCGGCCTCGAAGGCATCCGTGAGGCCTACGAGACCGGCCGCGGCAGCTTCCGGGTGCGCGCCACCGCGCACATCGAGAACGTCACGCCCCGGCGCAAGGGCATCGTCGTCACCGAGCTGCCCTACAACGTCGGCCCCGAGAAGGTGATGCAGCGCATCAAGGAGGCCGTCGACGCCAAGAAGCTGCAGGGCATCTCCGACATCATCGACCTCACCGACATGGAGTCGGGACTGCGGCTGGTCATCGAGATCAAGAACGGCTTCGTGCCCGAGGCCGTGCTCGAGCAGCTCTACGCGCTGACGCCGATGGAGGACTCCTTCAGCATCAACGCCGTGGCACTCGTCGACGGCCAGCCGCGCACGCTGGGCCTGCGCGACATGCTGCAGGTCTTCATCGACCACCGCCTCGAGGTCGTGCGACGCCGGTCGTCGTACCGGCGTCGCAAGGCCGAGGAGCGGCTGCACCTCGTCGAGGGCCTGCTCGTCGCGATCCTCGACATCGACGAGGTCATCCAGCTGATCCGCAGCAGCGACGACGCCGCGGCGGCGCGCACACGGCTCATCCAGGTCTTCGACCTGTCCGAGGTCCAGGCCAACTACATCCTCGACATGCCGCTGCGCCGGCTGACGAAGTTCAGCCGCCTCGAGCTCGAGAGCGAGCGCGACGAGCTGCAGCAGCGCATCGCCGAGCTCACCGAGATCCTCGACGACGAGAAGAAGCTGCGGAAGGTCGTCTCCGACGAGCTCGCGGCCGTCGCGAAGGAGCACGGCACGCCGCGGCGCACCGTGCTCCTCGAGGGCTCGGGCGCGCCCACGAAGGCAGCGGCCGCCGCCGCGATGCCGGTCGAGGTGAGCGACGACCCGTGCGTCGTCCTGCTCTCCAGCACCGGGCTGCTCGCGCGCACCAGCGACGACCGCGACCTCCCCGGAGACGGCGAGCGCGGGGCGCACGACGTCGTGGTGTCGGCCGTCCGCGCCACCGCGCGCGGCCAGGTCGGGCTGGTCACGAGCCTCGGCCGCGTCGTGCGCATGCCCGTCATCGAGCTGCCCGCCCTGCCGCCCACCCACGGCGCCCCGTCGCTGGCCGGCGGCGTGCCGCTCGCCGCGATCATCGAGCTCGAGAGGGGCGAGCAGCCGGTCGGCCTGTGCTCGGTCGTCGGCGACGGTCCCGGGCTGGCGCTCGGCACCGCCAACGGCGTCGTCAAGCGCGTGGCGCCGGACGTCCCGTCCTCGGCCGACTCGTGGACCGTCATCCGCCTCGACGACGGCGACCGGGTCGTCGGCGCGGTCGAGCTGGCCACGGGCGACGAGGAGCTGGTCTTCCTCACCACCGACGCGCAGCTGCTGCGCTTCCCGGCATCGTCCGTGCGGCCGCAGGGTCGCCCTGCAGGCGGCATGGCCGGCATCCGGCTCTCGGACGGCGCCTCGGTGCTGTTCTTCGGCGCGGTGGACGCGGGCCGCGACTGCGTGGTCGTCACCGCTGCCGGCACCACGGGCGCGCTGCCGGGCACGTCGGGCGCCACGGTCAAGGTCACGCCGCTCGCTGAGTACCCCGGCAAGGGCCGCGCCACCGGCGGCGTGCGCGCGCAGCGCTTCCTCAAGGGCGAGGACACCCTCGTCGTGGCCTGGGTCGGCCCCGGCCCGGCGCGCGCGGCCACTCCGCAGGGCTCCCCCGCGCCGCTGCCGCCGATCGACACCCGCCGCGACGGCTCCGGCCTGCCGACGTCGAAGCCGGTCGCGGCCGTCGGCGGCCCGCTGGTGCCGGGCGGCCCGCGCCCGGCGGCGCCGCCGGACGGGCCCGAGCAGTGAGCCCGCTGCCCGACGACGAGCGCTGCTCGGTCGTCTCGGCCCGGCTCGACGAGCCGCTCGCCGGCAGCGCCCCGCTGGCCCGCGCCTGGCTGGTGCTCGAGCAGCCCGGCCCGTACGGGCGGCAGGCGCTCACCGAGTCGCACCTGCCCGCCGACGTCGGTGCCGCGGTCGCCCGCGCGGCCGAGGGCACCCGCGTCACGGTGGTGCTGGCGCGCAGGCCCGGCCACCACGCCGACGACCACTCCGGCTCGACGTCGCGGCGGTTCTGGTTCGCCCACTGCGCCTCGGGCGGCACGCGCATGCGCAGCGGCTCGCTCGACGACGCCGTGCTGCTGCGCCCCGACCTGCCCGGCATCATGCGCGATGCCGCCCGCGGGCATCTGCCGCCGTGGGGCAGCAAGGACGACGAGCCGCTGCTGCTGGTGTGCACGAACTCCCGCCGCGACCGCTGCTGCGCGCTCGAGGGACGGCCGCTGGCCGCCGAGCTGGCGAAGGGCCCGTACGGTGCGCGCGTGCTCGAGGCCAACCACCTCGGCGGCCACCGGTTCGCGCCCACGGCCCTGCTGCTGCCCAGCGGCTTCCTCTACGGCCGGCTCGACGCCGCCGCCGGCGCCGAGATCCTCGCCGCCGCGCAGGAGGGACGGCTCGCCGCGCTCGACCGCATGCGCGGCCGGTCGTCCGGGCCCGCACCGGCGCAGGCGGCCGCGATCGCCGTCCGCATCGAGGCTGGCGCTGTCGGCATCGACGACCTCGACGTCCTGCACCGCGTCGGCGAGCACAGCGTCCCGGTGCCGCTCGGCCTCGCGCCCGAGCGCGACGAGGTGCGCCTCGAGGTTCGCCACGTCGACGGCCGCGCGTGGGACGTCCGGGTGCGCCGCGAGACCGTCGCACCCGACCGCGCCGAGTCGTGCGGCAAGGCGGCCGTCGCTGCCGTGGGGTGGCGCGCGGTCGACGTCGTCGCCGCGGCGCGCTGGGCCTGATCGGGCCCCGGTGCCGATACCCGAAGTGCGCTTCGGGTATGGTCGTGGTATGAGCGACTTCCCGGCCGATACCTTCGCCGACGTCCTGGCCGGCAACGCCTCCTACGTCGAGAGCTTCAGCGCCAGCGACCTCGGCGGCCGAGCGCTGCAGGGCCTCGCCATCGTCACCTGCATGGACAGCCGCATCGAGCCGCTCGCGCTCGTCGGGATGAAGAAGGGCGACGCCAAGATCCTGCGCAACGCCGGTGCCCGCGTCACCGACGACGTCCTGCGCACCCTGGTCCTCGCGGCCTACCTGCTCGGCGTGGAACGAGTGCTGGTGATGCCGCACACCGACTGCAAGATGGCCAGCGCCACCGAGGAGCAGATCCACGACCGGATTCGCGCCGACTACGGCGTCGAGACCTCGTCGGTCGAGTTCCGCACCGTCGAGGACCAGACGGCCGCGCTCGCCTACGACGTGAGGCGCATCCGCGCCTACCCGCTGCTCCCCCGCGACCTCGTCGTGGCCGGCGCGGTCTACGACGTGCGCAGCGGCGCTCTCGTCCCGCAGGACGTCTAGCGGCTCGTACCGGCTAGATCGAGCGGGCGGCGTCGAGCAGGGCCTGGCGCTCGTGGATGGTGGTGCGGTCGCGGCCGCGCGTGCCGCCCAGGGAGCGCTCGGCGGCGTCGACCGCGTGCCAGCCCTCGAGACCGACGGGCACCACGCCGCGCTCCGCGAGCAGCGGCACGATGCCGTCGCCGCCCTTCGGCTCGGCGCCCTCGAGGTCCTCGAGCAGGTGCGCCACCGTGGCGGCCGCGTCCTTCTTGTTGGTGCCGATGATCCCGCTCGGGCCCCGCTTGATCCATCCGGCCACGTAGAGGCCGGGCACCTGCGCGCCCGACTCGTCGACGACGCGCCCTTCCTCGTTGCGCACGACGTTGCGCCGGCTGTCGAAGGGCACGTCCTCCAGAGGCAGGCCGCGGTAGCCCACCGACCTCACCACGAGCTGAGCAGGCAGCTCCCAGGTCTCGCCGGTGCCGTGGGCGCTGCCATCGTCGTCGACGCGCGTGCGCTCGACGACCACCGTCTCGACGCGCCCGTCGCCGAGCAGCTCGTGCGGCCGCGCATGGAAGTGCAGGTGGATCCGCTTCGGCGCACCGGTGGGCTCGCGCTGCGACCACTCGTGGAGCACCTCGAGGTTGCGGTGGACGACGCGGTCCTCCTCGTCGAGCTTGTCGGCCACCGGCTCGCTGACGAGCTCGACCGGCTGGCACACGACGTCGACGCCGTCGAGCTCGCCGAGCTCGCGCAGCTCCTTGGTTGTCCAGTTCGCGTGGGCGGCCGTGCGGCGGCCGAGGATGTGCACGTCGGTGATGCCGCTCGACTCGACGACGTCGAGCACGTGCTGCGGCATATCGGTGGCGTCGAGCCGCGACGCCGGAGCGACGAGCACCCGTGCCACGTCGACCGCGACGTTGCCGACCCCCACCACCACGACGGACGTGGCCGCGCTCAGCGCCGCCTCGATGGTGGCGCGGTCGGCGTCCGGGTGGCCGCAGTACCAGTTGACGAGATCGGTGGCTGCCACGCTTCCGCGCAGGTCCTCTCCTGGCACGTCGAGGTGGCGGTCCCGCGACGCGCCGTAGGTGAGTACCACGGCGTCATAGGCGTCGACCAGCTCGGCCACCGACACGTCCGAGCCGACTTCGACGCCCGCGAGCAGGCGCACCTCCGGCCGGGCCAGCACCTTGGCGAGGGTGTCGCGCACCGAGCGGATCGAGAAGTGGTCGGGCGCGACGCCGTAGCGCACGAGTCCGAAGGGGACGGGCAGCCGCTCGATCACATCGACCTGGGCGCCTGCGGAGGCGAGGGCGTCGGCGGCATACAGGCCCGAGGGCCCGGCGCCGACGACAGCAGCGCGGTACGTCACGCTCGCACCTTTCCACACGGGTGCCCCTGTGTCGCGGAGTCCGTCCCGGCGCGCCGCAAGGGGTCAGGCCACCAGCCCCAGGACGGCACGGACCTTCCCCCAGGAGCCGACGGGATCGGTCACGTCGAACCACAGCGCCTGCATGCCGACCGACTCGGCTCCGGCGACGTTGCCGGGCTGGTCGTCGACGAACAGGCAGTCCTCGGCTGCGACGCCGAGGCGCTCGACCACGAGGTGGTAGATCGCAGGGTCGGGCTTGAGCACGTGCTCGACCGAGCCGTCGACGAGGGCGTCGAGCTGCTCGAGGACCGTCATGCGTGCGACCCACTCGTCGCCGTGGAAGGCGCGCATGTCGTTGGTGAGCACCGCGACCGCGTAGCCGTTGATGCGCGCATCGTGCACGACGTCGCGCGCCTCCGGCCGCACCAGGTCTGACTCGTCGGCGGCGAAGAGCACGCCCATGAGGCCGCGGAATGACGCGTCCGCGCCGGTCAGCCGGGCGAACTCGTCGGCCTTGCGCTGCCAGTACTCGCGCTCGGTGATGGCGTGGTCCTGCATGAGCCGCCAGTCGTCGTCGGCCGCCGGGTCGAACGGGCCGGTCCAGGCCAGGGTCCCCGGTGGCAAGCCGCTGCGCTGCTCCCCGAGACGGAGCAGCTCGAACGGGGTGCGCAGCACCGGGCCGCCGAAGTCGAGGACGAGCGCGCGCGTCATCGCGGCTCCCCCGCCCGCATGACCGAGACCGACGTCGCGCCCGCGACCGGATGGACGAAGACGGCCCCGGCCCGGGAGCCGGGGTGGAGCGGTGCCGCGGCGGTCAGCCCGCCGGTGATGACGACGTCGCCGTAACGCAGGTGCCGGCGTCGCGCCGCCAGCTCGGAGGCCAGCCAGGCCACGCCGGCGGCCGGGTGCCCCGACGCATCGGCGCCGGCACCGGAGCCCGCAGCCTCGCCGTCGACGGTCATCGTGACGCGCACCTCGTCGAGCCGGTCGAGGGGGATCGCCGGGCCCAGCACGACGCCCGCGGCCGACGACCCGTCGGCGGTGTTGTGCTCGAGGTCGAAGCGGTAGCCGGTCCAGACCGAGTCGACGACCTCGAGGGCGACCCGGGCGCCGGAGCAGCAGGCCAGCACGTGGTCGACGTCGGCGTCGGGACCGGGATCGCGGTCGAGCACGAGGGCGATCTCGGGCTCGACCCGGGGATGCACGAAGCCCTCGCCGACGACGCCGTCGAGGATCATCGAGGTGAGCAGCGGCCCGAGGTTGGGCGAGGGGACGCCCATCTGCTCGCGCATGACGGCCGAGGTGTAGCCCAGCTTCCAGCCGACGACACGCCCGCCGCGCTGCAGCCGCAGCTCGGTCAGCGCCTCCTGGACGGCGTACGCCGCGCCGATGCCCGGCACGGGCAGCGACGCGGCGTCGAGGAGCTCGCCGGCGAGATGGGCGCGGTCGATCCGCTCCGCGAGGGCGGCGGGGTCCGGCGCGACGGCGCCGGCGGCCGGCTGGCTCAGTGGTCCTCCTCCATGATGGTCACGCGGTCGAACCGCACGACCTCGCCGAACCAGCCGCACTCCCCGCACCAGGTCATGAAGTTGCGGGTGTCGCCGGTCCAGTACTCGGTGGTGATGCCGCCGTGCTCGGCGATCGAGGCGGCGCACATCGGGCAGAACCTCGGCCGGTCGAGGTAGTGCCGCTCGGCGTCCGGGGCGAACCACTGCCCCGGGGCCGGCAGCTCGTGCGGGTCAGGCGGGAGCGGCGCGGACTCAGCAGCCCGCGCCACCACCTCGGAACGCTCGTCAGGCACCGCTGCCGGCCTTCTGCCCCTCCTCCTGACGCTGCCAGTAGGACTCGTGCAGCTCGAGGAGCTGCTCCTTGATCGGGCTGTAGCGCATCGAGCCGCCGTTGATCCAGGCGGCTGCGAAGGTGCGCTCGGCACCGAACTTGTCCTTCTCGCAGGGCAGGTTGATGATGTCGTGCTTCTCGCGGGTGATCGCGATCGGGTCCTCGCCGTTGGCGACCTTGCGCATGTTCTCCTTGAACATCTTGCGCAGCAGCGCGACGCCGGCGTCCGAGCGGCCGAGGTGCTCCTGGGTGCGGTCGGTGATCGCTCCCTGCGACACCCAGGCCATGATGTCCTGGCCCTCGATGTAGTCGGTGATGAAGCGTCCCTGCTCGTCCTTCCACAGGTACTCGTAGACCGTGGGGCGCTCCTGCGTCGCGAGCTCCTCGCCCGGGTTGTGGGTCGAGTAGAACAGCTTCCAGGTGGTCGTCTCGTCAATAGGGACGCGGATCTGCATCTGGTCGATGTAGGCGCCGCCGACGCGCATGTAGAACGGGAACACCAGCGGGTGGCCGATGGCCCAGTCGTCGTTGTCCTCGGTGCCGCCCTCGAGCACGCGGCGCTTGAGGATTCCCCACTCCATCTCGTCGAAGCCGGTGCGGATGTGCTTCTTCTGGAACGCCTTCGGCGCCTCGAAGCCGTTGGTCTCGCCGAGGAAGTTGAAGTAGTAGCCGTGCAGCCACTCGACGTGGTGAGGGTCGACCGAGTTCTCCATGATCTGCAGCCAGTTGCACGGGATCGTCGTGTAGCCGACGTCGCGGATGCCGGGCTTGACGAACACGTCGAAGCGCGGGAGCTCAGGGGCGGGGTCGGGGCCGACGTACACCCAGACCATGCCGCCCATGACCTCGGCCTTGCCCGACTTCATCTTCACGCGCTCGCGGAAGTTCTGGTTGTCGGCCTCGGCGGGCTGCTCGAGGCACTGGCCGTCGAAGCCGAACTTCCAGCCGTGGTAGCCGCAGCGGATGCCGTCCTCGTGGACCACGCCGTAGGTCAGCGAGGCGCGGCGGTGGGCGCACTTCTCGCCGATGATCCCGTACTTGCCGCTCGGGGTCTTGTAGAGCGTCCAGTCCTCGCTGAGGAGGCGGACCGTCTTGGACGGGAGCGTGTCGAAGTCCTGCTCGAACGCGATGGGGTACCAGTAGCGGCGCAGCAGCTCGCCCATCGGCGTGCCCGGGCCGATCTGGGTGAGCTCGTTGTTCTGCTCGACGGTGAGCATCGCGGTCCTCTTTCCTGCTTCTGCTGGGGGTCTACGTCCGAGTGTCGCCTGGAGTTCCCGCCGGGAGGGCCTTCTCGGACCTCCCGGCGGGACGCGTGTCGACGTCGCCTGGCTGGACGGCGACGTCAGTCGAGGATCGTCACCTTGCCGTTGGACCCGTCGACGCGGATCCGCTGGCCGGTCTTGATGGTCGACGTCGCGAAGCCGGTGCCCGTGACAGCCGGCAGCCCGTACTCGCGGCAGACGATGGCGGCGTGGCTCATCATGCCGCCGGTGTCGGTGACGGTGGCCTTGATCTTGCCGAAGATCGGGGCCCAGCTCGGCGCGGTGAGCGGGGCGACGAGGATCTCGCCCTCCTGCACCTCGTTGATCTGGTCCGGCCCGAAGATGACGCGGGCCAGGCCCTCCTCGACGCCGGGCGACGCCGCCATGCCGCCGAGGGAGCCGTCGTCGCTCGCCCCGCCGCCGAGCCAGCTGGCGATGGAGTCCGACGTGATGCCCCAGAGCATGATCGTGAAGGGCTCGGTGACGACCTCCGGCGGCGTGCCGAGGGCGGGCGTCGGCTTCCACTGGTTGAGCGCCGCGTGGATCGACTTGCGCTTGGCGATGATCGGCGGCCAGTACGACGGGCCCGCGGGCTGGGCCGGCGCGGCCCACGCGCAGAACAGGTCGAACAGCGCGTCGGGGATCTCGTGGCGCTTCATGAAGAAGATGTCCTCGGGCTCCTCGAAGAAGCCCTCCTTGGCCAGGACGCCGCCGAGGTCCTTCATCTTGCGCCAGATGACCGAGTGGCTCCAGTGCTCGACGTAGAAGTTGTGGTTCTCGACGTACGGGAACACCACGCGGGCCAGGCCGAGCTTGCCGTTGAAGGCCTCGCGGTCCTCGTCCGACGCCAGCAGGGCGGCGTACTCGCTGACGATGCGGTCGCGCTCGGCCGAGATGGCCTCGGTCGGGCGGGCGATGTCGTCGCCCTTCTGCAGGTTGTCGATGTAGCCCTTGATGAAGTCGAACGGGATCTCGACGTGCTCGATCCAGATCTTGTCCTGGCTGGAGAACCCGGAGCCGGTCGAGAAGTTGAACCACGGCTCGGCCGACTGCTGGAAGGACGAGATCCAGGCCTGGCCCGCCTCGCCCTTGGCGCGCAGGGCCTCGCAGGTGCCCTCCACGTCGCCGAGCTTGAAGGCGTCGGTGATGCCGGTGTCGACCGCCATCCGGGCCAGGCGCTTGAGCTCCTCGTCCGGACGGAACAGGTCGACCTCGACACCCGCCACCATCTTGGCGATGGCGAGGTCGGAGATGCCCGGGAACGCCGTCTTGCAGAACCCGAAGAAGTCGAGGTAGGCGGCGTAGCCGAGGTTGAGGAACTCGAAGTGGTACTGCCACAGGGTGCTCGCACAGGTGAGCAGCTTGAGGTAGTTGGCCTGCAGGTCGCCGCCCGAGCCCTTTCCGGCACCGGAGGTCACGACCTCGAGCGGCTCGATGTCGGGCAGCGGCTCGAAGCTGATGCCCTCCATCTCCTTGACGAGGTCGCGGATCTTGACCAGCCAGTTGTCGTAGAGCTCGTTCCAGTTCATGAAGTAGTGGCCGGCGCGCTGCATGAAGTGCTCGGCGCGGGCGGGGATGTCGGCCTCGGGGGCCGGCACCGGCGACAGGTACGTGTAGCCGTTGACGATGCGGTAGTCGATGCCGTTCGCCGGCGGCACGAGCAGGTGCCGGGTGTTGTACTGCGACAGCGACATGATGGCCAACTCCATGAGGGAGGCGTCCCACGGGAGCAGGGCCTTGGGCCAGTGCACGCCGTCCTGGAACCAGAACATCGAGTCCTCGTACGCGGCGCGCGCGGGGCTGCACGTCGACGAGTACGAGTACAGCTCCTGCCAGCCTTCTGCGCCGGGCGGAGTGGTGATCTCCGACGGCAGCGGGAACCCAGCCATGCGGTCTCCTTCTCGATCCCTTGCGGGTGTTCTCACTGGGGTGGCCGTGCACGCCGCGCGTGCCCGGGTCGTACTGGTGCTGCCGAACGGCCGGTCAGGAACCGTCCGGACCCTTCGTGTACAGCGGCGACATGAGCGTCGAGACGATGCTCGACATGTAGTCGCCGGTCTTCTGGCCGGGCGCCACCACGGTGATGGGCCCCTTCTTGCTCCACACGGTCTCGGGCCGCGACTGGAGGAGGATGATGTTGTCGCCCTCCGGCAGGTCGACGTCGACCGCCCACTCGATGTCCTGCGGGCAGCCGTAGTGCCGCTCCGCGGTCTTGGCGAGGCGCGCGATCGCCTTGATCTCGCTGTCGGTGAGGCAGGGTGCGGATGCCCGCTCGGGCAGGGTCTCGACCCGCTCGACCGTGTCGTGGTCGGTCAGCACGTACTCGTGGGTCTTCTCGCTGACGATGCGCTTGGTGATGTCGAGCATCACCTTGTCGACGCGGTAGTTGTCCGGCGTGACCTCGCCGGCCACGACCCCCTCGCCGAAGCCCCAGGCGGCGTCGATGGCCACCTGCGAGCGGTCGCCGTTGGTGGGGTCGAGCGTGAAGGCAACGCCTGCCGCCTTGGGGTGCACCATCTTCTGGATGACGACGCACATCTCGACGCTGCGGTGCTCGTAGCCCATCTCGACCCGGTAGCAGGTGGCGCGGTCGGTGAACAGGCTCGCCCAGCAACGGCGGACGGCATCGATGACGTCCTCGGCGCCGCGCACCCACAGGTACGTGTCGTGCTCCCCGGCGAACGAGGCGTCCGGGGAGTCCTCGGACGTCGCCGACGACCGAACCGCGACCGGCACGTCCTTCATGCCGAACCTGGCGCCGAGCTCGAGGTAGGCGCCGCGGATCTGCAGCTCGATGCCCTCGGGGATCGGCATCGTCGCGATGTGCTGGCGGATCTTGGCGCAGCGCTCGGACACCATGTCGGTGTCGGTGATGTCGAGGCCGTGCAGCAGCCGGGCGATGTGGGCGTCGAGGTCTGACTCGTCGCGGGCCCGCCGGTAGGCCGACGTCGTCACGGCGAAGCCGGGGGGTACGGGCAGGCCGGCGCCGGTCATCTCGCCGAGGCTCGCGGCCTTGCCGCCGACCTCGGACTTCATCCCGGCCCAGTAGCTCTCGAACCAGGTGATGGTCGTGGTCATCAGGCCTCCTCGTCGTCGTTGACGATGCTGGTCGTGCGCCACCAGTCCGGCGTCGCAGCGAGGTCCGGCACGTGGACCTCCTGCACGCGGTTGCGGTAGAGGACGAGAGCGGTGACGCCGCCGTCGAGCAGGCGCACGCGCACGAACTCGGTGTTGAACGGCTCGCCGGGGTCGTAGCCCATGGCCCACGTGGCGAAGGCCCGGATCGGGCCGGAGTGGGTGGCCACGACCACCGAGTTGCCGGGCGTCTCGGTGTGGATGCGCAGCAGGCCCTTCCAGAACCGCCGCACGGCCGACACGGGCGGCTCGAAGTGGATGAGCGGCATCGTCAGCCAGTGGGTGATCGGGTCGCCGCCGCCCTGCTGGATCTTCCAGAACCGGTCGATCTCGACCAGCCAGCCCGGCCGCTCGCCCATCGACAGGCGCTCGTACTTCTCGATCTCCTTGGCGTACAGGCGGAAGGCCGAGGTGACGTCGCGGACGCCCTCGGGCGTGGCCACGCCGAAGTTCTGGAACTCGTCGTAGGCGACGATGTCGCCCACCTCCGCCGTGCGGCCGAAGAGCTCCATGCCGTCGAGCATGCCGCGGCGCAGGCCCTCGGCCGTCTGCCGGGCGCGGTTGGTGTCGGCGCACGCCATCCGCACGGTGTGGCCGTTCATGACGCGGCGGGCCAGCTCCTGCCCGCGGCGGTGGGCCTGCCACGCGCCGAGCGGGGTGAGGCCGGACTCCGACGAGTAGCCCTGCGTCTCGCCGTGGCGCACGAAGTACACGTCCGTGACCGCCTTAGCCGCCTGCTCGCGGCGCTCGGGGACGATCTCCTTGGTGCGGGTGACCTCCGCCCAGCCGCGCGTGGTGCCGAGGTCCTGGCCGTCCTCGGTGGTGACGCGGTTCTGGAACGGGTCGATGCTCTCCTTGCGCTCCCGGAAGCGGCGCAGGTAGAGAGGCACGTTCGGGTCGTCGGCGGTCTCGACCTGCTCGCGGGCCTGCGCCTCGCGGGCGCGGTAGCGCGCGAGGTAGGCCGGCGCGTCGGGGCGCTCGGTGGTGGGCAGCGGGGCCCGCGTGGTCTCCTCGCGGCCCGGCACGACGGCGGTCACGTGTGCACCGTCAGGAACTTCTGGTCGACGACGCCGTCGTACCAGAACAGCGCTCGGCCCATCTCGGCCTCCGTCCAGACGGTCGGCTCGCTGTCGGGGTCGACCCAGTAGCCGCCGGTGAAGACCTCGTTGCGGTTGCCCACGGGGTCGAAGAAGTACAGGCAGTGCCCGCGCGTGGCGCCGTGGCGCGTGGGGTTCTTCTCGACCCGGACGCCGTGGTAGGCGCAGGCGTCGGCGGCGTCGCGGATGGCGGTCCAGTCCTCGACCGCCCACGCGAAGTGGTGCAGCCCGCCGTTGGGGCCGGTGACCAGGGCGATGTCGTGGCTGGCGTGCGAGACCTCGAGCCACGTCGCGATGCGGAAGCCGTCGTCGCCGACGACCTGCTCGGTGACGCGGAAGTCGAGCACGTCGACGAAGAAGTCGGTCATCGCGCCGACGTCCTCGGCCGTGAGGAACAGGTGGTCGATGCGCGGGGGCGCGATGCCGACCAGGCCCATCGGCTTGGGCGGCGGGTTGGTGAGCGGGAGCAGGTTGCCGATCTGCTGCATGCCGTGGACCAGCTCCATCGAGTGGCCGCTCGGCAGCGTGAAGCGGATCGACTCGCCGTGGCCCGGGCCCCACTCGCCGGCCGCGTAGCGCACGACGTCGATGCCGGCCTCCTTGAGCCGCCCGGCGTACTCGTCGAGGTCCTCGCGCTCGGTGACCTTGAAGCCGAAGTGGTTGAGGCCGTGGGTGGGCTCGAAGGTGAGCACGGTCGAGTGGTGCTGGTGCTCGTCCCAGCACTTGAGGAAGACGCGACCCGGCTCGCGGGCGGTCTCGATGAGGCCGACGACCTCGCAGTAGTAGGCCGTGGCCAGCTCGAGGTCGGGCACGCGGACCTCGACGTGGGAGAGGCGCAGGATGCTCATCAGGTGTGCACCTTCATGAAGCGGTCGTTGAGCTCGCCCTCGTAGTAGAAGACGGCGCGGCCGATGTTGTCCTCGGTCCAGGTGATCGTGGGGAAGTCGGGGTCGGGGCGGTAGCCGCCGGTGAACACCTCGTTGCGGGTGCCCAGCGGGTCGAAGAAGTAGATCGTGCTGCCGCGGGTGACGCCGTGGCGCGTCGGGCCGATGTCGATCTGGATGCCGTTGTAGGCGAGCGTGTCGGCCGCCTTGCGCACGGCCTCCCAGTCGTCGAGCCAGTAGGCGAAGTGGTGCAGGCCGCCGTTCGGCCCGGCGACGACGGCGAGGTCGTGCGGCGAGTGCGACCGCTCCATCCACGTGCCGATCTGGTGCCCGTTGCCGTCGAGCATCTGCTCGGTGACCCGGAACCCGAGGACGTTGGTGTAGAACGTCGTCGCCTCGCCGACCTCCTCCGCAGTGACCAGCAGGTGGTCCATGCGCGGGGGCGCGATGCCGGACAGGCCTGGCACGAACGGCGCCGGGTTGATCTTCGGCAGCGCGCCGCCGACCTTCTCGACGTCGTGCACGAGCTCCATCACATGGCCGGACGGCGTCGAGAAGCGGATCGACTCGCCCTGGCCGATCGACTCCCCCTTGCTCACCCGCTGCACGGGGAAGCCGTAGCGGGTGACAGCGTTCTCGAGCTCGGACAGGTCGTCGTCGCGCTCGACCTTGAAGCTCATGAGGTCGAAGCCCACCCGCGGCGCGTAGACCAGGCGCAGCGAGTGGTGGTCGACCTCGTCCCAGCACTTGAGGTAGACGGACTCGGCGTCGCGCTCGACGACGAGCATCCCCATGACCTCGGTGTAGTACGCCGTGGCGAGGTCGAGGTCGGTGACGGTCACATCCACGTGGCTCAGCCGGAGGACTCCCATAACCGGGAAGGTAGGACTGGCTGTCCCGCACATCGGACCGATGTCCCCCCATGCGGGACGCGTTCGGCGTAGCGTCCGATCCATGACGGCCGACCCCGGGCAGCTCCGCGATGCGATGGCCGCCTTCGTCGCCCACCTCCACCGCGCGTACCTCGACCAGGCCCGGCTGCTGCCGGTCGGCGAGCAGGCAGCGCTGCCGCTCGTGCGCGCCGGCGAGGTGACCGTGCTCGCCGTCGGCGTGCGCCACCTGCACGTGCTGGCGACCCCTGACCGCCTTCCCGTGCCGCAGGGCCCGGAGGTGGAGATCGCCGGCGAGATGCCGGGCCTGCGCTGGACCGTGCGCTTCTTCGACCCCGTCGTCGTGCCCTCGCTCGGTCTGCTCGACGAGTCCGAGGGGCCGGCCTCGGCCGAGGTGCGGCGCGTGCTCGGGGTGGGCGAGGTGGTGTACCACCTCTCGGTCTCCCCCGGCGGCGGGCTCTCGGCCCACCACGCGCAGCACGCCGGCACCGCCCTGGCCAACCAGCACGCCGCGTCGCACCGCGACCACGAGACCATCCGGTCGCTCGCAGGCTCGAAGGCCGCGCTCGCCGACGAGCTCGCCCTGGCCGAGCGGCTCGGGATGCACCGGGCGATGCGGCTGCTGGCGCAGGAGATCGCGCCGCGCGACGAGCGCGTCGCCGAGGTGTGCGCCGACGCCGGCGCCGACGACACCGCCGTCCGCCAGGCGCTGCTGGCGGCCGTGCGCAACCCCGCAGGGAGCCCGCGATGACCCAGCCCCGGGAGCTGCGCCCCGTCGGCGACACCCAGGTGCTCGCCAGCGTGTCCAACGCCGCCCGCCTGCTCAAGGAGTTCGGGAAAGGCGACCGGGAGATCGGCGTCAGCGAGCTCTCGCGCCGGCTCGGGATCGGCAAGAGCACCACCCACCGGCTGCTGCACACGCTCACCGTCGAGCGGCTGCTCGAGCAGGACGCCGAGACCGGCATGTACCGCCTCTCGCTCACCATGCACGAGCTCGGCGCGAGCGTGCAGTCCGCCCACGACCTGCACAGCGCTGCGAGCCCAGTCATCGACCAGCTGCGGAACATGACCAAGGAGACCGTGCAGGTCGCCGTGCTCGACGGCCGCCACGTCGTCTACGTCGAGCGGCGCGAGAGCCCGCAGACCATCCGCCTGTTCGGCCGCGTGGGCCACCGCAACGACGCGCACTCCACCTCGACCGGCAAGGTTCTGCTCGCCTACCTGCCCCCCGCCGAGCTCGACGAGATCCTGCTCGGGTGGCGGCTGCCCCGGAAGACGCCCTACACGATCGGCGACCACGAGTCGCTGCGCCGCCAGCTGGCGCAGGTGCGGGTGCAGGGGTGGGCGGAGAACGTCAACGAGTCCGAGATCGGCGTCGCCTCGGTGGCCGCACCCGTGCGCGATGCACGCGGCCAGGTCGTCGCCGCGCTCTCGGTCGCCGGCCCGGTGCAGCGCCTCGACGGCGCCAACCTGCGCCGCTTCACCCGGCACGCGGTCGAGGCCGCGGCCGCCATCAGCCGCCGGCTCGGCTGGCAGGAGCCGGCCGCCGGACGAGCAGGCGGGGCCGCCCGCCAGGGAGGGAACCGATGACGATCAGCCCGGAGCGCGCCGACGAGCTCGCCGCCGCGCTCTACCAGGCCCGCCTCACCCGCGAGCCGATCCCGCCCCTCACCGACGCCGACCCCTCGCTGACGATGGAGGACGGCTACCTGGTGCAGCAGGGCATCGTGCGCCGCTACCTCGAGGACGGAGACTCGATCGTCGGCTACAAGCTCGGCCTCACCAGCAAGCCGATGCAGGAGATGCTCGGCGTCGGGTCGCCGGACTTCGCACCGGTGATGGCCAGCCACGTGAACATCGACGGCGCCGCCGTTGCCGCGACCGACTACATCTCCCCCAAGCTCGAGGCCGAGATCGCGCTGGTGCTCGGCGAGGACCTCTCCGGGCCGCGCTGCACCCCGCTCGACGTCCTGCGGGCCACCGAGGGCGTGGTCGCGGCGCAGGAGCTCGTCGACTCGCGCGTGGCCGACTGGAAGATCAAGCTCCCCGACACCGTCGCGGACATGGCCAGCTCCGGGGCGATCGTGCTCTCGGGCCGCGCCGTCCCGGTGACCGACGTCGACCTGCGCCTCATCGGCATGGTCTTCACCCGCGACGGCGACGTCGTGGCCACCGGGGCCGGGGCAGCCGCGCTCGGCGACCCCGCCGCCGCCGTCGCCTGGCTCGTCCGCACGCTCCACGGCCTCGGCGACTCGCTCAAGGCCGGCTCCGTCGTCATGACCGGCGCCCTCCACGCCGCCGTGCCCGTGCAGGCGGGCGAGACCTACCGCGCCGAGTTCGACCGGCTCGGCCCCGTGACAGTCCGGATCGTCTGAACACCACCAGAGAAGAGGCGGATCCCGTGGGACTCCCCGTCGCCATCATCGGGTCGGGCAACATCGGCACCGACCTGATGTACAAGCTTGAGCGCTCCGACGTGCTCGACCTCGTGGCGCTCATCGGCATCGACCCTGCGAGCGACGGCCTGCGCCGCGCCCGCGACCGCGGCTACGAGGCGCCGCACAACGGCATCGACTGGGTGGCCGAGAACCCCGACGCCGTGAAGATCGTCTTCGACGCCACGAGCGCCTATGTGCACCGCAAGCACAACGAGGTGCTGCAGGGCCTCGGCATCACCGCCGTCGACCTCACGCCCGCGGCCATCGGCCCGAAGGTGATCCCGCCGGTGAACCTCGGCGCCCACCTCGATGCCCCCAACGTCAACATGGTGACGTGCGGCGGCCAGGCGACCACGCCGATGGTCGCTGCGGTCAGCCGGGTGACCCGGGTCCCCTACGCCGAGATGGTGTCGTCGGTGTCGTCGAAGTCCGCGGGCCCCGGCACGCGCCAGAACATCGACGAGTTCACCCGCACGACCTCGCGCGCGCTCGAGGAGATCGGCGGCGCCGAGATCGGCAAGGCGATCATCGTGCTCAACCCCGCCGAGCCGCCGATCCTCATGCGCAACACCGTGTTCTGCGGTCTGCCGGAGGGCACCGATCACCAGGCCGTCATCGACTCCGTCGAGGAGATGGTGGCGAGCGTCGCGGCTTACGTGCCCGGCTACCGGCTCAAGAGCGTGCCCCTCATCGAGGAGGGCCCCTTCCACACCCCGGGCGGCGTCGTGCCGCACCGCGTGGTGGTCCTCCTCGAGGTGGAGGGCGCCGGCGACTACCTGCCGACCTACGCCGGCAACCTCGACATCATGACCGCCGCCGCGCTGCGCGTCGGCGAGGCCATCGCGCACCACCGCGCCGCCAGCACCCAGGAGGTGATGGCATGACCGCCGTCGTCGAGCAGCCCGCATCCGGCACCGAGGTGAAGCGGGATTTCCGGCTCATCGACTCCACGCTGCGCGACGGTTCGCACGCGATCTCCCACCAATACGACGTCGACCAGGTCGTGGCGATCGTCAAGGGCCTCGACGCCGCAGGCGTGCAGGTGATCGAGGTGTCGCACGGCGACGGCCTCGGCGGCTCGTCGTTCAACTACGGGTTCAGCAAGGTCGACGAGATGCAGCTCGTCGCCGCTGCCGTCGAGGCGACGACGAACGCCCAGATCGCGGTGCTGCTCGTTCCCGGCATCGGCACCGTCGACGAGCTGAAGAAGGTGCGCGACCTCGGCGTCGGCGTGGCCCGCATCGCGGTGCACTGCACCGAGGCCGACATCACCGAGCAGCACATCAAGATGGCCAAGGACCTCGGCATGGAGGCCGTCGGCTTCCTCATGATGGCGCACATGAACTCCCCCGAGGGGCTCGCCGAGCAGGCGAAGCTGCTCGAGTCCTACGGCGCCGACACGGTCTACTTCGCCGACTCCGCAGGAGCCCTCACCACCAACGCCGTACGGGCCCGCGTCGCCGAGGTCGTGAGCCGCATCGATGTGCCTCTCGGCGTGCACGCCCACCAGAACCTCTCCCTCGCGGTCGCGAACTCAATCGCGGCCTACGAGGAAGGTGCACGCAACCTCGACGGCACCAGCGCGGGCCTCGGTGCCGGCGCGGGCAACTGCCCCACCGAGATCCTCGCCGCGGTGTGCGAGCGCGAAGGCATCGCCAGCGGCGTCGACCCGCTCGCGCTCATGGACGTCGCCGAGGACATCACCCGGCCGCTCATGCCGCGCCAGCAGATCATCGACCGGGCCGGCCTGCTGCTCGGCTACTCCGGCGTCTACAGCTCGTTCCTGCTGCACGCCAAGAAGGCCGCCGAGCGGTACGGGGTGCCGGAGGCCGACATCCTCATCGAGCTCGGCCGGCGCAAGATGGTCGGCGGCCAGGAGGACATGATCATCGACGTCGCGGTCGACCTCGCCCGCCGTCACGCCGAGCGCGAGGCCGCCCCGTGACCGGCCCCGGCCCGTTCGCCGAGAAGCTGCTCGCGGCCGTCCGCGACCGCACCGGCATCGCGCCGCTCAGCGACGAGCAGGAGCTCGACGAGCCCACGGCGCTCGAGGTGCAGGACGCCGTCGTCCAGGCCCGCATCGACGGCGGCGCCCGGCTGGTGGGGGCCAAGCTCGGCCTCACCAGCCGCGCCAAGCAGGTGCAGATGAAGGTCGACCGGCCGCTCTACGGGTGGCTCACCGACGACATGCAGATCGACACCGGCCAGACCGTCGTGTGCGGCGACTACATCCAGCCGCGGGTCGAGCCCGAGATCGCCTTCCTGCTCGGCCGCGACCTCGAAGGGCCGCACATCACGGCGTCGCACGTGCTCGCCGCCACCGAGGCGTGCTTCGGCGCGCTCGACGTCCTCGACTCCCGCTACGCCGGCTACCGCTTCACGTTCAACGACGTCGTGGCCGATAACGCGTCGTCGGCGGGCTTCATCCTCGGCGGCACGGCCATCGACCCCTACGGCATCGACCTGCGCCTCACCGGCTGCGTGCTGGAGAAGAACGGCGAGCTCGCCCACACCGCCGCTGGCGCGTCCGTCATGGGCCACCCGGCCGCGGCCGTCGCCTGGCTGGTGCGCACGCTGGCCGCCCGCGGCAAGGGGCTGGAGGCCGGGCACGTCGTCATGGCCGGCGGCATGACGGAGGCTGTCGCCGTCGCTCCGGGCGACACGGTCGTCGCCCGGTTCGACCGGCTCGGCAGCCTCGAGGTGGCGTTCCGGTGAGGCGAACGACTGCAGGCCCCGCGCGGGCCCAGGACTAGGAAGGGACCATGCCGCTCATCGAGGTCACGATGGTGCAGGGACGCACCGTCGAGCAGAAGCACGCGCTCATCAGCAAGCTCACCGAGGCCGCCTTCGAGGCGACCGGCACCCCGCGCGACCGCATCCGCGTGGTCATCCGAGAGGTGGGCCCGGACGACTGGGGCGTCGGCGGCCAGCCGTACTCCCTCGTCCGCGGTACCGACCCCAACGCGACCAACGGACCGTCCTCCCCCGCCGAGGGCACGTAGCGGATGGCCCAGGTCGTCCGCGTCCGGCTCGAGGAGCTGGAGCAGCGGGGCAGGATGCGCGTCGAGACGCCGTCCTGCCCCGTCCTCGTCGCGCTCGTCGAGGGCCGCCCGTACGCCGTCGAGGACGCCTGCCGCCACCGGCAGGCGTCGCTGCTGACCGGCGTCGTGCGCGACGGCGTCGTCACCTGCCCGTCGCACTTCTGGCAGTACGACCTGCGCACCGGGTCGCGCGTCGACACCCTCGGCGAGCCGCTGCCGGCCTACCCCGTGACCGTCGTCGGCGACGAGATCGAGATCGAGGTGCCCGATCCCGCGCCGGTGCTGACGATGCGCGAGATCCTGCTTGCCCATGCCCGCGAGGGCCGACCTACCGGGACGGAGACGGCGTGACCGACATCGACGTGGTGCTCTGGGACATCGGCCAGGTGCTCTACGAGAGCCCGTTCGAGCGCTTCGACGAGCTCGAGGACGCGACCGGCATGCCGCGCGGCACCCTGCCGCGCGGCCCGTTCGTGCCCGAGGGCGACGCCGAGTACGACAAGGTCGACTCAGGCGAGCGCGACGAGCCCGAGTACTGGCGCGACATCGAGGACCTCGCCCGCAAGACCGTGCCGGGCCTGCACCTCTACGACGCGCTACGCGAGCTCGGCTGGGAGGGCCGCGGCCGGCCGGTCGTCGTCGCGCTCCTCGGCGACATCCCGAAGCGCTACCGCCAGGCCGTCCTGACCAACGACGCCACCAAGTTCCTCGGCGTCGGTTGGAAAGACACCTGGGAGTACAAGCAGTACTTCGAGCGCATCGTCGACTCCCTCGACATCGGCGTGCGCAAGCCCGACCCGGCGTCGTACACCGCTGCCGTGGTCGCCCTCGGCGCCGACCCCGCGCGCACGCTGTTCATCGACGACCTCACCGCCAACGTCGAGGGCGCCCGCTCGGCCGGCCTGCAGGCCTTCCGGTTCGACACCACCGACCCCGCCGCCTCCGTCGCCGAGCTGCGGAACACCCTCGGCGTCTGACGCCTCTCCCCCGCCTCGAGTTACACCCGGGACTGCACAAGAACGGGGCCGCTTCTGTGCAGTCGCGGGTGTAACACGCGTCCCCGTCGCCGCGAATCCGAGGACGTCGGGCGCTGGCCCGTGGCACGGTCTCGCCATGGCGCTGCAACCGGGCCGCTGGACGGCCGAGCTCGACGGCGACTTCGTCGTCTTCCTCATCGGTGCCGCCGTGCACGACCCCTCGGCGCACCCGGATGCCGTCCGGCTGCTGCAGGCCATGCGGGAGATGCTCGTCGAGCTCGCGTCCGATCCGTCGCACGGGCTGCTCAGCTTCCAGGTCTACGGCGACGTCGGCGGCGTGATCGTGCAGTACTGGCGGTCGTTCGATGCCCTCGAGGCCTACGCGCGCAACCCGTCCGCGAAGCACGCACCGGTGTGGCGCGAGTGGAACCGCCTCGCCGAGGGCGACCGCGCTGGCGCCGGCATCTGGCACGAGACCTTCAAGGTGTCGGCGGGCGACTACGAGTCGGTCTACCAGAACATGCCGGTCATGGGTCTGCAGCGAGCAGGCCGCCCGCTCACCGTCACCGAGGCCCGCGACTCCGCCCGCACCCGCCTCGGCAGCTGAGGGATCGGCTCGGATTCAGCGCCTCTTCGGCCCAGGGACGATGACCGTGCCGCAGGTCGCGCATCGGAGCGCCGGCGCGGAATGGTTGAAGAAGCCGTCGGTCAGCAGCGTGCCGCCGATGTCGCCGGCGATGCTGCGCTCGGGCTTGAACTTCACACCCGGCGAGCGACCCACGGTCACGCCGGCCGCCATCTCCGTCTCGCAGTACGGGCACGTCATGCCGCCACTATGCCGAGCCGCACGACCGCTGTCAGCCGCGCCACCGACCAAGCACTATCGAAGCCTCTTGCTTGTCAAGGCCTGGTTTCAGGCATGGCGGGATCGCCTCTTGGCAGGGTGATGTCAGAGGCGTACTTTCGGTTTCGAGTCCGGGAGTGGCTCATCCGAAGAGCCGGCTATCAGGGTGTGGTGCCGGCCGCGCTGGAGTCAGAGTCGCGCCCTGGTTGCCCTCCCGGACCTCTTCATGTCCGGGTCGTGGTCAGCCCAGCGCGTCGGCGCGCATCTGCCGGTAGACCGCGTCGCTGATCCTGCGCTTGAGCGCGCGGCGGGCCTCCTTGGCCGACTTCCCCTCCTCGATCTTGCGCAGGTAGTACGCGCGGCCGGGGGTGTCGAAGCGGATCTGGGTGACTGCGGCCATGTGCAGGGCGTGGTTGAGCTGGCGGTTGCCGCGCTGGTTGAGCCGGTGCCGCACGACCTTCCCGGACGAGGCCTCGATCGGGGCCGTTCCGTTGTAGGAGGCGTAGTGGCCCGGGGTCGGGAACCGGGTGATGTCGCCGGTGTGCCCGATCAGCAGCGCGGCCACGACCGGCCCGACGCCGAACACGTCGGTGACGGTCGTTGCCGACGCGGCGACCGCGACGGCGGTGCTGGCCTTGACCGCGGCGATGCCGGCGTCGAGGCGGCGGATGTCGGCGACGAGGTCGAGGGCCAGGTCGCGGCGGGCGGTCTCCACGACCGTGCTCGGGCGCACCGCCTGGAGCTGGGATAGCGCGCCATCAGCGGAGATCCGCCGCCCGACCCCGCCCGGCACCAGAGCGGCGATCAGCGCGTGCAGGCGGCAGACCGCCTGGGTCCGCAGCGAGGTCAGGTCCTGGTGGCGGTCGGCGAGCAGCCGCAGCACCATCGCGTGGTCCTCGACCACCACCGTGCGCAGGTGCGGGTCCCGCAGCGCCGCGATCGCGGTCGAGAGCGCATCGTTCGGGTCGTTCTTGGAACCGCGCCCCGACCCCAGCAGACGCACCCGCGCCGCCAGCGTCGCCGGCACGTCGACGACGTCCTCGCCGGCACGCACCAGCTGCTGTGCCAGCAGGAACCCCAGACCGCCGGCGGACTCGATCGCCCACCGGCGCGGCCGGTAGGCCTCGGCGAACTCCAGCAGCACCGCGACCTGCGAGCGGTCTGACCTCACCTTGATCCGCGCGAGCTCGCGCTCGTCATCGTCGACCACCACCGCGGTGTGGGTGGCCTTGTGAGAGTCGATCCCGATCAGCACCATGGCTCCTCCTTCAGGAACCCGAAGGGAACGGCGGCCGCAGGCACTCCTGATGCGAACCGGTGCTTGCCTCTTACGAGCCACGCCACCGCCTGAGGAACTGGCGGGCCGACGCTTCGTTCGAAAGCCAACCGGCACCGGTAGCAGGCACTTCTCGAGACGGCCCGCCAGAACCCCGGACGCTACGAGCAACCGCTCAACGCCCGCCAGAACCATCCATCAGGCACATCTGCGCGGGCACTATTGCTGGGACTGGCGCAGGCGCCGGATCTCTGCCACCAGCGCTGGCACGTCCTGACGAGCCGCAGCGATGAAGTCCAGCACCTCGACGGGGGCAGGGACGCCGTCGGCCGAGATGTACAGGTCCGGACCGCGAGAGTCCTGCGTCCCGGTCCCGACGAACGAGTCGCCAGACTCGTGGTCTCTGCCTTCCCAAGAAGACCACCACGGTCCCGGCCCAGCCGCCTCAGCGCGTTGCAGAACAGCGTCCAACTCGTCCTCAGTCACGTAGCAAGGATGCCTTGTGAAGCGATCGAGATCGTCACTTCTTCTCGACGACGTCACTCGGCGTAGGTCCGGTAAATCTCGCCGTTCGGCCAGTCCTCGGCGTAGACCTCGAGCGCCTGTCTCGCCTGGTCGCGAGCCCGGAAGTCGGGATGGTTGGCGGCTGACATCTTCAGTGAGGACTGAACCTCAGGCCAGCGGAGCTCTCGCATAGTGAACTCCAGCAACTCCACAGTTCCTGGCGGCCACGCCACCATGCGGGCTTCCAGGGCGGCCAGTGAACGATCCTTGGGCAATCGGTCGGACCGCATGAGATCCAGTAGACCGACGAGAAGGTGCTCGATCTCCCTCACCCCGTAGAAGTGGCTAGCGGCCACCTCCAAGACAGCCAGACGCTCGTCCAACTCGTTCTCCGCTGGCCAGTCCCGGTCCCCTGTCACAGGCTGATCTTGCCTGACGAAGTGATGCCGAATGCCGGATACGGGGCGGTTCGGCTGGCATGTCGGCGTGGCTGTGGCCCTCGCACTGGGGTGGTGGAGGGTTCGCAGCTCGAAGGGGGGTGCTTAGAAGGGTGGGTCGGTCGGCGGCTCGGGCCCGTGG
>JAIUOK010000084.1 GCA_020161245.1 Actinomycetota bacterium | reverse complement strand
AGCAGCCCGTCCCCGAGTCCTACTACCTCGACCACGTCCAGAAGATGCGCGACTCCTTCAACCGGACCACGTGAGACAGCGCTGAGCGAATGGTGGCGGATCCGTCCCAGCCGGACGGATCCGCCGCCCCCGGCGCCGCGAACGACGACGCGGCCCGGGGATGACGACCGGTCCGCCGTCCACGGCGCGGGACCGAAGGCCCGGCTCCCCGTCGAGCCGGGCTGGCCGCCACTCGTTCCTGGCGCGGCCGCCGCGGCCCACCTGGCCTGCCGATCATCCGAAGCACGTCGCCTGCGGGCAGGAGCGCAGGACGGCGGCGCGTCGTAGCCGGAGGTTCCTGCAGTGCTGCTCACCAACGCCTGCATCGACAGCGGCCCCGGTTCCGAGGCCGGCGACCTCCTCGGGCACGCGGGCGATCCGCCGTGGAACACGGAGCTCGAGTTCGGCCAGGCCCTGATCCGCTGGCGCCGGGACAGCTCGCTGACCCTGCGGATGGCGTCGAGGATCCTGGGCGTCTCGCCCAGCACTGTCCTCAAGTGGGAACGAGGGGTCTCGCCTCGACCGCACACGCTCCAGGACGTCGCCGAAGGCCTGGGAGTCCCCCTCGAGCACCTGCGGCGCCAGGCACCGTCGAGCACCGTCTACCGGCCGGAGACCGCAGGGGGCGCACGGACCCGTCCGCTCGCAGCCGCGCGACTGCACGCCGGGTACAGCCAGGCCGGATTGGCCCGGCAGCTCAACGTCAGCTACGCCACCATGTCCAAGTGGGAGTGCGGTCTCCAACGGCCCCACATGCACGATGTCCGCCGCCTGGCGCAGGCCCTGGATCTTCCGGTGAGCCACGTCCAGCGGATGTTCGACGACGTGCCGGCGAGCACGCGGGACTGCGTCGGTCGGCTGCCGGGGCTGGACGCAAGGCTCCGCGCGCTGAGCATCACGCCGGAGCAGCTCGCCTCGGCCATCGGCAGCACCGAGGGCTACGCCAGGCAGATCAGCCAGGGCCGGCGGACCGTCCCCAGCGGTCTGTGGCCCGCCATCGCGGATCTGGCTCAGGTGGACGTCGACGAGGGGCTCGCCCTGCTCCGCGATCGACCGCCGGCCCCGGAGCCGTCCATCGTCCGGCGCCTGCGACGCGCGCGGCGCCTGTCGCAGCGGGAGCTCTCGGCTTCGACCGGGATAGCGCTGAGCCGCATCGCCGCGCTGGACAGGGGAGCCCGCTCCGCGACCCCGTCCGAGGTGAAACGCCTGGCGAGCATGCTGCGGTGCTCCGTCACAGAGCTCGCGGGCGCGCTCGACGTGGATCTTCGACCCGTCGCGCCGTCGGAGTTCGACCGGGCCGACGTGGCGCGCCTCCTTCGTGCAGCACGCCTGGCGATCGGCCTTGCGCGCCATCAGGCCGCCCGCGCGCTCGGGGTGACATCGGAGACGATCAAGCGCTGGGAGCGTGGAAGCTCCGAGCCCAAGCCGGCGCGATGGCCCTGGATCGCCAAGGTCTACGGGCTCGACGAACAGGCCACCGCGCACTGGCTGTCCGGCACGATGCCCGGCTGCCGCGAGCCGGTCTCGCAGCTGCGTCCGGGAACCGGCGGAATGCGTGGTCCGGCTGGCGGCTACGCACCGACGGCCGGGGCGAGGGGCGCCTGGGATCGCGGCGGAGCGATCACGGCCGATCGGTGTCGACTCGGCTGACCCGGAGGTCGACGGCGGTGGCGCGCGCAGGCTTGGCGGCGTAGAGGAGGGCGTCGGCGCGGGCGACCACCGCATCGAGGTCGTCGTCGTTCCACTCGGCGAGGCCGTACGACCACCGGAACGGATGCGCCTCGCGCAGCCGCACGACGAGGGCCTCGGCGGCCTCGACGTCGCACTGCGGCAGCACGAGCAGGAACTCGTCGCCTCCCGTGCGGCCGAGGACATCGCCCGCGCGCAGCGTCGACGTCCATGCTCGTACGAGCGACACGAGCAGGTCGTCGCCGGCGGCGTGGCCGCGCGTGTCGTTCACCTGCTTGAAGCCGTCGAGATCGATGGCGACGACAGTGGTCGGCGCCGCAGCGCGCTCGCTGACCGCGTGGACCGCCGTGGCCTCGAGCAGGACCCCGCGGCGGTTGAAGGCACCCGTGAGCGGGTCGCGCACCGCGGCCTCGGCGTTGGCCTGCGCGAGCGCGCGCAGCTCCGACACGAGCCGGTGCACGAGCGCGGGCACTGCGATGAGTGTGGCGGCCAGGACGCCGATGTAGTTCGCCCCCACATCGATGGGGTTGGCCACGAGCCCCGCGGCCAGGAGCCCGAGCGTCAGGCCGATGGCGGTCACGGTCATCAACCGCTAGGCCCGCGCCCATCGGGCTGAAACAAGCAGAAGGCCGCTTCTCTCACGGAAGCGGCCTTCTGCCCTCCGGCCGGGCAGCGCCGGTCCAGTCGGTCCGCACGTGGTCGAACAGTCCTGTGGGAGGCGGTATCCCGCACGCGGCAGGACACGAGTTCCGCAGCTCTTGGCACGGATCAAAGTCGCTGACCAGATGGCACCCGAGTCTGCCCTGCCGGCCGTACGACAGACGAACAGCGGACGGAGAGGGCGTCACTCCTCACGTCCTGAGGTGCTCATGCGCCATTTAGGAAACCGGCGTCATCACCATCCCCTGACGCGGCTCCACGTCCGAACGTCCAAGCAGGGCAATCCACTCGTTGCGCAATCGCCGGAAAGTCGTTGCTGCGCGAGTTCTGCGCCCCTGCGGCACAAGGGATTTGCAGCCATTGACTGGCCCCACGAGGGCGGGCGGTCGGTGAGGACCACGGCCCGCCATGCTACGGGACCGACGTCGGGCGGGTTCCCGCGCGCTGCCCGGCTCAGCGCGCGAGCGCGCGGATCGCTTGGACCAGGGCCGGTGGGACGTCGACGTGCTGCTCGAGCCAGGCGAGCGAGGCCAGCGCCGACTCCGGCGTCCGGGCGTAGCCCTGGGCGAACGAGGCGAGCGGGACGACGTCGGGGTCGAGGCGGCGCTCCGCCGACCGCTCGATGGCGAACACGTCCTGCTGCGGCGCCGAGGCCAGGCCGAGCTGGCCGGCGATGGCGAGGATGCTGTCGACGACGAACACCTGGACGAAGCGCATCCCGGAGAGGCGCTCGCCCCGGCGGTACCGGTGCAGCCCGACGAACAGGTTGGTCGTCGCCTCGCCGACCAGCCAGTCCAGCGACGAGCTACCAGGAACCGGCAGGGGCCTCGACGGGACTGCGATCGACTCGGGGGTGTCGTCTCGCCGCCACACCACACGTCCCGGCGAGTACGGGATCCCCTCGAGCTCGCCGAGGGTGAAGACGGCGTACTCCGCGAACAGCCCGTCGGCCCAGAGCGCCTTGCGCCCGTCGACGGTGTTGGTGAAGGAGAAGGCCAAGGGGTGCACGGCCTCGAGCCAGTCGACGTCGTCGAGGTAGCGCTGCTTGGCACCGTCGTCGACGATCACGAAGAAGTCGAGGTCGGAGTGGTCGTCGAGGCGGTCGAGATCGACGCCGACCGACCCGAGCCCGAGCAGCGCGCGGGCGTCGCCGCGGCTGGCGAGCACGGCGGCGAGGTCGTCGAGTCGCTGCAGGATGCGGTCGGGCACCGACGTCGTCATGCAGCCGATCCTGCCAAGTCCGGCGTCGTAGAAGCGCGACGGTTACGACGAGACGCGCGCGGCGGCGACGAGCTTCGCGAGCAGGCGCAGGACGGCCTCCGGGTCGGTGCCGTCCGGATCCGCGAGCCACGACAGCGTGAGCCCGTCGAACACGGCCGCGACGAGCGCGGAGAGCGCGGGATCAGACTCAGGGTCGACGCCGGCGGCCTCGAGGCCTTCGGCCGCCACGCGCCGGTACGACTCGTACTGGTGGCGGGCCACCTCCGCGAGCCCGGGGCGGCGCAGCGCCCAGGTCGTCATCTCGTACATCGCGAGCTGCCGTCCGCGGTCGTCGCTCTCGACGATGCGGAACGCGGCCAGTAGCTGCTGGTGCAGCGGGGCGAGGTCGTCGTCGTGCGGCTGTGCGCGAGAGTCCCGCACGGCGTCCTCGATCGACACGAGCGTGTCGGAGATGACCGCCTCGAGCAGCTCGTCCTTGCCGGAGAACCAGTAGTGGACGAGACCTGACGGGACGCCGGCCTCCTCGGCGATGCGCCGCGTCGTGGCGGCTGCGATGCCGTGCTCGGCGATGACCCGCGACGCCGCGGCGATCAGCTCGGCCCGGCGTCCCTCGTCGTCGGGACGTCGTGCGGGCGCGCGGTCGGGCGACATGCCGCGCAGTGTTGCACATCTGTCTTGGACACTTGACCAAATCAACCGCCCAAGCCAGACTCCCCACCCATGTGAGCGCGGTCACGCGCTCCCGGAGCGCGGAGGAGCGCCCATGGCCGGCCCGAAGTCGCGGTCGTCGCTGAGCACGCGGCGCGTCGTCTTCCTCGTCATCGCGGCAGCGGCGCCGATGGCCGCGATGGTGGGCAACGTCCCGCTCGCGGTGATCTTCGGCAACGGCGCGGGGGCGCCCGCGGCCTTCGTCATCGCCACCGCGGTGCTCCTGTGCTTCTCCGTGGGCTACGCCGCGATGAGCCGCCGCGTGGTCAACACCGGCGCGTTCTACACCTACATCGCGCGATCGCTGGGCAAGCCGAGCGGCGTCGCCGCGGCCTACGTCGCGGTGCTGGCCTACGGCGCACTGACCTTTGGGCTCGCGGGCGCCTTCGGCTACTACACGGCGCTCGTGCTCGAGGGGCTCGGCATCACCGTCGCGTGGTGGCAGCTGGCCCTCCCGGCGATCGTGCTCATCGCCTTCCTCGGCTACCGCTCAGTCGACCTGTCGGCCAAGGTGCTCGGCACCCTCATGGTGCTCGAGTTCGCGGTGCTCATCGTCTTCGACCTCATCGTCGTCGGGCAGAAGGGCGCCGCGGCGTTCCCCGTCGAGTCCTTCTCGCCCACGCAGGTGATGAGCGGCTCGCTCGGCATCGCGCTCATGTTCGCGATGTTCAGCTTCGTCGGGTTCGAGTCGGCCGCGCTCTACGGCGAGGAGACGAAGGACCCGGAGCGCAGCATCCCCCGCGCGACCTACATCGCGGTCGCGTCGATCGGCATCTTCTACATCCTCACCACCTGGATCATCGTCGGTGCTGCCGGCGTGGGCTCCGTGAAGGACCAGGCGACGGCCGCCCAGGGCGAGTTCGTGTTCGACCTCGTGAAGCAGTACGGGGGCGAGGTGCTCTACGACCTGACGGCCGTCCTCCTGTGCACGAGCGTGCTGGCCGGCTACCTGGCGCTGCACAACGCGACGAGCCGCTACCTGTTCGCGCTCGGGCGGGAGAAGGTGCTGCCCCAGCGGCTCGGGCACTACCACCCGAACCACTTCAGCCCGCACGTCGCGAGCATCCTCGTCTCGGTGCTGAGCCTCATCGTCATCAGCGGCTTCGCGCTCGCCGCGGTCGACCCGTTCACCAGCCTGGTGCCGGCACTCATCGGCGTCGGCACGCTCGGGATCATCGCGCTGCAGGCGGCGGCGTCGCTCGCCGTCGTCGCGTTCTTCTGGGCCCGCTCCGACCGCACGCTGTGGCGCTGTGTCATCGCGCCGGGTATCGGCTTCGTCGGCCTGGTCACCGCCTTCGTGATGGCGGCGATCAACTACCCCACGCTCACCGGATCCAGCGACGTGGCGGTCAACTCCGTGCCGCTCGCGCTCGTGGTCGCGGCCGCCGCTGGCGTCGTCATGGCGCTGGTGCTGCGCCGTCACCGCCCGACGACGTACGCCGCGATCGCCCGCTCCCGTGTGCGCGGGCATCGCCGGCGGGCCGACGTCGAGCCGATCGCGTACAGCCGGCGCTACTGCCTCGTCGGCGCCGGACCGGCGGGCATGATCATGGCCCGCGCGCTGATCGCCGAGGGCGTGCCGTTCGACTGGTTCGAGAAGCAGCAGGACGTCGGCGGCATCTGGGACATGGAGAACCCGGACTCGCCGATGTACGAGAGCGCGCACTTCATCAGCTCGAAGTACCTGTCGGCATTCATCGGCTACCCCATGCCCGACGACTACCCCGACTACCCGTCGTGGAAGCAGATCCGCGAGTACGTCCGCGCGTTCGCCCGCGACTACGGCCTCTACGAGCACGTCACCCTCGGCGTCGGCGTCGAGCAGGCCGAGCCGATCGACGGCGACCGCTGGCAGGTCACGCTCTCGACCGGCGAGGTGCGCGAGTACGACGGCCTCATCGCCGCGCCCGGAGTGACGTGGCACCCCAACGAGCCGGAGATCGAGGGCGCCCAGCTCTTCGAGGGCGAGGTGCGCCATTCGCGCACCTTCCGCGACGGGTCGGAGTTCCGCGGCAAGCGCGTGCTGGTGGTGGGCGCCGGCAACTCCGGCGTCGACATCGCCTGCGACGCCGCGCGCAACGCCGACAAGGCGTTCCTGTCGGTGCGGCGCGGCTACCGCTTCGTGCCCAAGCACATCTTCGGGCTGCCGACCGATGCGCTGCTGTCGGGCGCCGTCGACCCGCCGCGCGGCGTGAGCCTCTCCGGCGACGCGACGCAGCTGGTCGACGCCCTGGTCGGCGACCTCACCCGGCTCGGCCTGCCGGCGCCCGACCACGACCTGCTGCAGAGCCACCCGATCATGAACACCCAGGTGCTGCACTACCTGCAGCACGGCGACCTCGTGGCCAAGCCCGACGTCGCCCGGCTCACGCCCACCGGCGCGCTGTTCGCCGACGGCACCACGGAGGATCTCGACCTCGTCCTGCTCGCCACCGGCTACCAGTACCGGCTGCCCTTCCTCGACGAGTCGCTGCTCACCTGGCGGCGCGGCCACCCGCAGCTCTACCTCAACATCTTCAGCCGCGAGCTCGACAGCCTCTATGTGCTCGGGTTCGTGGAGTTCGCGGGCGGCGCCTACCAGCGGTTCGACGAGATGGCACAGATGATCGTCATCGACATCCGCGCCCGCGAGACCGGCGTCCACCGCGACGAGCTGCGCGAGCTCAAGGCCACCGACCGCCCCGACCTGTCGGGCGGCATGACCTACCTCGACAGCGACCGCAACGCCAACTACGTCGAGATCGAGACCTACATCCACTACCTCGCGGACCTCCGCGACCGGTTCGAGTGGGCCGACCTCGACGCCGAGACCTACCAGCCGCTGCGGGTCCGTCCCGACGCCGTGGCGCTCGACGACCGCGAAGGAGCACCCGCATGAGCAAGGCGATCGTCACCGGCGGCGGCGGCGCGATGGCGCGCGAGATCGCCCGCCGGCTCGAGTCGCGCGGGTACTCGCTGGTCCTGGTCGACGTCGACGAGTCGCGCATGGCCGAGACGGCGTCGTCGCTCCAGCGCCCCGCGATCACGAGGACTGCCGACCTCTCCGACCCGGAGCAGGTCCGAGCCACCGCCGACTGGCTGGAGGCGGAGCACGCCGACGTCGACCTGCTCGTCAACAACGCGGGCCTCATCAACCCCGGCACCATCGACGACGTGACGCAGGCGGACATCGACCGCCACATCAACGTCAACCTGCTCGCGCCCATGCAGCTCACCCGCGCAGCGGCCCGCGTCATGAAGCCGCGCGGACGCGGCGACATCGTCACGATCGTGTCGATGGGCGGCATCCTCGCGCTGCCGGGCAGCGCGTCGTACGCGGCGTCGAAGTTCGGGCTGCGCGGCTTCCAGACCTCGATCCGCTCGGAGCTAGCCCCGCACGGCGTCCGCGTCATGGGCATCTTCCCCAGCGGCGTCGACACCCCGATGCTCCGCTACGAGGCCACGCACGGGGGCTCGCCCCTCAACTTCGTCGGCAAGGTCAAGACCGTGCAGGACATCGGCGACGCCGTCGACAAGGCCCTGCGCACGG
>JAIUOK010000011.1 GCA_020161245.1 Actinomycetota bacterium | reverse complement strand
CCGACGTGGGCCTACCTCACCTCGCTGGAATGGATCACCGCACGGGAGAACCTCACCCTGATCGGCCCCGCCGGCACCGGGAAGAGCCACACCCTGATCGCCCTGGGCCACGCGGCCGTCGAACAGGGCCAGCGGGTCCGCTACTTCACCGCCGCCGAACTCGTCGAGAACCTCTACCGCGGCCTCGCCGACAACAGCGTCGGCAAAGTCATCGAGACCCTGCTGCGCAACGACCTCATCATCTGCGACGAAGTCGGGTTCGCGCCCCTGGACGCGACCGGCAGCCAACTGCTGTTCCGGTTCGTCGCCGCCGCCTACGAACGCCGCAGCCTCGCCATCGCCAGCCACTGGCCTTTCGAGGAATGGGGCCGATTCCTGCCCGACCACTCCACCGCCGTCAGCCTCCTGGACCGGCTCCTGCACCACAACAACATCGTCGCCACCGACGGCGAGAGCTACCGCATGCGCGAAGCACGCAACCAATCAGGAGGCCGCCCCACCAAGCGCTAACCCATCACGCGAGGTGGGGACTTTCACTGGCCACCAGCGGGGACATCGAGATGGCCATTGACAGTTCAAGCAGCGTCTCCATCTCACTGACCAAGTACATCCTCGAGGCACTCAGCCAGTTGGCGACGGCCCCCATCACACTGATGGAGTGCGACGGTTGGTTGAGCGCCCGAGCGCTACCAGTCGACCGCCTCAACGATCTATAGAGGGACACCTTGTCGACCACCGCGAGGTAACAGCGGCACAGGTGTTCATAGGTGCCCCGCTCTGACAGACGTCGAACGGCCGAGACAGCGTCCACGAGACGATCTGCTTCGTCCGGCTGGATCTCGATGCCCCAGTCGATGGTCGCGCGCGGCTCATCCGGCCCGGCCATGACGTCTTCGGTCAAGTGTCCCAATGAGTAATGCGGAGCTGAATCCATGACCTCATGGAATCAGTTGGGTCCGACCACGCGGCAGACGCTGCGAGGCAAGCCAGGTCCACAACAAGGCTGCTCGCGCCCCCAGCAGACTTCAGCACTCGTCTTGCACTAGGTGCCGGTGGTGGCCGCCTGTGGGTCCCGCGACGTTCCCATCGGTTCGGTGGGGTTCTGTCCGCCGTCCCGTCGGGTTCGGGATCGTCCGTGCCGGAACAACTTCCGCGCTGATGGGCGTGTAACGCGCATGTTCTGCACACCTCCTTAGTGAGGGCAGTCGTCGTCGGGGGCGCCTCGTGCTGAGGGTGGTGATGCGGGTCGTGATGTCGGTGCATCGGATGTCGGCTGCGGGTGGGTTCCGTTACCTGCTCGCGCACACGGCGTCGGCTGACGTGCCCCGCGGGCAGCTGCCGCTGGTGGACTACTACCTCGAGTCGGGCAACCCGCCGGGCCGCTGGCTCGGGACCGGCCTGGACGGCCTCGACGACGGTCGCGGCCTCCGCCGCGGATCACAGGTGACCGAGGCAGCGATGACCGCGGTCTTCGGCCGCGCCTGCGACCCGGTCACCGGGCAGGCGTTGGGCCGGGCGTTCCCGACCCGGACCGGCGCGGACGGGGTGACACGTCCCGCGGGGGTGGCGGGCTATGACTTGACGTTCACGGCGGTGAAGTCGGTCAGCCTGCTCTGGGCGCTCGGCGACGAGGACACGCGCGCAGCGGTCCAGGCCGCGCACCACGCCGCGGTCGACCAGGTCATCGACATCCTCGAAGCCCGCGTCGCCGCCACCAGGGTCGGACGCGCCGGCGCCACGCGCGTGCCCGTGCGGGGGATCGTTGCGGCGGCGTTCGACCATCCCGACACCCGTACCGGGGACCCGAACCTGCACACCCACGTGGTCGTCGCCAACCGCGTCCAGGGAGCGGACGGCACCTGGCGGACGCTGGACGGGCAGCTGCTGTTCGCGGCGGGGGTGGCGTTGTCGGAGACGTTCGATGCGCTGCTGGCCGATGAGCTGTCGCGGCGCCTGCCGGTGGCGTTCCGGTGGCGGAATCGGGGGGAGTGGGCGACGCCGGCGTTCGAGCTCGACGGGTTCCCCGATGAGCTGCTCCAGGAGTTCTCCACCCGGTCCCGGAACATGTACGCCCGGCAGTACCGGGAGACGGTCGCGTTCACCGCCCAGCACGGACGGCACCCGACGCGGGTGGAGCAGATCAAGATCCGGCAGGCGGTGACGATCGCGACCCGCCCGACCAAGGTCGCGCGGGCGTGGGCGGACCTGCTGACCTCATGGGCGCAACGCGCCCGCGAGCTGACCGGGCGCGAGCCACGTGACCTGGTCGCCGATGCCCTCTCCGGCCAGTACACGCGTCCGCTGCGGCTGCGCGACATCGGCACCGAGACCCGGCGCACCTTCGCGACCTACGCGGTGTCCCAGGTGGAGGGGCGGCGCTCGACGTGGAACGCGTGGAACCTCGAGGCCGAGGTCGCCCGCGCCACCAAACACCTCCCGATGGCCTCACCTCAGGACCGGACCAAGCTGCACGCCAGTGTGGTGGCGTTGGCGCGGGAGCAGTGCGTCGCGATCGACGGCCAGCCCGACCCCCTCGCCCTGGCACCGGAGGGACCGTCCGCCGCCCTCGAGCTCGGCGACGGACGGTCTCTCACTGCGTCCGTCGCGGACGGACCGGACCTCACGCCGTCCGTCACGCCGTCCGCCGCCGGCACAGCGCCGGACCCGTCCGTCCTGGGTGGGACGGCGGACGGCCCGTCCGCCGCTGGTGCCGCGACAGGTCCGGTGCAAGGTGCCGATGGAGCACCTGTCACCGCGTCCGTCGCGGGGACGACCGCGAACGGGACCGACTCAGCACGACCTGTCATCGCCGAGGGGGTGCCGGGGGCGGGGATGTCTCGCCGCTACACCTCCTCCCGCATCCTTGAGGCGGAGCGTGTCCTGCTCGACGCCGCGACGACCGGGGTGGGTCCGGCGGTCGCGCCGACCAGCCCGCGGTGGATGGACCCGTATGGCCTGGGCGCGGATCAGCGGGCGGCGTTGGAGCAGGTGATGCGCTCCGGGCACGGGCTGCAGGTCCTGGTCGGGCCGGCCGGGTCAGGCAAGACCGCGACGCTGGACGCGTTGGCGCGGCTGTGGCGGGGGCAGTGGCGCGGCCAGAACTCGGTGGTCGGCCTCTCGCCGTCGGCGACCGGGGCGATGGAGCTGCAGAAGTCGTTGGGGATCCGCTGCGAGACCGTGGCCCGCTGGTTGTGGCAGTCCGAAGGCCCCGGCCTCGACGGGTACGTCGACGTCGCCGACCGGGCCTCCTTCCTGCCCGGCGGTGCCGGCCGCACCCGCGAACGGGCCCAGCACGCCCGCGACCTCAAGCAGGTGGAGAAGCCGCTGGCGCAGCACTGGGGCATCCACGACCCGGCCGACCGGTACCGGATGCAGCGCGGCCAGCTGGTGATCGTGGATGAAGCGACCCTGGCCGGCACCCTCGACCTCGCACTGCTCGCCGACCAGGCCCGCAACGCCGGTGCCCTGCTCCTGCTCGTCGGTGACCCGGCGCAGCTGTCCGCGGTGCAGGCCGGCGGCGCGTTCGGGCTCCTCGCGCGGCACACGCAGGCCGCGGAGCTGACCGAGCTGTGGCGGTTCACCCACCGGTGGGAATCCCACGCCACCCTCGGCCTGCGCGCCGGCGACCCCGCCGTCCTGGACTCCTACGCCGCGCACGGCCGGATCCTCGACGGCGACCGCGACGCGATGCTCACCGCCGCCTACCAGGCCTGGCGCGCCGATGTCGACGCGGGGAAGGAGTCGCTGCTGATCGCGGCGGACAACGACACCGTCCTGGAGCTCAACACCCGCGCCCGGGCCGACAACGCCCTGACCGGCCGGTCCAGCATCGAGGGGATCGAGTTGGCCGATGGCACCACCGTCGGGGTCGGGGACCGGATCACCACCCGGCGCAACACCCGGCAGCTGTCCAGCGCGGACGGTGACTTCGTGCGCAACGGCGCGGTCTGGACCGTGGTCGAGACCCAGCCCGATGGTGGCCTGGTCGTCGCGCCGGTCAGCACCGATCCCGTGGTCGCCGGGCAGCTGTGGGGGCTGCCGGCGGACTACGTCGCCGCCTACGTCCAGCTCGGCTACGCCATCACCGCCCACCGCGCCCAAGCCCGGACCGTGGAAACCGCGCATGTGATCACCGGGCCGGGGATGACCCGTGAGCACCTGTATGTCGGGATGACCCGCGGCCGCGACGCCAACCACGCCTACGTCCCTCTCGGCGACGGCCCCGGCGGCGGGGAGCGGGACGAGCCGCACCGCGCCCTCGACGACCACGACGCCGGACAAACCGGGGTGGAGGTGCTGGCGGGGATCCTCGCGACCAGCGGCGCGGAGCAGTCCGCGACCGAGGCGATGCAGGGGGCGCGGCCGTGGAATCCACAACCGATCCTGCCCGCGCGTCGTCCCCAGGAATCCCACCGGCGCATCCACTACCCGACCGGACCGGGCCTTGATGGGCCTGGGCTGTCCCTGTAATTCCGCGGATCACCCGATCCGCGGGTCACCAGAGCAAGCAAGGGAGAACCCGCATGGCCCCAATCACGACCCACCCGTCCGTCCGCATCACCCCCGCCGTCCCCGCCCGGTCCAGCGACCCGGCGCCGGGGGAGACGCGGGTGCTGCTCACCGTGGAGGAGGCCGCCCGCCGGCTGCGGATCGGGCGCACCACCTGCTACCGCCTGGTCGCCACCGGGCAGCTCGCCACGATCACGATCGGTCACCTGCGCCGCGTCCCCGTCGACGCCCTGACCGCGTTCGTCCGCGACCGCCGCAACGCGGCGACCGACACCCCCTGACCGACACGGATGGAAGGAGCGTGTGATGGGTTCACGGGCCGCCAACAACGAGTCCTCGATCCACCAGGACGACACCGGCCGCTGGCACGGCTACGTCTCCATGGGCCTGAAAGAAGGCGGCCGCCGCGACCGCCGCCACGTCACCGGAGCGACCCGACGGGAGGTCGTCGCCAAGGTCCGGGCGCTGGAGACCAAGCGCGACGCCGGCACCGCCCTCGCTGCGGGCACACCACCGACGCTGGAGGTGTGGATGGGGGAGTACCTCGACAACGTCGCCGCCCGCCGGGTCCGCCCGTCCACCCTCGAGCGCTACCGGTCACTCGCCCGGGTCCACATCGTGCCCAGGATCGGGCACCACCGCCTCGACCGGCTCCAACCCGAGCACGTCGAACGCCTCTACACCGACATGGCCGCCGCCAGCCTCGCCCCCGCCTCCGTCCTCCAAGCCCACCGACTGCTCTCCCGAGCGTTGAAGATCGCGATGCAACGCGGACGGATCGCCCGCAACGTCTGCACCCTCGTCGACGCCCCCAGCGTCACCCAGCACGAGATCGAACCCCTCTCCGTCGCAGAAGCCCGCGCCATCCTCGACACCGCGAAAGGACGCCGCAACGGCACGCGGTGGGCCATCGCACTCGCCCTCGGCCTCCGCCAGGGCGAGGCCCTCGGGCTGCAATGGCGCGACCTCGACCTCGACGCCCCCACCCTCACCGTCCGCCGAGCACTCCAACGCCAACGCGGCCACGGCCTCGTCCTCGTCGAACCCAAGTCACGCGCCGGACGGCGGACCATCACGCTGCCCGAACCCGTCGTCGAGCTGCTCCGCGCGCACCGGGTCGCGCAGAACGCCGAACGCCTCCACGCCGGCAGCGAATGGCACGCCCTCGACTACGTCTTCGCCCAACGCACCGGACTCCCACTCGACTCCCGCGCCGACCGCCGCGACTGGGACCAACTCCTCAAAGACGCCGGAGTCCGACCCGCCCGGCTGCACGACGCTCGGCACACGGCCGCCACGACGTTGCTCCTGATGGGAGTGCCGGCGCGAGTGGTCATGCAGATCCTCGGCCACTCCCAGATCGGACTCACCCTCGGCACCTACAGCCACGTCGTCCCCGAACTCGCCACCGACGCCGCCAACAAGCTCGCCAGCGCCTACTGGTCATGACGGTGACAAGAGGAGCGTTCAGTCTTCTCGATGTGATTCTTGGGCCATGGCCTCGAGGAAGTCGCGGACGACGGAGACGGCTTCCTGTCGACGGCGTGCCGCGGCCTCGTCGTCGCCGTCCTCGAGGAACGCGCTGTACGCACGAGGCCCGTCGTGGTCGGGTGACGCGAATCGGTCGGCGAGGAGGGCCAACGCCGCGACCGTCTGCGTGTCGGTCGCGATCTGACTGCCGCTCGCGACTCTGCCCGCGTCGTCGGGACCCTCGCCGTAGTTGAGCAGGCAATACACGAGGTCGTAAGCGTCCTTGTTCTCGTGCCGGTCCTGGAACACCAGGGTCTTGAGGACCGTGTAGGACAGGATCCCGGCCACGCGGACGACTATCCGCGAGTGTCCGCCCTCGTCGAGCCGCTCGGCTTCGATCTCGACCTCGGTGAAGTCCCGTGCAACCAGCTGAGCGCCCGGGACGTTGAAGGCCCCCAGTCCCGAGCCGGTGCCGTCCTTGGGCTTGTAAATCCTGCCCGGCTCGACCTTGTCGGTCTCGCAGAGGAACTCGACCGTGACGCTCACCTGGTCGACGGCACGGTGCCATCGGAACGACGTCTCGGCGGAGAACCCTGCCTTGCGCAGGTTGTTCTCCAACGTCCGGTACGCCTCGGGACTCTCGTCGCTGAGGGTCAAGGCGATGACGAGGTCGACGTCGGTCGTGCCCACGTGAGCGCTCGCGCCCTCGGGCAGCGTGCCGACGATGTAGCGCGGAGCCAGACCACCTGCAAGGTAGAGGCGTCGGCTCCACGGGCCGATGTCGCCGAGCAGCGTCACCAGCGCCCGCTCGCAGCGTGCTGTCACGATCGCGTCGTAGTCGCTGTGATGCCGCTTGTTCACAGCCCGAGAACCTCCGCTCGCAATCGGTCAGCCTGCTCGCGGCCACGCCGCGGGTCCGCGCGCAGGTCGAGGTAGACCCGGAAAGTGTCGGCGAGCCAGACGTCCGTCACTCGGCCACGGAACGCCAGCGCCAGATCGTCGCGCGCCGAGCGCAGCACCACGTTGTGACCCTCGCTGACCTCGCGAGCACCGGCAGCGTCGGCGACGGCCGCCAGGTCGCTGAGCTCAGGCACCCACACCTCCGTCACCGGGATGGCGGTGACGAAGGGAGCCAGCCGCGCCGCCGCCGCCGCGCCCGTGACCGCGTGATCCAAGCCCGCGGAAGTCAGCGCTTTGCTCAGGGTGGCCGCCAGTGCTTCCGGATTGCGCGCTAAGCGGTGGGCTCGCAGTGTTCGCAGATCGCGGTCGCGCATCTCGGCGGCCCACACATCCAGCAGCCCGCCCGGATCGCTCACCCGCCGTGTCTTGCGGGGTCCAGTGCCCTCGACCTGGAGCAGCCCGTCTGCCTCCAGCCGGACGAACAGTCGGTGGACCAGACCCACGGAGACCTCGGCCGCCTCGGCCAGGTCCTGAACGGTCCACGGGCGTTCCGGCTCGCGCAACATGGCCTGGGCGGCCAGGCCCGCCTTGCCCGAGACCGCGACCGGCCGAGCCCGCGTACCACCCGGAGGAGTCCGCTGTGCGTCGCGCCAGATGTAGAGGCCTGGCAGGTCCAGGCGGATGGCACCGGTGGCATCGATGCATCCGATCCCGGCCGCGGTCAGCTGCTCACGCGCCTCTTCCGTGATCGTCCGCGCGACCGCGACCAGGGTGGTGCCGCGGTCGAGCTCGGCCGCATACGCGACGACCTGCCGAGCCGCGGCGGTGGTGATCGCCGGCCAGGCCTTCACCTCGACCGCGACACTGACCTGGCCGGCACGCAGCACGACGTCGGTGTTCGCCTTTGTCGGCTCCACGACGACGCCTGGGACGTCGGCCAGGAGGCGGACGGCGTCCCGGGGGAGCTGCCCACGTATATTCACCACTTCGTGGTTCTTCACAGTGAGAGTGAATATAGGCGAAGTAGTGAATATGGGTCAAGGTTCTGGGTGACCGCGGCGACTCGGATGCCTGCCGGTCGGTGCTCCGGGAAGTTCGCCGTCAGTCGCGCCAGTGCGGTGGCCTCCGAGGGGGCGCGCGTCGGACGTCACGCTACGTGCGAGCGCCCTCACGTCGAGAATTGCAACCAAAATGGCACCACGGCCCCTTCGGCGGGCCTTCGAAACGATCTTGTCGACGGCTCGCGAGTGCGGCTCGAACTGGACGTCTCCGCAGGTCAAACGACGGGAGCCCGGTCCGAAGACCGGGCTCCCGAACACGTACGCCGCGTAGGACTTGAACCTACAACCCGCGGATTAAGAGTCCGCTGCTCTGCCAATTGAGCTAGCGGCGCAAGGTGCGGGGTAACGATACACCGGGTGTGAGCCGGAGATGAAATCGGGCCCGTGAGGGCGGGGCGGTCCGTTCTCCGACCGAGCGGGTGCTCGGTGCGGGGACCTGGCCTCGGGGTTCACGGGCCCCTCGGCCGGGTGGTTCTGCGGGGAGCCAGCACCGTCTCGGTCGGGTGCGAGGCTCCTCGCCGGTCGTCGTCGCGCGTCTGTCGGGCGTCCCCTCCTTCACCGCGGCAACGGTCGGGACCTACGGATCAAGCGGCTTTCTCCTCCTTCTCGAGGAGAAGGATCTCCTCGGAACGAGGGCCGCACGGGTCCGCGAGGTCCAGCAGCAGCGTCAGGGGGATGCCCTTCCGCAGCAGCTCCATCACGTCGCTCGCGTGGCTGCGCTCAAGCGTCGTCATGGGTATCACCTCCTCGAACAGTGACGGTGTCGGCACGTCCGTCTGAGTCATGGTGAGCCGTTCAGGTAGAGCCCAAACATGATTGCTCCGTACGGGGGCGTGTCATGGCCGAGCGCTACCGGGCGGCAACCCGACCGACCAGTACCTGGCGACGGACTGTGACGCAGCGCCCTGCACCGCCGTCCGTCCCCGCCTATCGGACGATCGTGAGGCGCAGAAGTTCCCCCGGCCGCAGCTGCGCCACCCGATCGAGATCGGCGTCGACGACGACGCCGATGACGGGATAGCCGCCCGTCGTCGGACCGTCCGGCCCGAGCAGGACGGGCCGCCCGCCCGGCGGCACCTGCAGGGCCCCGGGCACCATCGGCTCGCTCGGCAGCTCGCCGCTGCGCGCACGGGCCAGCGGCCCGCCGTCGAGCCGGACGCCCACCCGGTCGCTGGCCGGCGACACGGCCCATTCCGTGCCCGCCAGGGCGGCCAGGCCGGCCTCGCCGAACCAGTCGTCGCGCGGACCGGGCAGCACCCGGAGGGCGGGCGCAGCCGGGCGGGCGGGCGCGTGGTCGACGTGCGGGGTGCCGAGGACGGCGCAGCCGACGGGCAGCCGGTCGCCGACGGCGAGGGGCGCCGGCCCGAGGCGGGACATGGTGTCGAACGACGCGCTGCCCAGCGTGCGACGCAGGGCGATGCCCCCGCGCACGGCGACGTACGAGCGCAGCCCCGTCGACGGCGCTCCGAGCTCGAGGACGTCGTCCGCAGCCAGGTGCAGCGGCGAGCGGCGGGGCATCTGGCGGACCGCCCTGGAGGGGCCCCGTACCGTCACCGGCCCGTCGGCTCCCGTCACCGCGACCACCAGCGGCACCGTCGCTCGCAGAGCAAGACCGCCGGCCAGCGCCTCGATCCCGGCCGCGCCCTCGTCGTTGCCGACCAGCCGGTTGGCCAGCCTCAGCGAGCCGCGGTCGAAGGCTCCGGAGCGGGCGACGCCGATCGCAGCGAGGCCGGGGCGCCCGAGGTCCTCGACGAGCGCGAGCGGCCCCGGCGCCACGACCTCGATCACGGCCGCACCTCGACGAAGCGCACGCGCGTGCCAGGCGCGAGCAGGGCCGGCGGGGTGCGCGCGGAGTCCCAGACAGCAGCATCGGTGCGGCCGAGCAGCCGCCAGCCGCCCGGCGACTCGCGCGGGTACACCGCCGACCAGGTGTCGGCCACAGCGACCGAGCCTGCGGGCACGCGGGTGCGCGGCGCCGCCAGCCGCGGCACGGCCAGCCGGGTGTCGAGCCCCCGCAGGTAGGCGAAGCCCGGGGCGAAGCCGCAGAAGGCCACGTCGTACTCCGCCGCAGAGTGCAGTCGGACGACGTCGGAAGCCGTCAGGCCCGTTGCGGCCGCGACGTCGTCGAGGTCGGCGCCGTCGTAGACGACCGGGACCTCGACGAGCACGCCGGACTCGGTGCTGCGGGCCAGCGGCTCGACTCCAGCCAGCACGGTGGCGAGCGCGCGCGGGTCCGCCGACGCGTCGTGCCGCACGAGGACGGCGGCGGCTCCCGGCACCACCTCGACCACGCCGGCCAGCGCCAGCGCCTCCACGGCGGCGGCGATGCCTGCGGCGTCGTCGGCGTCGACGAGCAGGCCGCGGTCGCCGCAGCGGCGCACGCCGAAGGGCAGGCTCATCGCACGCCCGAGAACGGGATGAGCAGCACGCCTGCCGCCCAGAGCGCGTGGCGCACCCGGCGGGCCAGGTCGATCGCGCCATCGGTGTCGGAGTGCAGGCACACCGAGCGAGCCTCGACGCCGACGTCGCCGCCGTCGATGGTGCGCACCCGCTGGTCGGCCTCCATGCGCAGCACCCGGAGCACGACCTCGTGGGGGTCGTCGATGACCGCGCCCGGTTCCGAGCGCGGGACCAGCCTGCCGCCGGCGGTGTACGCGCGGTCGGCGAACGCCTCGGCCACCACCTCGATCCCGGCGGCTCTTGCCCGCAGTGCGAGGGCGCAGCCGGGCAGCGTGAGCACGGGCAGCTGCCGGTGGTCCTCGGAGTCGACGAGGACGGCGCGGACCACCGCGTCGGCGACGTCGGGGTCGTCGGCAGCGGCGTTGTAGAGCGCACCGTGCGGCTTGAGGTAGGCCACGCGGCCGCCAGCCGAGCGCGCATGGGCCCGAAGCGATCCCAGCTGCTCGAGGATCTGCTCCACCAGGACCGGGCTCTCGACGTCGAGCCGGCGCCGGCCGAAGCCCTCGCGGTCGACGTAGGACACCTGGGCGCCGATCGCGACCCCCCGCTCGACAGCGGCCGTGCAGACGCGCGCCATCGACGCGGCGTCGCCCGCGTGCCCGCCGCAGGCGACGTTCGCGCTCGTGACGACGTCGAGGAGGGCCTCGTCGAGCTCGGAGTCGGTCAGGCTGGCGGTCGCGATGCCCTCGCCGAGGTCGGCGTTGAGGTCGAGCGTGCGCGCCACCGACGTCCGGCTCATGCGAGCGAGGCCGCCCAGTCCGACGTCGTCGACAGCGCCGCGAAGCCGCTCCCCAGCACGCCGAGCTCGACGCGGTGCACGAGATGCGCGGGCAGGTCGTCGGAGATGTCGATCGTCCCGGTGGCATCCGTGAGCACCGTGACGCCGAGGCCCAGATGCATGGCCTGACGCGTCGTGGAGTCGACGCACATGTGCGTCATCCAGCCCGCGATCACGAGGTGGTCGACGCCGTGCGACCCGACCCACTCGCCGAGCGAGGTGCCGGTGAACGAGCCGGGCAGCTGCTTGTCCACGACGACGTCGTGCGGCCTCGACGCCACGACGTCGTGCAGCTCCCATCCCGGCGTGCCCGCGACGAAGATGCCGCCGTCGGGGTCGGGCTCGGTGTGGCGGACGAGGACCACCGGCACTCCGGCCGCGTTCGCGGCGTCGACCGCCTCGCCGATGCGCGCGAGGGCGTCGTCCACTGGCGGGTAGGCGATGGGCAGGCCCCCGGTGACGTACTCGTTCTGGACGTCGATGACGACGAGCGCGCTGGTCATAGGCACAGGCTGTCAGACGCTCGCTGCGGGCACACGCGGGAGGGAGGGGCTACGGTCGGCGCGTGGACGAGCGGCCGACCTGGAAGCAGCGGCTGCGCCCGTTCGTGAAGCCGGTGCTGATCGTGGCGGTGTCGATCGCCGTCGGCTGGATCGTCATCAACCTCGTCGGGTCGATCGACTGGTCGCAGGTGGCTGCGGCGCTGGGCCGGCTGTCGTGGTGGAGCATCCCGGTCCTGCTGGTCGCCCTGCTGCTGCGCCAGACCTTCAACGCCGTGCCGCTGACACGGTTCGTGCCCGGCCTCCGTCTGGGCCGGTCGATCCAGAACGACACCACGGCGAACCTCATCGGCACCGTCGCGCCGCCGCCGGCCGATGTGGTGCTGCGCGTCGCGATGTTCAAGTCGTGGGGCATCGACCCGGTCGACGGCATGGCCGGCGTCACCCTCAACATGCTGACGTTCTACGTCGTGCGCTTCATCGCGCCGGTGATCGGCCTCGTGGTGCTGATCAGGCGCGAGCTCGACAGCGGCCAGGTCGTGGCAGCGGTGCTTTCCGCCCTCGTCGCGGTCGCCTGCCTCGTCGCGCTGGTGCTGCTCTCGCGCGGGGACCGCTTCGCCCGGATCCTCGGGATGACCGCGGGCCGCGTGGCCCGGCGCTTCCGCACGAGCATCGAGCCCGAGCGCTGGGCCGACGCCGTCGTGGAGTTCCGCGGCCGCATGTCGCAGACGCTCATCCGCGGCCTTCCCGTCGCCCTGACGGCGCTGGTGCTCATGGTGCTCAGCGACGCCCTCGTGCTGCTGCTGTCGATGCGGATGGTCGGCGTCGGCGGCGACGTCCTCCCGGCCGCGGACCTCGTGGGCGGCCATCTCATCGCCTACCCGCTCACCCTCATGCCGCTGCAGGGCTTCGGCGTCATGGACGCCGCACTGGTCGCGGCCTACACCGACGTCGCCGGCATCGAGTGGGAGGCCGAGATCCTCGCCGGCCTCGTGGTGTGGCGCGTCGTCACCATCCTCGGCCCGCTGACGATGGGCGCGCTCGCCCTGCTCTGGTGGCGCCGGCACGGCGGCAAGGACGCCGGCGAGGTCGTCTGACGCTGCCTCGGCGAGCAGGCAGGTCATCGGCACGATCGCCGCGCAGACCCAGCTGCTGGCGTTGAACGCGTCGATCGAGGCGGCTCGGGCGGGCGAGGCGGGCAAGGGCTTCGCCGTGGTCGCCAGCGAGGTCAAGGAGCTCGCGCGAGTAACGACGACCGCGACCGAGGACGTCGCCAAGCGGATCTCGGCGATCCAGGAGCAGGCCCACCAGGCCACGGAGATGCTGCGCATGATCGAGCAGGCCGTCAACGAGGCCGGCCAGGTGCAGACGCGCATCACCGAGATCACCGGCGAGCAGCTCATGGTCGCCGGGACCCTGCAGAACCGCTGACGGACTACAGGAAGAAGCTGAGCACCAGGCCCATCACGGCCAGCTGCAGGACGTCGCCGATCGACTCGATCGCCCACACGACGACGCCGTGTCCCGCGAACATGCGGTGGCTCAGCGATGCAGCCGCCGCGATGCCGGCGCCCACGAGCGCGCCCACGAGCAGGCCGTGGCCGGGCGTGACGTCGGCGTCGCCGTAGAGCGACGCCGATGCCTGCAGCAGCCACGACAGTGTCAGCGCCTGCACGAGGGCGCCGAGCGCGGTGAGCCCGAAGACGAGGCCCATGCTCCCGCCGGGCTGGTCGTCGGCCGTGCGGCCCATCGCCCGCCACCAGACGGGGAACATCGTCTTCGGGCCGAAGTAGAGCGAGCCGACGAGGAACGCGGCGACGACGGCCAGCAGCACGCCGAGCCAGGGGATGACGACGGTCATGGCGCGACCGTAGCGCCGCGGCGTCGCCGGGAGGGGGAGGCGCGGGTCAGGCTGCCGGCACCTGCTCGGCGGAGACGACGGTGATGCCGCGGCGGCTCAGGCTGCTCAGCGCGCTCACCAGCTCGCGGCCGTCGTGCAGCTCCAGCAGCACGGTGCTGGTGGCTGCACCGGCGACGACGGGACCCGACCATGGGAACAGGACGTCGTCGTCCAGGTCGCCGATGACCTCCACCCGAACGCGCACTGCCAGCACCTCCGACGTCGTGGGACGACTGTCGCCGGAACCGCGACCGCCCTCGTCATCCCCCGCGGATGATGATCGCAGCGTGCGGGCGCAGACGCGCGGCGCAGGCGGACGCTGCCCCGTTCAGAGCAGGCGCAGCTCGGCGGCGCGGCGCACGGCGGCCCGCCGGTTGGGGACGTCGAGCTTGCGGTAGATGTGAGCGATGTGGGTCTTGGCCGTGTTGAGCGAGATGAACTCCGCCGCCGCGATCTCGCTGTTGGTGAGGTTCGTCGCGAGGTAGCGCAGGATCGTGAGCTCGCGCTCGGTGAGCGCCTCGCCGTAGGCCGCGACGGAGCGCTGGTCGGGCCGCGCCAGCCGGGTGGAGATCTGGGCGACCAGCTCCTGGTGCGCGGTGCCGCGCCGCAGGTGCGCAGCGAGCAGCGGCTGCAGCGGAGCGCCGGCGAGGACGAAGGGCATGACCACCCGGTCGGGCGATCCGAGCGACAGCGCCTTCTCGAGGCTGGCGTGGGCCGCGTCGCCGGCACCCAGCGCGGCCTGGGCGACGGCGGCCACCACGTTCATGTAGACGGCGACGTTGGTCCACCGCTCATCGGCGGGGATCTGGCCGAGCGCGTCGAGAGCGGCCCGGGCGTCCCCGCCGCGCAGGAGCGCGCGGGCCTTGATGCACTGCGTGATCCGGTGCATCGGCCCTGGAGGCGCGTCGCGCAGGAGCGCCAGGGCAGCCTCGACCTCCCCTGAGGCGAGAAGGATCTCGGCGTCCAGCCCGTCCACCGCAGCCTGCCAGTACGGCGGCATCTGCGCCGTGGCCAGCATGGCGCGCAGCTCCTGCACGTCGCGCCGTGCCATCTCGCGGTCGCCGAGCGCTGCGCTCGCGAGGCCGTGGAAATGCAGGGCGAGCCCTCGGAGCACCCAGTCGTTGGGACGCACGCGGCCAAGGGTGGTGGCGAGCAGCTCGCGGGCGGCGGCCGCGTCGGCCTGCCAGTAGGCGAGCCACCCGAGGTACCCCTCTGCGGGGGCGGTCCAGGACAGCTCGCGCCATCCGCGAGCGGCCGCCTCGTCGAGCAGGCCGCGGGCCCGGGCGCCGTTGCCGCCGAGATCGTTCAGCGCGACCGCAGGGATCGACAGCTCGGCCTCCGCAGCCATCCCGAGGATGTCGAGGCCGGCTGCCCGTGCCGTCTGCGCCGCCGCCGAGAGATGGTGCAGCGCGGCGGGCACGTCGATCTGCCGGCGGCTCTCGGCCGAGCCGATCGCGAGATGCACGAGCGCGACCATGGCCGGGTCGGGCGCGATCACGCCGTCCTCGATCTGCTCCAGGCAGGCACGCGCACTGGTGACGACGTGGTCGAGCCCCGAGCGGTCGCTGACCAGGCTGAGCTCGATCACGGTCGTCAGCGCGTCGAACCGCAGACGACGGTCGTCGGGCAGTCGCTTGGCGTCGGACCGTGCCTGCAGGAGCGAGACGCGGCCGGCCTCGATGCGCCCGGACTGGGCCTCGATGAAGGCCCGGGCCAGGTGGGCCGACGCCGTGCCCGAGCTGGTGTCGGGGAGCCGTGCCGCCATCAGCAGGACGGTCTCGGCCCGGCCCTCCAGGACGAGGCCGAGCCACGACTCGTCGAGCACCGCGCCCGCCTCATCGGCGTCGTCGGCCTGCAGCAGCAGGTCGAACGCCTTCACCGGGTCCGCGGCTCGCCACCAGTTCGCGGCTCGCTGGGAGAGCTCGGCCGCCCGGCGCGGGTCGTGGAACGACAGGCGCCGGCGCATGTGCGCGGCGAACAGCGCGTGCCACCGGTACCAGGGCTGCCCGTCGGTCTCGCGGTGGTGCAGGAACAGGCCGTCCTCGACGCATCGCTCCAGCAGAAGGGCCGCGTCGCCGGTCCCGCGCGCGGCGTCGACGAGGGCGGCCGAGACGTCGAGGTCGAACGACGCCTCGAGCAGGAACGTGCGCATCTGCTCGTCGAGCTCGGCCAGCACCTCGGTGAGCAGGTAGTCGGCGACCGAGTCGTCATGGCCCAGGACGGGGACGCTCGCGATGCCGTTGCGGCTGGCCAGCTGCGCCAGCCGTACCGCGGCCGGCCAGCCCTCGGTGGCCTGCTGCACGGCCGCCGCCTGCGCGGCGTCGAGCGCGGTGCCGGCCTGTGCGAAGAGCTCGCGCGTCTCCTCGGTCGTGAACGCGAGATCGGACTGAGCGATGAGCTCGACGCGGTCCTCGAGCCGCAGGCGCTGCAGGCGCAGCGGCGGCAGGGTGCGGGCGGAGAGCACGACGCGGAACCCGGCGGGCGACCACTGCAGGACCTGGTCGACGACCTCCAGCGCGCGCGGCGACGCGGCGAGGTGGTGGACGTCGTCGAGCACGAGCGTGACCGGCACGTCGCAGTCGTAGAGCGCCTCGGTGAGAGCCTCGGCCATCTCCGTCGCACTCGTGTCGAGCGCGGGCTCGAGCCCGTCGAGGGCGGACGCGACGACGGGGCTGCACGCGCGCAGCGCGGCCAGCGCGCTGGCCGAGAGCCGGGCGGGGTCGGCGTCGGCGGGGTCGAGGGTGAGCCACGCGACGGGAGCGGAGGCGCTCGTCACCTCGGCGGCCCAGGAGGCCAGCAAGGTGGTCTTGCCGTAGCCGGCGGTGCCGGTCACCGCCACGCACGGCTTGGCCGCGAGGCGCTCGAAGAGGCGGGGCCGCACCACGGGGGAGGCCAGCACCGGTGGTGCGAGCCGTCCAGACCGCCGTTCCGTCGGCACGATGCATCCCCTCGCGGCCGGGCGCCTGGCGGGTCACCCGCGGCGGGCGACGCGGGCCGCCACGGCGTCGGGCACGGTCGCCTGACGGCCCGAAACCTACCGCGTGGGGCAGCGCGGTACCTCGGGCAGGGGAGGGGACGACGATGACGTCGTACGAGCTCGAGATCGGCGGTGAGCTGACCGACGGCCTGGCACAGGCTTTCGCCGGCTTCTCCGTCAGCCAGTGCTGCGGCCGCACCACCCTGGTCGGTGAGGTGGCCTCCACCGAGGATCTCGCCGCGCTGCTGGTACGGCTCGAGGAGCTGGGCATCGGCCTGAGCCGCCTGCGCCAGCTGCCCTCGGCGCTGCCGACCGCCTAGGTGCTCAGTCGCCGATCGTGGCGACCATGACCGCCTTGATGGTGTGCAGCCTGTTCTCGGCCTGGTCGAAGGCGACCGAGGCGGCCGACTCGAAGACGTCGTGGGTCACCTCGAGACCGTCGGTCATCCCGGTGCGCGCGGCGATGTCGCGACCGACACCGGTGCTGGTGTCGTGGAACGCCGGCAGGCAGTGCATGAAGCGCACGTCGGGGTTGCCCGTCGCCGCGAGGGCCGCGGCATTCACCTGGTAGGGCTTGAGCAGCGCGATGCGCTCGTCCCAGACCTCCTTGGGCTCGCCCATCGACACCCACACGTCGGTGTGCACGAAGTCGGCGCCCCGCAGGGCCTCTGCGGCGTCCTCGGTGAGGGTGAGGCGCGCACCCGATGCTGCGGCCCGCTCGTCGGCGATGGCACGGACCTCCTCCGAGGGCCACAGGTCCTTCGGCGCCGCGATGCGCACGTCCGACCCCATGATCGCGCCCATGACGAGCAGCGAGTTGCCCATGTTCGAGCGGGCGTCGCCGAGGTAGGCGTAGGAGATCTGCGATGCCGCGCGGCCGCCGCCGTGCTCGGTCATCGTGAGGAAGTCGGCGAGCATCTGCGTGGGGTGCCACTCGTCGGTGAGCCCGTTGTAGACCGGCACGTCGGAGTGCTCGGCGAGCGTCTCGACGGTGGCCTGGGCTGCGCCGCGGAACTCGATCGCGTCGTACATGCGCGACAGCACGCGAGCCGTGTCGGCCGCCGACTCCTTGTGGCCGATCTGCGAGCCGCTCGGGTCGAGGTAGGTCGTGTGGGCGCCTTGGTCGTACGCGCCGACCTCGAACGCGCACCGGGTCCGCGTCGACGTCTTCTCGAAGATGAGGGCGACGTTGCGGCCGCGCATCCGCTGCACCTCGGCTCGCTCGCGCTTCTCGCGCTTGAGCTGCGCCGCCAGGTCGAGCAGGTGCTGGAGCTCCTCCGCGGAGAAGTCGATCTCCTTGAGGAAGTCGCGGCCGTGCAGGTCCACCGTCATGTCACTCTCCGCCGACGAATGCTGTGCGCCCGAGCCTAGTGCGACGGTCCCGTCGGCTCCGGGCGGGGAACCGGTGTCAGCCGCGCGGGATCGGCAGCACCTTCGCCAGCCCCGGCTGGTCGGGGTCGTCGGTGATCTCCTCGCCGTCGAGCCACTGGCCGACCACGTGCGCGAGCTCGCCCGGGTGGCTGAAGTTGAGCGCGTGCGCCGCGCCCTCGATCACGACCACCGTGGAGTGGTCGGCGATCTTCGAGGCGACCTCCTCGACCCGCGCACGGCCCGGCATGAGCGGGTCGCGGTCGCCGAGGACGGCGAGCAGAGGGATCGGGCAGGCGAGCAGCTTCTCCAGCGACGGGAACGCCACGAGCTGCTGGAACAGCTTGAGGGCGTTGAGCGGGCCGAAGCGCAGGTAGTCGGGCACCGCGACCTTGGCCATCGCCGGCCGCTCGCGGACCCCGTCGAGCGCGAGCTGCCCCGCGCCCCGGCGGAACGGCTGGTTCTGGATGCCGCCCGCGGGGGCCACGAGGACGATGCGCTCGAACCGGTCGGGCGCGGTGAGCACGGCCTCCAGGCTGATGGGGCATCCCATCGAGTTGCCGAGCAGCACGGCACGGTCGAGGCCGAGCCGGTCGACGGTGCCGATGAGCGCGTGCGCGAGCTCGGGGATCGCCAGGGGCGCGGAGGGGTCGCCGCTGCGCCCGTAGCCGGGCAGGTCGGGGACGTACTGGGCGCTGCGCGCAGCCAGCAGCTGCGCGGTGGGCATGAGGTAGCGGCCGGAGATGCCGAACCCGTGGACGTGCACGATAGGCACGCCGTCGCCGTGCGTCTCGGTGCGCCGCACGTGCACACGGACGCCGTCCACCACCACCTGCTGGCTCACCCAGCCGTCGAACCGCTCCTTGGCCACGGGCGCATCCTGGCCGAGACGCGGCGTCCAGGCACGTCACCCGCGCCGGGTGACGTGCCTGGACGCCGCCGATCGGCAGGCTCGGGCCGCGCCGGATTCGGGCATTCGGCCGCCTGTGCGGTTGGATATCCGGCAGAAGGGGGAGGGACCGCAGCTCTCGAGCGGCCGGTGACGGTCGCGATCACGGCTGCTGCTGCCGCCCCTGGACGAACCCCCGGGCGCCTGCCCGGACCCTCGACGAACGAAAGGCTCTCCGCGATGACCCTCACCGACTGGCTGTGGTGGCTGCTCGCGTTCTTCTTCCTGGTCATCTACTTCATGATGCTGTTCCGCATCATCATCGACGTCTTCCGCGCCGATGACAGCGGCTGGGTGAAGGCGGCGTGGCTGATCGCGCTGCTGTTCTTCCCGCTGATCACGATGCTGATCTACGTCATCGCCCGCGGCAAGGACATGGCCAAGCGCGACGTGCAGCAGTACCAGCAGATGCAGGCCGACCAGGCCGACTACATCCGCTCGGTCGCCGGCAACGACTCGGCCACGCAGATCAAGCAGGCCCACGACCTGCTGACCTCCGGCGCCATCACGCAGGCGGAGTTCGACGCGATCAAGGCGAAGGCCCTCGCCGGCTGACGCTCACGGATCCGCGTGATCGGAGCACCACGAAGGCCCCTGGTCCACGGACCAGGGGCCTTCGTCATGCGTGCGCTCGGTCGGCGGGTCGCCGCTTAGTGCAGGCCGATCTTGAGGAAGACCATCGCGATGCCGAGCAGGCCGGTGACGAGGGCCGAGGCGACGAGGCGGATCCCGCGCAGGCCGCCGGCGCGGCTCATGTTCCAGCCGACGACGAACAGCAGGCCGGTGTTGATCAGCAGCGCGATGTTGACGGCGCGGTAGGTCGGCACCTGCAGCACGGCCTCGAGCAGCAGCACCGCGAGCGGGACGGCGCAGGCCGCCATGAGCGGCCACCCGTCCTTGATCAGCTGCACCCGCTCGGGGCGGGTGAGGTCTCGGCCGTGGACGGTGCGCGAGGCGATCCAGTGGGCGTAGGTCTCGGCCGCCCAGTAGACGGCGAGGGTGCCGAGCAGGATGAAGGCGACGCGCAGGATCATGAAGCTGTCCGGGGCGGTGGCCAGCACAGCGCCCGAGACGATGAGGCCCATGAGGTGCGCGGCCCGACGGCGGTGCGGGTCGCCCGCGTCGTAGCGCGCCGGGTCGTCGTGCTCGGTCTCTGCGACGGGCCCGGTGGGCCCGCGGAAGTCGCCACTGCTCACCCGCGCATCCTCGCAGAGCGCTCGAAGGCGGCCGTGCACCGCTGGTGACGGCGCCGGGTCACGCGCCGTGACCGTCGCGCGGGACGTGCGGTAGCCGGGTCGGCCCAGCCGGTCACACTGCGTCGTCCGGTGGGCCGGGCCGTCGGACCTCCGTCCAGGTATGACCGATCAGCCACACCCGGATGGAGCAGCGCCGCTGCAGACCGGCGTCGCGGGATCCCGACAGATGCGGCATGACGTCCAGCGCGGCCCCCACCGCCCCCGTCCTGCGGCCCCTCCTGGGTGCGGCCGCGACGGTCGCGCTGGTGCTCGCGCTGGCTCCGGTCCAGGCAGTGCCGGCGGCCGCCGTCGCGCAGATCTCGGTCACCGGCACGGTCGAGCGATTCCTCGTCGACGACTTCAGCGGCGCCCACGGCGAGGACGGCGCCCTCACCTTCGTGCGCTCCTCAGCGGGCGCGGTGCAGGTGCCGACGTCGTCCCTCGCCGGCGTCAGCAACGGCGCCACGGTCCGCGTCCGCCTCGCGGCCGGTGCCGGCGGCACCGTCGCCTCCCTGCGGCCCGCCGCTGCCGAGCCGGAGGCGGGCGCGGACGTGTCGGCCGTGCAGGTCGTCGCCGAGCCGGCCGCCGGCACCACCGACACCGGCCTGAGCGCGGCGACCACGACCGTCTCCGCCAGCAGCGCCGCCTCGGTGCACAAGGTGCTCGTCGTCGTGGCCAAGCCCAAGGGCGGCAGCACCCCGAGCACCACGGCCGCCGCCGTGCGCGACCGGATCAACGGCTCGGTGGACGCGTACTGGACCAAGGTGACGGGCGGCAAGGTCGGCTTCGCCGCAACGGCGTACGGCTCCACGGTCGTCACCACCTCGACGCCGTGCGTCAACGGCGGCGTCGGCGGCTCCTTCGCGTTCTGGGACGAGATCAAGACCCGCACGGGCTGGACCGAGGGCCCCGGCAAGCACCTCGTCGTCTACTTCTCGCGGCTCGACGCCTGCGGCGGCATCGCCGGTCTCGGCACGGTCGGCTCGGACGCGTCGTCCGGCGGCCTGCTGTGGAGCAACGGCTACAACACCACCGGCGTCCTCGGCCACGAGCTCGGCCACAACCTGAGCCTCGGCCACAGCAACACCCTCGACTGCACCGAGGACGGCCACCGGGTCACCGACGCGGCCGCCGCCTCCTGCAGCAAGGAGAGCTACACCGACACCAACGACATCATGGGCGTCTCCTGGCAGTACCAGGGCTACCTCAACGCCTCGCACCTGCGCCACCTCGGCCTGCTGCCCAGCATCACGCAGCTCGCGCCCACGACCGACGGCCGTACCACGCTGGCCCCGCTCGCCTCCGGCGCCGGGCGCCGCATCCTCGCCCTCGCCGACGGCGGCACGACCTACGTCGTCGAGTTCCGCTACGCGACCGGCCAGGACGCGTGGATGGCTACGTCGCCCGGCTGGGGATCGCTCGGCGTGACGGTCCGCAAGGAGTTCGACGTCGACGCGCTGCCGCTGACCAGCCTGTTCAACGAGCGCGAGTCGTACCTGCTCGACGGCAACCCGGCGACGTCCGACCCCGGCTTCGGCGCCCTCAAGGCCGCGCTGCCTGTCGGCACCTGGGTGGACCTGGGCGCCAACGGCGTCGGCATCCGCGTCGTCAGCACCTCGAGCGCCGGGGCCGTGGTCGAGTACCGCACCGGCACCGCCGCCGTGCAGTCGCTGCCCACGCTGTCCAAGCCCGTCCTCAAGCTGCGCACCGGCTCGGTCCCGCCTGCGACCGGCGGCGTGCTGGCGCCCACGACGTGGAGCTGGAAGGTCACCTCGGGGACGTCGTCCGCCTGGCGCTCGGCCACCACCGCCACCTCGGCGCTCGGCTCGCCGACCAACGTCACCTTCACTGCGAGCCAGAAGGCCTACGACGGCACGATCGTCACCTCGGCCGGCTCGGCGACGACGCTCTACCGGACCGACGCCGCGATGACGGCGGGCAAGGGCTGGACGACGACGGCGTCGAGCACCGCCCTCGGCGGCTCGCTGCGGGTCTCGACCACGTACGGCTCGCTCATCACCACCAAGGCGACCGGCCGCAGCCTCGCCGTGCTGCTGCGCCAGGGCCCGTCGTACGGCTACGCCGCGGTGTACGTCGACGGCGTCAAGGTCGCGACGGTGAGCATGCGCTCGGCGACGACGCGCACGGTGTCGGCCGCGGTGAAGACGTTCGCGACGTCCGGCACCCACACCGTGACGGTGAAGAACCTCGGCGGCGGCGCGACCGGCCGTCTCGGCGTGGACGGCCTGGTGGTCGTGGGCTGATCAGCCCACCAGCCGCCCGCTCGGGGCAGGTCTCAGGTCAGGGCCTTGAGGTGCGACTCGGGGAGCCAGTGCTCCTCGTGGGTGCTCTCCTCGGCCACCTTGACCTGGAAGCCCGAGACCTCGAGCACCTTGGCCAGGCCTTCGTGGTCGTCGAACTTCGCGATGACGACCTCACCCGGCGCGAACTTCATGGTCCAACCCCTCTCGCGAGCGGCCCGGCCTCCCGCAGGGTGCAGCGGCTTCGGGCGTCCGCCCACATTCTGCATGGCCGCGGTGCCAGGCTCGGAGCGGCCCGCCGGGCCGTCTCACCCCGCCCGGATGACCCGGGCGGCGGGCGGGGCGGTGTGGGGTGGAGCCAGGACCGAGCCGAGGAGGGGGACCGTGTTCCGAGAGCGCCGTCAGGAGCGCCGCGAGGAGCGGCGCGAGGAGCGCCGCGGCGAGAGCGTCGTCCGGTACCGGATGCGCGAGAAGCTCGTCGCCATCGGCGACGACTACTGGATCGAGGACGAGGCCGGCCAGCGCCGCTACAAGGTCAACGGCAAGGCGCTGCGCGTGCGCGACACCCTCGTGATCGAGGACCCGGGCGGCGGCGAGCTGGTGAAGATCCAGCAGAAGGTGGCCCGCGTGCGCGGCACCATGGAGATCGAGGCCCCGGACGGCCGCACGCTCGCCACGGTGAAGAAGGCGCTGGTCTCGCCGATCCGCGACCGCTGGAGCGTCTCGGTCGAGGGCGGCCCGGATCTCGAGGTCAAGGGCAACATCGTCGACCACGAGTTCACCATCGAGGGCCCCGACGGCAAGGTCGGCGAGGCCTCCAAGCGCTGGTTCCGCGTAGCCGACACGTACGGCATCGAGGTCGCCGACGGCCAGGACCCCGCGCTCGTCATCGCGATCGTGGTCGTGGTCGACCAGATGGCCCACGACCTCTGACGCCGAGCGGCTGCCGCGGCCCCTGGCGCCGCGGCTGCGCCGTCGCCTGAACGTCCGATGAACCGCCCGTGCCGCAGGACCCTGCGGCACCAGGATGGCGACCGGGGCCGCCCGGCCCGGAGGGAGCAACAGCCGTGCTGCACGAGAAGGACGACGTCCGCGAGTCGCTCGACGACGACATCTTCGCCTCGGCCGACCTGTCGGTGGCGATGCCGAAGTTCCGCATGCCCGACAAGGAGCACGACCCGCGCCACGCCTTCCAGGTGGTGCGCGACGAGCTGCTGCTCGACGGCAACTCGCGGCAGAACCTCGCCACGTTCTGCCAGACCTGGCTCGAGCCCGAGGTCCACGCCCTCATGGACATCTGCCTCGACAAGAACATGATCGACAAGGACGAGTACCCCCAGACCGCGGCGATCGAGGCCCGCTGCGTGCACATGCTCGCCGACCTCTGGAACAGCCCCGACGCCGAGAACACCGTCGGCACGTCGACCACCGGCTCCAGCGAGGCCGCGATGCTCGGCGGCATGGCGATGCTGTGGCGCTGGCGGGCCAAGCGCCGCGCCGAGGGCAAGGACACCGCGACGCCGAACCTCATCACCGGCCCCGTGCAGGTGTGCTGGCACAAGTTCGCGCGCTACTGGGACGTCGAGCTGCGCGAGATCCCGATGGAGGGCGACCGCCTCCTCATGACGCCCGACGAGGTGCTCGCCCGCGTCGACGAGAACACCATCGGCGTCGTGCCGACCCTCGGCGTCACCTTCACCTGCCAGTACGAGCCGGTGGCCGACGTCGCCGCCGCCCTCGACGACCTGCAGGCCCGCACCGGCCTCGACGTGCCGATCCACGTCGACGGCGCGAGCGGCGGGTTCGTCGCACCGTTCTGCCAGCCCGACCTGCTCTGGGACTTCCGCCTGCCGCGGGTGAAGTCGATCAACGCCTCGGGCCACAAGTTCGGGCTCGCGCCGCTCGGCGTCGGCTGGGTCGTGTGGCGCGACGCCGCCGACCTGCCCGAGGACCTCGTCTTCCACGTCAACTACCTCGGCGGCGACATGCCGACCTTCGCTCTCAACTTCTCGCGGCCCGGCGGCTCGGTGGTCGCGCAGTACTACAACTTCCTGCGCCTCGGCCGCGAGGGCTACCGCCGCATCCACGACGCGGGCTACGCCACGGCGCAGTACCTCGCCGACGAGATCGCGGCGATGGGCCCGTTCGAGATGATCTTCGACGGCCGCGGTCCTGGGATCCCGGCACTGGCCTGGAAGCTCAAGGAGGGCGTCGACCACGGGTTCACGCTCTTCGACCTCGCGGACCGCCTGCGGGTGCGCGGCTGGCAGGTGCCGGCGTACACGCTGCCGGCCCACCGCGAGGACCTCGCGATCCAGCGGATCCTCGTGCGCCACGACGTCAGCCGAGATCTCGCGTCGCTGCTGCTCGACGACTACCGCGACGCGCTCGCCCACCTCGACAAGCACCCGGCCGCGAACCCGCTCACGGCCGAGGAGGCCAGCGGCTTCGCACACTGACGCTCGCCTCTGTCGCGTCTGACGGAGGTCCGGCAGGGCACTCACCCGGCCCTGTCGGGCCTCCGTCGTTGTGTCGCCGTCTGGTGCACCCGCAGCCCGGTGCGACGCTCTGTTCAATCAATGGCACCCGCCGTAACCCGTTCTGCCGCAAGCGAAATCAGCGTTCGGTGTCTTGCATTCGAACAGGTGTTCGGGTAGGTTCTGGGTATGCCTTCCAGCCCTCGCACCCCGGCCGCGGATCTTCCCGCGTCGGTGGTCGAGGCGCGCTTCGACGCCCTGATCGACCAGTACGCGGCCGAGACCGTGGTCGCGATGCTGGAGCGGCCCGCGCAGGTCGGCGACTACCAGCTGCTGGAGACGCTGCGGTCGCGGCCCATGCCCGACACGGCGTCGGCGCTGGCGTTCCTGGCCGCGACCCGGCGGATGGTGCCCTTCCAGCAGGCCCGCGACCTGCGCGCCCTGCTGGCGCTGATCGGCCGCGAGCACGAGGCCCGCCCGATGCGCGACCGGCAGCTGTTCCACTCCATCGCGCAGTCGACCGGCCGGTCGAAGGAGTCGGTGGAGGGCGAGGCCTGCCGCGCCCGCTGGCTCGACGCGCACTTCCCGGACCTGCTCGATGCGCTCGAGGCCGGCCGGACCACGCTGCAGCACTGCTGGACGCTCGTGGACGCCACCTTCGGGCTGCAGGACGTCGACATCCTCGCCACGATCGCCCGCCTCGCGCTGCCGGCGGCGCTGGTGGCGAACCTGCGCGACTTCCGTGCCACCGTCAACGAGCTGGTCACCCTCCATGACCCGTCCGCGCCCGAGCGCCGCGCCCGAGCGAAGCGGGCCCGCGGCGTCACCGTGATCCGGCTCGGCGACGGGGTCTCGATGCTGCAGATCGTCGACGCCGACGAGACCGTCACCGCGATGAAGGGCGTCATCGACGACGCCGCGGTCCAGGCCCGCCGCGCCCAGCGCGCCGAGCAGCGCGCGAACGCCAAGGCAGCCGCAGAGAAGGCGGCCGCAGAGAAGGCAGCGGCCGACGCAGCCGCCGAGGCCGCGGCCGGGCAGTCGTCGACGTCGGGGGCTGGGGCCGACGACGCGACCGACGAGCCCGCGGACGTCGAGCAGCCCGGGCCCGCCGGGCCGACCGGCGGTTCGGCGACGGATGCCCAGCCCTCGGCGGACGAGCCTGCATCCGACGAGCCTGCGGCACCGGCGCCGATGCCGTGGGGCGAGCTGCGGGCCTCGTGCGCGGCTGCGTTCTTCCTCGGCCGCCGCGGCGCGGACGGGTCGGTGGAGTGGGACGAGAAGGCCGCGACCCAGGTGCACGTGTCGATCGCGATCGACGCGAAGACCCTCGCCGGGGTGGAGGACAACCTGGCCCGGCAGGGCCGCGACCCCTGGTCGCGGGAGTCGCCCGTGCGCTGTGCGTGCACCCGGACCTGGTCCGCCGGGTCCTGACCGACCCCAAGCGGGGGCACCTGCTCGACTACGGCTCCGCGGTGTACCTGCCCAGGCCGGTGCGCACCCACGACTCCCACCGCGACGGGCACCGCTGCCGCTGCTGCGGGCGGCGGCTCACCGCCGGGGAGATGGACCACCTGACCGACTTCCGCCTCGGCGGCCCCTCCTCGGCGGACAACACCTGGCTGCTGTGCCCGGAGTGCCACCAGCGCAAGACCGCGGGCCTGATCACCGCGACCGGCGACGCCGGCGGCCCCGTCGAGGTCACCCTCGACACCGGGATCACCTTCACCTCCAGACCCCCGGCGTTCCTGCCCGTGCCGGAGCGCGACGCGATCCTGCACGCCGGTGCCGAACCGGTCCGGTTCACCGCACGACCACCCGCCCCCGGATCAGCCCGCCCGGACCCCGATCTGCCGAGCCCGCGGCACCCCGCGGACGACCCCGCGCACTCCGAGGTCTGGGACGAGGAACCCCCGCCCTTCTAGACCCCGCCCGCCCCGCCGAAGCCCTCAGCCCCCAGGCTCGAGGGCTACCGGCACGCCCCGGACCGGATGACGAACCGAGAAAGAACCGGGCATTCTGACTCGCGTGTCAGAAGCGGGCGACGATCTCATCTGCCGTCGATGCGGACGCGTTGTCAGAGTGAGCGCCGCTCACTACGAGACCTTCGAGAAGATGCACTGGGTGTGCTTCCACTACGAGTTCGAGCACGACAACCGCGGCCAGGGCGTCGATCCCGACGAGGACTGCGGCATCCCGGGTTGCCCATCGGGTCCTGGCCCCACGGGAGCCACGGGCCGCGCGTAGGCGCCTATGTGCCTACCGATAGGCATCGCCGACGTCGGTCGCTGCTGGACGCAGGTCGAGGGGAGCGCCCTGCACCCGTTGCCGGCCTTTCCCGCGTCTGGCGCTCGGGATCGGTGAGCTCGTTGCTCTGAAGGTCGAGCCGCCTGGGTCAGGGCTTCGTCAGCGACTGGGCGAGCATCAGCAGGATCCCTGACGGTCCCCGCAGGTAGGTCAGCTTGTAGATGTCCTCGTAGGTCGCCACCCCGCGCAGCGGGAAGCAGCCGTGGCGGGCGGCGACGGCGAGGGCCTCGTCGATGTCGTCGACCTCGAAGGCGACCCGGTGCATGCCGATGTCGTTCGCCTGCGCCGGGGGCACCTCGTTCGCCTCCGGGTGCAGGTACTCGAACAGCTCGAGGCGCGCTTGGCCTCCCGGTGTCTGGAGCATCGCGATCTTCGCGTGGTTGCCGTCGAGCCCGACGGCGGTGTCCGTCCACTCGCCGCTGACCTCGTCGCGGCCGAGGACGGTGAGCCCGAGGTCGGTGAAGAAGGCGATCGCGGCGTCGAGGTCGCGGACGGCGATGGCGACGTTGTCCATCCTGATCGGCATCGCTGCATCGTAGGAGCGGCTGTCCAGGCGCGGAGCAGAGGAGCGGACTCCGCCGGACGGGACGGGGATCGGGTGCGGCGTTCCGCAGTGGGTAGCGTCGTCGGCGTGATGAGCGGGTGAGCGTGTCGGTCCTCGTGGCGTACGCCGTGGGCGCGCTGCTCGGCCTGCTGGCCAACGGCTGGGCGCCGCTCACCCGGATCTGGCCGGTGCTGGTGCGCGCGCAGATCCTGCTCGCCGCCGCGGCGCTCTCGGTGGTCGCAGCCTGGCGGCTCGGCGGCGTCGGCGATGTGCTGTGGCCGCTCGCGATGGCGTCGGTGTTCGCCGTCATGCTCGCGGTGTCGGTGGTGATCACGCCCAGCCCGGGACGCGGGGGAGTCGGAGCGCTGCGGGCGTGGACCGGCTACGCCAACACCGGGTACTGGGCCATCCCCGTCGCCGGAGCGGTCGCCGGGCCCGCGGGCGTGCTGGCCGCGGTCCTCGTCGACAAGGCGTCGCTGCCCGTCTGGACGGCGACCACCTGGCTGATGCGCCGCGACGCGCCGATTCCGCAGCGGGTCCGGTCGTCATGGGTCGACCAGTCGCCGATCATCGCCTTCGGCGTGGGTCTGCTCTTGAAGGCCATGGGCGAGGCGCCGCCGTGGACGCTCGACGTCTCGCTCGTCTTCGCCCCGGTCCTCGCCGCGACCGGTGCGGCGCTGTTCGTGGGGTCGGTGCTGCACCCGACGCAGCGGATGGATCCGCGTCCCGGGCTCCGGCACTGGATCCCCATGGTGGCGCTGAGGGTGGTGCTGTTCGTCCCCATCGTGCTGCTCGCGCCCGACGGTGCCATCGACGTCGTCGCGGTGCTGTGCGCGCTCTCGATCCCGTCGTTCGGGCCGCCGCAGATGTCGACGGTGTACGGCTACCGCGAGCCTGCGGTGGCGGCGTCGGCGAGGTACGGATGGGTACTCGGCGCGGCCGGCCTGGCCGCGGCGTACCTGCTGACCCGGTGACGCTCAGGCGTCGAGGTAGCGCGCCACGAAACCGTTGGTGAACCGGTGCTCGGGGTCGAGCCGGTTCCGCAGCGTGCGCTGGTCGGCGAGGCGCGGGTACGCCGACGCCACCAGCCCGGGCTCCACGTCGAGCACCTTGCCCCAGTGCGGCCGCGCGCCGAGCGGCACGAGCACCGACTCGACGGCCGCCACCGCGGGAGCCACCGCGTCGGCGTCGTCGATCCAGGTGAAGTGGACGGCGACCGAGTCGCGGCCGTAGCACGGCGAGAGCCACAGGCTGTCGGCGGCGACCGTGCGGATCTCGCTGATCTGCAGCACCGGGGCCACCACGTGCGCGACCGTCTGCACCGCCTCGAGAGCCTCCGCGGCGCACGAGCGGTCGAGCAGGTACTCCGACTGCAGCTCGTCGCCGCTGCTCGGGGTGTGGTCGAGCCGGAAGTGCGGCACGCGCTCGTACCAGCGCCCGACGACGCCGAGCTGCTGGGTGCACGCCTCCGGGGATATGCCGGGGCACGGGTGCAGCGGCACGTCCGACGGCGTCGCGCCCGTCCACCAGAGATCGGCCGGGGGAGAGGCGGTATCGCGCTTCACCCACACCTGCTCGAACTCGTCGGACTGCCAGGTCGTGAACAGGCTCACGCTGCGGGCCGACCCCATGACGTCGTCGAACCGGTCGACGGCGACCACGAACGGGAGGCCCTGCCACACGGTCTGCTCCACGTCGTACGCCGGCTCCGCCGCGAGCTCGACCGAGAGCACCGCGCCGAGCATGCCGAGCGCGACGACGGAGCCGTAGAACCCGTCGTCGCCCTCGCGGATCCAGCGCACCGAGCCATCGGCCGTCATGAGCTCGACGCCGCGCACCGCCCTCGCGAGGCACCCGAGCGCAGAGCCGCTGCCGTGGGTGCCGGTCGACGCCGAGCCGGCCACCGAGATGTGAGGGAGCGACCCCATGTTGTGCAGCGCCACCCCGTGGCCGTCGAGCACCGGCGCGATATCGCCCCACCGGAGCGGCCCGCCCACCACGGCCCGCTGCGCCTCGACGTCGACGTCGATCGAGACCGGCAGATCGGCGAGCGAGAGCAGGGTGCCGTCGGTGGAGCACACGGGCGAGAACGAGTGCCCGGTTCCGAGCACCCGCACCGACGACGCCGACGCCAGCACCTCGGCCAGCTCGACGCGCGACCGCGGCCTGGCCACCGACGCGGGCTCGAACACGATGTTGCGCGCCCAGTTGGTCAGCGGCTGCGAGGTCATATGCCGATCCTGCCGTGCCTGCGGCGTTTGCGGACGGCGGCGTCCGGGAAGTCCTCGGCGACGCCCGGACGGGGCGCGACGACGAGAGGGCGGCAGGGCGTGGCAGGGATCGAGCGCGTGGTGGTCGTGGGCAGCGGGCGGGCCGGCATCAGGACGGCGGAGGAGCTGCGCAAGCGCGGCTACACCGGCTCGATCACCGTCCTGGGCGCGGAGTCCGAGCTCCCGTACGACCGGCCGCCGCTGTCCAAGGAGTTCCTGCAGAAGCGCAAGAGCCGCGACGAGGTGCTGCTGCACCCCGCGAGCTGGTACGGCGAGAACGACGTCGAGCTGCGGCTCGGCACCGAGGTCGAGGAGATCGACCGCGACGCCGCCGAGGTCGTGCTCCAGGACGACGAGCACGTGCCGTTCGACGCGCTCGTCCTCGCCACGGGCTCGACGCCCCGCACCCTCGACGTGCCGGGCGCCGAGCTCGCCCACTACCTGCGCCGGCTCGACGACAGCGAGTCGTTGCGCCGGGCGCTCGAGACCGGCAGCCGGCTCGCCGTCATCGGCGGCGGCTGGATCGGTCTCGAGTGCGCCGCAGCCGGGCGCCGCGCCGGCCTCGAGGTGACGCTGCTCGAGGCGGACGGCCTCCCGCTCGGCAAGGTGCTCGGCCCCGAGATGGCGCAGCTGTTCGTCGACCTGCATCGCGAGAAGGGCGTCGACATCCGCACGGGAGTGAAGGTGGAGTCGCTCGAGACCGACGGCGACCGTCTCACCGGCGTGCGGCTCGCCGACGGCGACGTCGTCGAGGCCGACGTGGTGCTCGTCGGCGTCGGCATCGCGCCGAACACGGGGCTGGCCGAGAAGGCCGGGCTCGAGGTCGACAACGGCATCGTCGTCGACGAGCACCTGCGCACAGCCGACCCGCGGATCTGGGCGGTCGGCGACGTCGCCAACGCCACGCGGCCGCCGCTCGGGCGGCGACTGCGCGTGGAGCACTGGGCCGAGGCCGACCGCCAGCCCGGTGCCGCCGCTGCGAGCATCGTCGGCGACGACGAGACGTACGACGCGCGCCCGTTCTTCTTCAGCGACCAGTACGACCTCGGCATGGAGTACCGCGGCTTCGCCGGCTCGGACGACTACGACCGCGTAGTCGTCCGGGAGAAGGACCGCGCCGACGAGACCGAGAAGCGCGAGCTCATGGCCTTCTGGGTCAAGCACCGGAAGGTGCTGGCCGCCATGAACGTCAACGTGTGGGACGTCGAGGACGACGTCGAGGCGCTGCTGGCCCGCGACGAGCCGGTCGACCTCGAGCGGCTCGCCGATCCCGACGTGCCGCTGGCGAAGGTCTGACCCTCAGGGGCGCAGCGCGCGGTCGAGCAGCGCCCAGCACGATTCCGCGACAGCACGCCGGTCGGCCCCGGGGTTCTGCGCCACGAACGACGACGCCATCCCGATCGCCAGCATGACGTCGTCGGCCGTGGCGTCCCGGCGGAGACGCCCAGCCTTGCGGGCCTGCTCGACGGCCGGTGCGATCGCATCGACCACGCGCTGGCCCACTGCTGGCAGCCGCTCGTCGGCCGCGCCCAGCGACACGATCGACACGAACGCGACCGACCCGATCATCTGGTCGGTGATGAGGTCGAGCAGCGCGTCGAGGTCGGTGCCCGGCTCGTCGGCCAGGGCCTCGATCGCGGCGACGTTGTCCTCGAACGCGGCCAGGGCCAGGCTCGTGCGGTCGGGGAAGTGCCGGTAGAGCGAGCCCTGCCCGACACCCGCTCGCTTGGCCACCGCCGACAGCGGCGCGGTGATCCCCTTCTCGGCGAAGACCTCCGCGGCCGCAGCGATGAGGGCCCGGCGGTTCTCCGGGCCCGCGCTCGGCCCGCGGTTCTCGCGACGGGGGGCGGCGGCCACGGGCGTCACGCTAGTGGAGCGGTCGCGGCACGGCTGAGGGGCCGGGTCGCGAGGCTGCGCCGGTCGGACAGCAGCCGGACGCCGACGGCCAGGGCGAGAGGCACGATCGACGCCGCCGCGGTCGAGACGTCGTCGAGCAGCAGGTATGCCAGCGCCGCCCAGGCGGCGAGCAGCGCATCGGGGCGGCCCGCCTGCAGCACCGAGGGCACCTCGCCGCGCAGCAGCGAGACGAGCACACCGCCACCGACGGCGGCGACGACCGCGACGAGCACCGACGTCGTCCACGGCAGGCCCGCGGCGTCGGCGTACGCGGCGCCGCTGATGGCGAACAGCGCCAGCGCGAGCGCCTCGAGCACCGCCATGAGCCGGGCGGCGCGCAGGATCAGCGGCACGAGCAGGCGGCCCGCTGCCGCGGCCACCACGACCGTCACCACGCCGAGGGGGCTGCGCAGCGACAGCGGCGGCAGCTGGCCGAGCAGCAGGTCGCGCACCACCCCGCCGCCGAGGCCCATGAGCAGAGCGAACGACAGGACGCCGACGACGTCCCACGGGCGGTGGTCGTCGGTGTAGGCGTGCAGGGCCCCGACGAGGGCGTTGACGGCGATGCCGAGGACGGCGAGCCACAGCGGGGTGGCGAGGGCGAGGTCGGGCACGGCTCTCTCCGGGGGCGGGCAGGGGCGAGGACAGGTCCTCCCCGCTCTGTGCCGGTGCCTGAGAGATTCCGCCGCGCTTGGCGCGGCTTGCTCCTACGGCGGGCCCGTCGGACGGGCCTCTCTCCAGAGGTGCCTACCCCCTGCGGTCACGGTGCCTGAGAGGTTCCTGGGGAGGAGTTGCTCCTGCTGCGCCCGCTGCTCGCGGGACTCTCCCGCAGAGGATCGAACGGCGTGTTCGGTTGTGCGACCAGGGTAACGGCAAGGCCGCCGTCGCCGATTCCCGCGTCCCGCCGTGCGGTCTACTCGCGGTCCGGCCTGGCCCACTCCGGAGGTCGAGGCTCCCAGCGCGTCCCGTCGACCTCCTGGAACGCGTCGACCGCGGCATGCGTGGTGGGGAAGAACCGCTCGTCGCCCAGGGCGTCGTCGAGGCCGAAGTCGCGCAGCTTCGCGCGCACGCCGTCCTTGAGCTCGGCGAACACGAGGTGGACGCCGGCCTCCTCGAGCTCGGGCACGAGGTCGTCGAGCATGTCGCAGGCCGTGGTGTCGACGTCGGTGATCGGCTCGGCCGCGATGATCACCCAGCTCGGGCGCGGGTCGCGCTCGAGCGACTCGAGCACGGTGGTGCGGAACGTGCCGGCGTTGGCGAAGATCAGCGGCGCGTCGAAGCGCAGGATCACGCAGCCCGGCAGGTGCTCGGCCTCGGGGTACATCCGCACGTCGTGCAGCCCGCGCACGCCCTCGGGCCGGCCGAGCTCGGTGCGGTAGGGCATCCAGATCCGCCGGAACACGTTGACCACCGAGAGCGCGATCGCGAGCACGATGCCCGGCAGTACGCCGAGGAAGGCGACACCGAGGAACGCCGCCATCGACAGCACGAAGTCGGCTCGGCGCTGGTGGTAGAGGCGCACGGTGCCGGGGATGTCGGCGAGCGACATGGCGGCGGCGATGACGATCGCGCCGAGCGTGGGCTGGGGGAGCGACGACAGCAGGCCCGGGACGAAGACCAGCATCACGGCGATCATGAGCGCGCCGACCAGGCCCGACACCTGGCTGCGCGAGCCGGCCTGCTCGGCGACCGCCGTGCGCGATCCGCTGGTGCTCACCGGGAAGCCTTGGAACAGGCCGGCGGCGATGTTGGCCGTGCCGATGCCGATCATCTCCCGGTCGCCGTCGACCCGCTCGCCCTGCCGGGCCGCGAACGACGTCGCCGTCGAGATGGTGTCGGCGAGCGCCACGAGCGCGATCGAGAGCCCGCCGACGAGCAGCACGCCGAGGTCGGCGACGCCGACGCGCGGGATCGTGAACGACGGCAGGCCCTCGGGGAGGACGCCGATGGTCTTGACGCCGCGCGCGGCGAGGTCGAGCCAGATGCTCAGCGCCATCGCGACGACGACCGACACCAGCACCGACGGCACCTTCGGCAGCCAGCGGTTGAGCACCAGCAGCACCGCGAGCGACAGCAGCCCGATGCCCGCTGCGGGCCACAGGATGTCGCCCGACACGATGCCGACGACGACGGCGCGCACCTCCTGCACGAAGGTCTCGGCGTCGACCGAGAAGCCGAGCAGCTTCGGCAGCTGGCCGACGATGATCGTCAGAGCCAGGCCGTTCATGTAGCCGAGGATCGTGGGCTTGGAGAGCAGGTCGGCCACGAAGCCGAGGTGCCCGAGGCCGGCGGCCACCATGACGAGCCCGGTGATGATCGCCAGGCCGGAGGCGAGCAGCACCGCCCGCGCAGGATCCCCGTCGGCCGCGACCAGCGGCAGGATCGTCGCCGCGATCATGGGGCCGAGCGAGGAGTCCGGGCCCAGCACGAGGATGCGCGAGGGGCCGACCAGGGCATAGCCGACGAGGCACAGGATCGAGGTGTAGAGGCCGGTCACGGGCGGCAGGCCCGCGAGCTCGGCGTAGGCCATGCCCTGGGGCACCAGCAGCGCCGAGAGCACCAGCCCGGCGACGACGTCGCGGCCTGCGTAGGCCGTGCGGTAGCCGCGCAGCGACGGCAGCAGCAGCGGTGTGCGCACCGGCGCGCGGTCGAGCCCCTCGACCGACATCCGTCCTCCCCTCCGGCGGCAACCTAGGCCTTCGGAGGGCCGGGCGTGGTCAGCTTCGAGCAGCCGCCGCGGCGGGCTGCGCACCGAGCGCCACGGTCAGCTCGAGCACCCGCTCGGGATCGGCGAGCGCCTCGCCGAACAGCTCGCGCAGCTGCGTCATCCGGTACCGCACGGTCTGCGGGTGCACGTGCAGATGGGCGGCCACGGCCTCGCGCCTGCCCTGGTGCAGCAGCCACGACCGCAGCGTCTCGGCGAGCCGCTCCGCGGTGTCGGGACGCTGGTCCGACAGCGGTGCCAGGGCCCGAGCGCGGAGGTCGGCGAGCGCGTCGTCGTCGGCGGTGAGCACAAGCTCGACGAGCCGGTCGTCGGTGTCGGCGACGTCGCGGCCGAGGCCGTGGCGCACCAGCTGGCGGCGGGCCCGGGCGAGCGACGCGGAGGCCGACGACCACGGCCGGGTGGGGCCGACGACCGACGGGATCCCGCGCAGCGGCTGCAGCACCGCCCGCCGCGACGGCGCCGGCACGAGCAGGACGGCGAGATCGGCGTCCACGCCGAGGTCGACGACGTCGCCCGGAAGCGCCAGCGCCGCCGGCCCCAGCACCGGTGCCAGCGTGCGCGCTTCGGACGTCGCCACGACGACGGCGGCCAGCGACGGCGGCGGCTCCCACTCGGCGCGCTCGGCCAGCACCAGCAGCCGCTCCTCGGGCTGGCCCTCGACGAGGCCGAGGGCCAGCCGCTCGCGGTACTGCTCGCGGACGCGGCCGGACGTCGCGAGCTGGTCGCTGTGGCCGGTGACGCTCGCCGCCGAGAGTGCGTCGATGTAGGAGAAGACGAGCTCGGCCAGCCGGGCCACGGTCGCGGCAGGCACGTCGTGCTCGACGCAGGTGGCGCCCCAGCCCTGCCACGACACACGCGCCCCTACGCGGTAGGCCGCGAGCAGCGCCGACATCGTGCGGCCCGACCGGGCCTCGCCGCGGCCGAGCGAGTAGGCGGCGTCGATCACCGGGGGGAGCGGCACGATCCCGCCGCCGCGCGCCTCCTCGGCGGCGCGCAGGAAGCCGCCGAGCGCGAGCTGCACGGCGCCCTCGACGTTGGTGCGGAAAGCGCCGGTCATCTGCCCCGCGTACTCCGGCACCTCGACCGCGATGGCACCCACGGTCGCGGCAGCCACCTCGGGCAGCCCTGCGCGCAGGGCGTCGCCCACCGCGGGTGACAGGCCCAGGTCCTGCGCATCCATGCTGTCTCCTACGAACAAAGGAGCGCAACGGATCCACGCGCTCAGAGTGAGACTTTATCGTCTCGGAGCACTGATCCTGGTTGCATGCGGAGAACCACATCCTCGTCGCTGGGCGGCCTGCGGGCCGCCCTCGTCCGGGTCGCCGCGGCAGCCACCACCCCGCTGCTGCCCGACGACTACCTCGACCTCGTGGCGCCGCTGCGCCGCGGCACCCACCGGGCCCGGCTGCTGGCCGTCGTGCCGGAGACGTCGTCGAGCGCCACCCTGGTGCTGCGCCCGTCGGCGGGCTGGACCGCCCACGCGCCCGGCCAGAACGTGCGCCTCGGAGTCGACGTCGACGGCGTCCGGCTCTGGCGCTCCTACTCCCTCACCTCGCCGGTGCGGCCCGACGGCTCCATCACCGTGACCGTCTCGGTCGTGCCGGACGGCGCGGTGAGCACCCACCTGGTCCGGGCGGCGGAGGTCGGCGACATCGTGGAGCTCGAGGGCCCCGACGGCGACTTCGTCCTCTCCTCGCCACTGCCCCAGCGCGCGCTGTTCGTCACCGCGGGCTCGGGCATCACGCCCGTCATCGGCATGCTGCGCGCCTCGCTCGCCGGGCTCGACGACGTCGTGGTGGTGCACTCCGCACGCACCGCCGACGACGTCCTGTTCGGCCGCGAGCTGCGCGCCTGGGCATCCGACGGCCGCATCCGGCTCGTCGAGCGGCACACCGCCGCCGACGGGCGCCTCACCACCGACGAGCTCGAGCAGCTCGTGCCCGACCTTGCCGATCGCGAGACCTGGGCCTGCGGGCCCAACGGCCTCGTCGACGCCGTCGTCGGCCTGTTCGAGGACCGCGGCTGGTCGCATCGGCTGCACGTCGAGCGCTTCCGCCCTGTGGCCGCGGTGCTCGGCGAGGGCGGCTCGGTCACCTTCGCCCGCACCGGCGCCACGGTCGACGCCGACGGCTCGCGGCCCCTGCTGGTCGAGGGCGAGGACGCCGGCGTGCTCCTGCGCTCGGGCTGCCGGATGGGCATCTGCTACGGCTGCGTCGTCCCGCTCGAGGAGGGGGCGGTGCGCGATGTCCGCGACGGCGCGATCACCGTGGCGGCGCCCGGCGACGGCGTCCTCATCCAGACCTGCATCAACGCCCCCGCCGGCCCCTGCGTCATCGACGCCTGAGCGCCGCGACCCACGACCCGCACCGAGACCTGGAGCACACCGCAGCATGACCGCCCTTCAGCACAAGGACGTCAGCCCGATCGCCCACCTCACCCCCGAGGACATCGAGGCCATCGGCCGCGAGCTCGATGCGATCCGCGAGGACGTGCTCGAGAGCCGGGGCCAGAGCGACGCCGACTACATCCGCCGCCTCATCGCCATCCAGCGCTCGCTCGAGCTCGGCAGCCGCGCCGTGCTGCTGATCTCGATGTTCCCGCCGGCGTGGATCGCCGGAACCGTCGGCCTGTCGATCTCGAAGATCCTCGAGAACATGGAGATCGGCCACAACGTCATGCACGGCCAGTGGGACTGGATGCGCGACCCCAAGATCCACTCGACGACGTGGGAGTGGGACAACGCCAGCCCGGCCGATCTGTGGAAGCACGCCCACAACGAGCTGCACCACACCTACACCAACGTGCTCGGCAAGGACCACGACCTCGGCTACGGCCTCATGCGCGTCGACGAGGAGCAGCCGTGGAGCCGCGCGATGCTCGCGCAGCCGCTCTACAACTTCCTCAACATGCTGGTCTTCGAGTACGGCATCGCTGTCTACGACCTCGAGATCGGCAAGTACCTCAAGGGCCGCAAGAGCAAGGAGGAGTTCTCCTCCGGCGTGAAGAAGGTGCTGCGCAAGGTGCGCCGCAACGCGCTGCGCGACTACGTCGTCCACCCGCTGCTGTCCGGGCCGTCGGCCATCCCGACGCTGGCCGCGAACGTCACCGCCAACGTCGTGCGCAACATCTGGACGCACTCGGTGATCATGTGCGGGCACTTCCCGAAGGGCGTCGAGACCTTCACCAAGCAGTCGATCGAGGGCGAGACCCGCGGCGAGTGGTACCTGCGCCAGATGCTCGGCTCGGCCAACATCTCCGGCGGCCCGCTGCTGCACATCATGACCGGCAACCTCAGCTACCAGATCGAGCACCACCTCTTCCCGGACCTGCCCTCCAACCGCTACCAGGAGGTCGCGCCGAAGGTGCAGGCGCTGTTCGAGAAGTACGGGCTGACCTACGTCACCGGCTCGATGCCGCACCAGGTCGCCTCGGCGTGGGCGAAGATCATCCGGCTCTCGGTGCCGTCGACCGACCAGTCCTACCTGCGCGAGCTCGACGAGCTCGAGCAGCGCAAGCCCGTCGCCGCCTGACCGCGGCCGCGCCTCGACTGCGGCGCGGGCAGGGGTTACCGTCGGCTGTACCGGACAACAGCGTCCGGTACAGGCCCCAGGAGCCCGTCATGCGCATCCCCGGCAACGTCTTCGTCGTCACCGGTGCCGGCAACGGCATGGGCCGCGAGGTGACCCTCCAGCTGCTCGGCCGCGGGGCCAGTGTCGCCGCCGTCGACCTCTCGGAGGAGGGCCTCGCCGAGACCGTGCGGCTCGCCGGGTCGGCCGCCCCGCGGCTGACCACGCACGTGCTGTCGGTATCCGACCGCGCCGCCGTCGAGGCGCTGCCCGACGCCGTGATCGCCGCGCACGGCCAGGTCGACGGCCTGCTCAACGTCGCCGGCATCATCCAGCGCTTCGTCCACGTCGAGGAGCTCTCGATCGAGGAGATCGAGCGGGTGATGGGCGTGAACTTCTGGGGCACGCTCTACACCGTCAAGGCGTTCCTGCCGCTGCTCAAGGAGCGGCCCGAGGCGTCGCTGCTCAACGTCTCGAGCATGGGCGGCCTCGTGCCGGTGCCCGGCCAGGGCGCGTACGGCGCGAGCAAGGCGGCCGTGAAGCTGCTCACCGAGACGCTCTACGCCGAGCTGCAGGGCACGCGCGTCGCCGTCACCGAGGTGTTCCCCGGCGGCATCGGCACCAACATCGCGGGCAACTCCGGCGTGGATATCTCGGCGATGGCCGCAGCCACCGAGGGCAAGGCGCCCAAGGTGACCGCGGTCGACGTCGCGGCCCGGCAGATCGTCGACGCCGTGGCGAACGGCACCTTCCGGGTGCTCATCGGCAACGACGCCCGGATGCTCGACCGCATGTCGCGCGTGGCGCCCCGCAAGGCCATCACCGCCGTCGCCGACCAGATGAAGAAGCTCCTCGGCTGACGCCGGCCCTGCCGAGCAGCTAGGTGAGGGAGAGGTAGTCGCCGCGGGTCACGCTGCCGTCGCGGAGGCGGCCGTCGGGGAGGGGCACGGAGAGCGGCTCGCCGTCCGGTCCGACGAACAGGATCGGCGCCCGGTCGATCTCGGTCATGGTCAGCACCACCTGGCCGATGAGCAGCACCTGGTCCTCGGCCGCGAGCTCGACGAACGTCGGTGCGAGTGCGACCCGCTGCTCGGTGCGCCCGTTCCCTGCGTCGTCGGTCATCACCACGGCCAGCGGCTGCCCGGTGACGGGGTCGGCGATGAGCGTGCGCAGCCCGCTGTCCGCCGGGGGCGCGACGCCGAGGAGCGCGACGCTCGACGCCGTGGTCACCGGCGTGGACGCCGCGGCGTCGCGCGGCACGAGCCGAGGACCGTCGACGAGCCAGAGGGTGGCCTGCCCGGACGGTGCGGTGCTGGCCGACGGGCTCGGCGACGCCGACGTCGGGCGCGTGACGCCGGCGACCGGCTCGGGCTCGTCGCCCAGCGGGACGCCGCACGAGGCGAGGAGGCTCGCCGCCGCCGCGACGAGGACCGCCGAAGTCGTGCGGCGCAGGCGGGTCACGGCGCCACCTCTGCCGGGATGCGCAGCGTCATGCGTGCGCCGCCGCGCGACGACCGGTCGGCGAGCACCTGCCCGCCGAGCGCCGTCGCGGCCTCCCGTGCGATAGCGAGACCGAGGCCGGCACCGTCGTCGGAGGCCCTGCTGCTGCCGCGCGAGAACGGCTCGAAGAGCTGGTCGGCGCCCTCCTCGGGCAGGCCGGGACCGGCGTCGTCGACGTGCACGAGAACGTGCTCGGCCTCGCGCTCGATGACGACGCCGACGACGCCCCGGCCGTGGGTCGAGGCGTTGTCGAGGAGGTTGGCCAGGACGCGCTCGACTCGCCGGGCATCCGTGCGCACCACCGGCCGGTCGCCGTGCAGCAGCTCCTCGCCGAGCCCGCGGTCGGCCATGAGCCCCAAGACGATCGAGGAGATCTCGACGGCCTCCACCTGCAGCGGCTGGTGGGAGTCCTCGCTGCCGATCTCCATGAGGTCGACCAGCGTGCGCGAGAGGCGGCGCGACCGGGTCACGAGGCTGGCGACGAGCTCGGCGTCGCGCGGCGGGAGCGCCTCCCGGTGGTTGTCGAGCAGCTCGGCCGTGCCGGCGATCGCGGTGACGGGGGAGCGCAGCTCGTGGCTGACGTTGGCGACGAACCGGCGCTCGCGCGCGATCCGCCGCTCGACGGCGTCGGCCATCTCGTTGAACGCCGAGGTGATCGGTGCGAGGTCGGGGTCCTCGGTGGGCTCGAGCCGCACCGCGAGATCACCCTCCGCGAGCCGCACTGCGCCGTCGCTGAGCGACTGCACCGGCCGCAGCAAGCGGCTCGCCGCCCACGAGCCGAGCACCGCGCCGAGCGCGAGCGACACGAGCGAGATGCCGGCGATGAACCAGCCGGCCGTGCGCAGCGCCCGATCGAGGTCGCCCATGGGCAGCAGCTCGAGGTAGAGGTCGCCGCCGTCGGCCACCGCGACGGCGAAGAAGGGCTGGCCGGAGACCTCGAAGCTCTGGCGCGCGGCGCCCTGCTCCTCGGCGAGCGAGATCAGCGCCGGCGGCAGGTCCGGCGGGCTGACGCCGACGCCGCGGGTGTACCAGACGCCGTCCACGCGGGCGAGAGCCTGCGCACCGCCGATCGCGGGCACGGTGGCGAGGGCCTCGCCGGGCTCGACGCCCGACTCGATGGCGGCGGACACCGCCCGTGCATCGAGCAGGGCGCGCGTGACACCGGCGGACTCGCGCTGTGTCACGAGGTAGTTGCGCGCGAACATGAACGCGCTGATCGAGACGAGGAGGGCGACCGCGAGCGACAGCACCCCGAAGGCCAGGATCACCCGGCTCTTGAGGCCGAGCACGTCAGGCCTTGAGCCGGTAGCCGAAGCCGCGGACGGTCAGCAGGTGCTGCGGCTCCGCCGGGTTGGCCTCGATCTTGGCCCGCAGCCGGTAGACGAGGTTGTCGACGATGCGCCCGTCGCCGGCGTGCTGGTAGCCCCACACGTGCTTGAGCAGGTAGTCGCGCGAGAGCACCTTCTCCCGCGCCGACATCAGCTCCTGCAGCACCTTGAACTCGGTGCGCGACAGGGGCACGGCGCTGCCGTTGACGTAGACGGCGCCCTGCTCGGGGGAGAGCGAGAACGGACCGCACTCGAGGCTGTCCTCGACCTCGCCGAACTGCGAGCGGCGCAGCTGCGCTGCGACCCTCGCCAGCAGCTCCTGCGTCACGAACGGCTTGGTGACGTAGTCGTCGGCGCCGGCCTCGAGGCCGGCCACGACGTCGGTGCTCTCCGTCTGCGCCGTGAGGATGATGATCGGCACGCGGCTCGAGCCGCGGACCGTGCGGACGACGTCGAGCCCGTGGATCCCGGGCAGGCGCAGGTCGACGAGCATGACGTCGGCCGCCTCGTCGAGGGCCATCACGAGCGCGGCCTCGCCCGACTCGGCCTCGAGCACCTCGTAGCCCGCGTCCTGCAGCGCGATGCGCAGCACGAGACGGATGGCCTCGTCGTCCTCGACCAGCATCACCGAACGGCTCATGACCCCATTCAACCCGCCCGCGGCGGGTGCGCCTCCCCAGCGGCCTGGCCGCCCCCCGGATTGCGACGCAACTGCGACCGTCCGCCGCGGGTTTCGCCATGGCCGCGCCGGGGGATCGCGGCGGGATGCAGGACGTGGAGGGGAGCACCTGGCAGCAGGCCGAGCCCGTGCGGCACCAGGCCGGTCTGACCGTGTTCCGAGGGTCGACGTTCGTCCTGTGCGACGCCGCGGGAGAGCTGGTGGCCGAGCCCGACGGTCTGTTCGTGGCCGACCGGCGGGTGCTCTCGCGGCTGGTCGTCGGGCTGGACGGCTGGCAGGTCGACGTGCTGCGGACGCGCGGTGATGGCGAGAGCGGCGCCGAGGTGCTCAGACGTGCGGTGGATCCGGCAGAGCCCCCGGGCACAGCACCGCTGCTGGTCTCGACGCACCTGGAGGTGGGGCCCGGCGAGCTGGCCGTGCGGCTGGTCCTGCGCAACGGCTCGCGGCTGCAGCGCACGGTGCGGCTCTCGCTGCTCGCAGCGGCGGACTTCGCCGACATCTTCGCCGTGAAGGAGGGCCGGGCGGCGGGCCTCACGCATCACGAGGCCGAGCTCGTGGGACGGCGCCTGCTGATCCGCGGCTCCGGGACGACGACGGTCCTCGACCTCGGGAACGACCCCGTCGACGCCGTACCCTCCGGCTTCCTCGACGAGGTGGTGCTGCGGCCCCGCTCGACCTACGAACGCACCATCGTCGTCACCGCCCACGTCGAGGGCGACCAGCTCGGAGACGAGGTGAGCGCTCACGCGCGCCCTCTGCGGCGTCCGCGCGTGTCGACCCGGCACGAGGCGCTCCGGGCAGCCCTCCGCACGGGCGCGGACGACCTCGACGCGCTACGCGTCCACGACGAGGAGACGGGCGGCAGCACCGTCGCTGCGGGCGCTCCGTGGTTCATGACCCTGTTCGGGCGCGACGCGCTGCTCACCGCGCTGATGTGCGCGGTGTGGGACCAGCGCGTCGGCCTCGACGTGCTGCGGTCGCTGGCGGCGCGTCAGGGACGCACGGTCGACCCGCTCAGCGAGGAGGAGCCCGGCCGCATCCTGCACGAGACGCGGATGACCACCGGCACCTCGCTGTTCGAGGGCGATCGCGGCACCTACTTCGGCAGCACCGACTCCACGCCGCTGTTCGTCGTGCTGCTCGGCGAGCTGGTGCGCTGCGGCCTCGACCCGCTGCTCGCGGCACCTCTCGTGCCGGCGGCCGACGCGTGCCTCGACTGGCTCGACACCTACGGCGACATCGACGGCGACGGGCTCGTGGAGTCGGTCCGCCGCAGCGACCACGGCCTGCTCAACCAGGGGTGGAAGGACTCGTGGAACGCCATCGTCGACGCCGACGGCGACGTGGTCGAGCCGCCGGTGCGGCTCGTGGAGGTGCAGGCCTACTGGTACGCCGCCCTGCGCGCGCGGGCCGAGCTGGCGCGCACCCTCGGGGAGGGCGACGGCGCGGAGCTCGACGCACGCGCGTCGGACCTGCAGCGCCGCATCGACGAGCGCTTCTGGCTCGCTCGCCTGGGCTCGTACGCCCTCGCCCTCGGGCCAGACGGCGCGGCGCTGCCGACGTCCTCGTCGAACGCCGGGCACATGCTCTGGACCGGGTGCGCGCTGCCGCAGCGGGCCCACCGGCTCGGCGCCACCCTGCTGGGCCGCCCCATGCGCACCCATTGGGGCCTGCGCACGCTGTCGGCCGACAACCCGGCGTACGACCCGCTCGGCTACCACACCGGCAGCGTGTGGCCGCACGACACGGCGCTCGTGGCCTGGGGCCTCTCGCGCTACGGGCTCGGCCGGCTCGGCCGCGAGCTCTGCGCCGGCCTGGTGCGCTCCGCCGACCACTTCGACGGCTCGCTGCCCGAGCTGATGGCCGGCTTCGAGGTCAGCGACGCCATCGGCGGGGAGGAGCCGGTGCGGTTCCCGACCGCCTGCTCGCCGCAGGCGTGGGCGGCGGCCTCGCCCCTGCTCGTGCTCCGCACGGTGCTCGGCATCGAGCCGGACATCCCCGGCCGCCGGCTCCTGATCGACCCGCACCTGCCCGATGACTGGCTGCCGCTCACCCTGCACGGGCTGTCCGACGGTCCTCTGCGCCGGCTGGTGGTGCGGGTGGGCCACGACGGCCCGCTCGTCGACGGCGTCCCCGAGGACTTCGAGGTGGTGCGCGGCCCTCGGTTCCGCTGAGCCGGATCAGCTAGCTGCCGGACGCGATCGGCGATGCCGGGAGCGACGTCGCGCGGCGGACGACGTCCTCGTAGACGAGCCCGTAGCCGGCCACGGAGCCCGCGATGTCGAGCTCCGCTGCGGCGAAGGCACGGCAGTCGACCGGTGAGAGCGCGTCGACGGCGGGCAGGAGGTCGACGAGCTCCAAGTGATGGTCGGCCAGCAGCGCCGTCGTGCCCTCGCGCACGATCTCCGGGATGGCACCCCTGCGCAGCGAGAGGACGGGTGTGCCGCACGCCTGGGCCTCGGCAACGACCAGGCCGAAGGGCTCCTCCCACTGCAGCGGGAACAGCAGCGCGCGCGCCCGTGCGAGCAGCTCGAGGCGCTCCGGGCCGCCCACCTCGCCGAGATGCTCGATGCGGGGACCCAGGCGGGGACGCACCTGCTCGCGGAAGAACTCCTCTTCCTGGTCGCCGTGCATGCGAGCTGCGATGAGCAGGCGCGCGCCGCTGCGCTCGGCGACGTCGATGGCCTCCACCACGCCCTTGTCGCGGCACATGCGCCCGAGGAACAGGAGGTAGTCGTCCTTGCGCGCGCGGAACGGCAGACCGCCGACGGCGATCCCGTTGCGGACCGTGGCGCGCCAGGGCACCTGCGGGGCCGACCGCCGCTGCGACCTCGAGATGGCCACGCGATGCACGCCGCGCGCGCCCGCCACGAGCGCGCCGTAGGGACCTGTCACCCGGCCATGCACCGTCGCGACCGTGGGGCAGGCGCGGTGCTCGGCGAGCAGCAGGCCGGGCAGCGTGTGGTCGTGGACGACGTCGGGCGCGAAGTCGCGCACCGCGTCCTCCGCCGCCAGACCGTGCGACAACGACGTGGTCTCGTCGCCGAGCATCAGCTCAGCAGCCCCCGGCGAGGTCGCGACGACGTGCTGCGCCCGGGTGCGCGACGCACCCGCCGACACCAGGAGCACCTCGTGACCCTCGTCGACCAGGCCGTCGACGAGCCCGGCGACGAGCGACTCGATCCCGCCGTAGGCGCGCGGCGGGACCTCGTACCAGGGCGGTGCCACCATCGCGATGCGCACCGCCGCCTCCGTCCTCGCCCCTCCGGCGGTCCTCCTACCCCTCGTCGGCAGCGTCCATGCGCCCCGCGCGCCCGGCGCGCCGTCCTCGACGGATACCCGGACGACGGCGTCCGGCAGGGCCGTAGGCTGCCGACCCGGAGGTCGGGGATGGGCTTGAAGCTCGAGCACTACGTCGCGCTCACGATCATCTGCGCGATCGCCTGGGGTGTCGGCGAGCTCGCCGCGCGCGCCAGGATCCCCAGGCTGCCCGTCTATCTCGCCGTCGGGGCGGTCGCGGGCGCGGTGTACGCCGATGCCGAGGACGGCGCCCGCCTGGCGTTCCCGCACATCCAGACCGTGATGCTCGCGTTCATCGGGTTCGTCGCCGGCAGCCATCTCATCTGGAAGGTGGTCGCGCCGCGGCTGCGGCCGATCGCCGCGCAGGTCGTGTCGATGACCATCGTCGTGCCGCTCATGGTCGGCACGGTGGTCTACGTCCTCACCCCCGAGCTCGACACGGGCATCCGCCTGGCCGGGGCGCTGCTCGCCGGCACGGTCATGCTCGCGCTGTCGCCGCCCGAGGCGATCGCCGTCATCGGCGAGAGCGCCTCCGAGGGTCCGTTCACGCGGCTGGTGCTCGGGGCCACGGTCGTCATGGATGTCGTGGTCGTGTCGCTGTTCTCCGTGACGCTCCTCGTCGCCGAGGGGCTCGTGTCGGGCGGCACGAGCGACCGCATCCTCGTAGTCAGCGTGCTCGCGGTCCTCGTGCTGGCTCTGCTCGGAGGCGGGATCGTCGGGGTGATCCTGCGCTACGTGATGGAGCGGGGCTGGCCCGACGTCGTGGTGGGCGGGATCGCGATCGGTGTCGCCGCCATCGCCGCGGTGCTGGCGCCCGCGTTCAGCGACTGGGCTGCCGAGGAGCTCGGAGTCAGCATCGAGATCGATGCGCTGCTCATCGCGATGATCGCGGGCGTGATCGTCGCGAACTGGACGAAGCGGCCGGAGCGGTTCGAGCGGATCCTCAACGCGATGGCCCCGGTCATCTACGTCATCTTCTTCACCTTGACCGGGCTCGGGCTGCACCTCGATGCGATCGTCGCCGCGGCCGGAGCTGCTGCCGTCCTCTGGATCACGCGTCTTGTGGGCATGTTCGTCAGCTCGACCGCAGCCATGGCCGTCGTCAAGGAGCCGCCGGTCGTGCGGAAAGTGGCCTGGCGCGCCTACATGCCGCAGGCCGGCATCGCGCTCGCGCTGGCGACGACGATCGCCACGGACTTCCCCACCTACGGGCCGGAGCTCTCGACGATCATCATCGCGACGGTGGTGCTCAACGAGGCGACGGGCCCGTTCTTCCTGCGGTCGGCGCTCAAGGCGACGGGAGAGGTGCCGGTCGAGCGCGAGGAGATCCTCGAGTAGGCGTCAGGCCGTGGCCTGCTCGACCGTGTCGGCCAGGGTGTGCAGCACCGCGTGCAGGTCGCGCGCCGCGTGCTCGTCGAGGCCGAAGCACCGGCCGACCTTGAGCGGCACATCCTCGGCCTTGGCGCGCAGGGCACGCCCCGACCGCGTCAGGCCCACCGCGACGCGGCGCTCGTCCTGCGGGTCGCGCTCACGGGTCACCAGGCCCGCATCCTCGAGCCGCTTGAGCAGGGGTGTGAGCGTGCCGGAGTCGAGGTGCAGGCGCTCGCCGATCTCGCCGACCGACAGCGGCTGCTCCTCCCAGAGCACCATCATCGTGAGGTACTGCAGATACGTCAGGCCCAGCTCGTCGAGCGCCGGGCCGTAGGAGCGGATCACCGCCCGGCTCGCGCGGTAGAGCGCGAAGCAGAGCTGGTTGTCGAGCTGCAGCTGAGGGGGCGTGGGCCTCGTCACGTTCCCACCCTAGTTGCGGATTCGATTGCGCACAATATGATCGTGTACATGAAGCCTCTCTCTGCACAGCCATCGCCACCGCTTCCGGGGACGGCCGCAACGGCCGTTCCGAGTCCAGTGACGGCCTGCTCGCCGTCGACGTCCGCGTCCCCGTGGAGATGGGCGGAGCAGGCGGCGCCACCAACCCCGAGCAGCTGTTCGCCGCGGGCTACGCCGCGTGCTTCCACTCGGCGCTCAAGCTCGTGGGCCGCGGCTCGGACCTCACCGGCTCGACGGTGACGGCGCACGTGTCGCTCGGCGCGCTGGACGCCGGCGGCTACGGGCTCGGCGTCGAGCTCGTCGTCTCGGCCCCTGCGCTCGACCACGACTCGGCCCTCGCGCTCGTCGAGAAGGCGCACGAGGTCTGCCCCTACTCCAACGCCACGCGGGGCAACGTCGACGTCGCCCTGCGCGTGGCCTGAGGCGGGCGGCATGGGTACCGAGGCGTCGAGCGTCTACGAGCTCTCCTTCACCGACAACCACGGGCAGCCGGTCGACCTCGCGCAGTTCGAGGGCAAGCCGCTGCTCATCGTCAACACGGCGAGCAAGTGCGGCTTCACGCCGCAGTACGACGGCCTGCAGAAGCTGCACGAGCAGTTCGTCGACCAGGGCCTGGTCGTCATCGGCTTCCCCTGCGACCAGTTCGGCGGGCAGGAGCCCGGCGACGACGGCGAGATCGAGGAGTTCTGCCGCATCAACCACGGCGTGACGTTCCCGCTCTCGACCAAGGTCGACGTCAACGGCGACGACGAGCACCCCGTGTTCGGCTACCTCAAGGGCCGCACCGGCGGACTGCTGGGCTCGCGGATCAAGTGGAACTTCACCAAGTTCCTCGTCGCGCCCGACGGCCGCACGGTCACGCGCTACGCCCCCACCGTGGAGCCCGAGAAGATCACCGGCGACATCGTGGAGATCCTCGGCGAGCAGCCCGGTCAAGCGCCCCTGGCGTGACGCACCGGCCCTAGCGGGCCCGAGCGCGCCAGGCCGCGCGCTCGCGGCGTCAGACGGCGCGGACGGGGTGGTAGTCGCAGCGCCACATGGCTGCCCTGACCTGCTTCTCCACGTCGTCGTCGACGGGCTGGGGGGCCACACCCTCCTGCACCGCCTGCACCGCGACGGCGGTCGCCACGACCGCGGACGTCTCGCGCAGGTCGGCGACGCGAGGAAGCAGGGCCCCTCCGGCGGCCGACGGGTCGGCGAGCGAGGCGACAGCCTCCGCCGCCGCGAGCAGCATGCCGTCGGTGATCCTGGTCGCCCCCGACACGATCGTCCCGAGGCCGAGGCCGGGGAAGACGAGCGCGTTGTTGACCTGCGCCACCTCGTGCACGGTCCCCTCGCGCACGACGGGGGCGAACGGGCTGCCGGTCGCCACCAGGGCCCTGCCGTCGGTCCAGTCGAGCAGATCGTCCGGGAACGCCTCGGCCAGAGCTGTGGGGTTGGACATCGGCATGATGATCGGCCGGTCGACGTGCGCCGCCATCTCGCGGACGATCTCCTCGGTGAACGCCTGAGGGCGGCCCGACGTCCCGATGAGGATGGTGGGCCGTACCTGCCTCACCACCTCCAGCAGGCTCGCACCGCCGAACTCGTCGGTGACACCCCACCCGTCGGCCTCGGAGACCGGCCGCGCGTACGGCACCTGGAAGTCGCGCAGGTCCGGCCGTGCGTCGGTGAGCAGCCCGTGCCTGCCGACGCACCAGAACCTGCGCGTCGCGGCCTCGCGAGCGGTCCCGTCCCCGCACATGGCGTCGCGCAGCTGATCGGCGATACCGATGCCTGCCGTGCCTGAGCCATGGACGACCACACGGTGCTCGCTGAGCGCCGTCCCGGTCGCTGCCGAGGCCGACAGGATCGCCGCCAGGGCGACGGAACCGGTCCCCTGCATGTCGTCGTTGAACGTCAGGGTGCTGGCGCGATAGCGGTCGAGGATGCGCCGTGCATTGCTGGTGCCGAAGTCCTCCCAGTGCAGGATCGCGCGAGGGAAGAGCTGGGTGGCGGCCGAGACGTACCGGTCGATGAAGGCGTCGTACGTCTCGCGATCGACGCGCTCGTGGCGCAGGCCGAGGTACAGGCTGTCGTCGAGGAGCTCCTGGCGGTTGGTGCCGACGTCGAGCATCACGGCGAGCGTCCGCGCCGGGTCGATGCCCGCAGCAGCGGTGTAGACGTTGAGCTTGCCGACGGCGATCTCGATGCCGCCGACGCCCCAGTCCCCGATGCCGAGGATGCCCTCGGCGTCGGTCGCGATGATGAGGTCGACCTCGTCCGGCCCGCGGTCTGCCGCCCGGAGAGCGGCCTCGACGCCGTCGGGATCGTCGACGGAGAGGTAGACGCCGCGGGGGCGCCGGTACTCGTGGCTGTAGCGCTGGATCGCCTCGCCGACGGTCGGCGTGTAGACGATGGGGAGCATCTCGGGGAGGTGCCGCCCGAGCACGCGGAAGAACAGCACCTCGTTGCGGTCGTGCAGCGCGGTGAGGAACACGTTCTTCGCCAGATCGTTGGGCTGCTCGAGGTAGCGGAGGTAGGCACGGGTCGCCTGCTCCTCCAGCGTCAGGACCCGCGGCGGCAGAAGGCCCACGAGACCGAGGGCGCGCCGCTCGTCGTCGGTGAACGCGGTCCCCTTGTTGAGCCGGGGATCGCCCAGCACGGCGCGGCCGCGCAGCCGCGTGCACCATGCCCCATCGCGCTGGTCGAAGTAGGTGTCGTGGTCGTGGCCCGTCACGGGTTCCTCGTCTCGCCAGGGGGTCGGCGCGCCCTGCGGCTCCCGCGCCGCCGGGGCCGCGGCGGCGCTGGTGGTGCGGACGGAGCCAGTCCGACGCGCCGCCGCGGTCGTTGTGCCGGCTCTGCCACGGTACCCGCGGGGGTATCGGTCGAGCGCGTCGTGCCGATGTGAGCGTGCAGACATCCGACCCTGCGGCGAAGCACTGCCGATCAGGCTGCATACCCCTACCCCTGGGGGTATGTGAGGCTCACCTTCCGTGACGCACGAGGCACGAGAACCCTTGTGCTTGAGCAAGAAACCACTATTCCGTGAGCGTACGGTCGAAGAGGTGGATCACGGCGGCGCACCCAGCGCCGCACCGACGAAGGAGCCACGATGACCGTCACGACCGAAGAGCTCAAGGCACTGTCCGCCGACCTGGTGGTCGACGCGCGCGGCGTCTCCTGCCCCGGCCCCATCCTCGCTGCCAAGAAGGCCATCGGCGGCCTCGCTGTCGGCGGCGTGATGGAGGTCCAGGCGACCGACTCCGGCACCCTCAAGGACATCCCGGCCTGGTCCAAGAAGATGGGCCACGACTACCTGGGCGCGTTCGACGAGGCCGGCTGCATCAAGCTGTACCTGCGGAAGACGAAGTAGCGCCATGGCCACGGCGACGATCGCGGAGGTCGCGTTCAAGCCGCGGATCCTGGTGTTCTCCACCCACAACATCTCGGATCCGGGCATCGACCTCGCCGGCAGCCGGCACCTGCACTACCCGGCTACCGCGACGACCATCGCGGTGCCCTGCAGCAGCGGCATCCGGCCCAGCTGGATCCTCCGGGCTCTGCACAACGGCATCGACGGTGTCTTCATCGCCTCCGACGGCGAGGAGTGCGCCTACCTGCCCGACTGTGCGAGCCGCACGGCGAAGCTGGCGGACGCAGCCCAGGCGCTCATGCGGGAGCAGGGAATCGATCCGCAGCGCCTGCGGATGGCAGCCGTCTGCTCCGTCTGCGCAGAGCCGTTCGTCAAGTACATGCGCGAGTTCTCGGCGCAGCTCGTCGAGATCGGGCCGGTCACGGCCTGACGCGCCCGCGCGCGACCTAGGGAAGTGTGGAAGTGGACACCAGCAAGAAGACGATCATCGTCTTCAGCGGAGACTTCGACCGGGTGTTCGCGGCGTTCGTCATCGCCAACGGCGCAGCCGCCATGGGTGACGACGTCACGATGTTCTTCACGTTCTGGGGGCTCAACGCCCTGCGGAAGCCGGAGAAGATCAAGGTCGACGGCAAGACCGGCCTGCAGAAGGCGTTCGCGGCGATGATGCCGCGCGGCACGGACAAGCTGAAGCTGTCGCACATGAACTTCGGGGGCGCCGGCCCGCGGATGTTCAAGCACGTGATGAAGCAGAAGAACGTCATGTCGCTCGACGAGCTCATCGAGTCAGCGCGCGAGCAGGGCATCAAGTTCGTGGCGTGCACGATGTCCATGGACGTCATGGGCATCAGCCCGGAGGAGCTCATCGACGGCGTCGAGTGCGTCGGCGTCGCGAGCTACCTCGGCGAGGCCGACGAGGCCAACGTCAACCTCTTCGTGTAGCCGGGCCGTCGGCCTGCCCTGCACCGTCATCGAAGCGGAGCCCAGGATGAAGTACGACGTCATGGTCGTCGGCAGCGGTATCGCCGGCATGGAGTCGTCGATCAAGCTCGGCGACATGGGCTACAAGGTCCTGCTCGTCGAGAAGGAGGCGAGCGTCGGCGGCCGGATGATCCTGCTCAGCAAGGTCTTCCCGACCCTCGACTGCGCGAGCTGCATCTCCGGACCGAAGATGTCCTCGACGATCAACCACCCCAACGTCCACACGATGACGTACGCCGAGGTCGAGCAGATCCGGCGCGGCGAGGACGGTCGCTTCACTGCGGCCGTCAAGCAGAAGTCGACCTTCGTCGACTGGGCGGCCTGCACGGGCTGCTCCGACTGCCAGATGGCGTGCACCGTCGCCGTGCCGGACCAGTTCAACGCCGACCTCGTGCCGCGCCACGCGGCCTACATCCCGTTCCCGCAGGCGGTGCCGAAGAAGGCGGTCATCGAGCGCGCAGGCACGTCGCCCTGCATCGCGAGCTGCCCCGCCGGCATCAAGGCCCACGGCTACGTCTCCCTCATCCGCTCCGGCAAGTACGAGGAGGCGTTCCAGCTCGTCCTCGAGGCGACGCCGCTCGTCGGCACCCTCGGCCGCGCCTGCTACGCGCCGTGCGAGAGCGAGTGCACCCGCAGCCTTCTCGAGGGCACCATCCCGATCCGCCGTCTCAAGAGGTTCGTTGCGGACCTGCACTACGGCGACGGCAGGGGCCCCGGCGTCGACGTCGCCGAGGCCAACGGGTTCAAGGTCGCGATCGTCGGTACGGGTCCTGCTGGTCTGACGGCCGCGTGGCAGCTCGCCCGCGCCGGCTACCAGGTCACCATGTTCGACTCGGCGGCCAAGGCCGGCGGGTTCCTGCGCCACGCGATCCCCCAGTACCGCCTCCCGCACGACGTCGTCGACCAGGACGTCGCCAACGTCACGGCGATCGGCGTCGAGATCCGCACCAACCACGCCGTCCACGACCTCGAGGCGCTCAAGGCCGAGGGCTACGACGCGGTGCTCGTCGCCACCGGTACCCCCAGGTCGATGGCGCTCGGCGTGCCGGGCCAGGACGCGACCGGCGTCCACACCGGGCTGAAGTTCCTGCGCCGCGTCAGCGAGGACGATCTGCCCTCGATCGCCGGCAAGCGCGTCGTCGTCGTCGGCGGCGGCAATGTGGCGATGGACGCCGCCCGCACCGCCAGGCGCCTCGGCTCCGCGGACGTCCGCGTCGCCTACCGGCGCGGTCGCGAGGAGATGCCCGCCCACTCCGTCGAGGTCGACGAGGCCGAGATGGAGGGCGTGGCCTTCGAGTTCCTGGTCGCCCCGGTCGAGGTGCTGTCCGACGCAAGCGGCGCGGTCACCGGCCTGCGCTGCCAGCGCATGCGGCTCGGCGAGGCCGACGCATCCGGCCGCCGCCGCCCGGAGCCCGTGCCGGGGAGCGACTTCGTCCTCGAGTGCGAGGTCGTCGTCTCCGCCGTCGGCATGGAGCCCGACGACGAGCCCTACGAGAAGGTGACCGGCGACGCCCGCGGCCACCGGATCAAGGTCGACCCGCTGACTCTCCAGAGCGACGTGGACTACATCTTCGCCGCCGGCGACGTCGAGACCGGCGCCTCCGACATCACCCACGCGGTGGGTCACGGCCGCCGCGCCGCCTACATGATCGACGCCTGGCTCCACGGCCGCGAGCTCGCCGGCTTCCCGCTGTTCGACGACCCGCTCGGGGTCGTCGACCACGAGTCGGTGCTGGCGCGCCAGCAGAGCTACACGCACCGGGCGCCCGTGCGGCCCGGCACTCAGCACAGCGCGAACCCGGTGGGCTTCGACGAGCTGGAGCCGGCGATGACCGAGGCCGAGGCGCTGGCCGGCTCAGGCTCCTGCCTGGACTGCGGGGTCTGCTCCGAGTGCCAGGAGTGCGTGCGCGCCTGCCCTGCCGACGCGATCAAGCTCGACATGCACGACCACCAGGTCGAGGTCGAGGTCGGAGCCGTGGTGGTCTCCACGGGCTACAAGCTGTTCGCCGCGGATCTCAAGCCGGAGTACGGCTACGGCCAGTACCCCAACGTCATCACGGGTATGCAGATGGACCGCCTGCTCGCTCCGACGCGGCCGTTCAACACGATCCTTCGCCCGGGCGACGGCAAGGTGCCCGACCGCATCGCCTACATCTCCTGCACCGGGTCCCGCGACAAGCAGGTCGGGAACCCGCTCTGCTCGAAGCTGTGCTGCATGTACTCGATCAAGCAGAACCAGCTGATCATGGGCTCCCTGCCGCTGGCCGACGTGACCATGCACTACATGGACATGCGCGCCGCCGGCAAGCGCTACGACGAGTTCTACGAGCAGGCCAAGGACATGGGCGCCACCTACATCAAGGGCCGCGTCTCCAAGGTCACCGAGCTCGAGAACGGCGATCTGCGCCTGCGCTACGAGGACATCGAGAACGGCGGGGACATCGTGGAGGCCGAGTACGACCTCGTCGTGCTGGCCGTGGGCATCCAGCCCAACCGCGACGTCGAGAGGCTGTTCACGGGCGAGAAGCTCCGCCTCGACGAGTACTACTACGTCGCCGAGCCGAGCGAGGAGCTCGAGCCGGGGCAGACGACCATCCCGGGCGTCTTCGTGGCCGGAACGGCTGCGGGCGCCAAGGACATCGTCGACTCGATCCTGCACGCGGGCGCCGCGGTCGCCCAGGTGGCCGCCCATCTCACCCAGTCCGAGATCTCGGAGGTGGTGCCGGTATGACCGGCCCCGTGGACGTCCAGATCGGGAAGCCACCCGAGGAGGGCGACGGCCAGCGCCGGATCGGCGTGTTCATCTGCCACTGCGGCGGCAACATCTCCGACTACGTCGACGTGGCCGCCGTCCGCGACGCGCTCAAGGACGAGCCCGGCGTCGTGGTGGCCGAGACCACGATGTTCGCCTGCTCCGACGGCACCCAGCACGACATGATCGACCAGATCAGGGAGCAGGGCCTCGACGGCCTCGTCGTCGCGTCCTGCTCGCCGAAGCTCCACCAGATCACCTTCCGCGGCGTCTCCAAGCGGGCCGATCTCAACCCCTACGCCTACACGCAGGTCAACATCCGCGAGCAGGACTCGTGGGCGCACGGCGACGACCCCGACGGGGCGACCCAGAAGGCGATCAACCTGGTTCGCGCGGGTATCGGCCGAACCCGCAACTCCGAGCCGCTGGTGCCGCTCGTCGTCGAGACGACTCCCGCGACGATGGTGGTCGGTGCGGGCATCGCGGGCATGCGTGCCGCCATCGGTCTGGCCGACACCGGCCTGCAGGTCTACCTCGTCGAGCGCGAGCCCGAGGTCGGCGGCTGGGCCGGCCGCTTCGGGGCGATGTTCCCCAACGACCGCTCCGGCAGGGAGCAGATCGCCGCGCTCACGGAGCAGGTCTCGCGCCGCTCGAGCATCACGGTCCTGACCGGTGCTCAGCTGGTCGGCAAGTCGGGCAGCTTCGGCAACTACGAGGCCGTCGTCGAGGTGGCCGGCGATCCGCCGGAGACCATCCGTGCCACCGTCGGCTCCATCATCATCGCCACCGGTTTCGACAGCTACGAGCCCGAGAACGGCGAGTTCGGCTACGGCATCGACGGCGTGCTCACCCTCCCCGAGTTCAAGGAGCTCGTCGACGCCGCCGGCGGCGGGACGCTCGTGCACCTGGGTCGCCCGGTCCGCTCGATCGCCTACGTGTACTGCGTGGGGAGCCGGCAGCCGGGCGGCAACGAGTACTGCTCGAAGTTCTGCTGCGCGGCCACCGCTCACGCCTCGATCCTGGTGTCGGCCCTCGACCCGCAGATCCGGCAGTTCCACCTCAACCGCGGTGTGCGGACCTACGGCAAGTACGAGCTGATGTACACCCAGGCGCGCGAGAACGGCGCTGTGTACATGACCTACCCGGACGACACCCCGCCGTCGGTGGAGCAGGGCCGCGACGGCCGGCTCGCCGTCACCACGACCGACACCCTGACCGGCGGCCGCGAGGTCACGATCCCGGCCGACCTCGTCGTCCTGGTGACCGGCATGGTGCCGCGCGCCAACACCGGGCTCACGGACCTGCTCAAGCTGCCGGTGGGCGACGACGGCTTCTACAACGAGATCCACCCCAAGCTGCGGCCGGTGGAGACCGTGGTCGACGGCGTCATGGTGGCCGGTTCGTGCCAGGGCCCGAAGACGGCCACCGAGAGCGTGGCGTCCGGGATGGCCGCCGTCGCCCAGAGCGCCGCGATCCTCAAGAAGGGCGTCGCCGAGCTCGACCCGCTGGTCGCCACGGTGCATGTGGACGACTGCACGGGGTGCGGCGAGTGCCTCACCACCTGCCCGTACGACGCCATCAGCACCCGCGACGCCGGCGGGCGCACGGTCGCCGAGGTGTCGGCGGCGGTGTGCAAGGGCTGCGGCGGCTGCGTGCCGCTCTGCCCGACGGCCGCGCTCGACCTGCTCGGCTACACGGACGCTCAGATGACCGCCATGATCGACAGCCTGGTGGAGGTGCCGGTCTCATGACCACATCGCTCCGCGAGCCCCGCGAGATCGTCCGGGAGGAGCCGCTCATGCAGCGGCCCATCCTCGAGGCGCTCGCCGACGGCCCGCTCACCGTCCCCGCCATCGCCGAGCGGATCGGGCACCCGGCCCGCGAGGTGGTCTTCTGGGTGATGGGCATGCGCCGGTTCGGCCACGTCGTCGAGCTGCCCGAGGCAGACGACGACGGCTACTTCCTGTACGAGGCGTTCGACAAGGGAGACGCGTCGTGAGCTCCATGGTGGATGTCGACCTCCTGGCCGACATGAAGAAGTTCGGAGCGGTCGACGTCTCGGCCTGCTTCAGCTGCGGCAACTGCACGGCGATCTGCCCGCTCGCCGACAACGACGCCACGTTCCCGCGCCGCGTCATCCGGCTCGCCCAGGTCGGTCTCAAGGACGACCTGCTGGCCAGCAAGGAGCTGTGGACCTGCTACCACTGCGGCCTGTGCAGCGACAGCTGCCCGACCGACGCCGACCCCGGCGAGTTCATGGCGACCGCGCGCCGCTACGCCATCGCCAGCTACGACCGCACGAGGCTCGCCCGCGTGCTGTTCACCAGCACCCTGGGTGGCACGATCATCGCGATCGCCGTCGCGGCGTTCTTCGCCACGTTCATGTACGGCATGCGCGAGCCGGTCGAAGGCTCCACGCTGGCGCTGTTCGAGTTCGTCCCGTACCCGGTCATCCACTGGCTGGGCATCGCGGTCATGGGCCTCATGGCCGTGGCCGGCCTGGCCGGCGTGGCCACCATGGTCGTGCGGATCTCCCGGCACGAGGGCGTGACCTTCCGGTCCCTGCTCGGCGGCAAAGCGCAGCTGGGCCGCGCCTGGAAGGCGGCGTGGTCGTCGGTCGCGGTCGAGTCGCTGGGGCAGCGCCGGTACCGCGAGGACTGCAAGGACGATGCCCCGGTGGAGCCGTGGTACCGCCGCCGCTGGTTCATCCACGCGATGACGATCTGGGGCTTCCTCGGCCTGCTGGCCGCCACCACGATCAACTACGCCCTCGACATCGTCGGGGTGAAGGCGACCGGGACCCCGGTGCCCATCTGGTACCCGACCCGGCTGCTGGGCACGGTCGCCGGCCTCATGCTGATGTACGGCGTCACCTGGTTCATGATCAACCGCGCCACGAAGTACAACCGTGCGGCCATGACGTCGAAGCCGTCGGACTGGCTCCTGCTCATCCTGCTGTTCCTCACCGGCCTCACCGGGTTCGTCATCGAGGTCGCCCTGTACGTGCCGGATGCACCCACGTGGGGCTACTGGTTCTTCCTGCTGCACGTCGCCGTGGCCATGGAGCTCATGCTGCTCCTGCCCTTCACGAAGTTCGCGCACGCGATCTACCGGCCGGTGGCACTGTTCTTCTACTCGCTCGCCGGCGAGAGGACCCGCACACCCGAGCTCGTCTGACCCTGGCGACCGCTTCGGCCCCCGGCGTGCGCCGGGGGCCGTCGCATGCCGGGCACGGCGCGTTGCGGGAAACGCGGGCCCTGCCCCGCGCCCTCGGCGAGGATGCCGGCATGGACGACGTCAGCCCTCGGCGCGATGCCCGCCACGACATCTTGTTCGAGCCGGTCCGGCTCGGCCCCGTCGTCGCCCGCAACCGGTTCTTCCAGGTGCCGCACTGCAACGGCATGGGCTACCGGGATCCGTCCAGCGAGGCCTTCATGCGGGGGGTGAAGGCCGAGGGCGGCTGGGCCGTGGTCTGCACCGAGGAGGTGGAGATCCACCCGTCGAGCGACCTGACGCCGTCCGTCGAGCTGCGGCTGTGGAGCGACGACGACATCCCGGCGGTGGCCCGCATCGCCGACATGGTCCACGAGCACGGCGCGCTCGCCGGCATCGAACTGACCCACGCCGGCGTGCACAGCGCCAACCTCGCGAGCCGGCAGATCCCCATCGGCCCCAGCTCCCTGCCGGCCCTCGGGTCGGTCCACCCGGTCCAGGCGCGCGCCATGACCAAGGACGACATCGCCGAGCTGCGCCGATGGCACCGTGACGCCGTCCGTCGTGCACTGCAGGCGGGCTACGACCTCGTGTACGTCTACGCCGGCCACGGCTACGCCGGCCTCCAGCACTTCCTGTCGCCTCTGTACAACCAGCGCGACGACGAGTACGGCGGCAGCGCCGGGAACCGCATGCGACTGCTGCGGGAGGTGCTCGAGGAGACCCGCGAGCTGTGCGGGGGCCTGGCCGCCGTCGCCTGCCGGCTCGGGGTCGGTGCCACGGGCCTCGGCATCGGCCGCGACGACATCGAGCACATCGTCGGCACGCTCGCCGAGCTCCCCGACGTCTGGGACTTCCAGCACGGGTCGTGGGAGGACGATTCCGCGACGTCGCGCTTCTCGCCGGAGGCGGCGCAGGAGGAGCACGTGCGCGGCCTCAAGGCGCTCACCACCAAGCCCGTGATCGGGGTGGGACGGTTCACCTCGCCCGACACGATGGCCGACCAGGTGCGCCGCGGGGTGCTCGACCTCGTCGGCGCCGCCCGTCCGTCGATCGCCGACCCGTTCCTGCCTCGCAAGATCGAGGAGGGCCGCTATGCCGAGATCCGGGAATGCATCGGCTGCAACATGTGCGTCACCGGCGACCACCTGGCCGCGCCCATCCGCTGCACGCAGAACCCGGCGATGGGCGAGGAGTTCCGACGTGGGTGGCACCCGGAGCGCCTGCGACGCAAGGCGTCCGACGCCAGGGTCGTCGTGGTCGGCGGCGGTCCGGCCGGTCTCGAGGCTGCGACGTCGCTCGGCCGGCGCGGCTACAGCACCACGCTGCTCGAGGGCTCGCGCACCCTCGGCGGGCGGGTGCGGCGCGAGGCTGCGCTGCCGGGCCTCGCCGCGTGGATCCGCGTCGTCGACCACCGCGACCAGCTGCTGCGCGACCTGCCGTCGGTGGAGCACCACCTCGAGAGCCCCACGACGGCCGACGACCTGCTCGAGTTCGGCTTCGAGCACGTCGTCCTCGCGACGGGGTCGTACTGGCGCGCCGACGGCATCGGGCGCAGCCGGCTCGTGCCGCTGGCGGTGGGGGAGAGCGCCCTCGTCCTCACGCCCGACGACCTCATGGCGGGCGTCCGGCCGCCGTCGGCCGGACGCGTCGTCGTGTACGACGACGACCACTACTACCTCGGCGCCGTGATCGCCGAGCTGCTCGCCCTGGAGGGCCACGACGTCGAGCTGGTGACGCCGTCGCCGCACGTGTCGGCGTGGTCGGCGAACACGTTGGAGCTCACCAGGATCCGGCGACACGTGATGGAGTCCGGGATCCATGTGACAACCGACCGCTCGCTGGTCTCGGTGTCGGCTGGCGGCGCCGTCTCCGAGTGCGTGTTCACCGGCGCCGAGCGCGAGCACGACGCGGCCGCGGTGGTGCTCGTGACCAGCCGGGTCTCCGACGACGTCCTGCTCCGCGAGCTCCTCGCGCGACGCGAGCACTGGACCGCGGCAGGCATCCGGTCGGTGCGCGCCGTCGGCGACGCGCTCGCACCCGGCACCATCGCTGCCGCCGTCTGGAGCGGGCGCGCCTACGCCGAGACCCTCGACACCGACGACGACCCGCTGTTCGTGCCGTTCCGCCGCGAGGTGACACAGCTGGCGCCGCTGTCGTGACAGCCTGGTGCGGCCCGCACGTCGTCCCCCCGTCGACCGATCCAGCGCCTGCCCGAGGAGCCGCATGAGCCTGCTCGACCCGTCCACCCCGGAGGGCGCCGCGCACCGCGTCTGGCTCGCGGCGGAGGCCGACCGGCTGCTCGAGTGGGCCCGCGGATCCGCCCACCCCGCAGGTGGTTTCGGCTGGCGCGACCGCTCGGGCGGGCTCGAGCACGACCGCGGGCGGCCGCTGTGGATCGGCTGCCGGATGGTGCACTGCCTGTCGCTCGGCGCCCTGCTCGGCCGTGAGGGGTACGCCGATGCGGCGGCTGCCGGCGTCGATGCGCTGCGCACGTCGTACCGCGACGCCGAGCGCGGCGGCTGGTGGTCTGACGCCGACCGGCCCGGCGAGGGCCGCAAGGAGGCGTACGGGCACGCGTTCGTGATCCTGGCGGGTGCGTCGTCGGCCGTGGCCGGCGTGCCCGGGGGAGCGCAGCTGCTCGACGAGGCGCTGGCGACGTACCTGGAGCACTTCTGGGACGACGACGCCGGCATGCCGTTCGAGTCGTACGCCCTCGACTGGACCGACCTCGAGGACTACCGCGGCGGCAACGCCGCGATGCACACGTTCGAGGCGTTCCTTGCGGCGGCCGACGCGACCGGCGACCCCGCGTGGCGCGAGCGTGCCGTGCGGATCGCGTCGCGGATCCTCGATGCCGCGGCTTCGAACGGCGACCGCATCCCCGAGCACTACGACGCGACGTGGCAGGTGCTGCCCGACTACAACATCGACGTCCCGCGCCACCCCTTCCGCCCGTACGGCGCGACGCCGGGCCATGCCTTCGAGTGGGCCCGGCTCGTCCTCACGCTCGAGGCCCAGCACCCGGTGCCGCCGTCCTTCGGCGACAGCGCGGTGCGCCTGGCTGCGACCGGGTGGGAGGACGCGTGGGACACCTCGATCGGCGGCCTGGTCTACACCACCGACGTCGCAGGCGTGCCGGTGGTGCGCGAGCGGTTCCACTGGGTCGAGTGCGAGGCGATGGGCGCTGCGTGGGCCCTGCACGCCGCCACCGGCGATCCTGTGTGGTCGGACCGGTACGACGCCGTCACCACCTGGACCCAGCAGCACCTCGTCGACCCGGCCGTGCCCGGCGGCTGGCGGCACGAGCTGTCGGCGTCCAACGAGGACGTGCAGACCACCTGGACCGGCGCCCCCGACGTCTACCACGCGCTGCAGGCGGTGCTGCTCCCCACGCTCCCGCTCGCACCCGGCATCGCCGCAGCCCTGCGCTGAGCCGTTGGGGGTCGGATCGCGCTCTCTGCGACGCGATCCGACCCCCAGCTCCGTGGTCAGCTGCCGAGCTGCTGCCGGATCCGACGGGCGAGCTGGGGATCGACGACGTCGTCGCGGTCGCGCAGCCCGGCCACGACCCCCGTGACCCCGACGAGGGCGGCGTACAGCGGCGGGCAGGTGGGGCAGGTCTCCAGGTGCTTCTCGACGCCGTGCGCGACATCGGGGTCGAGCTCGCCGTCGAGGTAGTCCGACACCTGCGCTCGTGCGTCCCAGCAGCGCAGCGGCACACCGTCGAGGGCGACCCGTCGCTCATGCCCGGCGGCGAGCGCGGTGACGAGCGCCATCCGCCCGCGCCGCAACCGCTGCTTGGCGTTGGGCAGGCTCACATCCATGACGTCGGCGACCTCCTGGGACGTGAGCCCCTCCATGTCGTGCAGGACCACGGTGGCGCGATAGGCGTAGGGGATGTGCACGAGGGCGTCGAGCACCTCGTCCTGCGTCTCGGCGCGCATCACGACGGCGGCCGCGTCGACGCTGTACTCGTCGTCGTGCCAGAGCGCCTCGACGTCGTCCACGAGCAGCTCGGACGGCCGTCGGGCCTGGTCGATGGCGAGGTTGTGCATGATCCGGCGCAGCCAGTGCCGCACGGAGGAGTCGCCGCGGAACGTGTGCGACTTCTCCAGCGCTCGGACGACGGTGTCGTTGACGAGGTCCTCGGCGCGGACCGGGTCGCGCACAAGCACGCGCGCGGTGCGCGCCAGGGCAGGCAGCTCGGCGACGATGGCGTCGGCGAGCTGCCCGTCCGTGAGGCTCTGGTCGGTCATCCGCTCAGGATGCCGTGCCGACCTTGGTCTTCGTAGCCGACTGCTTGGGCATGGGGCAGGTGCTGATGCCGAAGACGCTGTAGAGCGGGCAGGTGCCGACGGCGGCGGTGACGAGCATGACCGCGGCCACGACCAGGAGCACGATGCCCCAGACGCTGCTGAAGCCGAGCGCGGCGGCGCCGGCGACGGCGGCGGCAGCGATGACGACGCGGATGATTCGGTCGAGGGTGCCCTCGTTGCGCTTCATGGTGTTCCTCCTCGGGGCCGGCGCCGGTAGCGCCGTCTGATCCGTTCCTGCCTCCCTTGACGGGAAGCGGGCTCCGAGGGATACACCGAGGGCGCAGTGCCCTGCGTCACACAGCGGGGGACGTGAAGACCACCTCGTCAGCAGGGAGCGCGGCGGCCTCGCGTCCAGGCGCGGACTGGAAGCCCCAGTACAGGTTCGTGTGCGCGATGACGTCGGCGGGCGCAGGTGCGCCGTACGCGGTGAGGTCCTCGGTGGTGTGCGCGTCGGTGACGAGCGTGACGTCGTAGCCGCGGGCGAAGGCGCCGTGGATGGTCGAGCGGATGCACGCGTCGGTCTGGGCGCCCGTGACCACCACACGGCCGACGTCGAGGCCGGCCAGGACGTCCTCGAGATCGGTGGCCTCGAAGGAGTCGCCGTAGTTCTTGTGGACGAGCGGCTCGTCGTCGGCCCGCTGCAGCTCGGGGACGTACTCCCACTCGGGGCTGCCCTGGGTGAGTCCCTCGTCGGAGTGCTGGATCCACACCACGGGCGTGGACGTGCTGCGCGCCTGATCGACGAGGCCGGCGATCCGGCCGACGACGGCATCGCGGTCGTGGGCGCCGCCGACGACGCCGTTCTGGACGTCGATCACCAGCAGGGCGGTGCGGTCGCGGCCCGGAAGTGTCGCCATGGTTCTGCCTCCAGAGGTCGGTGCTCGTGGCACCCACCGTACGGACCACCTCCGACAGTCCGGCCCGCCTCCGGACGGACCCCCGAGTTGGGGGTCGATACGCGCCCTCCACGACGCGATTCGACCCCCAACTGACGGATGGGGTGAGTGACGGGAGCCGTCGTTGTGAGGCCGCTTCGCGGCGGTGACTCCTCCCAAGTCCTGGGGCTCACTCGGATACGGCGAAGGCCGGGTCCCAAGAGCGGGGACCCGGCCTTCGCCGTATGGGGTGAGTGACGGGACTTGAACCCGTCTGCTCGGGCGTGTCGCACCTGCGGAAACGCCTCTGACCTGCGGTGTGACACGTTGCCCGCCGCCGCTCAACGCCTCAACGCAGGGACGAAGGACCGTTCAGGTGTTGCCATGGCAACACGGCGCGTGGTCCGGCGAGCGCCTTGGAGGCCACCAGGTCGAGGTAGCGCGGAGATCGTCATTTCAGCGTGCCGATGGACCGCTCGTGGCGGGCCTTGGCTCGGAGGCGCTGGTGGCACTTGACGGTGGCGGGTGCGTGGGCGAGCGCTTCGGGGCGCTCGAGAAGCCCGTTGAGGATCTGCCAGTACCGGGTGGGTGAGATGCCGAGCTCGTCGCGGATCGCGGCCTCGCGCGCGCCGGCGTACCGGTAGCGGCGGCCGGCGAAGTCCAGCGCCTCGCGCTCGAGCTCGGTCAGTGTCCCCACGCCTCCGACAGTAGGACGGAGGTCGGACAGCCGTGTCCGGCAGTCGGCGCTGCAACAGCTGGGCTCGGCGCGGCACGATGGTCATGCGGCGGGGCCCTGCCGAGGGACGTTCTTGGGGTCCCGTCGCTCAAGGCGCGACCGGGTGGGCCCGATACTCTGAGTGCGGCATGGAGCAGATGCCGTGGCTCTACTGCAAGGGTGCGGGCCGCCGGGGTTCTGGGGCTGCATCGTTCGATGCCCGCGCCGCGAGTGAGGGGCCGGTCGACATCCTGGGGGAGACGTCGGCCGGCCCCTCCGCATGCGCAGGGATGTCGGCGGGCGGGCCTCGCGGTGGTTCCTCCGCGTGCTGTCGACGCCCGACCGCCGGTCGCCCGCGCGGGCTGGTGCGGCACCGCCCCAGGACGAAGCAGGTGCCGCGTTCGGCACGCTACGCCCGTTCCTGCGCGGCCGGGCGGGAACGGCCGCCAGCTGGAACGGGCCATGGCGCGCGCTCCCGTTTCGAGGCCAGACTGGCTCGGGAGGTCCCACTGGGACGGGTGGGACAGGAGCGAGCAGGCATGATCCATCAGACGTGCCCCGTCTGCGGGCGGCCGGCGACGCTGCGCGAGGGACCCGGCCGGATCGGCCACGGCACCCAGCACCTGGACTGCGACGACCGCCACGCCATGACCGCCCCGTTCCAGGAGTGGCTGAGCGCCTACTCCCATCAGATGGAGGCCGAGATCCAGGCGTGGCTGCACCCGGCTGACGAGTGCGTTGACCACGACCACGACTGGGAGGGCGCGGAGGTCTACGACGGCTTCGTCCTGCTGGCATGCCGCGGATGCAGCGCCTGGTCGACCGCCGAATGACCGGCCACCTCGACGCGGACGGGGACGGCGGCTCAAGCCCGGCGGCCCCGGGTGCCGATGACCGGCTGGTGATGTACCGGTGCGCGTTCCAGCCCGACCCGGCCACCCATGCCATGGGCCCGGCGCACGCGGTCCCGCCTGGCTGCGACGTCGCCGTGTGCGGCGTGAAGCCGCGCCTCGTCGTCGACGTCGAGTGGCTCACCAGCCCCGCGGCGCGCTGCGACGACTGCTGGTCCGCTCTGGCGGCCGAGCTGATCGGCCTGCGCCCGTTCGTCCAGGGCGGCGTCTTCCTCCTGACCAGCGACGAGGCCGCCCGGTCGTGAACCCGCCGCCGCCGGGCGTGCGGGGGGACGTCTGGCCCGGCGGGGGCGGCTCTGCCCGCGGTCCGGCACCGTCCCCAGGCCGAGGGCACTGGAACGACAGGCCGCCGACAAGCCTGTGAGGGCGAGGTGTCAGCGGCGGCCGCGCCGCGCGTACATGGACAGGTCCGCGTCGCGCAGCGCGGCTTCTACCTCGTCGTTGTCGGGCGCGTGACCGGTCGCTGCGACGCCGACGGTCACCAGGGCCGGCCAGCCGTGGACCCGCAACGGGTTCTCCTCCGCGAGGGACTCGATGACGCGGGCCTCGAGCAGATCGGCGCCGGGCGGGTCGCCGAGGCCCACGATGACGAATTCGTCCCCGCCCCACCGGGCGACGGCGTCGGCGTCACGGGCGACCGATTCCAGCGAAGCGGCCACTGCGCACAGCAGCTCATCGCCGACCTGATGGCCGAAGGTGTCGTTGACGAGCTTGAACCCGTTCACGTCGAGGAACGCGACCCACAGCCGCTGCTCGCCGCGCCGGGCGATGCCGGACAGTGCACGGACCTGGTCGTTGAGGCCGAGCCGGTTGGGCAGACCGGTGAGCGAGTCGACCCGGGCGGTGGCCTGAGCGGCGAGCTCCCGGCCCCGGGTGGTCCCGTACAGGGTGGCGACGTAGCCCCGGACAGCGCACGCGACACCCGCAGCGAGCAGCAGCGTCGGGAGCCACCGAACGGCATCGGGGTCATTGATGCCATGGAGCAGCAGCCAGACGGTCAGGGACCCGATGAGGAACGCGAGCAGCGCCCCCCAGCTGCGCATCACCGCGCCGGCGGCGACCATGCACACCAGGTAGTTCCCGATCAGGTAGGTCTCGCGCTCGGGCGCCAGAACCGCCTCCACGAGGATCCCGACGGCGACCGTGGACAGCAGGACCATCAGGGCGGCGTCCAGGCGCGCCACCGGCCGCAGCAGCCCTACGCGGGCGCTGGCCGCGACAGCGAGGCACGTCGCGACCACGACGAGGTCGAGCAGGGACACCTTCCACCAGTCCGGCGGCGAGGTCGCCAGCCAGGGCTGGACGAGACCGTAGACGCCGATGACCGCGGCCGTCGACAGCGACCCCACGTAGACAGCAGCGGTGTAGGAGTCGCGTCGCACCGACGCCGGGTACAGCTGACCGAGCACCCGACCCTCCTGCAGGAGCCCCCTCCGCGCGCAGCCTCCCACAGCGCCCACCGCCGATGCGCGCGCACGGCCCGCGCGCCGGAACGGCACTGGGACCGGTCGACAAGGGCGCCCGGGCGGCCCCGGCATGCGAAGCGGGGCCGCCCGAGCAAGGGCACCGCGATGGCCGGCGCGAGGGTGGCCGCGCGCCGTCCCCCAGGAGCGGCACCCCAACAAGGGGCCGCCCCGCCGCGCAGTCGGGGGGACGTCGCACGGCGGGGTGGCGAAGCCGTCAGTGCCCTCGGGGCAGAATCGAGGACCGGCTCCTCCCGCTGCCGATGATCATGGCCTGGCGAGTTGACGCGCGCAGCCAGTTCCGCCAACTGGCGCTGTGAACGCGGCCACGCCCACGACGGCAAAGTGGCCGGCGGCGCGCTCGCTCAGTGGAAGGACTCGGGCGAACGCTGCTCGTGCTCCCGGGCAGCCACGAACTCCGCTGCCTCGACATCCAGGACCCACTCCCGGCCACCCGGCGCGCCAGCGTTCGCGCGCCGCTGCAGCACCTGCAACGAGCCCGAATCCCACAGACTCTCGGCCAGGACATCGGGCACCACTCGGTCGGGCAGCGCCATCAGCGCACGGCGCGTCACCTCGCCCAGTCCGTCCCACCAGTCCCACAGCAGTGCGCTCACGCCTCGAGCCTCCCGCCACAAGGGCTGCGCAGGTGGCGGCGACCCGGCAACGGGGACGCGGGGAGCGCCCCACTCGTGAGGCTACGGCAGACCTAGCCTGAGCCCCATGGCCCAGATCGCCGAGCGTCCGTTGTGCCTCGTCGACGGCGAGCACCCCGGGGTCGTGCTCCCGTGGCGCCAGGACGCCGAGCGCGGCTGGGTCGCGCTCGTGCGGTTCCAGGCGCCGCAGTTCTTCCGCCCGAGGCAAACCGGCTCAACAGGCGCCAGCGGCAGGCCGTCATCGAGATCGTGCGGCTGCTCCTCGACAGCCCGATGTCGGCGGCTCCCGGTAGATCTTCATCCGGAGAGCGGGGGCTGCGTGTTGCATCGAAGCGAGAGAGGGACCCGGACGACACCGGGCGGTAGGTACCACCCTTGGCTCCACGCCGAGAGGCTGGGCGTCAACGTCGTCTACGAGGTCCTCGAGGACGGTTGCCTCGGGCACTGGGACGCCGAGGCACGGATCATCACCCTGGCGCGGGGCCTCACCCAGCGGCAGCGGCGCGCGGTCCTCGCCCACGAGGTCGAGCACGCCAGCCACGATGATCGGCCTCTCCTCGACGCCGTCCTTCACGCACGGCGCGAGAGGGCCACGGACGCGGCAGCGGCTCGCCGCCTGATCCCGATCGAGCAACTGCTCGAGGCTCTGCGCTGGACCGGCAACGAGAGGGAACTGGCCGACGAGCTCTGGGTCGACGTGCACACGGTGCGGATGCGCCTGGCGTCGCTGACTCCACGCGAGCGCGTGCTGCTCGAGCAGCGGCTAGCGTCCTAACGACCCCCGGGCCCGACTGACTTCGGCGCGATCTGGGCCGCCGCCGGCGGCACACCTGCGCGGCACGGCCACACGCCATCGGCACTTCGCGGCGATTGGCGGGAGCATCGCAATCAGCCGACTTCGGTACGCGTCACCAGGCCGGCTTCGTTGGTTGAGATCGTGAGACGCTGCGCTATGAAGTCGCTGGTGAGCGCTCCTGTGGGAGTACTGATGCGTGGGGCCCAGCCGTCGGTCATGGCGCGTGCGGCGGCGGCGTCCGCGGTCATACCTTCGTAGCTGGCCAGGTAGCTTCGTGAGGGCGGTTCGCCCGGCTTCGCGTGCTCGACGGGCTCCATGGTCGCCCACGTGTACGGCACATACGTAGCTACAGCGGCGCCGTTGGCGTCGAGCAGGGTGAGCAGATTCGGCCCCTCGCCGAAGGATCCGAGACGCATCGAGCGGGTGTTCTTGAGCGCCGTGATGCTGGCCGTGTAGAGCGTCTGCCTGCAAGCACGCAGTGTCGTCCCGTCGCCCTTGGACAGGAACGCTCCGGTAGTGGACAGGGAGTAGCCGGCCCAGTGGCTGTTGCAGCCGTCGTAGGCGGACCAGGTCGAGTCGCCGTCGAGCTCGGTGAACGTCAGCAACGGCAGGTCCGGCCAGGACGATGTCACGCTCTTCCCTTCCAGCCGGACCGCGATCCACGAGCCAGCCAGGTCTCGGTGATCAGTGACCTTCTCGCCTGGAATCGCCGCAATCACGAGCGCTGAGGCGTCCGTGGCCGACCTGCTCGGGGACGGAGAAGCGACCTGGGTCGGCTGCGGCTCAGCAGAGAAGGCCCCGCCCAAGACGAGGCCCCCGGCGACGAGAGCTGCAGCGCAGGACCCCATGACCGCCGCCGTGCGACGTCGTCGTCGGTGGCGCCCGTCGCGGATCGCCGCGTCCAGGCTGGTCGAATCCGGCTGCGGGTCGGCGAGGACCGCGTCGAAGAGGCGGCGCATGTCGTTGTCAGTCATGGCTGCTCCTGCAGATCGAAGGCGTCGGTCAGGCCGACATCCGCTAGCGCGCCGCGCAAGGCGCCGAGTCCGCGGCTGATCTGAGATTTGACGTTCCCGGCGCTCGTGCCCAACGCATCGGCCGTCTGCTCCACGGACATGTCGTCGAAGAACCGCAGCACCAGCACCGCGCGCTGCCCCGGAGGCACACGGCGCAGGGCCTGCAGAAGCACCTCGCGCGTTCCTGGATCGTGCTCCGGCATCTCGGTATCCGGCAGGTCCGCTTGAGGGTTCTCCCGCCTCGCGGGCCGGCGGCGATGGTCCAGGTACAAGTTCACAAGCACGCGGCGCGAGTAGCGCGTCAGATCCGGGGCCGAACCCACGCGGGGCCATGCATCGAAGATCCGCACCAACGCTTCTTGGACCAGGTCATCAGCCAGGTACCAGTCCCCGCAGAGCAGGAAGGCCGTGCGCCGCAGACCCGGCCGCTGGCTCAGAGCCCAGCCGCGGAACTGCTCCTCGTGCGCCCCGTTCATGCAGCGAACCTCCCCCGTGGCTTCCTACTACCCCATACGTAACCGGTGGGGCGCAGGGTTGCACGGGCCGAGAAGCGGGAGGGAAGACCCGAGCTAGAACGGCACGTAGGCCCGCTCTTCGTCCGGGCGTCAGCAACCCGTTCCGAGGTTGTAGGTGAAGTCGCCGGTGCTCTCGCGCGCGGCTCCGCTGATCTTCGTCTCACCGTCGAGGGCAACGTCTATGTCGCTGCCGAGGGGGAAGCCGGGGATGGTGAGGGTCGTGCCGGGGGACACCTGCTGATCCAGCAAGACCTCTCCGGATGCAGAGGCAGTCAACCGAACCGAATCGGCAGTCGTCATGCCTTCCTGAACACCCACGCACACGGTGAGCCCCACTGTCGCTGGAGCTTGAGTCTCATCAGTGGCCGGTGCCCCACTCGCCGCCGGCCGTTGGCTCCAGACTGCTCGGGCTCTGACTCCTCCTGGCTGCAGCCGACCAAACCCATAGTCACCGCAGCCATGAGTGCGATGAGCCCACGAAGTTTCGAGTTCCGTTCCCCCATGCGAGTGATACTGATGCTCCTAGGTTCGTCAAGCAAGGAGCTCGCGCGGTAGGTCGGCGAAGAGTTCGCGGGCGATGTAGCGCTTGAGGCATCTCATGACCTCGCGCTTGGACAGGCCTTCCTTGGTTCGGCGTTCGACGTAGGCCTTGGTGTCGGGGTCCCAGGACATGCGTGTCAGGGCGATGCGCCAGAGCGCGGAGTTGGCTTGCCGGTCGCCGCCGCGATGCAGCCGGTGCCGGTTCTGGGTCTTGCCGCTGGTCGCCGGGATCGGTGCCGCGCCGCAGAGCCGGGCGAAGGTGGCTTCGCTGCGCAGCCGTTCGGGGTTGTCCCCGGCCGCGACCAGCAGGGCGGCGGCGGTGTCCGGGCCGACGCCGGAGTGGGCGAGCAGCGCCGGCGCGGTCGCAGTCACGATCGGGCGGATCAGGGCCTCGATCTCGGCGATCTCCGCGTCGAGGTGGTGGACCCGGCGAGCCAAGGCCCTCAGTGTCGTCTTCGTCGCGGCTGTGACGTCGCCCGCGGCCCCCGGGCGCAGTCCGGCGCAGGCCTCGATCAGCGCGGGTGTCGGCAGCGTGCGGAGCCCGTCTCGGAGCTCGTCGGGGGCGGTGCAGACCAGCGAGTGGATCTGGTTGATCGCCTGGGTGCGGGCCTTGTGCGCGCTGATCTTCGCAACGCGCAGAACGCGTATGGCCTCCACGTTCCCGTCGCGGGTCTTCGCCGCGCCGTTCGCGTTCCCGCCGAGTGCGGCCCGCGCCGCACTGATGGCGTCGATCGGGTCGGACTTCCCCGACAGCCGGCGCTTCTGCCTGTTCGGGCGGTCGACCTCGACCACCGCGATGTCGTGACGGTGCAGGAACCGCGACAAGCCGGCTCCATAGCTGCCCGTCCCCTCGACCCCGACCAGGACGACCTGCCCGAAGGAGGACAACCACTCCAGCAGCTGCCGATAGCCGGCCGCCGTGGTCGGGAACGACGCGGTCCCCAGCACCCCGCCCACGTCGTTGAGCGCGGCAGCGACATGCACCTCCAGATGCGTGTCGACACCACCGGTGATCCTTGCCATCGTGTCCATGTCAGCCTCCACCCTTCGCCGGGAACGGTTGACACCGCGCCGGCCGGGACGGCGGACAAGACAGCAACGGGCCTGGTTTCGGCAGGCTCCTAGTAGGTCACTCCGCCCGTCCGGTCGGTGTCGGGTGAGCGACCAGGCCGGGCCGACGGATCAATATCAAGACAGCCCGAAGGCGTCAGCCGGAAACTTCGAGTCAGACCCGACCAAGACGCTCACCCGCACGCTGCCACCCACCGGAACACCCGTCGAGAGCAGCCACCGCATCCTTGCTGCCGGATATTCATCTAGGAAGCGTTCAACTCGAGAACCTCGGGCATCGCCTGGCCGAGAGCGAGTGTCGCGGCTTGCGCGGCGATCTCGAGCGCGTCGGGCGCGAGGTGGCCGTAGACGTCGACGGTGGTCTGGATCGACTCGTGGCCAAGGCGGCGCTGGATGACCGGCAGTGGTACGCCGGCGGCGATAAGCCACGACGCGTGCGAGTGCCGCAGGTCGTGCACTTGCGGCTTCTTCCGAGCCGTGCGGCGTCGCGCGCCGGCACCCAGATGCGGTCGCGGAAGTTGCCAGCGTGGACCATGCCGCCGCGCGGTGCGACGAACACGAGCTCGTCGGTCCCGCGCGCGAGGGGCCGCAGCTCGTCGACGACCTGGTCGGGCAGGGACACGGTGCGCAGCGAGCGGCGCGTCTTGGGTGCGCCGAGGACGTTGTAGGCCTCGCCCTTCTTCCAGGCGCGGTGCACGCGCAGGACGGGGACGTCGGCGTCGAGGTCGAGGTCGCCCCAGCGCAGAGCGGTCGCCTCGCCCCAGCGCAGGCCTGTGCCGGCGAGGACGTTGACGAGGGGCTGCCAATACGCGGGGACCTTGCTGATGAGCACGGCGTACTCGGCCTGGGTCAGGAACACCATGTCGCCGCGCTCGGTGCGCGGGATCCCGAGCCCGCGGCACGGGTTCGACGGGATCCGGCCGGCGTCGGCCGCTGACGCCAGCACGGTCGAGAGGAGGCCGTGCGCGTTCGCGATCGTCTTCGACGACGTCGGCGTGCCGCGGCGAGTGGTGGTGCGGGCCTGCTCGCCGATCCAGCGGGCGACGGTGTCGCGGGTGATCGCGTCGAGGGGGAGCGGCCCGAGAGTCGGCATCCACGTGCGCGCGGCGACGCGGCGGTACTCGGCGATGGTGCCGGGCGTGACGCTGGTGGCGTGCGCGAGGTGGTGCTCGAACCACTGCTCGAGCGTGATGGTCGGGCTGCCGCCGGCGGCGGATGCGGTGCGTGCGTCGCGGATCGCGATCGCGGCCTCGCCGCCGATGCGGTCGACCAGGTCGCCGAACTCGGCGGCGGCCTTCGCGTCGTGGAAGGTCTCTGAGCGGAGGCGACCGGACACGCGGAACAGGACGCGGTAGGCGTCGCCGCCCGACGCCATTCGCCGCCTCTGGATGCTCGCCACGGCTCGAAAGATACGGCGGGCGACCGACGAAGGTTGCCTGGCGCTGTTGCCAGATCCTCGCGGTCGCCCGCCGTTCGTGCGTTCTCGCAGGTCAGGAACCTGCGATCTGGGGTGAGTGACGGGACTTGAACCCGCGACCACCTGGACCACAACCAGGTGCTCTACCAGCTGAGCTACACCCACCATGGCCAGTCCACCGGGGCGGACGGCCGGGGAGGAGCATACCGGCCCGGCCGGGTGCTCCCGAAATCGAGTTCCCGACGGGCGGCAGAGGCAGGGCCGCGAGGCGGGGGACCGGCGGTCAGGCCCCGGCTGTGGGCTCGGTGCCGTCGTCGAACGGCGCCAGGACGTGCCTGGCGGCGATGTCGCGGGCGGCGTCGGTGCCGGGCCCGGGCTGGGGCACCAGCACGGCGTCGCGGTAGTAGCGCAGCTCGGAGATGCTCTCGCGGGCGTCGGCCAGGGCCCGGTGGTTGCCCACCTTGGCGGGGGCGTTGAAGTAGACGCGCGGGTACCAGCGGCGGACGAGCTCCTTGATCGAGGAGACGTCGATGAGCCGGTAGTGCAGGTAGGCGTCGAGCTCGCGCATGTCGCGGGCGAGGAACCCCCGGTCGACATAGACGCTCGAGCCGGCCAGGGGTGCCTTGCGGGCCTCCGGCACGTGCGACTTCACGTAGTCGAGCACGATCCGCTCGGCGTCCTCGAGGGTCGTGCCGCCGGGGATCTCCTCGATCAGCCCCGACGCCGTGTGCATCTGCCGGACGACGTCGGGCATGGCCGCGAACGGGGCGTCGGGCGGGCGGATGACGACGGTGACGCCGGCGTCGAGCTCGCGCAGCTCGGCGTCGGTGATCACGCAGGCCACCTCGACGAGGGCGTCGGACCCGAGGTCGAGACCGGTCATCTCGCAGTCGACCCACACGATGCGGTCCTGGCTGCGGACGGTCTCGCTAGATGCCATGGGCCCACCCTAGGCGAGGCGTCCTCCCGCCACCCTGCGCGGCGCGCATCACCCGCCTGGAGCAGTCGGTGGTCCGGCCGTTGCTCCGAAGAGATGACCATGACGCGCAGTCGGCCGCCCCGGGGCCTTGCGGGCCCTCGCGGGCGTGTGCCTGCGCGCGCCCGCCTGGCCGTCGTCGCGGCCGCGTCCGTGGCCCTCGGGGTCGCCGCCGGAGCGCTCCCGGCGTCCGCCGCCGCCCCCGCCGGCTCCCTGGACATCAGCGGCACGGTCGAGCGGTTCGCGATCGACGACTTCGGCGCGCCCGAGGGCGCCGACGAGCACGACGAGCTCACGTTCGTACGCACGCCGCGCGGCTCGGTGCAGGTGCCGACGTCGGCCCTCGAGCATGTGCGCGACGGCGCCGTCGTCCGGGTGTCCCTGCGGGGCTCGCGCACGTTCCGGGTGTCGTCGGCCGGGGTCGCGCCGTCGGGCGAGGGCACTCCGGCCCGCGACCCGGAGGCCGGCGCGTCCGTGGCGGCAGTGGACGTCGTCGCCGAGCCTGCTGCGGGGCTCACCGACACCGGAGCCGGGACGGCCCCGGCGCAGACGGCTGCGGCAGCCGCTCCTCACTCCGTCCTCGTCGTCGTCGCGACACCGTCCAACGGGGCCGCGTCATCGGTGAGCGCATCGGACGTCGCAGCCACGATCAACAACGGCGTCGACACCTACTGGACCGACGTGACCGGCGGCGCGGTCTCGTTCACGGCCACGGCGTACCCGTCGGTCGTCGAGACCGCCTCGACGCCGTGCGTCGGCGGCAGCGTGGGGACGTCGTTCGACTTCTGGAACGAGGTCAAGGCCAAGACCGGCTTTACCGAGGGAGCGGGCAAGCACCTGCTGGTGTACTTCCGCACCCTCGGCGACTGCGGGGGCATTGCCGGCCTCGGCACGATCGGCTCGGACCTCTCGAGCGGCGGCCTGGTGTGGTCGAACGGCTACAACAGCGTCGGCGTGCTCGGCCACGAGCTCGGCCACAACCTCAGCCTCGGGCACTCCAACACCGTCGACTGCACCTACGGCGGCGCGCGGGTGATGGACGGCGACGCCACGCACTGCGCGAAGCGGTCGTACACCGACACCAACGACATCATGGCCGTGTCGTGGCAGAACCAGGGCTTCCTCAATGCGTCGCACCTGCGCTACCTCGGCCTGCTCACGGGCGGATCGCAGATCTCGCCGAGCGACAACGGCCAGGCGACCCTGTCGCCGCTGGCGTCCAAGACCGGTCTCCGCGCGCTGACCCTGGCGTCCGGGGCCGACCGCTACGTCGTGGAGTACCGGCAGCCCACGGGCCGCGACTCATGGATGTCGGGGCTGGCCGGCTGGGGCTCCACCGGCGTCACCGTCCGCAAGGAGTGGGACCCGTCGGCGTCGGCGTTCACCGCGCGCGAGAGCTACCTGCTCGACGGCGACCCGTCGACGTCGGACTCCTCGTTCGGCCAGCTGTACCCGACACTGCCGATCGGCACCTGGGTCGACCTCGCGGGCGGCGCTCTCGGCCTGCGGGTGATCTCGGCCGACCCGTCCGGCGCCGTCGTCGAGTACCGCAACGGCGCCGCGACCACCGACCCGCGCTACGTGCCGCCGCCCATGCCGTCGCTGACCGTCCCGGCGGCGTCGCTGCGCGCCGGCGCGGTGACCAGGACGTCGTCCGGCCCCGTCGTGCCGGTGAAGTGGACCTGGAAGGTGACGGCCGAGGACGGCTCGTCGTCGCACTGGTCGTCGTCGGTCCGCACCGGCCGTGCCACTGTGCCCGGTGCCGCGTGGGCCTACCGCGCCACCGAGGTCGCCACGAGCGGCACGGCCGTGACGTCGGTGGGGCGCACCACGGGCATCTACCGGACGGACGCCGCGTCGGCCAACATCCGCTACTCGGCGTCGATGAAGAAGGCGTACTCGTCGGCGACGCTGGGCGGCTCCTTCCACCGCACCTACTTCAAGGGCGGCAAGGTGCGGATCGCCGTGACGGCGAAGTCGGTCGGCCTGCTCCTGCAGCGCGGTCCGCGCAACGGCTGGGCGGTCATCTACGTCGACGGCAAGAAGTACTCGTCGATCAACCTGCGGGCGGCGTCCACCAGCACCCGCGTGGCGTGGGCCTGGACCTTCCCGACGGCAGGGCCGCACGTCATCACGGTCGTCAACGCGAGCAGCGGCTCCCGCGGCCGGCTGGGCTTCGACGGGTACGTCCGCCTCTAGCAGGGCCGACCGAGCGGGCCCGGTGCCGCCGCGCGAGGATGTGCGGCGGACCAAGGAGGCCCCCGTGACCGGTGCCAGCTTCGGCAGCGACAACCACGCCCGCGTGCACCCCGACGTGCTCGCCGCCATCGCCGAGGCCGATTCCGGCTGGGCGACGGCGTACGGCGACGACGCCGTGACCGAGAAGGCCGTGTCGCTGTTCCGCCGCGACTTCGGCGAGCACGCGGAGGTCTTCCCGGTGTTCAACGGCACGGGGGCCAACGTGGTGGGGCTGCAGGCGCTGCTGCGTCCGTGGGAGGCGGTCGTCTGCACGCAGACGGCGCACATCAACGTCGACGAGTGCGGCGCCCCCGAGCGGATCTCCGGCGCGAAGCTGGTCGACGTCCCGACGTCGGACGGCAAGCTCACCGTCGAGCACCTCGAGCGTGCGATCTGGGGCATCGGCGACCAGCACCACGTGCAGGCGCGCGTCGTCTCCCTCACAGAGACCACGGAGCTCGGCACGGCGTACACCGTCGCGGAGATGCGCGCGATCGCCGACTGGGCGCACGAGCGCGGCCTCTACCTGCACGTCGACGGCGCGCGGTACGCCAACGCTGCCGCCACCCTCGGCGTCGGACTGGGCGAGCTCGCGGCGGAGGGCGGGATCGACGTCCTGTCGTTCGGCGGCACCAAGAACGGCGCGATGCTGGCCGAGGCCGTCGTCGTGCTGCGGCCCGAGCTCGCGTCGTCGCTGCCGTTCCTGCGCAAGCAGTCGATGCAGCTGACGTCGAAGATGCGCTACGTGTCCGCGCAGCTTGTCGCGCTGCTCGAGGACGGGCTCTGGCTGCGCAACGCGTCGCACGCCAACGCGATGGCCAGGCGCCTCGCCGGCGCGCTCGAGGGCGCGTCCGGCGTCGAGGTGTCCTATCCCGTGCAGGCCAACGCCGTCTTCGCCGTCCTCGACCGCGCGCATATCGACGACCTGCAGTCGCGGCACACGTTCTACGTGTGGGACGAGGCGCTCGACCAGGTGCGCTGGATGACCGCCTGGTGCACCACCGAGGACGACGTCGACGCCTTCGCCGCCGACGTCCTCGCCACCACCTCGCGCTGACGTGCTCGCTGTGGATGGGTGAGGCGTCGGTATACCGACGCCTCACCCATCCACAGCGGGTCCTACCATCGTCGCGTGACCTCGAGGGCGACCGGGACGACCGGCGCGCGTGCTGCGCGTGCGGGCGCGTTCGCGCTGGTCGGGGTCGTCGTCGCAGGCCTCGGCCACGCCGCGGGCATGGGATCCGTACCGCAGGGCGCCTCGCTTGCACTCGCGGTCCTGGTGTCGCTCGGGATCGGCGCGGCGCTGGCCCGTCATGGCTGGTCGGTCGCGCGCCTGTTGATGGGGCTCGCCGCCGTGCAGGTCGTCGTCCACGGCGCGGCCTGGATCGCCTCGGGGCCCTCGGCCGGCGTCGACCCCCGCCTCGCCGGGCTGACGCCGTCGCACGCCGCCCATGCGCACGCCCCGCTCTCCGGCCGGATGCTGCTGGCCCACGTGGCCGCGGTCGCGGTCGCAGCCCTCCTGCTCGCCGCTGCCGAGCGCGGTCTCGCGCTCGCCTCCTCGGCGGCCCGCCGCCTGCTCGGGCTGGTCCGGGTCACCGTCGCGGCCCTGCCGCCGCTGCCGCTGGCAGCCGTGCCGACGCCGGTGCGTGCGTCGGCGCCCCACCTCGTCGTCTCGCGCAGCAACGCCCCGCCGGTTCGCTGACGCGCGCCGCCGCCGGGCCCTCGTGGCCCTCCGGCAGGTGCGCCGCGCGCTACCGGCCGGCGTCGTCCGACGCCGCCGTCTCCACGACGACGAATGGACGCACCATGACCACCCGTACTCTCCTGCGCGCAGCTGTCGCTGCTGTCGCCGCGCTCGCCCTCGCGGCCTGCGGCTCGTCGGGCTCCGGCTCGACGACGTCGAGCGCCCCCGCCGGGCCCGTCACGGCCTCCGACCCCTGGGTCAAGACCGCGGAGACCGGCATGACCGCCGCCTTCATGAAGCTGACCAACACCACCGGCAAGGACATCGTGCTGGTCAAGGCCGCCACGCCCGCCGCGGGCATGGTCGAGCTGCACGAGATGGCCATGAAGGACGGCCAGATGGTGATGCAGCCCAAGGAGGGCGGCATCCCGATCAAGGCCGGCGCCAGCGCGATGCTCGAGCCCGGCGGCGACCACATCATGCTCATGGACATCCCGAAGCCGATCGCGGCCGGCGAGACCGTCGCCCTCACGCTGACCTTCGACGACGGCACGACCCTCTCGGTCGACGCCGTGGCCAAGGACTTCGACGGCGGCAACGAGAGCTACGAGCCCTCGCCGTCGATGTCCATGTCGGGGATGTAGGGAGCTCGATCATGACGGAGACGGCCGGGGGCACCTTCTCCCGCCGCCGGCTCCTGCTGGGTGGCGCCGCCGTCGCAGGCGGCGCCACCCTCGCCGGGGCACTGACGGGCTGCGCCGCAGCTGGTCCCACCGCACCCGAGGCGGCGCCCGAAGCGCCGTACGGCGACGACGTCGTGGCGTTCCGCGGACGCCACCAGGCCGGCGTCACCACGCCGCCCCCGGCGCACACCTGGTTCGTGGCGCTCGACCTGCGCGACGGCGTCGACCGCTCGGGTCTGACCCGGCTGATGACCCTGTGGACCGACGACATCGAGCGGCTCACCGGCGGACGCGCTCCGCTCGCCGACCAGGAGCGGGAGCTCGCCGCGGTGCCGGCGAGCCTCACGGTCACGGTGGGTGTGGGGCCCGACCTGTTCGGCAGGACCGGTCTCGACGCGCTCCGGCCCGCCTCGCTCGCGCAGCTGCCTGCGTTCGACGCCATCGACCGGCTCGAGCAGCGGTGGAGCGGGGGCGACCTGCTGCTGCAGATCGGTGCCGACGACGTCGTCACCGTGTCGCATGCGACCCGCGTCCTGACCCGCGATGCGCGCTCGTTCGCGGAGGTGCGGTGGGTGCAGCGCGGCTTCGGCCGCGCCCGCGGGTCGGTCCCCGACGGGACCACCGCCCGCAACCTGCTCGGCCAGGTCGACGGCAGCGCCAACCCGGTCGGCGATGCCCGCGAGCAGGCCGTGTGGTCGGCCGAGGGCTGGTTGGCCGGCGGCACCATGCTCGTGCTGAGGCGCATCCGCTTCGACCGCGACCACTGGGAGCAGATCGGCCGCGCCGACCGCGAGCTCGTCATCGGGCGGCGGCTCGACGACGGCGCTCCCATCACGGGCGGAGCAGAGAAGGACGCCGTCGACCTCTCGGCGGTCGACGAGAACGGCCTCGAGGTCGTGCCGTCATTCGCGCACGTGCGTCAGGCGAGGGCCCGCGACGCGTCCGAGCTCATGCTGCGCCGCGGCTACTCCTACGACGACTCGCCCACGCCGGACGGCACCGACGACGCCGGGCTGCTGTTCGCGGCGTACGTGGCCGACATCGAGCGGCAGTTCCTCCCCGTGCAGCGCCGCCTGGCCGACAACGACCTGCTCAACCGCTGGACGATCCCGGTGGGCTCGGCAGTCTTCGCGATCCTGCCCGGCATCGGCGACGGCCAGATCCTCGGCCACCAGCTCCTCGACGCCTGAAGTACCCGCTTCGGATGGGTGAGCGACGCCTATAGCCGTCGCTCACCCATCCACAGCGGGTACATCAGCCCTGCATGCTGCCGTTGATGAGGGTGCCGGTGGGGAAGATGTCGCGGCTGCGGGTGGAGGCGGCGACGGCGGGCGGGGGATCGGCTGCGGCGGACGGCGATGTGCCGGGCTGCACGGTGTCGTCGACGACGGGCAGCGGGCGCACGGTGGCGATGCGGCGGCCGTCGTCGGCGGCGTCGTGGATCGCCTGCAGCACCTGCTCGAGCGCGCGCATCGAGTGGCCGCTCACGAAGGTGTCGATGTAGGGAAGCGCTGCGGCCATGCCGCCGACGAGCGGCTGGTACCCCCGGGCAGCCTTGCGCGGGTTGACCCACACGATGTGGAACGCGAGCCGCGACAGCTGCTCCATCATCCGGCCGACGAGCTCGGGGTCGCCGAGCTCCCAGCCGTCGCTCACGATGACGACGACGGACCCGCGCGCCAGCCCGCGGCGGCCGTGCTGGTCGAGGAACGCCTTGAGCGCGTTGCCGATCCGGGTGCCGCCGCTCCAGTCGGGGGCGGCCGCAGCTGCCCGGCGGTAGGCGATGTCGGGGTCGGTGTGCTGCAGCTGGCGGGTGAGCCGGGTGAGCCGCGTGGCGAAGACGAACGCCTCGGAGCCCAGCGCGACGACGGCGCCGCGCATGAGGTGCAGGTACACGCGGCTGTAGGGCTCCATCGAGCCCGACACGTCGGCGATGAGGACGACGCGGCGCGGACGCCGGCGGGCCTTGCGGTGCACACGGTGCACGGGGTCGCCCGACGTGCGGTGCGAGGCGCGCAGCGTGGCGCGCACATCGAGACGGTCGCCCGAGGGATGGCGGCGCAGCCGGCGCGCCCGGCGCATCGGCGGCAGGAACGGCAGCTGCGAGACGAGCGCCGACAGCAGCGCGAGCTCCTCCTCGGTGCACTCGCTGAACGACTTCGCGCCCAGCCGCTCCTCGTCGCTCACCGCGGCGAGGACGACCTGCTCGTCCTCGCCGGTCGGCTCCTGCTGCTCGCCCTCGCCCTGGATCCCGCTCGAGCCCCGCGGCGAGGTCTCGGCTGCCTCGCCCTCGCGCTGCGAGCGCGAGTCGGTGCGGTCGTCCTGCGGCACGGTGCGCACCGACGGCGGCATCGCGGAGTCGCCGCGGAACTCGGCGAAGTCGACGATGCCGCGGAACACCTGCGCGAAGACGCGGTCGAAGACCTCGATCTGGTCGCGGTGGCTGAGCAGCGTTGTGCGCCCGAGTGCCGCGAGCTCGGTGGTGGTCTGCGGGTCGGCCAGCGCGATGGCCCGCGCGAACCGGGCGCTGCGCTCGGGCGTGACCGGGACGCCGGCCTCGTGCAGCAGGTGGCCGAACGCCGCGGCGATCTCGGGCAGGCGCGGGTGCATAGCAGTCAGCGCGCTGCGTCGGCGGCGTCCTCGACGGCCTGCCGCATGGCGCGCGACGGGTCGGCGATCCAGCGCAGGCCGGCGGCACGGGCGACGTCGTGGTCCTCGCGGTACTTCAGCACCGAGCCGAGGGTGACCTCGACCCCCTGCTCGTCGAGCTCGGTGATCCCGAGCAGCTGCGCGGAGTGCACCCAGTCGATGGCCTCGGCGACACCGGGCGGCTTCTGCACGTCGAGCGAGCGCAGCCGCTGCACACCGCCCGCGACCTGCTCGGCGAGCGCCTGGCTGGCCTCGGGCACGCGGGCGCGCACGATCGCGATGGCCTGGGCGAGCGGCGGGTAGTCGATCCAGTGGTAGAGGCAGCGGCGCTTGAGGGCGTCGTGGAGGTCGCGCGTGCGGTTCGACGTCAGGATGACCACGGGCGGGTGCGTCGCCCGGATCGTGCCCAGCTCGGGGATCGTGACCGACGACTCCGCGAGCAGCTCGAACAGGAACGCCTCGAACTCCTCGTCGGCCCGGTCGACCTCGTCGATGAGCAGCACCGCGGGGCGCGGGCCGGGGTGCTCGAGCGCCTGCATGAGCGGGCGCCGGACGAGGTACTGCTCGTCGAAGAGCGTCTCCTCGGCGAGGTCCTTGCCCTGCGCCTCGGCAAGGCGGATGCCGAGCAGCTGCCTCGGGTAGTTCCACTCGTAGAGGGCCTCGGAGGCGTCGATGCCCTCGAAGCACTGCAGGCGCAGCAGCGGGGTGTCGAGGACCTGGGCCAGCGACTTGGCGGCCTGCGTCTTGCCGACGCCGGCCTCGCCCTCGAGCAGCAGCGGCTGGGGGAGGCGGACGGCGCAGAACAGCGACGCCGCGAGGCCCGGGTCGGCGAGGTAGCCGGCGTCGGCCAGGCGGGCCGTGAGCGTCGCGGTGTCCGGGACGAGGTCGGCGAGGGTCACGGTCGAGGGTACTTCCCGGGCTCCTTGAGGTAGCTGCGGCGGCAGCCCGGGCAGCAGAACCAGATGCGCTCGCCCTCGACGTCGGCGTAGAGGCCGTCGGGCGAGTGCGTGACCGTCATCCCGCAGACGGGGTCGATCGAGGTCTCGGGCTCCAGCGAGATGAGGCCGAGCCGCGTGACCGGGGGCTCGGTGACGGGCGGGTGCGTGCCGGCATGGGCAGTGCGGGGCACGCGCGGGCGCTCGGCGACCATCTGCGCGAAGACCGACAGCGCGATCTCGTGCGGCGTGCGGGCACCGATGTCGAGGCCGGCCGGGTAGTGGATGGCTGCGCGCTGCTCGTCGTCGAGGTCGAGCGACTCGACGACCGCATTCCCGCGCTTCGGGCTCGCGACGAGGCCGATGTAGGGCACGCCCGCGCGGGCGGCGGCCTCGAGCGTCTCCTCCTCGCGCTTGCCATGGGTCGCGACGACGACGGCGTCGGCAGCGGCGAGGTCGGCGCCGTCGAACGCCGACGCCTCGTAGCCGAGAGCGCTGGCGACGTCGAGCATCGCGCGGGCGATAGGGGAGTCGCCGAGGACGGCGACGAGGGGGAGCGGCAGCACCGGCTCGAGGAAGATCTCGAGCGTGCCGCCGGACAGGCAGGGGTTGTGCACGACCGTCTTGCCGGACTGCTCGGCCTCGGGGTTGGGCGCGATGCGCAGCAGCATCGAGTCGCCGGACTGCAGCAGCGCCAGGGCCTGCGCCCGCACGGTCGACTCGGCGCACTGGCCGCCGACGAAGCCCTCGATCACGCCGTCGGGGGTGATCACGGCCTCGTCGCCGGGCTTGGCGGAGGTGGGCCGCTCCGCCAGGACCACGCGAGCCTGGACGAACGGGATACGGCGTGCCCGCAGGTCGCCGGCGCGCTCGTCCAGGGCTCGCGTGGTCATCATGGCGTCCTCCTACGAGACCGCGATGTCGGTGCGGACCGGGCTGCCCTGGATCGCGCGCCACACGTTGGCGGGCGTCAGCGGCATGTCGGCGTGGCGGACGCCGAACGGCGAGATCGCGTCGATCACGGCGTTGACCACCGCGGCCGGCGAGCCGACCGTGGCGGACTCGCCGACGCCCTTGGCGCCGATCGGGTGGTGCGGCGACGGGGTGACCGTCTCGCCGAGCTCCCAGTCGGGGCACTCCATCGAGGTAGGCAGCAGGTAGTCCATGAACGACCCGCCGAGGTTGTTGCCCTCCTCGTCGAAGGCGATGAGCTCCATGAGCGCCATGCCCACACCGTCGGCCAGACCGCCGTGCACCTGGCCCTCGACGATCGTCGGGTTGATGCGCGGGCCGCAGTCGTCGACGGCGATGAACCGGCGGACCTTGACCTGCCCGGTGCCCGGGTCGACGTCGACGACGCAGATGTAGCAGCCGTACGGGTAGGTGAGGTTCGGCGGGTTGTAGACGACCTGGGCGTCGAGGTGCCCCTCGACGCCGTCGGGCAGCTCGAGCGGCCCGTGGGCGTCCATCGCGATCTCCTGGATGGTGCGTCCGCGCGACGGGTCGCCCTTGACGTACCAGCGGCCGAGCTCCCACTCGAGGTCGTCCGGCGCGCACTCCAGCGCGGCGGCGGCGATCAGGCGGGCCTTGTCGCGCACCTTGCGGGCGACGAGGGCGGCCGCGGCGCCCGACACCGGCGTCGACCGGGAGCCGTACGTGCCCAGGCCGAACGGCGTGTTGTCGGTGTCGCCGTGGATGACCTCGATGTCCTCCGGCGGGATGCCGAGCTCGTGGGCGACGATCTGCGCGAACGTCGTCTCGTGGCCCTGGCCCTGGGTCTGCACCGAGAGCCGCACCTGCGCCTTGCCGGTGGGGTGCACGCGGAGGTCGCAGCCGTCGGCCATGCCCAGGCCGAGGATGTCCATGTGCTTGCGGGGGCCGGCGCCCACGCCCTCGGTGAAGAACGAGATGCCGATGCCCATGTACTCGCCGCGGGCGCGCTTCTCGGCCTGCTCCTTGCGCAGCTCCTCGTAGCCCGCCATCTCCATGGCGACGCGCATCGTCTTCTCGTAGTCGCCGGAGTCGTACTCCCAGCCCGTGGGCGTGGTGTACGGGAACTGCTCGGGCTTGAGCAGGTTCTTCAGCCGCAGCTCGGCGGGGTCCATCTTCAGCTCGGCGGCGAGGCAGTCGACGATGCGCTCGATGACGTACGCGGCCTCCGTGATGCGGAACGAGCAGGCGTAGGCGACGCCGCCCGGTGCCTTGTTCGTGTAGACGGCCTTCACGTTGCAGTAGGCCGCGGGGTAGTCGTAGGACCCGGTGAAGATGTGGAAGAAGCCGGCGGGGTACTTCGTCGGCTGGGCGGTGCCGTTGAAGGCGCCGTGGTCGGCGAGCACGTCGACCTTGACGGCGAGGATCTTGCCGTCCTTGGTCGAGGCGATCGACGCCTTCATGTGGTAGTCGCGGGCGAAGCCGGTCGACATGAGGTTCTCGCTGCGGTCCTCCATCCACTTCACCGGCTTGCCGGTCACGATGGAGCCCACGATCGAGAGCACGTAGCCCGGGTAGATCGGCACCTTGTTGCCGAAGCCGCCGCCGATGTCCGGGCTGATGACCTGGATCTTCTGCTCCGGCAGGCCGGCGACGAGCGCGTAGACCGTGCGGTGGGCGTGCGGCGCCTGGGTGGTCGTCCAGAGCGTGAGCTTGCCGGTGACGGGGTCCATGTGCGCGACCGAGCCGCACGTCTCCATCGGCGCCGGGTGCACGCGCGGGTAGAGGATGTCCTCGGTGACGACGACGTCGGCGGCGGCGAACGCGGCCTCGGTCTTGTCCTTGTCGCCGGCCTCCCAGTCGTAGATGTGGTTGTCGGTCTTGCCCTCCTTGTCGTCGCGGATGACCGGCGCGTCGGCGTCGAGCGCCTTCTTCGCGTCGTAGACGACGGGCAGCGGGTCGTAGTCGACGTCGATGAGCTCGAGCGCGTCGCGCGCGATGTAGCGGCTCTCGGCGATGACGAACGCGACCTCCTGGCCCTGGAAGCGCACCTTGTCGGTGGCCAGCACGGCCTGGGTGTCGTAGGAGAGCGTCGGCATCCACGCGAGGCCGAGGCCGGCGAGGGTCTCGCCGGTGATGACGGCCTTGACGCCGGGCAGCGCCTCGGCGGCCGAGGTGTCGATCGAGTTGATCCGCGCGTGCGCGAACGGGCTGCGCAGCACGGCTCCGTGCAGCATGCCGGGCAGGTTGAGGTCGTCGACGTAGTTGCCCTGCCCGCGCAGGAACCGGACGTCCTCCTTGCGCGGCATCCGGCCGAAGCCGATGGGGTTGCCCGCGGGGGAGAGCGGGACGGAGGGGGTGTCCTCGACGGCGGTCATGCGGTCACCTCGCTGGCCTCGGTGCTGACGGGGTGCTCGGCCGCCCACTGGATCGAGGCGACGATGTTCTTGTAGCCGGTGCAGCGGCAGATGTTGCCGCTGATGCCCTCGCGGATCTCGGCCTCGGAGGGGTGGGGGTTCTTGTCGAGCAGCGCACGGCCGACCATCATCATGCCGGGCGTGCAGTAGCCGCACTGGAGGCCGTGGCACTCCATGAAGCCCTTCTGGATCGGGTCGAGCTCGCCGTTCTTCTCCAGGCCCTCGACCGTGGTGATGCTCTTGCCGTCGGCCTGGACGGCGAGGTAGGTGCAGCTCTTCACGGGCTCGTCGTCGACCCACACGGTGCAGGCGCCGCAGTTGGAGGTGTCGCAGCCCCAGTGCGTGCCCCGCATGAGCAGGTCGTCGCGGATGAAGTGGACGAGGAGGGTGCGCGGCTCGACGTCGCGCGTGACCTCCTGGCCGTTGACGGTGACAGTCACCTGCATGGTCATGCTCCCTGGGACGCGGCGGCGGCGCGACGGAGCGCGCGGAGGGTGAGCTCGGTGGTGAGGTGGCGCTTGTAGTCGACGGGGCCGCGCTGATCGGCGGACGGGTTGCACTGCTCGCCGGCGACCTTCGCGGCCGCGGCGAAGCTCTCCTCGGTGGCGGGCTGGCCGATGAGGGCGTCCTCGGCGCCGGGCGAGCAGTAGTGCTCGGCGCCCACCGCGGCGTTCCCGATGCCGCAGTCGGCGACGACGCCGTCGCGGACGACGACGAACACGCCGGCGGTCGCGACCCCCCAGTCGCCGTGGCGGCGCTCGACCTTCTCGTAGGCGCTGCCCGCACCGGGGCGGATCGGGTACTTCAGCGCGACGAGCACCTCGGTGGGCTCGAGGACGGTCATGTAGGGGCCGTCGTGGAACTCGCGGAGCGGCACCTCGCGGGTGCCGCCGGGGCCCTGGATCACCGCGGTGCCCCGCAGCGCAGAGCCGACGGCCGACAGGTCGGCGGCCGGGTCGGCCTGGCAGGCCGAGCCGCCGATGGTCCCCCGGTTGCGCACGATCGGGTCGGCGATGACGTGCTCGGCCTCGCGGAAGATCGGGTAGTGCTCGTGGAGGATCGCGGACTCGAGGATGTCGCGGTGCTTGGTCATCGCTCCGACGACGATGTGGTCGCCCTCGATGCGGACACCCTGCAGCTCAGGGATGTCGTTGAGGTCGACGAGCGCCTCGGGCGCCGCGAGCCGGAGCTTCATCATCGGCAGGAGGCTGTGCCCTCCGGCGATGGGTCGGGCTTCGTCGCCGAGCTGCTGGAGCAGCTCGATCGCGTGGGCCACGGACGTGGCCTTCGCGTAGTCGACGGGTGCTGGGGTCTGCATGCCGCCACCTCACGGTCGGGTCGTGCTCAACGGGTCGTGGTGCAGGTTCCTTCGGTCGGGTGCGGGGGCCCGGGGGCCGTCCGCCGGACAGGCCGTGCCCCGAGCGGCACGGCCTGCGGTGGTGCGGGTTGTGGTGCTGGGTCGTGGTGCGGGTTGTGGTGCTGGGAGCGCTGACGTTCGCGTGCTGGTCTGACGGACGGCGCCGGTCAGGAGTGCCGCGGGCGCGCTACTTGCGGCGCACGATCCAGACGATGATGCCGATGACGACGAGGGCGCCGATCGCTGCGGGGATCGCCCGCTTGAGGACCGGCGAGCCGGCGGTGCCGAGCAGGTCGATGGCCTCGTCGCGCTGGAACTGAGGGGGCGGCGCGGCCGCCGTCGCCGCGGCAGGTGCGGGGGTGCCGTTGACCGACTCCGCCGCGGGGGCCGCCGCTGCCTCGGCCGGTGCGGCCTGGGCGGCCATCTGCGCGGCGAGGTTGTTGGAGAACTGGTCGATGATCTTCGCGGCGACGTCCTGCATGACGCCGCGGCCGAACTGGGCGGCCTTGCCGGTGATGGTGAGCTCGGTGACGACGTCGACGCGGGTGCGGTCGGGCGCCTCGGCCACGAGCGTGGCGGTGACCATGCCCTTGGCGGTGCCGGTGCCCTTGGCCTCCTTGCCGGAGCCCTCGATGACGGCGGTGTGGGTGGCCTCGTCGCGGGAGACGAAGCGGGCGTTGCCGCCGTAGGTCATGGCGACGGGGCCGAGCTTGACCTTGACGTTGCCCTCGAAGTTCTCGCCGTCGTTCTTGGTGAGGGTGGCTCCGGGCACGCAGGGTGCGAGGAACTCGACGTCCTGCAGCGTCTTCCACGCCGTGTCGATGTCTGCCGGCACCACGAAGGAGTTCTGCAGATCCACGAGGCCTCTCCTGGGGGTTGGGTGGTCGCGTCGGGTGGGTCAGCGGCGCTGTGACTGGGATCACGGAGCGGTCGCGTTCCGCGAACCTAGACCCCCTCGGCGCGCCCCGCACCCGGACGCCGAGGCTGGTGAGGGCACCCTCAGCCAGGATCCGCAGATACGGTCCAGACCCCTCGGAGGAGGCGCGTCTGCGCCTCGCCAGGCCACTGACGAACCGGACTTCCGGTGTCAGGCCGTCCGGTCGCCGTGGCTGCGCGCCGCCGAGCCGGGGATGAGGTCCGGCCGCAGCGCGAACGCGTGGGCGAGCCCCTCCTCGGCCTCGCGGCGGCCGGCCTCGATGAGGTCCTCGGTGTGGTCGAAGTCCAGGACGCTGCGCAGCTTGGCCGCCGGCCGCATTCGCAGGCTGATGCAGGTGACCCGCGGGTCGTGGCCGGCGTCGCCGAGGCCGACCTGGCGCTTGAGGGCGAGCGCGAAGCCGTTGGAGACCAGGTCGAGGCTGCCCGGGTGGTAGGCCGCGGTGGCCCGGACCGCGCCCGAGACGTCGAGCACCCAGACGTGCCGGGGCTCGAGGGCGAGTGCGTAGGTGATGGGCAGGATCGCCGTCACCGCCCCGTCCACGTGCAGGCCGGCGTGGCGGCCGGACGGGTCGGGCAGGTCGACGGCGGGGAACAGGCCGGGCAGCGCCGACGACGCCAGCAGCACGTCGACGAGCGGCCCGCTCGTGTGGAACACGGGGTCGCCGCTCGCGAGGTGCGTCGTCCCGATGTGCAGCTCGGTGGGCGAGTCGGCGACGTCGCTGTGCTCGCCGACCGCCTCCTCGAGCTCGTGGCGCAGCCCCTCGGCGGGGAAGGCGCCGGTGCGCAGGCGCAGGACGTTCCAGGCCCACGAGCCACGGCCGCCGATCACGCCGTACGTCGACAGCGAGCGCCACAGGTCCTCGAGCTGCTCGCCCGCCTCCGGCGTCGGGTGGAACGCGACGTGCGCCCCGTTGATCGCGCCGGCGGAGACGCCGACGACGGCGTCGGGGACGATGCCGGCGTCGAGGAGCACCCGCACCATGCCGGCCTGGGCTGCTCCGAGCGCGGCGCCTCCGGACAGGACGAGCACGGTGCCCGGGCGGGTCGGGACCGGCGGCTCGGCGTCGCGGCGCACGAGCGTCGCGCGCGCCGAAGCGGCGAGCGATCCGATCGGACCCAATGCCATGGCCGTGCCTGCCCTCACGACGGCGCACGACGGCGACGCCCGGCTTGGCGCTGGGGTCGCGTCGCACGGTAGAGGGCGACGGTAAGCCCCCGACCAGCACGGATGCAGAACTTCGTCCCAGGCTCATCCGTTCGTATGGCCCGAAACGACCCAGACCTGACGCCGCACCCCAGCCGCCGTCAGCGCACGCCCGCCCAACGTCGCGCCCAGATCGACGTCCGGGCGACAGCCGCACACGGTGGAGCGCGGTAACGGCCCAGACCGACGGGACCACCGAGGATCCGGCGCGTCCGCGCGGGCCCGGAGGGCGCAAGCG
>JAIUOK010000083.1 GCA_020161245.1 Actinomycetota bacterium | reverse complement strand
TGTCGCCAGCGGCGCCAGCGGAAGCCGGGAGGCGCATGAAGCTCCAGTTGTCGGCGATCTCGGGCGAGGCACCGCCGTCGGCGGTGAGGACCTTGAACTCCAGCGACTCGATGTACTGCATGGCCGCCTTGCCGCTGAGCAGCTCGGCCTGGGCTGCCTCGTGCGACAGGCCGTTCGCGCCCGGCTCCGAGCAGCGCTCGGAGATGGTCTTGAACTGCTCGATGGCGGTCACGTAGCCGGGGTCGGTGAAGGCCCCCGTGGCCGGGTTGTAGTCGGCGTCCAGCGTCTCAGGCGGGACGTTGAACGCGTTCAGCTGGGTGATGTAGTGGATGGCCGGCCAGCCGTACTGGTTGCCCAGGGCGATCGGGGTGTACCCCGCTGCCTTGAGCGCGTCGCACGCCGTGAGCAGGTCCTCCAGGGTCGCCGGAGGGGCTGCGATGCCGGCCTTCTCGAAGGCCGCCTTGTTGTAGGCGAGGTACTTGCCGTCGAGGTTGATCGGCACGCCGTAGTACTTGCCGTCGTACTGGAAGGCGTCGGTGGCCGCAGGGGCGAGGGTCTTGCCCCACTCGGTGTCCGGGCCGATGACGGAGGTGAGGTCTGCGGCGAGTCCCGCGCGGACGAACTTGTTCGCGAAGTCGCCGGCCCACGAGAAGTAGATGTCCGGGAGCTCGTTGGCCGCCGAGAGGACGCGGATCTTGTCCTTGTACGGCTGGTCGCCCACCTGCTGCAGGTCGACAGTGACGCCCGGGTTGGCCTCCTCGTAGTCCGCCGCCACGCTCTCGAAGTACGGGGCGTACTTGGGGTCGGCGAACTTGGTAAGGATGGTGAGCGTGCCCTCCTTCGCCGCCGGCGAGGAGAGGTCGACGGAGGGGGGCCCCGCGTCGTCCGCGCCACCGCCGCAGGCGGCGAGCGTGAGAGCCATGACGGACGCTGCAGCTGCGAGCAGCGGCCGCTTGAGGCTGGTCTTCATGCGTTCACTCCTGTCTGGGTTTTCGACTAGCTGGCGGGTGTCACGGGGTGGAGGGAGCCACGGCCGGGTGGTCGAGCGGGGCGGCGTACCCGAAGGCGCCCTGTGTGGCACAGGTCGCTGTCGCGTACGCCGTCGCGGCACCGACGAGGTCGGTCACCGCCTCGCCGGCGGCGAGGCCGACGAGAAGTCGTGCGATGAAGGCGTCGCCCGCACCGAGGGTGTCGACGATCGGCCCGTCGCCGGCGGGGCCGACCACGGCGTCGCCGTCACGGTGTACCACCGCGCCCCGAGGACCCATCGTCACGGCCACCGTCCGGGGGCCGAGCTCTGCAACCGCTCCGGCGAGCTGGATCGCCTGCTGCACGCCGATATCTGGACGCGAGAGGATCGCGATGTCCGCGAGCGGCGCGTAGTTCTCGACGTAGGCCATGTCGCGCTCGGAGAAGTCGAACGACAACAACTGGGCGGCGCCCTTCAGTGCCACGAGGTCGTCCTCGAGCATGGAGCACTCGCCGGTGTGGACGACGTCCGCCGATGCGACGGCCTCGAGATCCTGCGGGTCGAGACGGAACCTGCTGACACCGACGTCTCCGCCGATGAACTCCCGGTTGCCGTCGACCACCAGGACGGTGGCCGCGGCGTTGGGGCCGTCGACGACGCGCAGGCGGGAGAGGTCGACCCCCTCGGCCTCGAGTGCGCTCCTGACAAGGTCGCCCGCCGGGTCCGTGCCCACCACGCCGATGTAGGAGGCGGAGGCGCCGAGGCGTGCGGCGTTGACGGCGACGTTGACGGTGTTCCCGCCAGGGAACATCACGTCGGTCTGCGGGTAGCAGTCGACGACGTTGTCGCCGGCGGCCACGAGGCTAACCATGGAGCCGTCCTCCTCGGTCCACAGGTGCCCGCCCCGCGAGGCGGGCACCTGTGGTGGCTATGTGCAGGGCCATGAGGCTCAGTACTCGACCTTGAACATGTAGCGACGGGTCTCGAGGTCGTGGCCGCGGACGGCCTCGTACTGCTGGGCGAGACGGTTCGCCAGCGCGGCCACCACGAGCGGTGACACCTCGCCGCGCACCGACTTCGGGATGCCGGGCAGCTCGAGCTCGGCGACGTCGATGTAGCGCGCCTTCTTGCAGTACGTCTCGAGGAAGCGCTTGCCGCGCTCGGCCATCGGACGTGTCTGGTCGTCGCCGAGCCACAGGATGACGGCAGTGTCGTCGTCGACCATCTCGAAGGCGCCCTGGAAGAACTCGCCGGTGTTGTAGCCGGCGGCGTGCTTCCACTGCATCTCCTGCAGGAAGCACATCGCGAGGCCGTACGCCCACGCGTAGCTCGCACCCGAGCCCAGCACGTAGGTGATGGGCTCGTCCTTGAAGGCGGCGGCGATCTCGCCGAGGTAGTCCGACGACTTCTCCACGGCGTCGAGCAGGGCGGTCGGGATGTTGGCGATGGCGGTGTCGACGTCGGCGAGATCGATGCTCGTGCCGGTCTTCTCGAGGATCGCGTAGGCGACGAGGAGCTCGAAGAGGTCGCTCTTGCCCTTGAACGCCACATCGACGGCCTCGGCGAGCGGGCTGCCCTCCTTGGCCACCGCGATGACTGTGGCGCCGGCCGCCTTGGCAGTCTTCGCGGCCGCGACGGTCTCCTTGGTGGTGCCGGTGTAGGAGGCGAGGACCACCAGCGAGCCCTCGCCCATCAGCCGGGGGACGCTGCAGTTGAGCTCGTCGCTCTGCACCTGGAACACCGGGAGGTTCGCCTCGCGCTGCAGGAGGTAGAAGGCGGGGTAGGAGCAGATGATCGAACCGCCGGCGCCGACGAAGTAGACGTTGCGAAGACCGGCCTGGACCGCCTTGCCGACGACGTTGCGGATGGCGTCGCGCTGGTCGATGGTCTCCTGGAGCTTCTCGACGAAGTCCGCCTCGATCGGCTTGAGGGGAAGGGTCGTCGCCGTGGTCATCAGTGGGATCCGCCTTAGGTGTGGTCTGGTCGAGTAAGGATTGAGAACGTTCTCAATCCGATGTGGTGAGAACGTTCTCACTCTGGACAGCGGATGGCAAGACCCTGCTGCTACTTTTCGCCGATGCCCCTCCCCGAGCCCCTCCGCGCAGCGACTGTCGGCGACGTCGCGGCGCTGGCCGGAGTCTCGAGCGCGACAGCCGCTCGCGCGCTCGGCGGGTACGGCACCGTGAGCCCGCGGACCCGTGATCGCGTGGCCGATGCGGCGCACGCCCTGGGCTACCGAGCGAACGGCATCGCCCGCTCCATGGTCACAGGTCAGACAAGCACACTCGGGCTTGTCGTCGCCGACATCGAGAATCCGTTCTTCGCGGCCGTGACCAGGGGTTTCGGCGATGTCGCGCGGAGTGCCGGGTATGACGTCATGGTGGTCAACACCGACGAGGATCCCGCCCGCGAGCGGGCAGCGCTGGGCGTCCTCGTTGGTCGCAGGGTGGACGGTGTGGCGCTCTCCCCGGCGTCCTCTCGCGAGGCCGGGCATCTGCACATGCACGTCGCCTCCGGGCAGCCGCTGGTGCTTCTCGACCGGGGGGTGCGCGGACTGCGCGCCGACGTCGTCGGCATCGACAACCGCGCGGCGGCTCGACGCGCCGTGGAGCATCTGGTCGCCGCCGGGCATCGCCGGATCGCGATGCTCGCTGGCGCGGGGTCCGGAGGCCGGCCGCTCCAGGCCGAGGGTGTGCCGCCCGCGCTCATGACGGGGCTGGACCGGATCCGCGGCTACCGCGATGCCCTTTCGTCGGCCGGGCTCGACGGGCTGCCCGACTACCTGCGGGTCACGCACTTCCGCAGCTCGGCGGCCCGGGCGGCGATCCGCGAGCTGCTCGCCCTGCCTGTGCCCCCCACGGCGGTCTTCTGCAGCGACTCCCTGCTCTCCCTCGGGGTGCTCGCCGGGGCCGCGGACTCCGGCGCGGTCATCCCGGTCGACCTCTCGCTGGTGGCGTTCGACGACGCCGACTGGATGGACGTCGTCACGCCGGCCGTGACGGTCATGGACCAGCCGGCCTACGACATCGGTGCTGCTGCGGCGGACAGGCTCCTGCGCCGCGTGGCGGGAGATACAGCCCGGCCGCGCCGGGTCGTGCTCCCGACGTCCCTCGTGGCGCGGGGCTCCGTCGCCGCACCGCGCACGGCAGTGCGCCGGGTGCAGCGTCCGGCGGCCCCCTAGGCTCGGCGAGGAGCAGTGGAGGGAGGACCCATGGACGAGCGACGTGGATCGGCGACGATCCCCGACGTCGCGCGCCTCGCGGGTGTCTCCACGGCCACTGCCGCTCGGGCCCTCGGCAACTACGGCTCGGTGAGCGCGGCCACGCGGGAGAAGGTCGGGCAGGCTGCCGCCGCCCTGGGCTACCGCGCCAACAGCCTGGCTCGCAGCATGGTCACGGGGACGACGAACACGCTCGGTGTCGTCCTCTCCGACATCGAGAACCCGTTCTTCTCCCGCGTCCTGCGCGGTATCTCCGATGTCGCCCACGGGGCGGGCTTCGAGGTCGTGCTCGTCAACACCGACGAGAGCTCGGACACCGAGCGCAACGCTGTGCGTGTGCTCACGGAGAAGCGCGTTGACGGGCTGTTGGTCTGCCCCGCGGACGCCGGCAGCACCGACCACCTGCGATGGGTGGCCGAGGCCGGCACCCCGCTGGTGCTCGTCGATCGCCGCATCAGGCAGGTGCCCGCCGACTCGGTCGTCGTGGACAACCGAGCCGCCGCCCGTGCGGCCACGCAGCGGCTCACGGAGCTGGGCCATCGTCGGATCGGACTCATCACAGGCATGGACGGCGAGCTGGCCGAGCGGTTTGCCGTGCCGGGCCTGCGCGGCATCGAACGGGCTCTGATCAACACCACCGCGGGACGTGCCGCCGGCTACCGGGATGCACTGGTCGAGGTGGGGGTGGAGGTCCGCAGCGAGTATGTGGTCTCGGAGGGATTCCGCCGCGAGGATGCCGTCCGCGCCACCAAGCAGCTCATGTCGCTCGATGGGCCGCCGACCGCCATCCTCGCCCTCGACTCTCTGCTCGCCCTGGGCGCGATGCAGGCCCTGCGCGAGCTCGGTGTGCGCTGCCCCGACGACGTGTCGCTCGTCGGCTTCGACGACGCGGACTGGACGGAAGCGGTCACCCCGCCACTCACGGTTGTGGCACAGCCGGTGCAGCGCATCGGGTCGGAGGCCTGCCGCCTGCTGCTCGAGCGCATCGCGGGCTCGACGAGGCCGCCGGTCCACCGGGTGCTGCGTACGGAGCTGATCGAGCGCGGTTCGGTTGCGCCTGCACCGCGGCCCCACCGGGCCGAACGGCTCAGTAGCTGAGCTTGCGGTAGTACCGGCGCGTGGTGAGCGGGTGGTCGCGCAAGACCTCGAGGTGCGCGCTCAACCGTTCGAGTACGGTCGCGAGCACTACCTGCGAGACCAGGCCTCGCACCTTGGGCGACACACCGGGCAGTGCGAAGTCGGCGGCATCGATGACGCGTAGCAACTCGGTGTGGTCAGGCACGAAGCGCTCGACCCGCTCCGCGACCGGCCTCGTGGCATCCTCCCCCTTGAGCAGGATGACGCTCACGCCGCCTTCGACGAGCTCCAGAGTCCCGTGGAAGAAGTCGGATGCGTGGACCGGCCGGGTCCGGATCCACTGCATCTCCTCGAGGATGCACATGCCGTAGTAGAAGGCCTGCGGCCACACAGGGCCGGAACCGGTGATGATGTGGTAGCCCTCGTCCTGGATCTCCGCGGCGAGAGCGGCCGCGCGCGGCTCGAACGCGCGCTTCACCTCCAGCAGCGACGCGGGCAGCGTGGCGAGCTGCGCCACAACCTCGTCGTAGTCCGCCATCTCGCCGCGGCTCCTCATCACCGACAGCGCGATGAGCAGCGACTGGAGGTAGAACGACTCGCACGAGGTGTCGTCGGCCGCGTGGTTGACGAACGTGTGGTCGGCCAGGTCGGCCAGCGGAGTGCCCTCGTGCCCGACCAGTGCAAGCACCGTCGCGCCGACGGAACGGGCGTACTCCGCCATGGCGATCGCCTCGGAGGTGGTTCCCGACAGCGACGGGATCACCACGAGCGAGGCGGCACCGAGGTAGGCCGGCCTGGTCAGCACGATCTCGCCCGGCCAGCCGAGATAGGTCGGGAAGGTCGAGCGCTCGGTGAGAAGCTCGGCAGCCGGCTGCATGAGGATGCCGGCCCCGCCGACACCGGCGAAGACGATGTTGCGGGCGCCGTCGGCGAGCGCCGAGGAGACGGCCTCGTCGAGATCGGCGGCGAGGTTGACGGCTCCGGACTGGATGCGGACGAACCGCTCCTCATCGAAGTTCAGCACAGGTCCTCCATGTTGTCTGATGACTTGTTGAGTCATCAGACTATATGCCACTAGCGATGGCGCAGCACCTGGAAGGCGAAGGCGCTGCCCCGATGGAAGTCCTCGGCGTAGAGCACACGCCGGCCGTCGGCGGTGACGCACCTCTCCTGCACCAGGAGCCAGGCGCCGAGCCCGGCCAACCCGTAGCGCGTGCCGATCGCGTCAGGGAGCTCGGTCGCCGTGATCCGCGCGGCCGAGGACAGCACGTAGTGCCCGTGGGCCGCGAGCGCCGCCGTGATGCTGCTGCTCCAGTCGCGATACGCCACCGGACCTGGCAGGCAGGCGCGCGGGATGGTGTTGATGTTGACCATGATCGGCTCGTCATCGTGCGATCGGAGCCGCAGAGTACGCACCACGGGAGCGCCGGCATCGAGGGCCAGGGCCTCAGCCTCGACCGGCGACGCCGTCGATTCCTCAACGGAGAGAACCGTTGTCGTGACAGACATCCCCATCGTCTCGAGCATCTCCGACACGGACTCGTAGCGCGTCACCGGGCGCTCGACGGCCAACGAGCCGATGGGCGAGAGGAACCTTCCCCGGCCCTGCTCCGCGATGACGAGCCCGTCCTGCTCGAGCAGCTTGAGCGCCTCGCGCGTAGTCGACCGGCCGACGCCGAAGTGCTCCGACAGCTCGACCTCCGTCGGCAGCCGGTCGCCGGGGCCGAGACACCGCTCGGCCACGAGGGCGAGCACCTGGTCGCGCACCTCCTGCGCGCGGGTGCGCCTGGCGGGGCCCAACGCAGGCGACGCGCTGACGGCCCGTGCCGTGCGACCAGCCATGTCGGCTCCCTGCTGCATCGGATCATCGCGCAGGGCAGTTCCCTGCGGCGTCAGCCTAGCCGCGAGGACGCACCGCGGTCTCGACCCATCAGAGGTCCATTCAACTTGTCTGATAACTTGTCCGTGTGGTGCCTCCGCGACTCGTGATCTTCGACTGCGACGGCGTCCTCGTGGACAGTGAGCGGCTCACGGCCGAGATCAGCGCCGAGATCCTCACGGCGGCCGGCTGGGCCCTCTCGGCCGATGACGTCCTCGCGCGCTTCACCGGCTGCACCGACGAGTACTGGAAGGCCGAGGTGGAGCGGCGGACGGGCCGCGTGGTGGACGCGGCCTGGGAGGCGGAGCACGGATCGCGCTACGAGCAGGCCTTCGACGATCGGCTTCAGGCGGTCCCCGGCATCGCCGACGTGCTGCCCAGCCTGGTAGCGCCGTTCTGCGTCGCCTCGAACGGATCGCGCGCGAGGGTGCGGGGCAATCTGCGTCGGGTCGGCCTACTCGAGCACTTCGAAGGCGCAGTGTTCAGCGCCCATGACGTCGGGGCGGGCAAGCCTGAGCCGGACCTCTTCCTCCATGCCGCAGCCCGCATGGGGGTGGCACCAGACCAGTGCGTGGTGGTCGAGGACAGCGTCCCCGGCGTGACCGCTGCCCGGGCGGCGGGCATGCGGTGCCTAGCCTACGTCGGAGGCAACGTACAGCCGGATCTCCTGCGAGGGCCGGCGACGACGCTGTTCGCCTCGATGTGGGAGCTGCCCGACCTGCTCGGCGTCTGACGCCTCAGCCAGCGACGGCACGCGCCTGCAATGCGGCGGGGCGGTGCGGGCGTCGAGGGCAGCCCTTGGTCGAAGGGTCGCCCGTCCCAGTCGCCGGAGGAGGCCGTTGGCCTCTCTCGCGTGGAACCGTCGCCGTCGTCGACCCCGTCGCCCGGGTCGGACGCGCTGGCGCATTCGAGGTCAGGCGACGTAGGCGCTGCACTCCGGCGCCTGGGCGAAGGCGTCCTTCACGGCCGCCTCAGTGCTGGTGCCCACGCCCTTGAGCGCGGTGGTGAACGCAGTGGCGTCGGTCTTCAGCGGCGCAACGATGCCCGGCCGG
>JAIUOK010000010.1 GCA_020161245.1 Actinomycetota bacterium | reverse complement strand
CACCGTCGGTGTCGAGGCCTCGGGTGCCGGCCCCGAGGCCGACGCCCGAGACGCGAGGTACGCGGCGCTCGCCGATGCCGCATCGTCGACGGGAGCCGCCGCCGTCCTGCTCGGCCACACCCTCGACGATCAGGCCGAGACAGTGCTGCTCGGCCTGGCCCGAGGATCCGGCACGCGCAGCCTCGCCGGGATGCCGGCGGTCCGCGGCCTGCTCCGGCGTCCGCTGCTCGGGCTGCGCCGCGACGTCGTCCGCGGTGCCGTCCCCGCGGGCGCGCCTGTGGTCGACGACCCTCACAACGCCGACGACCGCTTCGCGCGCGCCCGCGTCCGCCACCGCGCGCTGCCCGTCCTCGAGGCCGAGCTCGGCCCAGGGGTCGCCGAGGCCCTGGCGCGCACGGCGTCCCTCGCGCGGGCCGACGCCGACGCGCTCGACGCGCTCGCCGCCGACGCCCGTCCCGCGGCCTCGGCCGGCGACGGCGAGCTCGACGTCGAGGTGCTGGCCGGCCTCGCACCGGCGCTGCGCTCGCGTGTCGTGCGGTCGTGGCTCGTCGACGGCGGCTGCCCCGCGGGCCGGCTCACCGCCGACCACGTCGAGTCCGTGTGCCGGCTGGTGACACGGTGGAAGGGCCAGGGCGGCGTCACCCTCCCCGCGGGTGTCGAGGCGGTCCGCGACTGTGGCAGGCTCGCCCTGCGCCCCACCCCCACGCGCGAGGAGAGCTGATGGACTCCGCCGATCTCGGCAAGGACCTCACCGAGGTCCTCATCGACGAGGCGTCCATCGACGCCAAGATCCGCGAGCTCGCCGCCGCCGTCGACGCGGACTACGCCGACAAGGACCTGCTCCTCGTCGGCGTCCTCAAGGGCGCGCTCATGGTGATGGCCGACTTCTCCCGGGCGCTGACCAGCCCGGTCGAGATGGACTGGATGGCGGTGTCGTCGTACGGCGCCGGCACGAAGTCCTCCGGCGTCGTCCGGATCCTCAAGGACCTCGACCGCGACATCACCGGCCGCCACGTCCTCGTCGTCGAGGACATCCTCGACTCCGGCCTCACCCTGTCGTGGCTGCTGCGCAACCTGCGCTCGCGCGGCCCGGCCTCGGTCGAGGTGCTCACCTTCATGCGCAAGCCCGACGCCCTCAAGGTGCAGGTCGAGCCCCGCTACGTCGGCTTCGACATCCCCAACGAGTTCGTCGTCGGCTACGGCCTCGACTACGCCGAGAAGTACCGCAACCTCCGCGTCGTCGGCACCTTGGCCCCGCACGTGTACTCCTAGGCCTCCGGCCGGAGGGCCTGAGAGGTGACGCCCTGGGCGAACGGGGGAACATCGGCCCCTCGGGGTGCGTCTGTGCTGGTGGCAGGCCCTGGTCCCGGGGCGCGGGACGGCGTGTTCCGAGCCGCCGGTGTACCGTCGTGGGACCTGTCCGTCCGCGCGGGACCCCCGCGGCGGACGTGCGAACACCGGTGATAGTCAGGAGGGACGGGGCGCCTCGCCCCGAGCCATGGACATCAGGCGCATCTTCCGCGGGCCCGTGGTCTGGGTGCTGCTCGCCGTCACGCTCGTCGTGCTGGCCAGCAGCCTCCTGTCGAACGTGGGCGCGCCCAAGGACGTCGACACCTCCGACGTCGTCACCGCCATCCAGAAGGACCAGATCTCCGAGGCGCTGATCGTCGACCGCGAGCAGCGGATCGAGATCACGCTCAAGGACGGGTCGAAGCAGCGGGCCGAGTACGTCGACGGGCAGGGGGTGCGGCTGCAGGAGCTGCTCCAGTCCAAGGTCGACTCCGGCGCCCTGCCGAGCAACGGCTACGACGTCGACGTCCCGCGCGACAGCCTGCTCGTCTCCCTGCTGTTCACCCTGCTCCCGATCCTGCTCGTGGTCGGCTTGCTCTTCTTCTTCATGAGCCAGATGCAGGGCGGCGGCAGCCGCATCATGAACTTCGGCAAGTCCAAGGCCAAGGTCGTCTCCAAGGACATGCCCAAGACGACGTTCGCCGACGTCGCCGGCGCCGACGAGGCGGTCGAGGAGCTCCAGGAGATCAAGGAGTTCCTCCAGGAGCCTGCGAAGTTCCAGGCGGTCGGCGCGAAGATCCCCAAGGGCGTGCTCCTCTACGGCCAGCCCGGTACCGGCAAGACCCTCCTCGCGCGCGCCGTCGCCGGCGAGGCGGGCGTGCCGTTCTTCAGCATCTCCGGCTCGGACTTCGTCGAGATGTTCGTCGGCGTCGGTGCCAGCCGCGTCCGCGACCTGTTCGAGCAGGCCAAGGCCAACGCCCCCGCGATCGTGTTCGTCGACGAGATCGACGCCGTCGGCCGCCACCGCGGCGCCGGCCTCGGCGGTGGCCACGACGAGCGCGAGCAGACCCTCAACCAGCTGCTCGTCGAGATGGACGGGTTCGACGTCAGCGGCGGGGTCATCCTCATCGCCGCCACGAACCGCCCCGACATCCTCGACCCGGCGCTGCTGCGCCCGGGCCGCTTCGACCGCCAGATCGCCGTCGCGGCGCCGGATATGTCCGGCCGAGAGCACATCCTCAAGGTGCACTCGCGCGGCAAGCCGCTGGCCGCCGACGTCGACCTCGAGGCCGTGGCGCGACGCACGCCGGGCTTCACCGGCGCCGACCTCGCCAACGTCCTCAACGAGGCCGCGCTGCTGACCGCCCGTGCGGGCAAGCAGCTCATCGACAACGCGTCCATGGACGAGGCGATCGACCGCGTGATCGCGGGGCCGCAGCGGCGCACCCGGCTCATGAGCGAGCACGAGAAGAAGATCACGGCCTACCACGAGGGCGGCCACGCCCTGGTCGCTGCGGCGCTGCCGAACACCGACCCGGTGCACAAGATCACGATCCTGCCCCGCGGCCGCGCTCTCGGCTACACGATGGTGCTGCCCGACCAGGACAAGTACTCGACGACCCGCGCCGAGATGCTCGACCAGCTGGCCTACATGCTCGGCGGCCGTGCCGCGGAGGAGCTCGTCTTCCACGACCCCACCACCGGCGCGAGCAACGACATCGAGAAGGCCACCTCCGTGGCCCGCGCGATGGTCACGCAGTACGGCATGACCGAGCGGCTCGGGGCGATCCGGTACGGCCAGGAGCAGGGCGAGGTCTTCCTCGGCCGCGACTACGGCCACACCCGCGACTACTCCGAGGACGTCGCGGCCGCGATCGACCAGGAGGTGCGCGCGTTCATCGACGCAGCCCACCACGAGGCGTTCGAGATCCTCGTCGAGAACCGCGACGTCCTCGACGCGCTCGTCGTCGAGCTGCTCGAGAAGGAGACGCTCGACAAGGAGGAGGTCGCGCGGATCTTCGAGCCGCTGCGCCGCCGCCCCGAGCGCCCGGCCTGGACGGGCTCGTCGCGCCGCACCCCCAGCGACCGCGGCCCCGTCATGACGCCGGCCGAGATCGCAGCGGCCACCGGCTCCTCGAACGGGTCCGCGAACGGGTCCGCGAACGGCTCTGCCAACGGGCACGCGTCTGTCGACGCCGGCACCCCCGACGAGGCCCCGGCGGAGCCCGGCGCGTGACGACCGACGAGCGCACCGGTATCGACCCGGTGCACGTGCCCGACGTCGTCGCGACGCCGTTCGACGCAGCGCGCGCCGAGGCAGCCGTCCGCGAGCTGCTCATCGCGGTGGGGGAGGACCCCGACCGCGACGGTCTGCTCAACACCCCGGCCCGGGTGGCTCGCGCGTACGCCGAGATGTTCGCGGGTCTTCGCCAGACGCCGGAGGAGGTGCTCGCCACCACCTTCGACCTCGACCACGACGAGCTCGTGCTGGTCAAGGACATCGAGCTGTACTCGACCTGCGAGCACCACCTCGTGCCGTTCCACGGCGTGGCGCACGTCGGCTACATCCCTGGCGCCGACGGCCGCATCACCGGCCTGTCGAAGCTCGCGCGGCTCGTCGACGTCTACGCCAAGCGCCCGCAGGTGCAGGAGCGGCTCACCACGCAGGTGGCCGATGCGCTCGAGCGCATCCTGGCGCCGCAGGGCGTCATCGTCGTGATGGAGTGCGAGCACCTCTGCATGTCGATGCGCGGGATCCGCAAGCCGGGCGCCCGCACCACGACCAGCACCGTGCGGGGCGCGCTGCGCAACCCGGCCACGCGCGCCGAGGCGATGAGCCTCATCCTCGGCTGAGGCCCCTGTGCCGCACGCCCGCCGCGCTCCCGCCGGCCTCCCCGAGCAGCTCGCCCGCCTCGAGCGGTGCCTGGTGATGGGCGTGCTCAACGTGACCGCCGACTCGTTCTCCGACGGCGGCCGCTACCTGCACCCGGACGACGCCGTGAAGCACGGCCTCGAGCTCGCGGCGCGAGGCGCCGACCTCGTCGACGTGGGCGGCGAATCGACCCGGCCCGGTGCCGCCCGCGTGCCGGCCGACGAGGAGCTCGGGCGCGTGGTGCCGGTGGTCGAGGCGCTCGCCCGCGAGGGCGTCGTCGTCAGCGTCGACACCATGCGCGCCGCGGTGGCGGACGCAGCCGTCGCGGCGGGCGCCGCGGTGGTCAACGACGTCAGCGGCGGGCTCGCGGACGACGACATGCTCGGCACCGTCGCCGGTCTCGGCGTGCCCTACATCGCGATGCACTGGCGCGGCCACAGCGACCGCATGCAGGACCTGGCCCGCTACGACGACGTGCTCCACGACGTCGTCGCCGAGCTGTCGTCACGGGCCGTGGCGGCGGTGCAGGCCGGCATCGACCCCGACCGCCTCGTCCTCGACCCCGGCCTCGGCTTCGCCAAGGACTCCCACCACAACTGGACGCTGCTCCAGGGCCTCGACCGCCTGCTCGACCTCGGCCACCCCGTGCTGGTCGGCGCGAGCCGCAAGCGGTTCCTCGGCACTCTGCTGGCGGGGCCCGACGGCGAGCCACGTCCGACCGCCGAGCGGGACGACGCCACCGACGCCGTCAGCGCGCTGGCGGCCGCGGCCGGAGTCTGGTGCGTCCGCGTCCACGACGTCGCCGGGAGCCGCGACGCCGTCGAGGTCGCTGCCGCCTGGGTGAAGGGCTGACCGTCGTGATCCCCGAGCACCTCGACCGCATCGCGCTCTCCGGCGTCTCCGCGCGAGGCTTCCACGGCGTCTTCGAGTTCGAGCGCCGCGAGGGCCAGACCTTCGTCGTCGACGTCGTGCTCGGCGTCGACACGCGCCGTGCGGCGCAGACCGACGACCTCGCCGACACCGTCGACTACGGCAGCGTCGGGTCCGATGTCGTGGCCGCGATCGAGGGCGAGCCGCTCGATCTCATCGAGGGCCTCGCCCAGCGCATCGCCGAGGCCTGCCTCGCCCGCGACGGCGTCGAGGCCGTCGAGGTCACCGTGCACAAGCCGCAGGCGCCGGTAGGAGTGCCCTTCGGCGATGTGGCCGTGACGATCTCGAGGCGGCGGTGAGGGTCGCGTTCGGCCTCGGCGCCAACCTCGGCGACCGTGTGGCCGCTCTGCAGGGCGCGGTCGACATGCTCGCCCCGCTCCTCCAGGACGCCCGTGTCTCGTCGGTCTTCGAGACCGCGCCGGTGGGCGGGCCCGACGGCCAGCCCGACTACGCCAACGCCGTGCTCGTCGGCGAGACGTCGGCGTCGCCGCAGCAGCTCCTCGAGGCCGCGCAGGCAGCGGAGGAGGCGTGGCACCGCACCCGCGAGGTTCGCTGGGGCCCGCGCACCCTCGACGTCGACGTCCTCGACGCCGGAGGCCTGCGCAGCGACGACCCGGATCTGACGCTGCCGCACCCGCGCGCCCACGAGCGCGCGTTCGTCCTCGTTCCGTGGGCCGAGGCCGATCCTGGTGCCGAGATCCCCGGCCGCGGCCGGGTCGTCGACCTTGCCGCGCAGGCAGTCGCCCGCGAGGGCGACAGCGCCGTCCGGCGGCGCGACGACGTGGCGCTGGAGGTGGCGTCGCGATGACCCCCACCCGCCCGCGCACCCTGCTGCTGCTCGCGATCGTCGCCGTCTCCCTGGGCTGGGGCGTGACGTTCTTCGTCGACCGCGTGGTCGGCCGGTTCTTCCCGGTGCCGTGGTCGGTGCCGGTGGTGATGGGCGTGCTCGCGCTCGCCGTCGTCGCCTGGACCCGCGGCACGAAGGCCCGCCTCGCGCGCAAGCCGGGCACCAAGCCCATGCCTCCCCTGGTGGCGGCGAGGACCGCGGCCCTGGCCCTGGCCACCTCGCGCACCGGCTCCGTGGTCGGCGGGTTCTACCTCGGGGTCGCGCTCGGTCTGGCCCAGTACTGGTCGGCCAACCCGGATGCCCGGCTCATCGTCGTGGCCGCGCTCCTCACCTCCGCGGCCTCGCTCGGGCTGGTGCTCGCAGGGCTCTGGCTCGAGCGCGTGTGCCGGATCCCCCCGTCGGACGACAGCGCCGACGCCGCGTCCGAGCGCGACGTGCTCTAGGGTCGCGTGCATGAGCGACGACGTGGTCCTCGAGGACCTTCCCTACGAGGAGCTGCGCGACCGCGCCTTCGCGATCGCCGAGGACAAGCGCGACATCGGCTTCTTCGTCGACCTGTTCAACCACTCGCCAGCCATGATCGACGTGCAGGACGAGGGCGGCTCGCTCGGGGAGATCGGCGGCTCGATCATCGAGACCGTGCGCGCCGCACGGCAGGCCTTCGGCGAGGAGTCGGTGGGCGCGCTGCAGCCGCTGTTCGTCGCCCGTTTCGCGACCTACATCCGCGAGAACAGCTGACGCTGCCGCCGCGCAGCCGACGCGGTCACTGGGGCAGCCGGGCGCAGGCCCGCAGTCCGCCCCACGGGCTCTGGTCGAGCCACACCGTGCCGCCGCTGGCCGTGGCCAGCGATGCCACCACGGCCAGGCCCAGCCCGCTGCCCCCGCCGTCCTGGCGACCGCGCCAGAACCGGTCGAACGCGCGCTCGCGGTCCTCGGCCGGCAGGCCCGGCCCCTCGTCGTCGACCTGGATGAGGACGCCGGCGGGCTCGATCCGGACGCTGACCAGGATGCGGCTGCCGTCGGGCACGACGTCGAGGGCGTTGTCGACGTAGTTGTCGATGATCTGCTCGACCGCGCTCGGCACGGCGTGGGCCACGGCGATGCCCGGCGCGTCCACGAGCACCTCGACGTCGCGCTCGCCGCCCAGCGGCTGCCACGACTCCACGCGGTCACGGGCCACGGCCGCAACGTCGACGGCGACGACGTCGTGCTCCTTGCCGTCGGCCCGGGCCAGCATGAGCAGCCCGTCGACCAGCCGCTGGAGGCGGTCGATCTCGTCGCGCGCGGCGTCGACCTGGTCGACGGCGGGGTCGTCCCCGTCCATGAGCTCGGCAGCGCGGTCGAGGCGGAGGCGCAGCGTCGACAGCGGCGTGCGCAGCTGGTGCGAGGCGTCGCCGGCGAACCCCTTCTGCGACTCGACGACGTGCTGCACGCGGTCGGCCATGGTGTTGAACGACTCCGCGAGCTCGGCGATCTCGTCAGAGCCGCTCACCTCGGCCCGCGCCGCGAGGTCGCCCTCGGCGATGTCCTCGGCTGCGTCGCGCAGGCGACGGATGCGGCGGGTCACGGCGGCGGCGACGAGGATCGCGATGACGGCCGCCGCCACCAGCGTGATGCCCGCTGCGACGAGCAGGCCGCGCACCCGGCTGTTGACGACGGCCTCGACCTCGCTGCGCGGGTAGGTGAGCCGGACGGCGCCGAGCACCTGGGTGCCGGCGCGCACCGGGACCGCGACGTACACGAGCGGCTCGCCGAGAGTCTGCGAGGCGCGCTCGCCGGACACCGCGCGGCCGTCGAGGGCCTCCTGGATCTCGGGCCGGTTGCTGTAGTCCTCGCCGACGCTGCTGTCGGACGCGGCCACGACGACGCCGTTGCTGTCGATCACCACGACCGTGGCGCTGGTGGCGGTGCCGTAGCCGTCCACGACCTTGTCGAGGGCGGCGGTGTCGGCACCCTCCTCGCCCTCGAGCACCTGGATCGACAGGCCCGCGATCGTGAAGGCGTCGCGCTGCAGCGATGTGAAGATCCGGTCGAGCTCGACCGTGCGCAGGTACGACGCCAGCGGGACGTTCTGCACGAGCAGCACGAGGGCCGTGAAGCCCACGAGCACGGCGACGAGCCGCCAGCGCAGGCTCACGCCCGACCGGTCCGCTCGACGGGGCGGGTCACGGCGAGCCGAGCCGGAAGCCGACGCCCCGCACAGCCTCGACCCACGCGGGGTCGCCGAGCTTCTTGCGGATGGCCGCGACGTGGGCGTCGACGGTCTTGGTGGCGCCGTACCAGTGGCCGTCCCAGACGTGCTCGAGGATCTCGGTGCGGCGCCGTACCGCGCCGGGGTCCTCGGCCAGGTAGGCCAGGACGTCGAACTCCTTGGCGGTCAGCGACACCTCCTCCCCGTCGACGTGGACGCGCTGCGTGCGCCGGTCGATCGCCAGCCGGCCGATCTCCTGGACCGCTGCGGCGGCGGCCGGCGCCGGCTGCGCGGCAGGGGCGGGCGCCGCCGCCCGGCGCATGACCGCGCGGATGCGGGCGGCCAGCTCGCGCATCCCGTAGGGCTTGGTGAGGTAGTCGTCGGCGCCGAGCTCGAGGGCGATGACGCGGTCGGCCTCGTCGCCGCGCGCGCTCACGACGATCACCGGCAGGTCCGACGTCGACCGGATCCGGCGGCACACCTCCTGGCCGTCGATGTCGGGCAGCCCGAGGTCGAGCAGGACGACATCCGGCAGGTCCGGTGCGGCTGCGGCCTCGAGGGCGGCAGCGCCGGTGCCGACGTGGTCGACGTCGAAGCCCTGGGCCCGCAGGCCGTCGACGGCCGAGGCGGCGAGCGAGGGGTCGTCCTCGACGAGCAGGATGCGCACGGGCCCATCGTGGCAGGTCGCAGGGCCGACGACCGGTCAGGGATCGCCCGCCGGGACGAAGGTCTACCTGTTCTTGGACGTCCCTTGGACGAACCCGCCGCCCCCGTCGCCTACCGTGGTGGCACCGCCCAGACGGCCGAACCCCCCAGGAGCCCCCGTGCGCAGGATCACCACCGTGACGGTGCTGTCGATGGCGGGTGTCCTGCTCGCCGCCGGCGCCGCCGCGGCGCTGAACACGCAGGTGCTCCAGCACCCGCAGTCGCCGATCGGCACGGCCGACCGGATGCTGCCGGACGAGTTCCTCAGCACGACCGTGTCGCCCACGGCCGATCCGTCCGACGACGCCGAGCCCTCGGAGTCGGCGGAGTCGCCGGAGTCGGCGTCGCCGTCGAAGTCGGCGAAGCCCTCGTCCTCGTCCGGCTCCGCCCGGCCGTCCCGGTCGACCGCCGAGCCTGGCGACGACAACGGCGGCGACCGCACCCGCACCCCGAGCTTCCGCTCGACGTCCGGCTCCGGCGGCGACGACAAGGGCGGCGACGACAGCAGCGGCAGCGGGTCGGGCAAGGACGACTCGAAGTCCGACGACTCCAGCGGGTCCGGCAGCGGCGGCCACGGCTCGGACGACGGCGGCTCCGAGCACGAGGACGACTGAGCGTCCCGTCCTGCGGGCCGAGCTGCCTGCAGGTCTGCGCAACTGCTTGCGCTGCACGGCCTTCCGCCGACCGGTCACCATGAACTGCACGGCGCGCGCTCCCCGGCGGGCGGCCCTTCCTCGCCTACCCTGGCTGGCATGGTCACCGGCCCGTTCCCCCGGCATGCGCGCCCGCGCGGCAGGGGAGCGGTCGCTGCGGCCTACGAGGAGGTGCGGCGCGAGCTCGTCGCGGTGACGTCGGCCCGCTGGACCGAGCAGATGGAGGTCGTGCGCCTCACCGCGCTCACCGAGGAGCTCACCGGGCAGGTCGCCGCCGTGCAGGCCGAGCTGGCGCAGCTGCGGTCGCAGCTGGAGGCAGCCCGCCTGGCCCCGCCCGTCGTCGTGCACGAGGTCCAGCCCGCCGTCGAGGCGGCTCCGTCGGCCGCCCTGGTCGGCGAGCTCGCCGAGCTGCGCCGGCTCGTGGCCCACCAGCAGCAGCTGCTCGCCGATCTCACCGTGCGGCTGCTCGACCTCCTGGCCCGCTTCGTGCCCGTGGCGGCCCCGTCCGCGCCTCCGGCGGCACCCGCAGCGCCCGAGGGCGCGCCGCCCGTCCCTGAGCCGTCGTACCCCGGCCCTGCCGACTCCGCGGACCAGGCGCCGCAGCACTACGCCCCGCCGCCCGACCTGGTGATGGACGACGAGACCGCGAGCCGGCTGCGCGTCATCCGCGAGGCGTTCGGGCGCTGAGCCCGTTGTTCACCTGCTGTTCGCCCGGAGCGGGCCCTGCACGGGCGCGGGAGGGCTACCGTGCCGTCCCGAGAGGCGGGTGGTCGGGATGACCGTGCGGGGCGTGTTCGCGAGCGCGGACGAGACGCGGACGCTGGCGGCGGGCGAGGTCGTGTTCGCGGCGGGCGACGAGGGCCATCAGATGTTCGGCGTCGTCAGCGGCAGCATCGAGCTGCGCGACGGCGACGCCGTCGTCGGCGTGCTGGGCCCGGAGGACACGTTCGGAGAGCTGGCCATCATCAGCAAGGGCCCGCGCACCCTCACGGCCGTCGCCGTCGAGGACTCGGTCGTCGCCGCGATCGACGAGCGCACGTTCCTCTTCCTCGTGCACGAGACGCCGACCTTCGCGCTGCAGGTCATGCGCTCGCTCGCGGCCCGCCTGCGCGAGCGCGAATCGGGCCGCTGACCGGCGTCAGGCTGGCGCGGCCCGCCGGTCCTGGCCTACGAACGCGCCGGCGCCGAGGCGGTCGCGGCGCGACACCATGACGTCGGACGTGCCGGGCACCTGGCGGTCGAGCTGGGCCTGGGCGTCCCACTCCGATCCGCGCACGAACACGCGGATGCGCGAGCCGTCGTCCGGCACCACCACCGACTCGACCTCGAAGTCGCCCTCGATCGACCACGCGACCTCCCGGGCGATGGTCAGGTCGTAGTACGAGTGCGTCGCGTCCAGGAACGTCAGCGCGACGTCGTCGCCTACGACAGCCCGGCAGTCGTCGTCGAAGGTGCCGGTCCCCGCGACCCGGAACACCTGCAGCGACCCGGCATCCTCGTCGACGCGCGCGCCAGCGAAGCGCAGCTTGCCGAGATGGTGGCCGTACTGCCGCGCGCGTTCGGCTGCAGCCTCGAGCGCCTCGTCCACGCGAGCCTCCTCGCGGTCGGTGGAGCACATCCGTCGCCATGATGATGACGCCTCGGGGCCCTCGAAGGGTGGCAACCGTCCCGTGCGGGCCTGTCCGCGGCGCCGCACCGGTGATTCCCCGTCCCAACGGCACCACGCGCCACGCACCTTCACCGGATCAGGTGACGACGCCGCCGGCCGTGCACGGCGGCTACTTGTCGACGTCGCCGACGACGTACGGGCAGCTGGCGAGGACGGTCACGATGTCCTGGACGCGGGCGCCGCGCAGCACCTCGCCGAGGGCGGCCACGTTGTTGAACGACGCGCTGCGCAGCTTGAGCCGCCACGGTGTGCGGTCGGCCCGCGACACCAGCAGCCAACCGCTCGTGCCCAGCGGGTTCTCGGTCCACACGTAGACGACGCCCTCCGGCGCCCTGAGCACCTTGGGCAGCTTGACGCCCACCTCACCGGGCCCGAGGGCCTCGAGCCGGTCCGCGCAGGCCTCGACCAGATCGAGCGACACCTCGGTCTGCTCGAGCAGCACCTCCAGCCGCGCCAGCGCGTCGCCCTCCTGCCGGGTGACCACCCGCAGGGTGTCGCCGAGATCGGCATAGGCGAGGTAGGGGTCGTCGCGGCGCAGGTCGAGGTCGAGCCCGGCTGCGCGGGCCATCGGACCGGAGACGCCGAAGGCCTCGGCCTGCTCGCGCGTCAGGATCCCGACGCCGCGCGTCGCCGCGACGACGTCGTCGGATGCGAGGTGCTCGGCGAGCGGCCCGAGGCCGCGGCGCACCACCGCCACCGCCTCCCGCACGTGGGGGAGCCACGAGGACGGCACGTCCTCCCGCAGGCCGCCGACGCGGTTGAACATCAGGTGCATCCGGCCGCCTGCGGCCTCCTCCAGCACCCGCTGCACGGTCTCGCGCTCGTCCGCCGCGTGGTAGGTCGGCGTCCACACCCCGGAGCCGGCGGGGAACGACCCGAGGAACGCGAGGTGCACGAGCGCCCGGTTCAGCTCGGAGAGCAGCGTGCGCAGCCAGGTGGCCCGCTCGGGCACCTGCATGCCGAGCATCCGCTCCACCGCCAGGGCGATGCCGAGCTCGTTGCCGAACGCCGACAGCCAGTCGTGCCGGTTCGCCAGCACCATGGCCTGGCGGTAGTCGCGCACCTCGAACAGCTTCTCCGCGCCCCGGTGCAGCAGCCCGACGCGCGGCTCCGCCTCCACGACGACGCCGTCCTCGACGACCAGCCGCAGCTGGATCGCGCCGTGGCTGGACGGGTGGGCCGGGCCGAGGTCGAGCTGGCCGACGGGCAGGCCGTCGCGCGATGCCACCGGCAGGCCCGAGCCGACGGTGAGCTCGACCTCGTGGCGCGCGGCGGGCTGGACGGGCATGGCCCGCATCGTCGCAGACCGGTCCGCGGGCCAGGCATAAGGTCGAGGCATGACGACACCGGAGGGGAGCGCGCCGGCCGTTCCGACGCGCACGGTCGACCAGGCCTTCATGCCCGAGGGCGAGCCGTGGCAGCGCGTGTCGCCGGTGCTCGCCAAGGCCTACCGCATCGAGCTGGTGATCGGAGTGGGTCTCGGCCTCGTCGTCGTCGCCCTGCTCAACCTGATCCCCGACATGCCCCGGGTCGTGCCGCTGGTGCTCGCGGCCGCGCTGCTCGTCGCGCTGGTGTGGATCTGGATCGTCATCGGTCGCCGCGTGCGCTCCTGGGGGTATGCCGAGCGCGAGGACGACCTGCTGGTCACCAGCGGCATCCTGTTCCGACGGCTGGTGATCGTGCCCTACGGGCGGATGCAGCTCGTCGATCTCACCGCCGGCCCGCTGCACCGCGCGCTCGGCATCACCACCGTTCAGCTGCACACCGCGGCGGCCACGACCGACGCGTCCATCCCCGGGCTCACGCCCGAGGTCGCCGCCGGCCTGCGCGACCGGCTGGCGCGCCGCGGCGAGCAGAGGTCGGCCGGCCTGTGAGCGAGCGCGACCCGCTCTCCTTCGAGGTCCTGCGCCCCGCGTCGGGCCCCGACCAGCACGGCCGACGCCGGATGCACCCGCTGACCCCGCTGATCCAGGGCGTCCGCTGGCTCCCCGCGATGATCGTCGCCGCGATCACGCTGCCCGCCCAGCTCGAGCTCACGGTGGGCACGGGCATGCTGCTCGCCGCTGCGGCCGGCGTCGTGATCGTCGCTGTGCTGGCCGTGGGCTGGAACTTCCTGCAGTGGCAGCGCATGTACTTCTGGTTCGACGAGGACGGCGACCTGCGCGTCGACTCCGGCGTGCTGCAGAAGCAGGAGCGCCGCGTGCAGCTGTCGCGGCTGCAGTCCGTCGACGTGATGCAGCCGCTGCTCGCACGTCTCGCCGGCCTCGCTGAGGTGCGCATCGAGGTGGCGGGCGCTGGCGACTCGCGCCAGTCGCTGCAGTTCCTCACGCTCGCCGAGGCCAACGCCCTGCGCAACGAGGTGATCGCGCGCTCCGCCGGCGTGCGCCACGACGCCGAGGAGGCGCCCGAGCAGCTGCTCGCGGCCGTGCCTGCGGGCGACCTTGTCGTCTCGCTGCTGCTGCGCGCTGAGACCTTCTTCCTCCTGCTCGCCACCGTGGCCGTCATCGCGACGACGGTGCTCTCGGCCGGCTCGGTCGGCCTGCTCCTGCTGTTCCTGGGCGGTGTGCCGATCTTCCAGGTGTTCAACCAGTTCTCCCGCTACTACGACTTCCAGGTTGCCGACTCGCCCGACGGTCTGCGGCTGCGCCACGGCCTGCTCCAGCGCACGCGCCAGACCGTGCCGCCGGGCCGCGTGCAGGCCGTCGGCTTCGTGCAGCCGTTCCTGTGGCGGCGCAAGGGCTGGGTGCGGGTGCGTCTCAATGTGGCGGGCGTCGCGTCGGGCAACCAGGGCAGCGGCGACCAGTCCTACACCGAGAACGTGCTCCTGCCGGTGGCGCCGTGGCCGGTCGCGCTCGCGATCGTCGCGCGCGTGCTGCCCGGCGTCGACATCCCGGCCGTGCCGCTGCTGTCGGCCCCGGACCGCTCCCGCAGGCGCGCCTGGATCCAATGGCGGCGGCTCGCCGTCGGCTGGGACGACGCCGTCGTCGTCACGCGCCGCGGCCGCGTCACCGAGCACTGGGACGTCGTGCCCCACGCCCGCACGCAGTCCGTGCGCGTCACGCAGGGCCCGTGGCAGCGCTCGCTCGGGCTGGCGTCTGTGCACATCGACTCCACGCCCGGCGCGGTGCGCCCCATCGCCCTGCACCGCGACGCCGGCGAGGCGCGCGATCTCGCGCAGGCCCAGGCCGACCGTGCTGCGGCGGCCCGTGCCGCGGACCGGTCGCTGCGCTGGGCGGCGTCCCCCCAGCCCCTCGACCCGGCCGGCGGCGTCGCGCCGGGCACCCCTGACTCGGTCCCGCTCCCGACGCCGGCCGACGAGCCCGCAGCCGGCCTGCCCGTCGAGGCCACGGCCGACCACCCTGACGCAGGCCCGCTCGAGCAGTAGCCCGCCGAAGCAGCGGGCCGGCCCGTTCCGGCCCCGTCCCTGCCCGTGCATGCGGCACTCTGGGCAGAGCAGGCACCGCCGGTGCCGCGAGAGGGGGACGCCGTGGAGCCCATGGCGATCGTCATGATCGTGCTCGCTGCCGTGCTCATCGCGTTCCTGGGGCGGATGTACAGCCGCAGGTCGCGCCAGGGCCAGGACCACGCCTACGACCAGCAGACCGACCAGCTCGGCAAGGTGGGCCCGAACTCGATGCGGGGCGGCACGGGCATGTAGTCAGCGCCGTCGTGCGGCCGCCGTCCCGGCGGGCGACGATGGGCGCATGCCGTTCGTCGCCATCAACGTCCTGACCGTGCCCGAGGGCCGCGGCGACCTGCTCGAGCAGCGGTTCGCGGGCCGTGCCGGCTCCGTCGAGCGGGCCGCGGGGTTCGAGCGCTTCGAGTTGCTCCGACCGGTCGAGGGCACCGACTCCTACCTCGTCTACACGCGCTGGCGCAGCCGCGAGGACTTCGAGGCCTGGACGTCGTCGCAGACCTTCGAGCGCGGCCACGCCCAGGCGTCCGGCCGTCCCGACGACCAGCCCCGCGCCGCCACCGGCTCCACGATCTGGTCGTTCGAGGTCGTCCAGGACGCCGACCCCGCCTGAGTGCCCGTTCTGGATGGGTGACGCGTCGGTATACCGACGCCTCACCCATCCGAAGCGGGTCCTCAGTGTCGGGCGGGGCGGGCAGACTCGGGGCGTGGCGGACGAGGACGACGTGCGACGGGTCGCGCTGGCGCTGCCGCAGGTCGAGGAGATCCCGAGCGAGGGGTTCGACTTCCGCGTCGGCGGCAAGGGCTTCGTGTGGTCCTACCCCGACCGCGAGGGCGGACGCCGGGTGATCCGGACCGACGTCGCCGTCCTCTACGTCGGCGACGAGGCCGAGAAGCAGGCCCTCGTCCTCGGCGAGCCCGAGCGGTTCTTCGCCACCCCGGGCTACGACGGCTTCCCGCTCGTGGTGCTGCGCCTCGCCGCCGTCACGCCGACCCGGCTCGAGGAGCTCGTGGTCGACGCGTGGCGGATGCGCGCACCGGCCGACCTCGCCGCCGACCTCCCCGACGGCTGGCGCGCCCCCCGCACCTGACCCGGACGCGTGTTACACCCGCAACTGCACCAAGACCGGCCGGCTTTGCGACACATGCGGGTGTTACGTGCGCCCGGCGCCGCTCGGGAGCCGGGACCGGGGCTCGCGGCTTCAGGCCAGGAAGGCGAGCGCCGCCGCTAGCAGGGCGACGACGGCGATCAGCGCGGTGACGATGCGCGGCACCGGCCCGGCGGCGACCGGCCACCGCCGTGCCGTGACGGCGAGCACCGCACCGAGCGCCAGCGACAGCCAGGGCAGCGGCGCCGTCAGCAGGAGCAGCGGGATCGCGATCAGGCACAGCACCGCGACGATGAAGGCGTCGCCTGCCAGCGAGCCGCGCCGTCCGGCCTCACCCTGCGCACCCGACATCTCGAACCCCCGTTCCCGCCGCCTGGCGGCACGCAGGCAGCATCGCATGCCCGACCGGTGTCGGTCGCGGCTGCGACGTCCCGCCTTCGCGGGCCGCATCGGGGCTCCGGCTGACGCAGACGGTGCGGGTGTGGGACCGTCGACGCATCTGGCGGAGGGGGAGGCCATGTCCGGAACCGCAGAGCTGGTCGGGACCCACGACGTCGAGACGCCGCAGCAGCGCCGACGGGTGCCGCGCTGGCTCGTCGTCGTCCTCGTGGCTGCGCTCGTGATCGGCGCGGCGCTGCTGGCCGCGGCGCGGGCGAGCTCGGCCCGCTTCTCCGAGCAGGCCGCGGCCTTCTCCGACATCGCCGTCACGAAGACCTTCGACGAGCTGTCGCGCCAGTCGCTGCTGCCGCCCGACCAGCGCGACGTGGCTGATCTCGAGGCGGCGCTCGCGACGCCGCAGTCGGACCGCACCGGCGTCGTGTGGACCACCGACGTTCGGCAGTTCGATCGGCAGGGCGATGCGATCGTGGCCCAGGTGGTCGTCACAGGGGCCACCGCCACCGGCGAGCCGCTCTACCTGTTCGAGTTCGTCGAGCGAGTGACCCCGCCGCGCACCCCCGGGTCGACCCCGGAGGTGTCGGTCTGCGCCGTCAGCACCACGCCCGATGGGACGCGTTCGACGGGCGAGGTCTTCTACACCGACCACATGGTCATGCCGGCCTGCTCCGACTCCGCCGTCCTCTGGCTCGGCCCCGGAACCTGACCCGGACGCACGTAACACCAGCATGTGCAGCAAAGTCAGCCGACTTTGCGGCACATGCTGGTGCTACACGAGATCCGTGCGGACCCACCAGAAGGCGCCGAGGCCGGCGGGGTCGAGCAGCTCGGCGTCGTGGGTGGCCGCGGCCAGCACGTCGAGGTACACCGCCGGGTCCGACGACGCGAGCGACGGCGCCGGCAGCGCGCCCGTGATGCCGAGCGCCTGCAGCGCCTCGCGCTGACGGACCACTGACGCCCCGGTGCGGTAGGCGAGCGCGTCGACGGCGACGTGAGCGGTGAGGTTGCGCGAGCCGTCGGGCACCGCCGCCACGAGCGCGCCCTCGCGGTAGGCGGTCAGCGTTCCCGGCGACCCGAGCCGCTCGTCGCGCACGTGGCCGTAGTCGACGGCGAGCGCGGTGCCTGCGTCCACGCGTGACACAAGCTCGGCCCAGAGGTCATCGCGTGCGAGCCCGATCTCGGCGCGCGACCCAGGCGACGCCAGCGGCCACCACGCCGACATCCACGCCCTCACGCGCGAGGCGTCGAGCCGGTGCGCGGCCCAGCCCTCGTCGTCAGCGAGCGCCGGGCCGAGAGCCTCGGCGCCGTCGAGGCCGACGAGGACGAGGCGCGGGACGCCGGCGGCGTCGACCTCGACGACGTCGACGGGCACGTCGTCGAGCAGCTCGTGCGCGAGCAGCAGGCCTCGGACGCCGGACGGCACGGCGTCGGGCGCCGCGCCCTGCACCCACGCCACCCGCGGGTCCAGGTCCTCCGGCCGCGGCCGTACATCGACGGCGAGGGGGCGCAGCCGATCGGCCACGCAGGGCGGCGACGCCGACAGCAGCCCGGCGAGCAGCGCACCGTCGCCGGCCCCCACATCCACGACGTCGAGCGACGCCGGCGAGCCCAACGCCTCGTCGATCTCGGCGACGACGACGGCCAGCGCGCGGGCCAGCGCCGTGCCGACGTGGGCCGAGGTGCGGAAGTGGTCGCGGGGCACGGCGCCGGCGTAGAAGCGCGCCTGCGATCGGGCCCACGCGGCCGACCAGGGGAGCGGGCCGCCAGCGGCCGCAGGATCCCGGTGAGCGGTCGGCACCTCGGCACCGTAGCGCCGTCGTTAGGCTGACGTCCCGGCTCGACCGAGCCGCGCCGGCCACCGCGCCGACGGCACCCCACGACCGGTACCCGACCCGACCGGGACCGGAACGACCGGAGGCCCTCGTGACCGAAGCGCCCGGCGCTGCGCCGCCGCGCCTGCGCGTCGGCGTCGTCGGCACCGGACGTGCGGGAGCCGTCCTCGGCGCGGCCCTCGCCCGTGCCGGGCATCCCGTCGTCGCGGCGTACGCCGTGTCCGAGAGCTCGCGCCTGCGGGCCGAGGCGCTGCTGCGCGACGTGCCGATCGTCGGCGTGCCCGAGGTGGTGGAGGCCGCCGACCTCGTGCTGCTCACCGTGCCCGACGACGTCCTGCCCGAGCTCGTGGCGGGGCTCGCGGCGACCGGCACGTTCCGGCCCGGGCAGTTCGTGGCGCACGTCAGCGGCCGCTACGGCTACAGCGTGCTCGATCCCGCGACGCGCGCCGGCGCCCTGCCGCTCGCGCTGCACCCGGCGATGACTCTGACCGGGACCTCGATCGACCTGGCCCGGCTCGACGGCTGCCCGTTCGGCGTGACCGCGCCCGATCAGCTGCGGCCCGTCGCCGAGGCGCTCGTGGTCGAGATGGGCGGCGACCCGGTGTGGGTCGACGAGGGCCACCGGCCGCTCTACCACGCGGCGCTCGCGCACGGCGCGAACCACCTCGTCACCCTCGTCGCGCAGACGCTCGAGCTGCTGCAGGCCGCCGGGGTGGAGCATCCGGCGAGGCTCGTCGCGCCGCTCCTCTCGGCGGCGCTCGACAACGCGCTGCGCTCCGGCGATCTCGCCCTCACCGGGCCGGTGGCGCGCGGCGACGCCGGCACCGTGTCCGCGCATGTGCGGGCGATCGGCGACGTCAGCGAGACGACGCGCGACACCTACATCGCGCTCGCACGTGCCACGGCCGACCGCGCGCTGGCCGCCGGAACGCTCAAGGCGTCGTCGGCCGAGGCGCTGCTCGACGCGCTCGCCCGGACGGCGTCCGACGAGGAGGGGAGCCGCTGATGGCCGACGTCGAGACCCGCGTCGTCCGGTCGCGGTCGGCGCTGCGCTCGTCGTACGCGGAGCTGGCTCCGGGCGCGCGTCGCGTGCTGGTGCCCACCATGGGCGCCCTGCACGCCGGCCACGCGGCGCTGCTTCGCGAGGGCAGGCGGCTGGCCGGGCCCGACGGCCACGTCACCGCGTCCGTCTTCGTCAACCCGACGCAGTTCGGGCCGAACGAGGACCTCGACAAGTACCCCCGCACGCTCGAGGCCGACGTCGACACCTGCGCCCGTGAGGGCGTCGACCTCGTCTTCGCGCCGTCGGCCGACGTCGTCTACCGCGGCGGCGACCCGCTCGTCACGGTCGACCCCGGCCCGCTCGGCACGCTGCTCGAGGGGGCGGTGCGCCCGGGTCACTTCCGCGGCGTGCTCACGGTTGTGCAGAAGCTGCTGCACCTCACCGGCGCCGACGTCCTCCTCCTCGGCGAGAAGGACTACCAGCAGCTCGTGCTCATCAAGCGGATGGTCTTCGACCTCGACCTGCCGGTCGAGGTGGTCGGGGTGCCGACCGTCCGCGACGCCGACGGCCTCGCGCTGTCCAGCCGCAACCGCTACCTGTCGGCCGAGGAACGGGCGCTGGCGCTGACCGTGCCGCATGCGCTCGACGTGGGCTCGGGCGTCGCGCGCAACGGCGGCTCCGCTCGCGACGTCGTGTCGGCCGTGCAGGCGTTCCTGGACGACCATGCCGGCCTCGTCACCGACTACGCCGTGGTCACCGACCCTGCCCTCGGCGCCCCGCCGGAGCAGGGCGAGGCGCGGCTCCTGCTGGCCGTGCGCGTCGGCTCCACCCGGCTGCTCGACAACGCAGCGCTCCACCTCGGAGGTGGCTCGTGATACGTCTGCCCCGGCGCCTCGGCGCCCCCGCGCCCGGCTGGACCGTGGACTCCGACGTCGTCGTCGTAGGCTCCGGCGTCGCCGGCCTCACCACGGCGCTGCACGCGCGGGCCGCGGGCTACCGCGTGCTGCTCGTGACCAAGGCCCAGGTCGACGAGGGCAGCACCCGGTGGGCGCAGGGCGGCATCGCCGCGGCGCTCTCGCCGGACGACTCGCCGTTCGAGCACGAGGTCGACACCCTCGTGGCCGGTGCCGGGCTGTGCGACCCCGAGGCGGTGCGCGCGCTGGTGACCGAGGGTCCCGACGCCGTGCGCCGGCTCATCGCGCTGGGCGCTCGGTTCGACACCGACGAGTCCGGCGGCATCGCGCTCACCCGCGAGGGCGGCCACCTGCGCGACCGCATCGCGCACGCCGGCGGCGATGCGACAGGTGCGGAGATCTCGCGCGCGCTCGTCGCGGCCGTGGCGGGGCGTGCCGGCATCCAGCTGCTCGAGAACGCGCTGGCCCTCGATCTGCTCGTCGACGACCGTGGGGCCGCGCAGGGCCTCACGCTGCACGTGATGGGCCAGGGCCAGCACGACGGCGTCGGCGCGGTGCTCGCGCCTGCCATCGTGCTCGCGACCGGTGGTCTCGGCCAGGTGTTCAGCCTGTCGACGAACCCGTCTGTTGCCACCGGCGACGGCGTCGCGCTCGCGCTGCGCGCCGGTGCCGCCGTGGCCGACCTCGAGTTCGTGCAGTTCCACCCGACCGTGCTCTGGCTCGGCGAGGACGCGCAGGGCCAGCAGCCGCTCGTCAGCGAGGCGGTGCGCGGCGAGGGCGCCGTGCTGCGCGACGACGCCGGGGTGCGGTTCATGGAGGGCCAGCACCCGCTGGCGGACCTGGCGCCGCGCGATGTGGTGGCGAAGGGGATCATGCGCCGGATGCGCGAGACGGGCGCCAAGCACGTGTGGCTCGACGCGCGCGACTTCGGCACCGAGATGTGGGAGAAGCGCTTCCCGACGATCCTCGCGTCGCTGCGCGCGATCGACGTCGACCCGAGCACCGACCTCATCCCGGTCGCCCCGGCGCAGCACTACGCGTCGGGCGGCGTCCGCACCGACGCGTATGGGCGGTCGTCCGTGCGCGGGCTGTACGCCGTCGGCGAGTGCGCGTGCACGGGCGTGCACGGCGCCAACCGGCTCGCGTCCAACTCGCTGCTCGAGGGCCTGGTGTTCGCCTCCCGCATCGGCGACGTGCTCGCCGCCGGCCTGCCCGAGCGCCGCGACCCCGTCAGCCCGAGCGGCGACGGCGTCGTCCTGTCGCCCGCCGCCCGCCGCTCGCTGCAGGTCGCGATGACCGAGGGTGTGGGCGTGCTGCGCTCCCGCGACTCGATGGCGACGACGCTCGGCGTCCTGTACGCGCTGGCCACGACCGTCACCGGCGACCCGCAGACCAAGGCGTGGGAGACCACCAACCTGCATGCGGTGGCGACGGTGCTGGCCGCCAACGCCAAGATGCGCAAGGAGACCCGAGGGTCGCACTGGCGCGAGGACTTCCCGGACACCGACGACGAGCACTGGCGCGTACGGCTGGTGTCGCACCTCGACGAGGACGGCGTCCTCGTCACCGAGCGCGAGACGGTGCCCGAGTCGCTCGGGGCCGAGGCTGAGGAGGAGCGGGCATGAGCCTGAGCAGCAACGTCGTGGCGGCGCTCGAGGCCGCCGGTCTCGATCCTGCCGCCGTCGAGTCGCTCGTGCGCTCGACCGTCGCCGAGGATCTCGACGGCGGCGTCGACGTCACCAGCGCCGCCACCGTGCCGGCGGAGCAGCGGTCGGTGCTCGACCTCGTCGCGCGCGGCACGGGTGTCGCGGCGGGTGTGCCCGTCGCGGCAGCGGTGTTCGACGCGGTCTCCGAGGGCGACGCCGAGATCCAGGTCGTAACGGCGGACGGCACGCGCGTGTCGCGCGGCGACGTCCTACTGACGGCGCGCGGGCGCACGCGCGACCTGCTCACCGCCGAGCGCACCGCGCTCAACCTGCTGTGCCACCTGTCCGGCGTCGCGACGGCCACCCGCCAGTGGGCCGACGCCCTCGAGGGCACCGCTGCCCGGGTACGCGACACCCGCAAGACGACACCGGGCCTGCGCGTCCTCGAGAAGTACGCCGTGCGCTGCGGCGGCGGGGTCAACCACCGCATGTCGCTGTCGGACGCCGCGCTGGTGAAGGACAACCACGTGGTCGCCGCAGGAGGTGTCGCAGCCGCCTTCGACAAGGTGCGCGCGATGTTCCCCGGCCTGCCGGTGGAGGTCGAGGTCGACTCGCTGCAGCAGCTGACGGAGGTGCTCGACGCCGGGGCCGACCTCGTGCTGCTCGACAACTTCGTGCCCGATCAGATGCGGCTCGCCGTCGGCATCGCCGAGGAGCACGCGGCGGCGCACGGCGGGAAGCGGGCGCTGCTCGAGGCGAGTGGCGGCCTCACCCTTCCCGACGCCGCTGCGGTCGGCGCCACCGGCGTCGACTACATCGCCGTCGGCGCGCTCACGCACTCCGCGCCCGTCCTCGACGTCGGCGCGGACCTCCGCCCCCTCGACGCCTGAACCGCACGCTAGGAGCCACCCCGATGCTGCTCGCCATCGACGTCGGCAACACCAACACCGTCCTCGGTCTCTTCGACGGCGAGGAGCTGATGCGCTCCTACCGCGTGAAGACCGACGCGCGGAACACCGCCGACGAGTACCGCCTGACCTTCCGCGGCCTGCTGCGCGACGATCCCGAGATCACCGGCATCTCGCTGTGCTCCACGGTCCCGGCGGTCCTGCGCGAGATGCGCACGATGCTCGACCGCTACTGGTCGCACATCCCCCACGTGATCGTGGAGCCCGGCGCGAAGACCGGTGTGCCCGTCCTCATGGACAACCCCAAGGAGGTGGGAGCCGACCGCATCGCCAACACGCTGGCGGCCCACCACCTCTACGGCGGGCCCTGCATCGTGGTCGACTTCGGCACCTCGACCAACTTCGACGTGGTGTCGGCGAAGGGCGAGTTCCTGGGCGGCGCGCTCGCCCCCGGCGTCGAGATCTCGCTCGACGCGCTCGCATCCCGCGCCGCGCAGCTGCGCAAGGTCGAGTTCGTGCCGCCGCGCTCGGTCATCGCGAAGAACACCGTCGAGGCGCTGCAGTCCGGCGCCCTCTACGGCTTCGCCGGACAGGTCGACGGCATCGTCGGGCGCATCGTCGACGAGCTCGGCGGCGCCGTGACCGCGGTCATCGCGACAGGCGGCCTCGCGCCGGTCGTCATCCGGGAGTCGTCGACGGTCACCGTCCACCGCCCCGACCTCACGCTGCAGGGTCTGCGCCTCGTCTTCGACAAGAACGTCTGAGGCCGGCCCGCCCTAGCTCGGGCGCTCCCAGCGGTAGGCCGCGGTCACGTACTCGAGCTCCACCAGTGCGCGGCCGCGGGTGCCGGGGTGGGTGGCGAGCAGCTCTCGGACGGCGGCGTAGACGTCGTCCCGGTCGTCGCGCAGGTTGACGTAGGAGTAGGTGGAGATGAGGCCGACCACCTGGTCGGGCGTCATGAGGACGCGGTGCGGGATGTCGGCGCGCACGACTCCGGGGTGCACGGCGTCGATCGCCTCGAACGCCTCGGTGCGGTTCGAGCGGTAGGAGTCCCCGCCGTCGACGATGTCGGACAGCGCGTCGATCCAGGGCACGCGGGTGTCGCGGGTGTTCCAGAGCAGGACGACGACGCCTCCGGGCCGCAGGACGCGGGCGAACTCGGCAGCGGCGGCCTGCGGGTCGAACCAGTGCCAGGCCTGGCCGGCCGTGACGGCGTCCAGCGAGGCGTCCGGGAGCGGCAGCGACTCCGCGGGAGCCTGCGCCCGTTCGACGTCGGGCAGGGCCGCACCGAGCTGGTCGAGCATGCCGGCGTCGGGCTCGTAGGCGCGGACGTCAAGGCCGAGCCCGACGAGCGAGCGTGTGAGCAGACCCGTGCCGGCGCCGACGTCGGCGACGTCGACCACCTTCCGCGACGCCCCGTGCAGGCCCCACACCAATGCGTAGGCCGGGTACCCCGGCCGCTGGGCGTCGTAGTGGGCCGCCGACGACCCGAACGACAGTCGGCGCTCCTCGTAGGTCGGCTCCGTCACGCGGCGACGTTATCCCTGCGAGCGCCCCAGCGGGGCCCCGATAGCCTTGCGCGCATGACTGACCAGCCCGCCGTGCCCGTCGACGCCGAGGACGACCTCCCCGAGCAGATCCGGGTCCGTCGGGAGAAGCGCCAGCGCCTTCTCGACTCCGGCCAGGACGCCTACCCGGTCTCCGTGCCGCGCACCCACACCATCGCCCAGGTGCGCGCGGCCCACCCGGATCTCGAGCCAGACACCGCCACCGGCGAGACCGTGTCGGTCGCCGGCCGAGTCATCTTCGTGCGCAACACCGGCAAGCTGTGCTTCGCCACCCTGCGCGCCGGCGAGGGCACCGAGATCCAGGCGATGCTCAGCCTCGACAAGGTGGGAGAGGAGCGCCTCGCGGCGTGGAAAGCCGACGTCGACCTCGGCGACCACGTCTCGGTGACGGGCGAGGTCATCACGTCGCGCCGCGGCGAGCTGTCGATCCTCGCCGACTCGTGGGTGCTCGCCGCCAAGACGCTGCGCCCCCTGCCGGTCGAGCACAAGCCGCTCGCCGAGGAGACCCGCGTCCGCCAGCGGTACGTCGACCTCATCGTTCGGCCGCAGGCCCGCGAGGTCGCGCGTCTGCGCATCCGCACGGTGGCCTCGCTGCGCGAGTCGTTCGCCGCGCGCGACTACGTCGAGGTCGAGACGCCGATGCTGCAGACGATGCACGGCGGCGCGTCGGCCCGGCCGTTCGTGACGCACTCCAACGCCTTCGACATCGACCTGTTCCTGCGCATCGCGCCGGAGCTGTTCCTCAAGCGCTGCGTCGTCGGCGGCATCGACCGTGTCTTCGAGATCAACCGCAACTTCCGCAACGAGGGCGCCGACTCCACGCACTCGCCCGAGTTCGCGATGCTCGAGTTCTACGAGGCCTACGCCGACTACCGCGACATGGCCCGCACCACGCGCGAGCTCATCCAGGAGGCCACGCTCGCCGTCCACGGCTCGCTGGTCTTCGAGCGCATCGACGGCGAGACCCGCGACTTCTCCGGCGAGTGGGACGAGGTGTACGTCTACCCGTCGGTGTCCGAGGCGGTCGGCCGCGAGATCACGCCGGAGACGCCGGTCGAGGTCCTGCGCGAGCTCGTCGAGGCCGTCGGCATCAAGCCTGAGAAGACCTGGGTGCCCGGCAAGTACGTGGAGGAGCTGCTCGAGCACCATGTCGTCTCGACGTTCGTGCGGCCCACCTTCGTCATGGACTACCCCGAGGACACCTCGCCGCTCGTGCGCGCGCACCGCACCCAGCCCGGCGTCGTCGAGAAGTGGGACCTCTACATCGACGGCGCCGAGCAGGGCACGGGCTACTCCGAGCTCGTCGACCCCGTGATCCAGCGCGACCGCCTCGTGGCCCAGTCGCTGCTCAAGGCGGGCGGCGACGTCGAGGCCATGCAGGTCGACGAGGACTTCCTGCGCGCGCTCGAGTTCGGCATGCCGCCGTCGGGCGGCGTCGGCGTCGGCATCGACCGCCTGCTCATGAACCTCACGGGCCTCAACATCCGCGAGACGATCCTCTTCCCGCTGGTGAAGCCCGAATGAGCCCTGCGCAGCGGCTGGTCGTGCGGCCGGCGCGCACCTCCGACGTGCGCGCCATCCGTGCGCTCATCGACACCTACTCGCCCGAGCGCCGTCTGCTGTCGAAGGCCACGGTGGCGCTCTACGAGGACATCACCGAGTTCGTCGTCGGCGAGCTCGACGGCGTGGTCGTGGCGTGCGGCGCCGTCCACGTCATGTGGGAGGACCTCGCCGAGGTCCGCACGGTGGCAGTGGCTCCGGAGTACGTCGGCAAGGGCGTCGGGGGGAAGCTCCTCGATGCGCTCATCCAGCGTGCCCGCGACCTCGGCGTGGCGCGCGTGTTCTGCCTGACCTTCGAGACCGACTTCTTCGGCAAGCGCGGCTTCGTCGAGATCGAGGGGACGCCGGTGTCGCACGACGTCTTCGAGCAGCTGCTGCGCTCGTACGACGAGGGCGTCGCGGAGTTCCTCGACCTCGAGCGCGTCAAGCCCAACACGTTGGGCAACCATCGGATGCTGCTCGTCCTGTAGCTGCCTGGTCGGCCTGTCGGGCTGCAGGTTCGGCTTGGTTCTGTGGTTGCTGCTCCTGATCGCTTGGGTCTTTGGGTTCGGAGGGGGCGTCGTCGGTCCCGTCGGCGGCGCGGCAGGCTTGGGTGAACACTGCCGGCGCCGGGCTCGACGACGCCCCCTCCTCCTCTTCTCCTGCCTTGCGCTGTGGGTCTTGGTGGTGGGGGGGGCGGACTGTTCTAGGGGGTGGGGACTCCGTCCGTCTCGTCGGACAGGGCTTCGCCCTGCCCTCCTCGCCGTCCGCTGTCGCTCTGGTAGAGGGGGTCAGCCGGTGTTGCGGAGGCCGGTGGCTATGCCGTTGACGGTGAGGAGGAGGGCTCGGCGCAGGGAGGCGTCGACCTCGGTGGTGTCGCCGGCACGGGCGTCGCGGACGCGGCGCAGCAGCTGCACCTGCAGCACCTGCAGCGGCAGCAGGTAGCGGTCGCGGGTGGCCAGCGTCGAGGCGAGCACCGGGTGGTTGCTCAGCAGCTCGTCCTCGCCGGTGATGGCGAGGATCTCCTGGATGGTCAGCGCGTGCTCGGCCTCGATGTCGGCGAAGACGTGGCGCAGCTCCTCGGGCACGAGCTGCTCGACGTACTCCCGCGCGACCCGGAGGTCGGTCTTGGCCAGCGTCATCTCGACGTTGCTGACGAAGTTGCGGAAGAAGTGCCACTCGCGGTGCATCTCGGCCAGGACGTCGCCGAGCCCGGCCTCGCGGGCAGCGCGCAGCCCCGAGCCGACGCCGAACCAGCCGGGGACGATCTGGCGCGACTGCGTCCAGCCGAACACCCACGGGATCGCGCGCAGCGACTCGATGCCGGCGTCGGCCGACGCGCGGCGCGCGGGGCGCGAGCCGAGGTGCATGTCGGCGAGCTCCTCGACCGGCGTCGAGACGGCGAAGTACCGCGGCAGGTCGCGGTCGTCGACCAGCGCGCGGTAGGCCTGCTGCGCCCGGCCGGAGACGAGGTCCATGACGTCGTCCCAGCGCGCCAGGTCGCCCGCGAGCGCGCGCGGCTGCGTGTGCAGCACCGTGCCCTCGACGACGGCCGCGAGCAGCAGCTCGAGGTTCTCGCGGGCGAGCGAGGGCAGCAGGTACTTGTCGGAGATGACCTCGCCCTGCTCGGTCAGCTTGATCTCGCCGTCGAGGACGCCGTACGGCTGCGACAGGACGGCCTCGTAGGTGGGGCCGCCGCCGCGGCCGACGGTGCCGCCGCGGCCGTGGAACAGCCGCAGCCGGACGCCGTGGGCGCGGGCGACGTCGCGCAGCCGGCGCTGCGCGAGGTGGATCTCCCACTGCGACGTCGTGATGCCGGCGTCCTTGTTGGAGTCGGAGTAGCCGAGCATGACCTCCTGCACGTCGCCGCGGAGCTCGACGATGCGGCGGTACGACGGGTCGGACAGCAGGCCGTCGAGCAGCTCGCCGGCCCGGCGCAGCTCGTCGACGGTCTCGAGCAGCGGCGCGAAGCCCACCCGCGCGACGTCGCCGGCGAGGTCGACCAGGCCGGCCTCGCGCGCGAGCACGACGGCGGCGAGGACGTCGTCGACGCCCTTGGTCATCGAGATGATGTAGGTCTCGCACACCTCGGGGCCGTGGCGGTCGAGGGCCTCGCGGATCGCGACGAAGGCGCGGTAGGTGCGCAGATCGTCGCCCTCCAGCGGCGGCGGCGTGGGCGCCAGCGGACGTCGCGACGCGAGCTCGGCCGACAGCAGCCGCTCGCGGTGCTCGCGCGGCAGGTCCTCGTAGCGCCAGCCCTGCTCGCCCAGCCGGTCGACGAGCTTCGCCAGCGCCGAGTGGTGCATCGACGCGTGCTCGCGGACGTCGAGGGTGACGAGGGAGAGGCCGAACGTCGCGACGACGCGGATGGCGCCGGCCACGACGCCGTCGGCCGCCAGCTCGCCGTGGTGGGCGCGCAGCGACGACTGCACGAGCAGCAGGTCGTCGAGCAGCTCGCGGGTGGACAGGTAGTCGCGGCCAGGGCGGTGCGGGGTGCCGGCCGACAGACGCGAACGGGTGTTCACCAGCTTCTGGCGCACGCAGGTCAGCTTGAGGCGGTAGGGCTCCTCGGCGTTGAGCCGGCGGTAGCGCGGGTCGAGCTCGGTCACGGTGGCGAGGTCGGCGTCGAGGGACGCGCGCAGCTCGGGGGTGACGTCGTTGATCCGCTCCGAGACCGAGAGGTCCTCGAGCAGCCGGTCGATGACGGGCAGCAGGTCGCGGATCGCGTGGTCGCGCACGAGGTCGATCACGCGCAGCGTGACGTCCGGCGTCACGAACGGGTTGCCGTCGCGGTCGCCGCCGATCCACGAGCCGAACGACAGCGGGCGTGCGTCGGCGGGCAGCTCGACGCCGAGGCCGCGCAGGGAGTGCGCCAGGTCGTCGAGCACCTGGAGCACCGGCCCGCGGGCCAGGTCGTCGAGGTAGTAGAGCGCGTTGCGCGCCTCGTCGAGCACCTGCGGGCGCTCGAGCCGCAGCTCGTCGGTCTGCCACAGCAGGTCGACGAGCTCGGCGGCCCGAGCGGCGACGCGCGGATGGTCGAGGTCGACGCCGTCGGCCTCGGCGGTGTCGAGCAGGTCGGCGATCGCGCGCAGCTTGAGCAGGACCGACCGCCGGGCCGCCTCGGTGGGGTGCGCGGTGAACACCGGCCGCGCGGAGAGCCTGCCGATCTTGTCGGCCACCTCCTCGGCGGAGAGGTCGCCCGCGGCGACCGCGTCGGCGATGCGCGCCGCCGCGGCCGACAGCGGGTCGCCCGCGGCGCGGCGCACCGCCTTCTGCTCGCGGGAGCGGTGGACCTGCTCGGTGACGTTGGCGAGGTGGAAGTAGGTGGAGAAGGCGCGCGCGAGGCGGATCGCCGTGGGCAGGTCGACGTCGGCGAGGAGGTCGGAGGTCTCGCCGAGGTCGGCGCGCGCCGTGGCGCGCACCTGCTCGACGAGCGCGAGCAGGCCGGGGGAGTCCTGGCGCACCAGGGTCGAGCCGAGCAGCTCGCCGAGCACGCGGATGTCGCGGCGCAGGTCGGGGGAGAGCTCGGCGTCCGGGGCGTCGGCGGGGGCGCCGGCCACGGCGGGGGCGGGGCTCACGAGGTCGTGGGTCACAGCGGGGCGTCCGTATCCGTCCGATGTCGGGCGAGGGGACGGCGCGGCGTCGCTGACGCACCGAGGCAAGCCTAACAGCGCCGGCATTTCCGGGGATTTCCCCCCGGAAAGGCGTTTAGCCGCGACGGGGAGACCCTTTTCTGGGGGCAATTCCGGCGCGGTGTGGCATTCTGTTCGCATTCCGTGAGAAATGCAGAAAGGAAATGCAGTGGCCCAGAAAGTGCAGGTCGTCCTGGTCGACGACCTCGACGGCGGACCTGCCGACGAGACGGTGACGTTCAGCCTCGACGGCGTCTCGTACGAGATCGACCTGACCCACGACAACGCGGCAGCCCTGCGCGACCTGCTCGCGCCTTACGTCGGCCACGGCCGGCGCGTGGGCGGGCCGCGGCGGTCGTCGTCCTCCCGCGGCTCGTCGCGGCCCTCCTCCGGGGGCGGCACGGACCCCGCGGTCATCCGCGAGTGGGCCCGCTCGCAGGGCCTCGAGGTCAACGAGCGCGGCCGGATCTCTGCCGAGCTCCGCGCGAAGTACGACGCCGCCCACTCCTGACCGGTCGTCGGCCGCCTCGCCTCCCGCCGCCGGCGCCCCTCCCCGGGGGGTGCCGGCTGCGCTGTGCACGGGCCGCCGTCCGCGTCCGCTCGGGGCTCCCGCCGGCGTCGTCCGGTGGCCGGTTCGCGCGCGCCGCGGGACGCTGGTTCACCGTCGGCGTAACGCCCGTCGGAACGTTGAGCGTGGCGGACGGGTTGTGCGGACGTGAGCCCCGCCACCACCGGGGCTAGGCTGTCGAGAACAGCCGCCTGGGCGGCTGCTCGTGGTGAGGAGAAGGCTGATGTTCGAGAGGTTCACCGACCGGGCCCGCCGGGTCGTCGTCCTGGCCCAGGAAGAGGCCCGGATGCTCAACCACAACTACATCGGCACGGAGCACATCCTGCTCGGCCTCATCCACGAGGGCGAGGGGGTCGCGGCCAAGGCGCTGGAGTCCCTCGGCATCTCGCTGGAGGCGGTGCGCCAGCAGGTGGAGGAGATCATCGGTCAGGGCCAGCAGGCCCCGTCCGGCCACATCCCCTTCACGCCGCGTGCCAAGAAGGTCCTCGAGCTGTCGCTGCGCGAGGCGCTGCAGCTCGGCCACAACTACATCGGCACCGAGCACATCCTGCTCGGCCTCATCCGCGAGGGCGAGGGCGTCGCCGCCCAGGTGCTGGTCAAGCTCGGCGCCGACCTCAACCGCGTCCGCCAGCAGGTCATCCAGCTGCTGTCGGGCTACCAGGGCAAGGAGCCGGCGGCCGCCGGCGCCGGCCCGCAGGAGGGCACGCCGTCCACCTCGCTCGTGCTCGACCAGTTCGGCCGCAACTTCACCCAGGCTGCCCGCGAGGGCAAGCTCGACCCGGTGATCGGCCGCGAGAAGGTCATCGAGCGGATCATGCAGGTGCTCTCGCGCCGCACCAAGAACAACCCCGTGCTCATCGGCGAGCCCGGCGTCGGCAAGACCGCCGTCGTCGAGGGCCTGTCGCAGATGATCGTCAAGGGCGAGGTGCCCGAGACGCTCAAGGACAAGCAGATCTACAGCCTCGACCTCGGCGCCTTGGTCGCCGGCAGCCGCTACCGCGGCGACTTCGAGGAGCGCCTGAAGAAGGTGCTCAAGGAGATCCGCACCCGCGGCGACATCATCCTGTTCATCGACGAGATGCACACCCTCGTCGGGGCGGGCGCGGCCGAGGGCGCGATCGACGCCGCCAGCATCCTCAAGCCGATGCTGGCCCGCGGCGAGCTGCAGACCATCGGTGCCACCACCCTCGACGAGTACCGCAAGTACGTCGAGAAGGACGCCGCGCTCGAGCGCCGCTTCCAGCCGATCCAGGTCGACGAGCCGACGCTGGCCCACACCATCGAGATCCTCAAGGGCCTGCGCGACCGCTACGAGTCGCACCACCGCGTCTCCATCACCGACGCCGCGCTCGTGGCGGCGGCGACCCTGGCCGACCGCTACATCAGCGACCGCTTCCTGCCGGACAAGGCGATCGACCTCATCGACGAGGCCGGCGCCCGCCTGCGCATCCGCCGTATGACGGCGCCGCCGGACCTGCGCGAGTTCGACGAGCGCATCGCCGACGTCCGCCGCGAGAAGGAGAGCGCGATCGACGCGCAGGACTTCGAGAAGGCTGCGTCGCTGCGCGACAAGGAGAAGCAGCTGCTCGGCGAGAAGGCCCAGCGCGAGCGCGAGTGGAAGGCCGGCGACATGGACGTCGTCGCGGAGGTCGACGAGGAGCTCGTCGCCGAGGTCCTCGCCACCGCCACCGGCATCCCGGTCTTCAAGCTGACCGAGGAGGAGAGCGCCCGCCTGCTGCGCATGGAGGACGAGCTCCACAAGCGCGTCATCGGCCAGGAGCAGGCGATCAAGTCGCTGTCGCAGGCGATCCGCCGTACGCGTGCCGGCCTCAAGGACCCGAAGCGTCCTGGCGGCTCGTTCATCTTCGCCGGCCCGTCCGGTGTCGGTAAGACCGAGCTCTCCAAGACGCTCGCGGAGTTCCTCTTCGGCGACGACGACGCGCTGATCTCCCTCGACATGTCGGAGTTCTCCGAGAAGCACACCGTGTCGCGGCTGTTCGGCTCGCCTCCCGGCTACGTCGGCTACGAGGAGGGCGGCCAGCTCACCGAGAAGGTCCGCCGCAAGCCGTTCTCCGTCGTCCTGTTCGACGAGGTGGAGAAGGCCCACCCGGACATCTTCAACTCGCTGCTGCAGATCCTCGAGGACGGCCGTCTGACCGACTCGCAGGGCCGCGTGGTCGACTTCAAGAACACCGTCATCATCATGACGACCAACCTCGGCACCCGCGACATCGCCAAGGGCGTCAACCTCGGCTTCTCCAACGCCGACGACACCAAGACGTCGTACGAGCGCATGAAGGCCAAGGTCAACGACGAGCTCAAGCAGCACTTCCGGCCCGAGTTCCTCAACCGCGTCGACGACATCGTGGTGTTCCACCAGCTGACGCAGGACGAGATCGTCTCGATCGTCGACCTGATGACCAGCAACCTCGACAAGCGCCTGCGCGACAAGGACATGGGCATCGAGCTCACCCGTGCCGCGAAGGACCTGCTGGCCGAGCGGGGCTACGACCCCGTCCTCGGCGCGCGGCCGCTGCGCCGCACGATCCAGCGCGAGATCGAGGACGCGCTCTCGGAGAAGATCCTCTTCGGCGAGCTGCGCCCCGGCTCGATCGTGGTGGTCGACGTCGAGGGCGAGGGCGCCGAGCGCGCGTTCGTCTTCCGCGGCGAGGCCAAGTCCGAGGTCCCGGCCATCGACGACATCGTCGAGGCCGCCGGCAGCGGCGAGGCCGGCACCGCCCCGGCATAAGCACGCGCTTCACCGGCGAGGGCCGGACCCCGATCCCGGGGTCCGGCCCTCGCCGTTCGCGGTGAAGTCACCTACTGGCCGCGGCGTCGTTCCTCCGCCGCGACCAGAGGGGGCCCAGCGACGCTTGCGATAGAAGCAAGAAAAGCGCCCCAGGCTGTCCACACACCTCGGCGGGTGTGGACAGCCTGGGGCGGGAAACTTGCTCCTATCGCAAGCAGGGGGCCCTTCACCCGTCATGGCCGGCACCGACACCGGGGAGGCGGTAGCGGTGGCGGGGGAGCGGCTCCACGAGGCCGTCGGCGACGAGGCCGTCGAGGGCGCACTCGCGCTGGACGGCGTCGTCCCACACGGCGTCGAGGGCGGCCTTGGCCACGGGGCCGTGGGCCTCGCGCAGCACGGCCATGAGCAGCCCGCGCACCTGCCGGTCCGTCCCGGCGAAGCGCTGCACCGGCCGCGCCGGCCCGTCGTACGCCGGCCGCCCCAGCGCCACCCACGTGCACTGGGCCTCCACCGGGCAGGCGTGGCAGGACGGCGACGACGCGGTGCACACCAGGGCGCCGAGCTCCATCGTGGCCACCGACCAGACGGCGGCCTCGCCGTCGAGATCCGGCAGCGCCGACTCGGCGAGCGCGCGCTCGCCGACGGTGATCGACGGCCGTGGATGCTCGGCCCCCTCGAGCAGCCGCGCCAGCACCCGTCGCACATTGGTGTCGAGGACGACGGCGCGCTGCCCGAACGCGAATGCCCGCACCGCGGCCGCGGTGTAGTCGCCGACCCCCGGCAGCGAGCGCAGGTCGGCCTCCGACGACGGCACCTCGCCGTCGAAGCGCTCGGTGCAGGCCACGGCGGCGGCGTGCAGCCGCAGGGCCCGGCGCGGGTAGCCCAGGCGGCCCCACATCCGCACCGCCTCGCCCGGTGGCTCGGCCGCCAGGGGCGCCGGGGCGGGCCAGCGCGCGATCCACGCCTCCCACGCCGGCACGACGCGGTCGACGGGCGTCTGCTGCAGCATCACCTCGCTGACCAGCACGCCCCACGGCGTGCGATCGGGACGCCGCCAGGGCAGGTCGCGGGCAGTCCGGGAGTACCACGCGAGGAGCGGTGCGTGCAGCGGCGACGACGGCATGACGTCCCGCATCCTCGCACCTGCCCGCGGCGGCGCACCCCGGCCCGGTAGCGTCGGCACCGTGAGCTCCCTGCTGCACCCGGTGGGCCCCCAGACGCCGGGCGTCTACTGGCTGCGCCGTCTCATCGTGCTCGCGGTGGTCGTCGCACTCATCGTGGGGATCAAGCTGGCCTTCTTCAACGGCGGGGGCAGCGGCACCGCAGCGCCGGAGCCCTCCACCTCGCCCACCGCGTCGCCGTCGGCCTCGACGTCGAAGTCCGGGACGCCGGAGCCCACCACCACCGGCTCGGCCTCGCCGTCGAAGTCGGCCTCGTCGTCGTCGGGCGGCACCCCGCTGTGCAAGGACTCCCAGATCACGGTGACCGCGTCCACGGACGCCGCCACCTACCAGGTCGGCGCGACGCCGCGCCTGCGCATGCGCATCCAGAACACCTCCGACAACGCGTGCCGGCGCGACATCGGGGCGGCGAAGAACGAGCTGGTGATCACCTCGGGGAGCACCCAGGTGTGGTCGTCCGACGACTGCAACCCCGGGGGCGACCCGCAGGTCGTCACCCTCAAGCCGCAGCAGTCGTACTCGGTGTCCGTCACGTGGCTGGGCCGGCTGTCGGCCAAGAACTGTCCGGCCGACCAGCCGCTGGCCCAGGCCGGCACCTACAAGCTCACCGGCCGCAACGGCGAGGTCGTGAGCGAGCCCGCGGTCTTCTCCCTGACGGCGGCCGGCTGATGCCCGCGACGTCGCGCCTGTCGTGGCGCTCCGAGCGCTCGATCCTCTCGATCGCCTCGACCGGCTCGGTCCTGTCGATCGGCTCGACCGGCTCGGTGCTCTCGATCGGCAGCCTGGGCAGCGCCCTGTCGCTGTTCTCGGTGGGGTCGTTCGCGAGCGTGTGCTCGGCGCTGTCGGCCGCGTCGGCGTTCTCCGCGATGTCGTGGCGCTCGGTCGGCGGCGTGATGGCCGCCCGCCACCGCCGCTGACGGGGCCGGCGACCCACCGGAACAGGGTCGCTCGAACGGGTCAAGGAACCCGGCGGTCGTGACGACATCCCTGGGGTAGGAGCGGGTCCGGCGCCGCCGTGCCCGCAGGGACACCCTGGGAGGGCTGCGTGTCGTCGACGGCGTCCGACATCGGCGTGCCTGCCGTCCCGGCGCGGCCGGTGACCGTCGTCGTGGTGGCCGGCACGCATGTGCGCCTCGCCCGCCTGGCCCATCTGCTGTCGCTGTCGGGCATCGAGGTGCTCGGCACGGCCCGCGGCGCCGACGAGGCCGTCACCGCCGTCGTGGAGCTCGCGCCCGACACCGTCCTGCTCGACCTCGCGCTCGGGGCAGGCGGCCTCGAGACGGTCGAGCGGCTCATGGCCCGCTGCCCGACGCCGATCGTGCTCACCGGGGCGGCGTCGCAGAACGCCGACCTGGCCCTGGCCGCCGGCGCCGTCGACGTCATCGCGCCGACCGCCGAGCACATGGGCCCCGCGCCGTTCGCCCGCGTGCTGGCCCGGCACCTCGGCGTCGCGTCCCGCGTCCGCGTCATCACCCACCCCCGCGACCGACTGCGCGAGCGCGGCCTCGACGGCGAGGCCCCGCCCGTCCGCCGCGACCCGCGGCGCACCGCTCCCGTCGTCGTCATCGGCGCCTCGACCGGCGGTCCGCCCGCCCTCGCCAGCCTGCTCGGCGGCCTGCCCGTCGAGCTGCCGGCCCCCGTGGTCGTCGTCCAGCACATGGCCACCGGCTTCGTCGAGGGCCTCGCCGGCTGGCTCGACGGCGTCGTCGACCTGCCCGTGTCCGTGGCGCTGCACGGCGACCGGCTGCGCCCGGGCCACGTCGTCGTCGCACCGAGCGACGGCAACCTGGTGCTCGGGCCCGGGCTGCGCATCGAGATCGAGGACCCCCGGCCCAACCAGCTGCACATCCCCGAGGTCGACCGCACGATGCGCTCGGTCGCGCAGGTGTGCGGCGACCGCGCTGTGGGCGTGCTGCTGACGGGGATGGGCCGCGACGGGGCGTCCGGCCTGCTGGCGCTGCGCCGCGCCGGCGCGTTCACCGTCGCTCAGGACGAGTCGTCGAGCGCGGTGTGGGGCATGCCCGCTGCCGCGATGTCGATCGATGCTGCGAGCGTCGAGCTGGCGCTGCCCGACATCCCTGCCGCTGTCGTCGACGCGGTCGCGCGCCTCGTCGTGCCGGAGGCGGTGTGACATGACCGTCTCGACCCCGGCCCACGACCTCACCGACGCCGAGCACGCGGCGATCGCGCAGTACCTCGCCACCACGGCGGGCCTCGTCTTCGACTCGTCGCGCCGGCCGGTGCTCGCCAGCATCGTCGCGGAGCGGGTCGCGGCCATGGGCGCCGCGGATCTCGGCGCCTACCTCGCGCGGATCAGCTCGCCCGAGGGGGCCGACGAGCGCCAGCGGCTGCTCGACGCCGTGACCATCCCGGAGACACAGTTCTTCCGCAACCCGCCGCAGATGCACGCGCTGCGCCACCGCATCCTGCCCGAGCTGATGCGACGCGCCCTCGCACGCGGACGGGCGCTGACGATCTGGAGCGCCGGCTGCTCGACCGGCGAGGAGCCGTACTCCCTGGCGATGCTCGCCCTCGAGGTGGCCGACTCGCTGCAGGAGTCGCCCGAGATCCGGATCGTGGCGACGGACCTGTCGACGGTGGCTGTCGCCGCGACCAAGCGGGCCCGCTACGAGGGCCGGTCGCTGCAGCTGGTGAGCGAGGAGCGCGCGGCCCGGTTCTTCGAGCGGTCCGGCCGCGCGTCGGTCGTGGCACCTGCGGCCCGCGGCCTCGTCGTCGCCCGCCTGCACAACCTCGTCGCCGAGGCTCCGCCGTTCGGCCCCGGCGACGTCGACCTCGTCGTGTGCCGCAACGTCACCATCTACTTCGCCAAGGACACCACCCGCGAGGTCGTCGGGAGGTTCCACTCGGTGCTCGCCGCAGGCGGCTACCTCATGCTCGGCCACGCCGAGACGCTGTGGCAGCTCACCGACGATTTCACGCTGGTGACCCTCGGCGACGCGTTCGTCTACCGCAAGGACGTCCCCGCCGGACGCCTGCCCGAGCCGGAGCCCGAGCCCGAGCGCCCGCGGCGCCCACTGCCCGTGCCGCGCGTGGCGCCGCCGAGCGCGCGCAGGCGTGCGCTGTCCGGCGACGAGCTGCCCGACCCTGACCGTGCCAACGAGCTGCTCGGCCTCGCCCGCGAAGCCATGGCGCAGACCCGCTACGCCGAGGCGGCCAAGCTCGCACGGCTGGCGGCGACGGCCAGCCCGCTGGAGGTCGACGCCTACGTGCTGCAGGGCAAGGCGCTGGCGAACGCCGGCGACGACGCCGCCTCCGTCCCCGTGCTACGACGCGCCGTCTACCTCGCGCCGCACGCGGGGCACGCCCTGTTCGCCCTCGCTGGCGCGCTCTCGCGCTGCGGGGAGCATCGCGGTGCTGCGACGCAGTACCGCGCCGCCGCGGTCGCGCTGCCGGCGACCGACGCCGCCGACCTCGAGGACCTGCTCGACGGCTGCGACGTCGAGCAGCTCGTCGCGCTGTGCCGCCGGCTGGCCGACGAGGCCGAGCGGCGGGCCGCCGAGGCGGTCTGACCATGAGCTTGTTCACCAGCGCCCCGGTGCCGGCCGCCCTGCGCCGGCCCGCTGAGGACCCGGCACCCGCCGACCTCGAGCCGCCCGCGCCGGTCGATACGGCGCAGTCCGCCGCCACGGCCGAGGCCGCGGGCCCGGCGTCCGATGCCGGCTACGTGCTGTTCTCCGTCGATGGCACCACGATGGCGGTGCCCATCGGCGACGTCCGCGAGATCGCGCGCTCGCCGCGGCTGACCCGGCTGCCCGTGCTCGACTCGGCCGGCTTCGGGCGGGCTCTCGCCCTCGTCGACGTGCACGGCCGGTCGGTCCCGGTCGTCGACCTGCGCCGCGACCCCCAGGGCGACGGCGATGTGCTGCTGCCGCTGTGGCGCCGCCACGCCGGGCTCGTCGTCGACCACGTCGTCGCGGTGACCGGGCCCGGCGAGCTCGAGGCGGAGCCCGGTGCGGCAGCGGCCGTGCTGCCCGCCTACGCGCGTGGCGTCGTGCGGCCGGTCGGGGGCGGCGAGGCCGTCGTCGTGGTGGATCTGCCGTCGGCGGACCGCGACGCCGGCTGAGGCTTCCGGGCGGTTCCGCCGCCTGCCGCCGCGCGGACATGCCACTCTGATGGCACGGATCTCGAGGGGGAGTGCGGCCATGAGCGGTTCGACCAGGCTGGGGCAGGTCGTCCCCGGGCGCGGCACGATCGCGTTCGCGTGGGGGCTGTCAGCGGCGGTGTTCTCGTTCGCCTTCGTGGCGATCCTCATCTGCATGATGTTCGTGCTGTCGCCCGCGGCCGCGCATCGTGATGCGAGCAACCCGCTCGGCGTCTCGTGGGACGGCTGGGCGTCGTGGGTCGCGATCGGCGTCGCCTGGCTCGTCGCGATCGCGATGGTGACCGCCGGCCCGGGCAGCGGCATGGTCTGGAAGTGGGCCGAGCTGCGTGTCGTCGACCCCGCCGGGCGCGAGCTGGGCTATCTGCGCCGTGCGACGCGCCCCGCTCTGCTGTCCGGCGTCGTCCTCGCGGTGATGTCGGTGCGGCACGATTCCGGCGGCCTGCTCATCGGCGTCGCGCTCGTCCTCGTCGCGCTGGCCACAGCCCTGTTCGACGACGCGCGCCGCGGAGTGGTGGAGAAGCTGCTCGGACTGCGCGACGTGACCTTCGGCCTGGTGCCGGCCGACGATGTGCAGGCGGAGCCCGCAGCCCGGTCCTGAGTCAGACGTACCGCTCGAGGATGCTCGACTCGGCGAGGCGCGACAGGCCCTCGCGGATCGATCGCGCCCGGGCCTCGCCGACGCCCTCGACGGCCTGCAGGTCGTCGATCGACGCCGCCAGCAGGCGCTGCAGCCCGCCGAAGTGGGAGACGAGCCGCTCGAGCACGGCCTCGGGGAGCCGGGGGACCCGCGCGAGCAGGCGGTAGCCGCGGGGGCTCACCGCCTGGTCGAGCTGGTCGGGTGCCTGCGCGAAGCCGATCGCCCGCGCCACGTTGGCGAGGTCGAGCAGGTCGGTCGCCGTCAGGGCATCGAGGTCGGTGAGGGCCTGCTCGAGGCCGCGCTGGCTCTTCTTGGCGCTCGTCGACGGCGGCAGGTAGTCGCGGACGACTAGCTCGCGGTCGGTCTCGACTCCGGCGACCAGCTCGTCGAGCTGCAGGCTCATGAGGCGGCCGTCGGTGCCGAGCTCGACGAGGTAGTCGGCGATCTCGGCCGCGATGCGGCGCACCATCTCCAGGCGCTGCGCGACCGAGCAGACGTCGCGGACCGTCACGAGATCCTCGATCTCGAGGGCGGAGAGCGTGCCGCTCACCTCGTCGAGGCGCATCTTGTAGCGCTCGAGCGTGGCCAGCGCCTGGTTGGCGCGGCTGAGGATGGCGCCGGAGTCCTCGAGCACGTAGCGGCGTCCGGCGACGTAGAGCGCGATCGTGTTCATCGACTTGCTGACGCTGACCACCGGGAAGCCGCTGCTCTTGGAGACGCGGTCGGCGGTGCGGTGGCGCGTGCCCTGCTCGTCGGTGGGGATGGTGGGATCCGGCAGCAGCTGCACGGCCGCGCGCAGCAGACGGGTGGCGTCGCGGTCGCAGATCACCGCGCCGTCCATCTTCGCCAGCTCGCGCAGGCGCTGCGCCGAGAACTCGACGTCGAGGGAGAAGCCGCCGGACGCCATCGCCTCGACCTGGCGGTCGTGGCCGAGGACGACGAGACCGCCGGTGCGGCCGCGCAGGATGCGCTCGAGGCCGTCGCGGAGCACCGTGCCGGGAGCCACCTGGGCGATCGCCGCGCGCAGCGCAGCGTCGACGTCGGTCTTCTCGGCCGCCACTGCTGCCCCCGGGTCTGCTGGAGATGTCCGGCGTCCCGGACACCGCCACTGTATCGGGCTGCGGGAGCGACGCCTGCCGCGCGGCCGACGGGTGCCCGTCTGCGGGACGCCGTTGCGCCGACCGGGCGACGCCGCCCCGTGGGCGGCCTGCCCGCTGCCGTCAGCGGCCGCCTCGTCCCCGTCCTCGCGACGGGGCGGGTCCGGTCAGAGGTCGGCGATGTGGCGGAGCATGCCGAGCGCCTCCTCGAGGTGGCCGACCTCGGTGACCCGGACGCCGTCGGCCCCGGCCCGCCCTGCAGCAACGCAGTCGTGCGCTGGACGTCTGCCCGCCGTCCTCGTCTCGCGGGCGATGGTCAGACGACGGAGAGGTGGCGGAGCATGCCGAGCGCCTCCTCGAGGTGGCCGACCTCGGTGACCCGGACGCCGTCGGGCCCCGGCCCGCCCTGCAGCTCGGCCGGCAGCAGGGACTTCGTGCCCCGCGGCACGAGGATGCGCTGGTAGCCCAGGCGGCGCGCCTCGGCGACGCGCTGGGCGAGGAACGGCACGCGCCGGACGTCGCCCGACAGCGCCACCTCGCCGATCGCGATGACGTCGGCGTGCAGCGCCCGGCCGAGGCTGGCCGACGCGATCGCCAGGCAGACGGCGAGGTCGACGGCGGGATCGGCGAGCTTGGCGCCGCCGACGGTGGCGACGTACACCTCGCGGTCGGAGATGCGCCGGCGCACCGACCGCTCGGTGACGGCCACCAGCATCGCCACGCGTGCGGCGTCGAGGCCGCTGACACCGCGGCGGGGGTTGGGCGTGGCCGACTCGGTCACGAGCGACTGGACCTCGGCCAGCATCGGCCGGCGTCCCTCGACCGTCACCGTGACGCAGGTGCCGGGCACCGGCTTCTCGCGGTGCTCGCGGAACAGGTCGCTGGGGTCGACGACCTCGCGCAGGCCGTCCTCGGTCTGCTCGAAGCAGACGATCTCGTCGGCCGGGCCGTAGCGGTTCTTCACGGCGCGCAGCAGTCGCAGGGCGGTGTGGCGGTCGCCCTCGAAGGTGAGCACGGTGTCGACGAGGTGCTCGAGGGCGCGCGGCCCCGCGATGCTGGAGTCCTTCGTGGACTGACCCACGACGAGCAGCGGGGTGCGCCGTGACTTCGCGACGCGGCTGAGGACCTGGGTGACCTCGACGACCTGGGCGACGCCGCCGGCGCGGCCCTCGACGTCGGAGCTGGCGATGGTCTGGACGGAGTCGACGACGATGAGCGCGGGGTCGTGCTCCTCGACGTGGCCGAGGACCGTGGCGAGGTCGTTCTCGTCGGCGAGCAGCAGCCGGTCGGAGCCGGCCCCGGTACGCCGGGCGCGGACGCCGATCTGCTCGACCGACTCCTCGCCGCTGACGTACAGGACAGTGCCGCCGCCGCGCTCGGCGACCTCGTGGGCCACCGCGAGCAGCAGGGTGGACTTGCCGACCCCGGGCTCGCCCGCCACCAGCACGACCTGCCCCGGGACGAGGCCGCCGCCGAGGACCCGGTCGAACTCGCCGATGCCCGTCGTCGACCGGACGACGTGCTCCTCGGCGATCTGCGACACCGGGCGCGCCCGGCGCGTCGGCGCCACGCCGTCGGTGCGGCTCTTGAGGCCCGTCGCGGAGGTGGGCGCCGACTGCTCCGCCACGGTGCCCCACGCCTGGCACTCCCCGCAGCGCCCGACCCACTTCGGCGAGATCCACCCGCACTCCGTGCACCGGAACCCCGCCGCCCTCGCCTTCGCCATGCCCGCACCCTACGGACCCCGCCCGACAGGGGTTCAGATGAAGGGTCCCCATGACCAATAGACCCGTACACAGGCTCCCCTCACGGTGGCCGTCGTCCACAGGACAGCGGCGCGCCCCGCGGACCGGGCGGCCCGCTGCCTCACGCTGCCCCCATGCCGCCCCGAGCTACCTGGACCCGAGAGCAAGTCCGAGACGTCGCCGCCCAGCAGTACGGGCTCATCACGTCTGCCCAGTTGCGCGACTTGGGCGTACCTCGGCAGACGGTCCTCTGGCACGAGCAACAAGTCGGAGGGATGTTCAGCCGGTTGATCTACGGCGTCCACCGCTTCGAGCCCAGGCACACCGTCAGCCCCGCGCAGTACCTCGCAGGCGCTCAGCTCTACGGCGGCCCCGAGTCGGTGCTGTCCGGCGCTGCGATCCTGCGCCGGCGGGGCCTGAAGGCCGCGTTCCGTCCTGCGTTCGGGCTCGAGAACGAGGCGCTGCTCCTCGTAGACCATGTCGCTCGACGCAGCAGCCGGGACTTCGTCGTCGTGGAGCGGACGAGATCGCTGCCAGTGGCGCGGAACGACGGACTCCTCAGAGTCGCGCCCATGTACCGCGCAGTGCTGGATGCGTGCCGGCGCTGCACGGATGAGGAGGCGGTGCAGGCGCTCATCTTCGAAGTGGTCCAGCGCCGGCTGGCTTCGCCTGAGGCTCTGAACGACGAGCGCATCAAGGGCCAGAAGCGCGGCTCCAGGTTCGCGAGGCTCGCGCTCGAGGCGGTCTTCGCTGGCGCGCGCTCGGTCCCTGAGGCTCGCCTACCCGAGCTCCTGGACGCCGTCGGCCTCAGCCGCATGGTGTTGAATCCGCAGATCCATCTCCTGGACGGCACCTTCTTGGCCTGCCCTGACGCCTACGACCCGGCAACCGGCGTTGCCCTGGAGATCGATTCGCGCGAGTACCACTTCGGCGTCGAGTCCTGGGAGGCGACGATGCGCCGACATGCCCGCATGACTGCCCATGGCCTGAGCGTGATCCACGCATCGCCGCGAAGGCTCGACGGGGACCACGAGGCCGTTCTCGATGAGGTCTGGACAGCAATCCGCTCGGCGGCCGGGCGCCCTGCACCGTCAGTCCTCGTCACGCCGTGCGCCCGATGAGTGGAACCCCTGTACCGGTCTATTGGTCATGGGGACCCCTCATCGAGAAGGGGGCGGGAAGCGGTCTGGGTCGATGAGGAAGCGGGTGCGGGCGGGGAGGGCGTGGACGACGAGGTCGTAGGAGTCCTCGAGCAGCTCGCGCAGGAGGGTGTCGGGCACGGTGCCGTCGAGGACGACGGTGATCCAGTGCCGCTTGTCGGTGTGGTAGCCCGGCGTGATCGCCTCGTGCTCCGCGACGAGCGCGACGCCGATCGGCGGATCCACCTTGAGCGTCACTCGGCCGGGGTCGGCGTCGAGGTCGGCGATGCAGATCATCTTGCCGCCGCCGCCCTCAGGGCCGGCCGCGACCTTCCAGACGTCGACGTCGTCGCCGAACGGATGGGTGAGCGCGACGCCGGGCAGCTCGCGCAGCACCGACTCGGCGAGGGCGCGCTGGTCGCTCGGGCGGCGTCGGGCCATGCCCCGACCGTACGTCGTCGCCCCGACAGCTCCGGCGGGTCAGACCGGGTCGGCGGGGTGGGGGGCGAACGGGAGGAGGGCGGCCTCGCGCGCGGCGGCGGAGCGCTGCTTGGCGGCGACCGTGCGCGCGGCGGTGAGGGCGGCCATCCGCGCCTCGCAGTGGGCCGCGAGCACGTGGTAGGCCGCCTCGCCCATGAGCTCGACGAGCGTGCCCTTCTCGGTGACGAAGACCGGCTCCGCGGCGACGTGCGCCTCGGTCGACCCGCTGCAGTACCAGTCGAGGTCGTGGCCGCCCGAGCCCCAGCCGCGGCGGTCGTACTCGCCGATGGTCACCAGCAGGATCTCGGTGCCGTCCGGCCGCTCGACGTGCTGGAAGGTCCGGCGCACCGGCAGCTGCCAGCACACGTCGGGCTTGACGACGGTGATCGGCTCGCCGATCCGGCCGGCGAGCTGGTGCAGCGCGCACCCGGCGCCGCCCTCGAAGCCCTGCCGGTTGAGGAAGATGCACGCACCCTCGTGCACGCGTGTCTTGCGGGCGCCGTCCTCGTCCTTCTCGACGAAGCCCTTCTTGGTGCCCTGCTTGTGGAACTGCCAGGTCTCGGGCGTGAGCATCGCGGCGTACTTCTTGGTGCGCTTCTCGTCGTCCTTGTCGGCGAAGTGCGCGCCGAGCACGCAGCAGCCGTCGTCGGGCTTGCTCGCGTCGATGCCGTGGCAGCCGTTGCCGTAGATGCAGGTCCACCGGCTCGTCAGCCACGTGAGATCGCACCGGTAGACCGTCGTGCCGTCGGAGTCGGCCGGGTCCGGGAACTCGACGTACGCGCGCGGGAAGTCCAGCGGTACCTCGTCGCCGCGACGGCCGATGACGACGTCGACGGGGGTGCTCTTGTTCTTGGCAGCCACGGCGTCACCCTAGGCGCTGCACGTGACGCCGGTGTGACGGACCCGCGGGTCGGGCCACGACCACGACTCCGTCACGGCCCCGGCGATGAAGGGCAGAAGTGTCTGGCTCTCATGGTCCGAGGGACCCTTCATCGGGAAACCCGGGGGGCCACTAGCCTGGCGGTGTGCGCCTGGGTGTTCTGGACGTCGGATCCAACACGGTCCATCTGCTCGTCGTCGATGCGCACCACGGCGCGGCGCCTCTGCCAGCCCACTCGCACAAGACCGAGATGCGCCTGGCGGAGCACCTCGTCGGCGAGCGCATCAGCGACGTGGGCATCGACAAGCTCGTGACGTTCGTCCGCTCGGCGCAGGATGTCGCCGAGGACCTCGGCGTCACCCAGATGCATGCGTTCGCGACGTCGGCGATCCGGGAGGCCGCGAACGGCGAGGACGTGCTGACGACGGTCCGGGAGCGCACCGGCGTCGACCTCACGGTGCTGTCCGGCCCGGACGAGGCCCGGCTGACGTTCCTGGCGGTGCGCCGCTGGTTCGGCTGGTCATCGGGCCGCCTGCTCTGCCTCGACATCGGCGGCGGCTCGCTCGAGATCGCGGTGGGGGCCGACGAGGCGCCGGACGTCGCGATCTCCGTGCCCCTCGGCGCCGGCCGCACCACGCGCGCGTTCGTGCATCACGACCCGCCGCAGTCCGACGAGGTGCGCGCGATGCGCAAGCACGCCCGCGCCACCATCGCCGACGTCGCCCACCGGGTCGCGCGCGCCGGCGAGCCCCGCCATGTGGTCGCCACGAGCAAGACCTTCCGCTCGCTCGCGCGCATCGCCGGGGCGGCGCCCTACAGCGAGGGCCCGTTCGCCAAGCGCTACCTCGCCCGCGACGACCTCCGCACCTGGGTGCCCAAGCTCGCGACCATGACCACGAAGGAGCGCGCCGCGCTTCCCGGCGTCAGCCCCGGGCGCGCCGGCCAGCTGCTCGCGGGCGCCGTCGTGGCAGAGGCGGCCATGGACATCCTCGCCGTCGAGCGTGTCGAGATCGGGCCGTGGGCTCTGCGCGAAGGGATCATCCTCGAGCTGCTCGACGGCCTGCACCGCTGACCGGCTCGATCCGGAGGGGCGAGGCGTCGCTCTTCCGACGCGTCGCACTTGCCCAGCGGGTCCCCTACGTCACGGTTTCGTCGGGCGCGGGCCCACGGGCGCGCGGAGCAGGCCGTACGGTGGGCCGGTGACGACGGCCGCCGAGATCGATCCCGCCCGCGGCCTGTCCGCCGCCGACGTCGCCGAGCGGGTGGCCGCCGGCCGCGTCAACCACGTCAAGGACAAGAACGCACGCAGCCTCTCCGACATCGTCCGCGCGAACACGCTGACCTACTTCAACGCCCTCATCGGGTCCCTCTGGATCCTCATGCTGTGGGCGGCGCCGCTCATCGACTCGCTGTTCGGGCTCGTCATCGTGGTCAACACGGCGATCGGCATCATCCAGGAGTACCGAGCCGCCCGGACGCTGGCGAAGCTGAGCCTCGTCGGCCAGCAGCAGGCGATGGTGCGCCGCGACGGCGTCGACGCCGAGATCCCGCCGAACGAGGTGGTCGAGGACGACCTGATCCTGCTGCGCACCGGCGACCAGATGCTCGTCGACGCCGAGGTGGTGGAGTCGCAGGGGCTCGAGCTCGACGAGTCGCTGCTCACCGGCGAGGCCGACTCGGTCGACAAGGCGGTCGGCGACGAGGTGCTGTCGGGGTCGTTCGTCGTCGCGGGCTCGGGGATCGTCCGCGCGACGAAGGTCGGGCACGCCTCCTACGCCTCGCAGATCGTCGACGAGGCGAGCAAGTTCTCCCTGACCCGGTCCGAGCTCCGCTACTCGATCATGCGGTTCATCCGGATCGTGTCCTACTTCCTCATCCCGGTCGGCGCGCTGCTGTTCTGGTCGCAGTGGCAGGCGACCGACGGCGACCTCAAGAAGTCGGTCGCCGGCACGGTGCCGGGCGTCATCACGATGGTGCCCGAGGGGCTGGTGCTGCTCACCAGCGTCGCGATGGCGGTCAGCGTCATCCGGCTGGCCCAGCGCAAGGCCCTCGTGCAGGACATGCCGGCAGTCGAGGTGCTCGCCCGCGTCGACGTCGTCTGCGTCGACAAGACCGGCACCCTCACCGAGCCGGGCATGTCGGTGCACCAGGTCGTGACGCTCGACGAGTCGGTCGATGTCGGCGCCGTCCTCGGAGCGCTGGGCGCCAGCGAGCAGGACCCCAACGCGACGCTCGCCGCCATCGCGTCGTCCTACCCCGGACCCGAGGGCTGGACCGCGACGTCGGCCGTGCCGTTCAACAGCGCGCGCAAGTGGTCGAGCGCCACCTTCGAGGGGCGTGGCGCCTGGGTGCTCGGGGCACCGGAGATGCTGCTGCCCGACGGCGACCCGGTGCGTCAGAAGGGCGACGGCCTCGCCTCCGCCGGGGCACGCGTCCTGGTCCTCGCCGCCGCCGAGGGCGAGCCCGACGCCGACGCCGGTACCGGCCCGATCCGTCCGGCGGCGCTGGTCGTCATCAACCAGACCCTGCGCTCCGACGCCGCCGACACCGTGGCCTACTTCCTCGACCAGAACGTGAAGCTCAAGGTGATCAGCGGCGACAACGCCGTCACCGTGGGCGCGATCGCGACGCAGGCCGGCGTGCCCGGGGCCGACGACCCCGTCGACGCGCGCACGCTCCCGGACGACCAGGCCGAGCTGGCCGAGATCCTGGAGACGCACAGCGTGTTCGGCCGGGTGACGCCCGCGCAGAAGCGGGCCATGGTCGGTGCGCTGCAGAGCAAGGGGCACGTCGTCGCGATGACCGGCGACGGCGTCAACGACGTGCTCGCGCTCAAGGACGCCGACCTCGGCATCGCGATGGGGTCGGGGGCCGGGGCCACCCGGTCGGTCGCGCAGATCGTGCTGCTCGACGACCGCTTCGCCGTCATGCCGTCGGTGGTGGCCGAGGGCCGCCGGGTGCTCGGCAACGTCGAGCGCGTCTCCCAGCTGTTCCTGAGCAAGAGCTTCTACGCGATGCTCGTCTCGGTCGCCACGATCCTTCTCACGCTGCCCTTCCCGTTCCTCAACCGCCACCTCACGGTGGTCACCGCGCTCACCATCGGGACGCCCGCGTTCTTCCTGGCCCTGCTGCCCAACACGCAGCGGTTCAAGAAGGGCTTCTTCGGCCGCGTGATCAAGTTCGCGATGCCCTCCGGCGCGGTCATCGCCATCTCGGCGTACATCACCTACCTCAGCGTCATGAAGGTCACCGGCGACGACGTGCCGCAGGCCCAGGCCGCCGCCTGCGTGACGCTGTTCATCGTGTCGTGGTGGATCCTCGTCCAGGTCGCCCGGCCCTACGACCTCATCCGCGTCGGCATCTGCGCTGCCATGCTCGTGGCCTTCCTCGGGGTGCTGTACATCCCCCTGTTCTCGAAGCTGTTCGCCATCTCGTGGGCGCCCGACACCGACGGGCTGATCGCGGTCGGGGTAGGCATCCTGGGCGCAGCCGCCATCAGCATCGTCCACGCGGTGGCCGGCATCCGTCACGATTCCGGCGACCCGGTTGGTGACGAGGCCCCGCACGACGCAGGATGAGGGTGTGAGCCCGCTCGTCACCCTGTCGACCGCGTCGACCTACCCGGAGACGACGGCTGCGTCGTTCGAGACCGCCGCGCGGCTCGGCTACGACGGGCTCGAGGTCATGGTCCTCACCGACGCCGTCAGCCAGGACCCCGAGGCGCTGCTGCGCCTGCGCGACCACTACGGCATCGCGATCACCTCCATCCACGCCCCCTGCCTGCTCGTGACGCAGCGGGTGTGGGGCACCGACCCGTGGGCCAAGCTCGTGCGAGCCCAGGCGGCCGCCGAGCTGCTCGGCGCGCAGACCGTCGTCGTCCACCCGCCCTTCCGGTGGCAGGGCGACTACGGCCGCGAGTTCGTCGAGGGCATCCGGCGCATGCAGGACGAGACGGACGTCCGGTTCGCGGTCGAGAACATGTACCCCTGGAAGGCCGCGAGCCGCGAGTTCGCCGCGTACGTGCCGGGCTGGGACGTCCGCGACGAGGACTACCTCCACACCACGCTCGATCTCAGCCACACGTCGGTGTCGCAGAGCGACGCCGTCGAGATGGCCGACGATCTCGGCGACCGGCTCGTCCACGTCCACCTCGCCGACGGCTCGGGGTCGACCCGCGACGAGCACCTGGTCCCCGGCCGGGGCAACCAGCCGTGCGCCGAGGTGCTGCGCGGCCTCGTCGACCGCGGTTTCGACGGCCAGGTCGTCGTCGAGATCTCCACCCGCAAGGCCGTCGACCGCGAGTCGCGCGAGCTCGACCTCGTCGAGTCGCTGGCCTTCGCCCGCCACCACCTCTCCGGAGCGTCCGAGGAGTTCGACCCTGTGAGCGTGCGTCGATGACCGAGGACCAGGGGCAGACCCCGCATCCCGACCACGAGCAGCGCCAGCAGCAGCTCGACGACGTCTCCCGCGTCGTCCTCGACGCCGCACGGGCGGCCTACTCCCGCCGCGGATACGTGGGGACGACGCTCAAGGGGGTGGCCGCAGCCGCCGGCGTGGCGCCGGACGTCATGTCCCGGTACTACCGCAACCGCGAGCAGCTCTTCGCGGCCGCCATGCGACTGCCCTTCGACCCGGCGACGTCGGTGGCGCAGCTGCTCGCGCCCGGGATCGACGGCATGGGCGAGCGCCTCGTGCGCATCACGCTGCGGATGCTCGACGACCCCGAGACCCGCGACCAGCTCGCGGAGATGGTGCGCGACGGCGCCGGTGCGTCGAAGGCCACGGCGTCGCTGCGCGAGTTCCTCGAGTCGGCGGTGGTCGATCGCGTCGTCGGTGTACTCGGGGTGCCCGACGCACGCATGCGCGTGTCGCTCGCGACGTCGTACCTCGTCGGCGTCGCGGCCTCGCGCTACGTGCTGCAGATCGAGCCGCTGGCGTCGGCGACCGAGGACGAGATCGTCGCGCTCGTGGCGCCCGCCATCCAGGCCGCGCTGACCACCCCGACGCAGCCCACGAAGGCGCAGCGCGAGAAGGGCTGACCGGGCCCGCCATGGCGTGCCCCGCCGGGATCCGGCAGGGTGGTCGTACGACGCCGGCCGCGAGGGCCGGCCGCACTCACCCGAGGTGGACACCGTGGACAAGCGCCTTCTGTCGGTGCTGAACGACTCCGAGCGCCTGCTGGTCCTGCAGACCGAGAAGGCCGAGCTCGCCAAGCTCGACGAGGACGGCCTCGCCGACCTCCACGACCGCATCCGCCGCGCGCGCAACAAGACGGTCGGCCAGTACCGCCGCGGCGGGGCGTCGAAGGTCGGCGCCAAGGGCGGCCGCGGCAAGGCGTCGCAGCAGAACCAGCGCGCCCGCGACAAGGCCGAGGCCTTCGAGGTCGCGCTCGCCGCCGTCAGCTCCGCCCTCGCCGCCGCCGCGCGCCGCAGCGCCGCCGAGCTCAAGGCCGAGCGCCTCGAGGCCGCCCGCGCCGCCAAGGCCAATCCGGTGGCCGCGCCGGCGTCGACCGGCCGTGCTCGCAAGGCTGCACCGGCCGCGCCCACCAAGCGCACCCGTTCTGACGCCTCCGCCGTCAGCAAGAAGAACGCCTCGACCCTGGCCGCAGGCGCCCGCCGCCAGGCCAAGCGCGACAGCCGCTGACCCGTCGGCCGCGCGCCGCCCCGCACGGCGGCGGCGCGCGGATCGGGCAGCCACCACCGCCCCGCCCACCGGTAGCGTGGGCCGCGAGGCGGGACGCCCGTGCCCCCTCGTCGGGAGTCCGAGGTGCTGCGCAGCCTGCTGCTGTCCGCGTCGCGCAACGAGAAGCTGCAGCAGGTCGCGAGCGAGGCCGCGCCGGCCCGCGCCCTCGTCGACCGCTTCGTCGCCGGGGAGCGCACGGAGGACGCCGTGCGCGCCTCCGCCGAGCTGCAGGCGACCGGGCGCCTCGTCACCATCGACCGCCTCGGCGAGGACACCGTCGAGATCGCCCAGGCCGAGGCCACCCGCGACGCCTACATCGCCCTGCTCGGCGCTCTCGACGACGCCGGGCTCACCGCGGCCGCCGAGGTGTCGGTGAAGCTCTCCGCCGTCGGCCAGGCGCTGCCCGGCGACGGCGAGAAGATCGCGCTCGACTTCGCGCGCGCCATCTGCGAGAAGGCGAAGGAGGTCGGCACGACGGTCACCCTCGACATGGAGGACCACACCACCACCGACTCCACGCTGGGCGTCGCGCGCGAGCTGCGCGCGGACTTCCCGTGGCTCGGCGTCGTCCTCCAGGCGTACCTGCGCCGCACCGAGGCCGACTGCCGCGACCTCGCCACCGCCGGCTCCCGAGTGCGGCTGTGCAAGGGCGCCTACCGCGAGCCCGAGACCGTCGCCTTCACCGACCGCGCCGACATCGACAAGGCCTACGTGCGCTGCGCGAAGATCCTGCTGCAGGGCGACGGCTACCCGATGCTCGCGACCCACGACCCCCGGCTGATCGACATCGGCGAGGCCCTCGCGATCCGCGCCGACCGCGCGCCCGGCAGCTACGAGTTCCAGATGCTCTTCGGCGTCCGCACCGACGAGCAGCTGCGCCTGGCCGCCGAGGGCCACCGCATGCGGGTCTACGTCCCCTACGGCGACGAGTGGTACGGCTACCTGGTGCGCCGCCTCGCCGAGCGACCTGCGAACCTGACCCTGCTCGCACGCGCGCTCACCTCGAAGGGCTGACCATGGGACTCGTCGCTGTCATCGGCGCCGGCGTGATGGGGGAGACGCTGCTCTCCGGCCTCCTGCGCGCGGGCCGCGCGCCGGCCGACCTCGTCGTCGCCGAGCGCCGCCCCGAGCGCGCCGAGGAGCTGCGCGCGAAGTACGGGGTCGAGGTCCTGGGCAACACCGAGGCCGCGCAGAAGGCGTCCACGCTCGTCCTCGTGGTGAAGCCGCAGGACATGGCCTCGGTGCTCGACGAGGTCTCCGGCTCCGTGCAGCCCGGCACCCTCGTCGTCTCGCTCGCGGCGGGCATCACGACCGAGTTCCTCGAGTCGCGGCTGCCCGCGGGCACCCCCGTCGTGCGCGTCATGCCCAACACCCCGGCGCTGGTCGACCAGGGGATGGCGGCCATCTCGGCCGGCGCGCACTGCGACGACGACCACCTGGCCGAGGCCGAGTCGCTGCTACTCGCCGTCGGCAAGGTCGTGCGCGTTCCCGAGAAGCACCAGGACGCCGTCACCGCGATCAGCGGCTCCGGGCCGGCATACATCTTCTACGTCACCGAGGCGATGATCGAGGCGGGCGTCTTCCTCGGCCTGCCGCGCGTGACCGCCACCGAGCTCGTCGTCCAGACGCTCTACGGCGCCGCGACGATGCTCCGCGAGACCGGCGAGCACCCCGGCGTGCTGCGCGAGAACGTGACCTCGCCCGGCGGCACCACCGTCGCCGCGCTCCGCACGCTGGACGACCACAAGGTGCGCGCCGCCTTCATCTCCGCGCTGGAGGCCGCGCGCGACCGCAGCCAGCAGCTCGCGTCGGGCTCGTGACGGCGTGACCGGCCAGGCCCACGTCGTCTGGGACGACTCCCTGGCGAAGTACGACTTCGGGCCGGGCCATCCGCTGGCGCCCGTGCGCGTGCAGCTCGCGATGCGGCTCGCCCGCGACCTCGGCCTCGTCCAGCCCGATCATGTCGAGGTCGTGCCGCCCGTCGTCATCGACGACGAGATGCTCCTGACCGTGCACAAGCCCGAGTTCGTCGAGGCGGTCCGCACGGCGTCGGCGGATCCGTCGCACGTCGACCTGCACCGCGGGCTCGGCACCGAGGACGTGCCCACCTTCGCAGGCATGCACGAGGCCTCGCGCGCCGTCGTCGGGGCCACCCTCGCCGCCGTGCAGTCGGTGCACTCCGGCCGTGCGCTGCACGCGGTGAACCTCAGCGGGGGGCTGCACCACGCCATGCCGGCATCGGCGTCGGGCTTCTGCGTCTACAACGACATCGCCGTCGGGATCCAGTGGCTGCTCGACCAGGGCGTCGAGCGCGTCGCCTACATCGACGTCGACGTCCACCACGGCGACGGCGTGCAGGCCGCGTTCTGGAACGACCCTCGCGTGCTCACCGTCTCCGTCCACGAGTCCGGACGGGCGCTGTTCCCCGGCACCGGGTTCCCCGGTGAGATCGGCGGCCCGGACGCGCTCGGCACCGCCGCCAACCTCGCGCTGCCGCCGCACACCGGCGACGACGCGTGGCTGCGTGCCTTCGACGGCGTCGTCCCGCAGCTGCTGCACAGCTTCAAGCCGCAGATCCTTGTCACCCAGCAGGGGTGCGACAGCCACGCCGACGATCCGCTGGCCCACCTCGAGCTCTCGATCGACGGCCAGCGGCTGACCTACGCCGCCCTGCACCGCCTCGCCCACGAGGTGTGCGACGGCCGGTGGGTGGCCCTCGGCGGCGGCGGCTACTCGTGGATCGACGTCGTCCCGCGCGCGTGGTCGCACCTGGTCGGCGAGGTGGTCGGCACGCCCGTCCCGCCCGAGACGCCGGTGCCCGCGGTGTGGCGCGACTTCGTCGAGAACTGGCTCAAGGTGCCCACCCCGGCCCTCATGACCGACGGGCGCACCCCGAGGGTGCGGGCGTGGGACTCCGGCTACGACCCTGCCGACCCGGTCGACGCCGCCGTGCTGCGCACCCGCGAGGCGGTCTACCCCTGGCACGGCCTCAACGCGGATCCGTACCACGGCTTCTGACCCTGTGCGGGAGCGGCGCGCCGTCGGGTGTACGCCGTCCGGGTGGTCTGGCGTCTCACTGTTCGTCACACCATTCCCAACCGTCACGTCCGCCACTACTCTGGCGCCAGAAGGAGCGGCAGCGCGTGTCGTCGCGGGTCAGGTGGGGAAGCCGGATCTGCCACCTAGCTGTCCGAAGAACCATGGCGAGCAACGACCGGCCTCTGTCCGAGGTCAAGTTCCTCACCGTCGCCGAGGTGGCGACCGTGATGCGCGTGTCCAAGATGACCGTCTACCGCCTCGTGCACGACGGCGAGCTGCCCGCCGTGCGCGTCGGCCGGTCGTTCCGCGTGCCCGAGCAGGCCGTCCGCGACTACCTGCGCGACTCCTTCGTCGAGACCGCCTGAGCCAGGCCCCGCCTCGCTGCGACCCGGCGCCGCGTGCCGGGTCTGCACGTGCGGACCGCGGCCTTCGACCACCCGGCACGGGCACCCCGTACGGGCGGGTAGGGTGGGGCCCGGTCGCGCGCGGCACCCCGTGCGCCTTCCCTCAGCGGTCCGCCGGGCCGCAGTCCAGGACAAGTGAGGTCGGCCCGTGGGCTCCGTGATCAAGAAGCGCCGCAAGCGCATGGCCAAGAAGAAGCACCGCAAGCTGCTCAAGAAGACGCGCGTGCAGCGTCGTAACAAGAAGTAGCTGCTGCTTCGCACAGCCTGACGAGGCGGGATCCCCCCGGGGATCCCGCCTCGTGCTCGTTCGGCGGCCCCCTCGTGCCGCTGGTCCGGTTCACGGTGAGGGTGCCCCCGCTTGCGATAGAAGCAAGTTTTCCGCCCCAGGCTGTCCACAAGGCCTCGAGCCGAGCCGCGAGCTGTGGACAGCCTGGGGCGCTTTTCTTGCTTCTATCGCAAGGAGGGGCACCTTCACCCGGAAACGGCGGACCGCGCGGGTCCGGGGCGGGGGCGTGCTCCGGGGACGCGGGTGGGGCAGGATGGGAGCGGTGGCTACCGCCGGGTAGCCGGGGCACCGAGGGAGGCGTCGATGGCACGGGTCGTGCTGGTCACGGGCGTCTCGCGGCACCTCGGCAGCCGCATGGCGCGGATCCTGTCGCACGATCCCGCGATCGACCGCGTCGTCGGGGTGGACGTCATCCCGCCGCGGTCCGACATCGGCAGCGCCGAGTTCGTGCGCGCCGACATCCGCAACCCGATCATCGGCAAGGTCATCGCCGCGGCCGGTGTCGACACCGTCGTGCACATGGGCGTCATCTCCACGCCCGTGCAGGCCGGCGGGCGCGTGTCGATGAAGGAGATCAACGTCATCGGCACGATGCAGCTGCTCGCCGCCTGCCAGAAGTCCGAAGGCGTGCAGCGGCTGGTCGTGAAGTCGACGTCGTCGGTCTACGGCGCCGGGCCCAAGGACCCCGCGATGTTCACCGAGGACACCGAGCCCAAGAGCCAGCCGCGGTCGGGCTGGGCCAAGGACTCCGTCGAGGTCGAGGCCTACGTGCGCGGCTTCGCGCGCCGGCGTCCCGACGTCACGGTGACGACGCTGCGGTTCGCCAACTTCATCGGCCCCAAGGTCGACACCCCGATGGCCGCCTACTTCGGCCTGCCGGTAGTCCCGACGGTCCTCGGCCACGACGCCCGCCTCCAGTTCGTCCACGAGGACGACGGCCTCGAGGCCACCCGCGTCGCCGTGCACTCCGACCAGCAGGGCACGTTCAACATCAGCGGCGACGGCGTCCTCATGCTGTCGCAGGCGCTGAGGCTCGCGGGCAAGACCGTGCTGCCGGTGCCGACTCCGATGGTCGGCCTCGTGGGCGGCTGGTTCCGCCGCGCCGGGCTCGCCGACTTCTCGCCCGAGCAGATCAAGTTCCTGACCTATGGCCGTGGGCTCGACACCACGCGGATGAAGGAGGTGCTCGGCTTCCAGCCGACGTACTCCACCCGCGACGCGTTCGAGGAGTTCGTGCAGGAGCGTGGGCTCGACCACCAGCTGCCCAAGCACCAGGCCGAGGCGATCGAGCGCGGGCTCGCCCACGCGCTCGGCACGTCGACGCTGTCCGAGGCGCGGCTCGCCGCGCGGCTGCGGGAGGAGGCGCACGGTCGTGCCTGATGCCACGGTCATCCCCATCGGCGGCGAGGACGGCGCCCGCAAGGCGGCGTCGCGCGCGGCCCGGCAGGCCGGCGCCACCGGCCCCAAGCCCAAGAAGCGCGTCGTCCCGGTCGAGCCGCAGCCCCAGCCGGAGCCGGTCGACAACGAGCAGCACGACGTCGACGGCGCCCCGGGCCGCCTCGACGCCACGCTCGCCGAGTGGCTGGACTTCATGCGCCGCCGCGTCACCGGCGAGTACGAGGTCGACGACTTCGGCTTCGACGCCGAGCTCACCGACCGCGTGATCATGGCGCCGCTGCGCCCGCTCGCACAGAACTGGTTCCGCATCGAGACCCGGGGCATCGAGAACGTGCCGTCCGAGGGCGGCGCGCTCGTGGTCGCCAACCACTCGGGCACCGTCGCGCTCGACGCGATCATGACCCAGGTGGTGCTGCACGACCACCACCCGGCCAAGCGCAACCTGCGGATGCTCGGCGCGAACCTGGTGTTCCAGTCGCCGTTCGTCGGCGAGCTCGCGCGCAAGTCCGGCCACACGCTGGCGTGCAACCCCGACGCCGAGCGCCTGTTGTCGTCGGGCGAGATCGTGGCTGTGTTCCCCGAGGGCTTCAAGGGCATCGGCAAGCCCTACTCCGAGCGCTACAAGCTGCAGCGCTTCGGCCGCGGCGGCTTCGTCGCGACCGCTCTGCGCACCAGGACGCCGATCATCCCGGTGTCGATCGTCGGCGCCGAGGAGATCTACCCGGTGCTCGGCAATGCCAAGACCCTCGCGCGACTCTTCGGCCTGCCGTACTTCCCGCTGACGCCGACCTTCCCGTGGCTCGGGCCGCTCGGTCTCGTGCCGCTGCCGAGCAAGTGGATCATCGAGTTCGGCGAGCCGATCCGCACCGACCACTACCCCGACGGCGCGGCCGACGACCCCATGCTCGTCTTCAACATCACCGACCAGGTTCGCGAGACGATCCAGCAGACCCTGTACCGCCTGCTCGTCCAGCGCCGCAGCGTCTTCCGCTGACACAACGGGGCTGACGTCCGTCGGATCGCCGACGTACGGTCGTGGGCATGACCCGGCCGCGCATCTCCGTGTTCATCGCTCGATCCCTCGACGGCTACATCGCGACCGACGACGACACCCTCGAGTGGCTCGACGCCGCCGCTGCGGAGGGCGAGGACTACGGGTTCGACGCGTTCCTCGCCGATGTCGACGTCATCGCGATGGGCCGCGCCACCTACGACTTCATCAAGGACTTCCCGGAGCTGCCCTACGGCGGACGGCCGGTGCACGTCCTCACCACGCAGGCGCTCGGTCCGCGCGAGGGCTTCGAGTTCTACGCCCGCACCCCGCAGGATGCGGTGGCCGCGTGGGAGGAGCAGGGATTCGGCCGGGTCTACATCGACGGCGGGTCGGTCATCAGCCAGTTCCTCGAAGCGGGGCTGGTCGACGACCTCACCATCACGACGGCGCCCGTCCTGCTCGGCTCGGGCAAGCCGCTCTTCCACCGGATCCCGGTGTCGACACCGCTGCGGCTGGTGGGCTCGCAGGTGTTCCCGAGCGGGATGGTCAACCTGCAGTACGTCCGCGACTGACGCGGGTCAGGACTTGCGGGGCGCACGGGCGGCGGCGATGCCCAGGCCCACGCCGATCCCGAGACCTGCGGCAGCCGCGAGGCCGGCCGGCACGTAGTAGCGCTGGTTCATGCGGGTGCGGCGGTAGTCGTGGATCTCCCAGCCGACTGCGCGTGCGTGCTTGCGCAGGGCGCCGTCGGGATTGACCGCGACGGCGCGGCCCACGATCGAGAGCATCGGCACGTCGTTGGCGGAGTCCGAGTACGCCGCGCAGCGCACGAGGTCGAGGCCCTCGCGATCGGCAAGCGCGCGGACCGCGTCGGCCTTGGCCTTGCCGTGCAGCGCCGAGCCGACGAGCCGGCCGGTGTAGACGCCGTCCTCGATCTCGCTGACCGTGCCCAGGGCGCCGGTCAGGCCGAGCCGCTGGGCGATGATCGAGGCGAGCTCCACGGGGGTGGCGGTCACGAGCCACACGCGCTGGCCGCGGTTGAGGTGGCCCTGGGCCAGGGCCAGGGTGCCGGGCCAGAGCTTGCGCGCCATCAGCTCGTCGAAGATCTCCTCGCCGAGGGCGACGACCTCCTCCACCCGCTTCCCCTTGACGAAGGCGAGCGCGGCCTCCGTGGCGTCGGCCATGTCCTCGAGGTCCTCGGCGCCGTTGACGACGAACTTCGCCTGCTTCATCGCGAAGTCGCCGACCTCGCGGGCGGTGAAGAACTTGCGGCGGGCCAGCCCCCGGGCGAGGTGGAAGATGCTCGCCCCACGCATGACGGTGTTGTCGACGTCGAAGAAGGCAGCGCCGGTGAGATCGGGCTCCACCGTGGCATGCGGCTCGACCTCGGCGGCGGCGGCCGAGGCCTCGCCGGCGACCTGCGACGCCCGGATGAGATCCGCTGGGGTGCTCCCGCTCATGTCGAGAGAGTACCGACGCAGGTGTGCCACGATCGTGGTGTGACGGACCAGGGGACCCCGACCAACCTCGCCGACCTGCTGCGCGCCACGGCGGCGGCGCACGGTGCCGACGTGGCGTTCGTCGACGGGCCCACCGGCGTGGAGACCACGTGGGCGCAGCTCGACCACGCCGTCGACATGCTCGCGGCGGGGCTGCTGAGGCGAGGTCTGTCCTCGGGCGACCGCGTGGCGATGCTCCTGGGCAACCGGATCGAGTTCGTCGCGACCTACTTCGCGACGCTGCGCGCCGGCCTGGTCTCGCTGCCGCTCAACACCGGCTACACCTCCCACGAGGTGCGAGACCTGCTCGCGCGCTCGGGCGCACGGCTCGTCGTCGCGGACGAGGCCACGGAGGTCGTCGCGGCTGCTGCGGCCGGCGAGGGCTGCGACGTCGTCGTCGTGGGCGACCCGTCGTTCGACTCGCTGTCGCGGCTGGGCACCCGTGCCGATGCCCAGGCCGAGGTGACCCACGTCGTCACCGACCCCGAGTCGATCGCCGTGCTGCTGTTCACATCGGGGTCGTCCGGCCCGTCCAAGGGCGCGATGCTCAGCCACCGCGCGCTGCTCGCCAACGTGCAGCAGCTGCTCTCGCTCGAACCCCCGGCCATGGCCGACGACGACGTCGTCCTGCTGGTGCTGCCGCTGTTCCACGTCTACGCGCTCAACGCCGTCCTCGGACTCGCCGTGGCCACCGGCGCGAGGTGCGTGCTGACTCCGAGGTTCTCGCCGGTCGCGGCGCTCGAGGCGATCGAGTCCCACGGCGTCACCAATGTCCCGGCCGCGCCGCCCGTGTTCGTGGCATGGGCGTCGCTGCCCGATCTCGACCGCCGCCTCGCCGGTGTCCGCACGATGATCTCTGGCGCCGCGCCGCTCGCGCCGGCGGTGTTCGAGGAGTTCGACGTCCGCGCCGGCCGTCCCGTGTGGGAGGGCTACGGCCTCACCGAGGCCTCGCCCGTCGTGAGCTCCACCATGGTCGGACGCCGTGCCAAGCCCGGCTGCGTCGGGGCGCCCCTGCCGGGCGTGGAGATCCGTCTCGTCGACGAGTCCGGCGAGGACGCCGATCCCGAGGACCCGGGCGAGATCTGGGTCCGGGGCGCCAACCTGTTCTCGGGCTACTGGCCCGACGGCGCTGACGGCCCCGACGCAGACGGCTGGTACGCCACCGGCGACGTCGCCGTCCGCGACGAGGACGGCGACCTGCACCTCGTCGACCGGCGGCGCGACCTCGTCATCGTGAGCGGCTTCAACGTCTACCCGTACGAGATCGAGACCGTCATCGCGTCGCATCCCGCGGTCGCCGAGGTCGCCGTCATCGGCATCCCGCACGAGGGCACCGGCGAGACGGTCGCGGCGTACGTTCAGCCGATCGAGGGGAGCGGGCTGACCGCCGAGGATGTCCGCGACCTGTGCCGCCAGCGCCTCGCGCGGTTCAAGTGCCCCACGGTGATCGAGATCGTTGACGCGCTGCCGCACACCTCGACCGGCAAGCTGGCCAAGGGCCGACTCCGCGAGGAGAAGGCGTGAGCCTGCGGCGCACCGGGGCCTGCGCGCCGGGCCCGTCGGCGCTGCGCGGGGCGACCGCGTGACGCAGGCGCGCATCACGCTCGTCGGCAAGCCCGGCTGCCACCTGTGCGAGGACGCCCGCCGCGTGATCGAGGGGGTCTGCGCCGAGACGGGGGAGTCGTTCGAGGAGGTCTCGGTCCTCGACGACCCCGAGCTCGCCGACCTCTACTGGGAGCAGATCCCGGTCACCCTCGTCGACGGCGTCCAGCACGACTTCTGGCGGGTCGACCCCGCCCGCCTCCGCGCCGCCCTCGGCCACTGACCGACCCCGAGTAACTGGCGTTGACCTCGGTCTCGGCCCCGCGAAACCGAGGACAACGCCAGTTACTCGCGCACTCGACGCCGGTGACAGGTCAGCCCGGGGCAGTCTGTTAGGGTCACCTAAGTAAGGCTTGCCTAACTCTCCCGGTCTGTAGGTCCCCTGTGCTGCTCCGTGCCCGCGCGCTCGCGCTGCCCTCCGTCCTCCTCGCCGCCGCCCTCGGGGCGTCGGCCTGCTCGTCGGCCGACGCGACGGCGTCCGGCGCCCGCGTCGGCGTCACCGCCGGCGACGGCACGTGCGAGCTCACCGCTACGTCCGTCCCGGCCGGCGTCGTCACCTTCGCCGTGCAGAACACCGGCTCGCAGGTCGCCGAGTTCTACGTCTACGCCGCCGACGGCACCACCATCCTCAGCGAGGTCGAGAACGTCGGCCCCGGCGTCACCCGCGAGCTCGTCGTCGAGCTGGCCGCCGGTACGGCGAAGACCACCTGCCGCCCGAGCGACGGCGTCGACGGGATCAGCACCGACCTGACGGTCACGGCGTCGGGCGCCTTGAGCGCCACGGCCAAGCCGTCATTGGCCCAGGCCGTCGAGCAGTACCGCGGCTTCGTCGCCGAGGAGACCGCCGCGCTGCTGGCGGGCACCGAGGCGTTCGTCGCCGCCGTGAAGGACGGCGACGTCGCGCAGGCCAAGGCCCTCTACCCGCAGGTGCGCACGCACTGGGAGCGCATCGAGCCCGTGGTCGAGTCCTTCGCCGACCTCGACTACTCCCTCGACGCCCGTGAGGACGGCGTCGAGCCCGGCACCCAGTGGACCGGCTGGCACCGCCTCGAGAAGGCGCTCTGGATCGACAAGAGCCTCACCGGTATGACGCCGGTCGCCGACCAGCTGCTCGCCGACACAGAGGACCTCGTGGGCCGCATCCCGTCGATCGAGCTGAGCCCGAGCCTCATCGGCAACGGCGCCACCGCCCTGATGGAGGAGGTCGCCACGGGCAAGGTGACCGGCGAGGAGGAGCGCTACTCCCGCACGGACCTCTGGGACTTCCAGGCCAACGTCGACGGCGCCCGGGCGGCGTACGACGCGCTCGCCCCGGCCCTGAAGGACGCCGACCCCGGCCTCGCGACGACGCTGGAGTCACGGTTCGCGGCTCTGCAGGCGAAGCTCGACGCCCTCAAGCAGGACGACGGCTTCGTGCTCTACGACGACCTCAGCAAGGCCCAGGTGCGCGAGCTCGCCGACGCCGTCGACGCGCTGGCCGAGCCGCTGTCGAACCTCACGGCGTCGGTGGTGAACGGGTGACGGTCGAGCTCTCCCGCCGCCGGCTGCTCGCGTCGTTCGGGGCGGTCGCCGTCGGCGCCAGCGCGGCCACGGTGCTGGTGGAACGGACGGCGTCGGCATCGGACGCCGTACCGTCCGACGTCGTGCCGTTCCGCGGCGCGCACCAGGCCGGCATCACCACGCCCGCGCAGGACCGGCTGCACTTCGTGGCCTTCGACGTCATCACCGACGACCGCGACGAGCTCGAGCAGCTCCTGCGGCGCTGGACCCTGGCCGCCGAGCGGATGACGCGCGGCGAGGGCGCGGGCCCGGTCGGCGCCGTCGACGGGCTGCCCGATGCCCCGCCCGACGACACCGGCGAGGCGCTCGGCCTCTCCCCGGCCCGGCTCACGCTCACCTTCGGCGTCGGCCCGTCGCTGTTCGTGGACGCCGACGGGCGCGACCGATTCGGCCTGGCCTCGAGGCGTCCCGAGGCGCTGGCCGACCTGCCGGGCTTCGCCGGCGACCGGCTCGAGGACGCCTGGTCGGGCGGCGACCTCTGCGTCCAGGCGTGCGCCGACGACCCCCAGGTCGCGGTCCACGCGGTGCGCAACCTCGTGCGGATGGGCATGGGCGTGGTGCGCGTGCGGTGGGCGCAGCTCGGCTTCGGCCGGACGTCGTCGACGTCCGACTCGCAGGCCACGCCGCGCAACCTGTTCGGGTTCAAGGACGGCACGTCGAACCTGCGCGCCGAGGAGACCGCCGAGCTCGACACGCACCTGTGGGCGCAGGAGTCCGACGGAGCCGCCTGGATGGCCGGCGGCAGCTACCTCGTCGCCCGCAAGATCCGGATGACCATCGAGACCTGGGACCGCACGTCGCTGAAGGCCCAGGAGGAGATCGTCGGCCGCGACAAGCGCGAGGGCGCACCGCTGTCGGGCGGCACGGAGATGACCGCGCCGGTGCTCGGCGAGCTGCCCCCGACGTCGCACGTGCGGCTCGCGCACCCGCAGTCGAACAACGGCGTCCGGATGCTTCGGCGGGGGTTCAGCTACGTCGACGGCGCCGACAGCCTCGGCCGCCTCGACGCGGGACTGTTCTTCCTGGCCTTCCAGCGCGACCCCCGGACGGCCTTCGTCGCGGTGCAGAGGCGACTCGCCGCGAGCGACGCCCTGAACGAGTACCTCGTGCACGTGGGCTCGGCGCTGTTCGCAGTGCCGCCCGGCCCCGGTGAGGGCGACTTCTGGGGCAGCACCCTGTTCGCCTGACCGCGTGCGGGGAAGGGTCGAGAGCCGGAGGCGGGGAGGGTAGGCTCGCCTACCTACGGTTCCGTAACCATCGGCCCGGCCGGAGGAGACGCCATGACGGTCCTCGACGAGATCGCCCCCAACGACGTCCTCGTGCGCGAGCTCGAGCCGGTGGTCGGCGTCGAGCTCGAGCGGCACCTGACCATGGCCAAGGAGTGGTTCCCGCACGAGTACGTGCCGTGGACCGAGGGCACCAACTTCGACGGCCTGTACGAGGGCGACCCGTGGGACGTCGAGCAGTCACCCGTCGACGGCCCGGCCCGCACGGCGCTCGTCGTCAACCTCCTGACCGAGGACAACCTCCCCAGCTACCACCGCGCCATCTCCGACACCGTCGGCCGCGACAGCGCGTGGGGCACGTGGCTGCACCGCTGGACGGCGGAGGAGGGCCGCCACGCGATCGCGATGCGCGACTACATGCTCGTCACGCGTGCCGTGGACCCGGTGCAGCTCGAGCGCGAGCGCATGGACCACATGAGCCGCGGCTTCGTCGGCCAGGCCGAGGGCCACGTCCTGTCGACCATCGCCTACGTGTCGTTCCAGGAGCTCGCCACCCGCATCTCGCACCGCAACTCCGGCAAGTACGCCGGCGAGCCGGGCCTCGACCGCCTGCTCGCCCGCATCGCTGCGGACGAGAACCTCCACATGCTCATGTACCGCAACACTTTGAACGCGGCGTTCGACCTGCACCCCGACGCCGCGATGCAGGCCGTGCTCGACGTCGTGGAGAACTTCCAGATGCCCGGCAACGAGGTGGAGGGCTTCACCCGCCGCTCCGTGCAGATCGCCATGGCCGGCATCTACGACCTGCGCATCCATCACGACGAGGTGCTCTCGCCCGTGCTGCGCGCCTGGCGGGTGTTCGAGCGCGACGACCTCGGCCCCGAGGGCGAGAAGGCCCGCGAGCAGCTCGCCGCCTTCATGGCCGGCCTCGACGCCGCCGCCACCCGCTTCGAGGAGAAGCGCGCCGCGAGGGCCGAGCGCGCAGCCGCGCGGGTGTAGTAGCCCCTCCAAGCGGGGCCTCCTTCGTCGGCCCCGCGTCGGGGCGCCGCTCGCCAGGTCGTCCGCCCCGCTCGCTGCGCTCGCAGTGTCGCCCCGTTCGGCCCGTTCGCCGGGCGGGCGGGGTGTCTGCGGGGTCATCGTTCTGGTTCCGGGTGGGTGGCGTGGGTCTCGGCACGGTGGTCTGTGCAAGCGTTATCGCTCGGATCCGAACGGACGTCTGTGCAGGTCAGAGCCGCGAGGAAGATCATCTTCTTGTCACCGGGGGTCGGAACGGGTGACCCAGGTCACAGATCAACCCGTCCGTATGCTGGAACGGCGCCACTGCGCAACTTTGTGCGCTCGTTCACGAGTACCTACCCTGACGGAGGTCCTCCGGGCTGAGACGACCGGCATCGAGCCGGCCCGGCAGGAGGCGCCTGACCGACCTTCGGGGTGAACCGGTGCCGCTGCCTCGCGCGAACGAGTCGTCGCGCCGCGGCATCCCGGACGCCACGGTCGCCCGCCTCCCGGTCTACCACCGGGTGCTCGCGCACCTCGTCGAGCGCGGCGTCGCCACGGTCTCCAGCGAGGAGCTCGCCGCGGCCGCCGGCGTCACCAGCGCGAAGCTGCGCAAGGACCTCAGCCACCTCGGCTCCTACGGCACCCGCGGCGTCGGCTACGACACCGAGTACCTCGTCTACCAGATCGCCCGCGAGCTCGGCCTCACGCAGGACTGGCCGGTCGTCATCGTCGGGGTCGGCAACCTCGGGCACGCGCTGGCCAACTACGGCGGGTTCGCGTCGCGCGGATTCCGCGTCGTCGGGCTCGTCGACGCCGACCCCTCGCGCGTCGGCGAGCAGATCAACGCCGGCCCCAACGGAGCGCCGATCGCGGTACGGCCGCTGCAGGACCTCGAGGACGTCGTCGCCGACGGCGGCGCGGCGATCGGCGTCATCGCGACCCCCGCGGGCGCCGCCCAGTCGGTCTGCGACCGGCTGGTGAGCGCCGGCGTCACGAGCATCCTCAACTTCGCTCCCGTCGTGCTGACCACGCCCGACCACGTCGGCGTGCGCAAGGTCGACCTCGCCACCGAGCTGCAGATCCTGGCGTTCCACGAGCAGCGCCGCTCCGGCCGGGCGGAGGTCACCGCGTGACCCTCCTCGTCGTCGGCGTCAGCCACCGCACCGCGCCCGTCCCGCTGCTCGACCGCGTCGCGCTCGTCGACGGCGCCGCCGAGCGCGTGTCGGTCGACCTGCTCGGCTCGCCGCACGTCGCCGAGTCGATGGTGCTCTCCACGTGCAACCGCGTGGAGGTGTACGCCGAGGTGAGCAAGTTCCACGGCGGCGTCCTCGACGTCACGGAGACCCTCGCGAAGGCCACCGGCGTCAGCCGCGACGAGCTCACCCCGCACCTCTACGTCCGCTACGAGGACCGCGCCGTCCAGCACCTCTTCGAGGTGGCCGCGGGGCTCGACTCGATGGTGGTCGGCGAGCAGCAGATCCTCGGCCAGGTCCGCACCGCGCTGCGCAGTGCGCAGGAGCAGGCCACCGCCGGCCGGGCCATCAACGATCTCGCGCAGGCGGCGCTGCGCGTCGGCAAGCGCGTCCACGCCGACACCGGCATCGACCGCGCCGGCGCCTCGGTCGTGTCCGTCGCCCTCGGCATCGCCGACGACGCCCTCCCCGGCGGCCTCGCCGGTGCCCGGGCGCTCGTCGTCGGCGCGGGCGCGATGAGCGGGCTCGCGGCGGCCCACCTCGTGCGGGCCGGCGTCGGCGACATCGTCGTGGCCAACCGCACCTTCGAGCGCGGCGCCCACCTCGCGACCAGCAGCGGCGGTCGCGCGATCCACCTGCACACGGTCGTCGACGAGCTTGCCGACGCCGACATCCTGGTGTCCTGCACGGGATCCACGGGCCTCGTGCTCACGCGCGCCGAGGTCGAGGCGGCCCGCGCCGGCAGCGACCGGCCGCTCGTGATCGTCGACCTCGCGCTGCCCCACGACACCGAGGAGTCGGTGGCCGACCTGCCCGGCGTCACGCGCATCGACCTCGCCCAGCTCTCCGAGCGCCCCGACGCCCACGCCTCCGAGCGCGACGTCGACCTCGCCCGCGCGATCGTCGCCGAGGAGGTGCGCGCGCACATCGCGGCCATCGCCGCCCAGCGCGTCGAGCCGATCGTGGTCTCGCTGCGCTCGCACGCCGAGCGGGTCGTCGAGGCCGAGATCCAGCGGCTGCGCCTCCGCCTGCCCGGCCTCGACGAGCAGGCGGTCGAGGAGGTCGCACGCGCGATGCGGCGCACGGTCTCGTTGCTGCTGCACACCCCCACCGTCCGCATGAAGGAGCTCGCCGCGGATCCCGACGGCGAGCGCTACGCGACCACGCTGCACCGGCTGTTCGACCTCGAGCCGGAGGCCATCGAGTCGGTCAGCGGCACCACCGCACCCGCGATCGCCGAGGGCGGCGACGCGTCGTTCGACGACGTGCTCGGGGGCCTCGAGTGACCGCCGTCCGCGTCGCCACCCGCGGCAGCCTGCTGGCGCGCACGCAGTCCGGACTGGTGGCCGACGCGCTGCGCCAGCGTCTCGACCGCGAGGTCGAGCTCGTCGAGGTGCGCACGCAGGGCGACGCCGACCAGCGCACGCCCCTCGCCCAGCTCGGCGGCACGGGGGTCTTCGTCGTCGCGGTGCGCGAGGCGCTGCTGCGCGGCGAGGCCGACGTCGCCGTGCACTCGCTCAAGGACCTCCCCACCGCACCGGCACCCGGCTTGCGGCTGGCCGCCGTGCCCGAGCGGGAGGACGTCCGCGACGTCATCTGCGCCCGTGACGGCGCCTCGCTGGCCGAGCTGCCGGCCGGTGCTCGCGTCGGCACCGGCTCGCCTCGGCGCGCCGCCCAGCTGCGCGCCCTGCGCCCGGACCTCGACGTCGTGCCCGTGCGCGGCAACGTCGACACCCGGCTGCGCAAGGTCTCCGAGGGCGAGCTCGACGCCGTCGTCCTCGCCCGTGCGGGCCTCGCCCGCCTCGGCCGCCTCGATGCGGTGACCGAGGTGCTCGAGCCCGACCAGATGCTGCCCGCGCCCGGACAGGGCGCGCTGGCTGTCGAGTGCCGCGACGTCGAGGACGACGCCGCGCTGCTCGATGCGCTGCGCCACCTCGACGACGACGCCTCGCGCGCCGCCGTCGTGGCGGAGCGCTCGCTCCTCGCCGCCCTCGAGGCCGGCTGCTCGGCGCCTGTCGGCGCCCACGCGACCGTCACCTCCGAGGACGGCGCGCCCGTCGTGCACCTCACCGGCTCGGTCGTCAGCGACGACGGCCGTACGCAGGTGCGCGAGTCCGCCTCCGGACCGGCCGTCGACGCCGAGCGGGTGGGTCGCGATCTCGCGTCCGCGCTCCTCGCCGCCGGCGCCCCCGGTCTCCTCTCCGTGCCGTCGAACGGAATCGCACCATGAGCCCCACCTCAGCCCGCGCCAAGAAGAAGCCGATCGGCGCCGTCGCCCTCGTGGCGGTCGGTCCCGGCGACCCCGACCTGCTGACGCTGCGCGCCGCCGCGCTGCTCCGCGAGGCCGACCTGGTCGTCGCCGACGCCGATGTCGTCGACCTGGCGCGCACGCTCGCCAGCGCCGGGGCCGAGGTCGTCGCCGCCCTCGACGAGGACGGCCTGCCGCTCGGGCACGCCGCCCGCGCGAAGGTCGTCGGCGACGCCGCCAAGGCGGGCCGCTCCGTCGTGCGCCTGTTCTCCGGCGACCCGCTCCTCGACGGCTCGCTGCTCACCGAGGCCGCGGCCCTCACCAAGGCCAAGCTCGCGTTCGATGTCGCGCCCGGCGTCTCCACGCTGACCGGCATCCCGGCCTACGCCGGCATCGGCCTGCTCGGGGGCAAGGCGCGCGAGGTGCACGTCGTCGACGCCGACGACCCCGCCGTCGACTGGTCGGCCCACTCCGACCCGCGCATCACCGTCGTGGTGGTCAACGGCGCCGACCGCGCCGTCGAGGTCGCCCGCGCGCTCATGCAGGGCGGCCGCGCCGAGGCCACCCCCGTCGCCATCACCCGCGGCGGCACCACCGTCGAGCAGCGCACGATCACCTCCACGCTGGCCGACCTCCCCGCTGCAGTGAAGGCGGCCAAGCAGGCCGGCCCCGGCCTGGTCGTCGTCGGCGAGGTCGTGGCGCAGCGCGAGAAGCTGTCGTGGTTCGAGACCAAGCCGCTCTTCGGCTGGCGCGTGCTCGTCCCGCGCACGAAGGAGCAGGCTGGCGCGCTGTCCGACCAGCTCGCACGCTACGGCGCTGTCGGCGTCGAGGTGCCGACCATCTCGGTCGAGCCGCCGCGCACCCCGCAGCAGATGGAGCGCGCGATCACCGGCCTCGTCTCGGGCCGCTTCCAGTGGGTCGTGTTCACCAGCGCCAACGCCGTCAAGGCCGTCCGCGAGAAGTTCGAGGAGTACGGACTCGACGCCCGCGCGTTCGCCGGCCTCAAGGTCGCCGCGGTCGGCGACCAGACCGCGGGTGCGCTCGTCGCGTTCGGTGTCCGCCCCGACCTCGTGCCGAGCGGCGAGCAGAGCAGCGCCGGCCTGCTCGAGGACTTCCCGGAGTTCGACCCGGTCTTCGACCCGATCAACCGCGTGTTCCTGCCGCGCGCCGACATCGCCACCGACACGCTCGTCGCCGGCCTCGTCGAGCTCGGCTGGGAGATCGAGGACGTCACCGCCTACCGCACCGTGCGCGCGGCACCGCCGCCCGCCGAGACGCGCGAGGCCATCAAGACCGGCGGCTTCGACGCGGTGCTGTTCACCTCGTCGAGCACGGTCCGCAACCTCGTGGGCATCGCGGGCAAGCCGCACGCCACGACCGTCGTCGCCTGCATCGGCCCGGCCACGGCCAAGACCGCCGAGGAGCACGGCCTGCGGGTCGACGTCCTCGCGGAGACGCCGTCGGTCGCTGCGCTCGCCGAGGCCCTCGCGGCGCACGGCGACGCGCTGCGCCTGACCGCGGCCGAGGCCGGCGAGCAGGTGTGGCGTCCGAGCAAGCGCCGTGGGGCAGCGCGCCGCAAGGCGACCTGACGTGCCGTTCCCGGTCGAGCGCCCCCGCCGGCTGCGCCGCACCCCGGCGCTGCGCCGGCTCGTGGCCGAGACCCGGCTGCACCCGGCCGGTCTCGTCCTGCCGCTGTTCGTCCGCGAGGGGCTCTCGGACCCCGCTCCCATCACGTCGCTGCCCGGCGTCGTGCAGCACTCGCGCGAGTCGCTGCGCGCCGCTGCGGCGGAGGCGGCCTACCTCGGCCTCGGCGGCGTCATGCTCTTCGCCGTCCCGGAGGTGCGCGACGCCGAGGGCAGCGCGGCCACCGACCCGGACGGCATCCTCAACGCCGCCGTCGCCGACGTGCGCGCGGAGGTGGGCGACGGCCTCGTCGTGATGGCCGACCTCTGCCTCGACGAGTTCACCGATCACGGCCACTGCGGCGTGCTCGACGAGCACGGCCACGTCGACAACGACGCCACGCTGGAGCGCTACGCCGCCATGGGGATCGCGCTGGCCGAGGCCGGGGCCGACGTCGTCGGCACCAGCGGGATGATGGACGGCCAGGTCGGCGCGGTGCGAAGGGCGCTCGACGGCGCGGGCCACGACCAGACCGTCGTGCTGGCCTATGCCGCGAAGTACGCCTCCGCGCTCTACGGCCCGTTCCGCGAGGCCGTCGACTCGCAGCTGCAGGGCGACCGCCGCACCTACCAGCAGGACTCCGCCAACCGTCGCGAGTCGCTTCGCGAGGTGCGCCTCGACGTCGAGGAGGGCGCCGACCTCGTCATGGTGAAGCCCGCGGGCCTCTACCTCGACGTCCTCCGCGAGGTCGCCGACTCCGTCGACGTGCCCGTCGCCGCGTACCAGGTGAGCGGCGAGTACGCGATGGTGGAGGCCGCCGCCGAGCGCGGCTGGATCGACCGCGACCGCGCCATCGTCGAGTCGCTGCTCTCGATCCACCGTGCTGGCGCCGACATCGTGCTGACCTACTGGGCCGCCGAGGCGGCCCGCTGGATCGCGGAAGGACGCGCGTGACCTACGACGACCTCGCCCCCCGCTCGCAGGAGCTGTTCGCCCGCGGCCGCGCCGTGACGCCGGGCGGGGTCAACTCGCCCGTGCGCGCGTTCCGTGCCGTCGGCGGCACCCCGCGGTTCATGGCGAGCGGACGCGGGCCGTTCATCACCGACGTCGACGGCCGCGAGTACCTCGACCTGGTGTGCTCGTGGGGCCCGATGGTGCTCGGCCACGCCCACCCGGCCGTGGTCGACGCTGTGCAGCAGGCCGCGAGCCGCGGCTTCTCCTTCGGCACACCCGGTGCGGGCGAGGTGCTGCTCGCCGAGGAGATCGTGTCGCGCGTCGACGCCGTCGACCAGGTGCGCCTCGTGAGCAGCGGCACCGAGGCCACCATGTCGGCGATCCGTCTCGCACGGGGGTTCACCGGCCGCTCGAAGGTGGTGAAGTTCGCCGGCTGCTACCACGGCCACGTCGACTCGCTGCTGGCTGCGGCCGGCTCCGGCATCGCCACCTTCGCCCTGCCCGACACGCCCGGCGTGACCGGCGCGCAGGCCCACGAGACGATCGTCCTGCCCTACAACGACGTCGCCGCCGTCGAGGCCGCGTTCGCCGCCCACGGCTCGGACATCGCCGTCGTCATCACCGAGGCGGCCGCCGCCAACATGGGCGTCGTGGCACCGGACCCGGGCTTCAACGCTGCCCTGGCCCGCATCGCCCACGAGCACGGCGCCCTGCTCGTCGTCGACGAGGTGATGACCGGCTTCCGGGTCGCGCGCGGCGGCTGGCTCGAGCTCGAGGCCCGCGCCGACGCGACGTGGCGCCCCGACCTGGTCACCTTCGGCAAGGTGATGGGCGGCGGCCTCCCGGCCGCGGCGTTCGGCGGCCGCGAGGACGTCATGGCCCACCTCGCGCCGGCCGGCCCGGTCTACCAGGCCGGCACACTCGCCGGGAACCCGGTCGCGGCGGCCTGCGGCCTCACCACGCTGCAGCACTGCACGCCCGAGCTCTACGCCCATCTCGACGCGACGGCGGCGCGAGTGGGGTCGCTGGTGTCCGAGGCGCTGGCCGCCGAGGGGGTGGCCCACAGCCTGGCCACGGCGGGCAACCTGTTCTCCGTGTTCTTCACCGCCGAGCGCCCGCGCGACTACGACGAGGCCCGGACCCAGGAGTCATGGCGGTACGCCGCCTTCTTCCACGCCATGCTGGACCGTGGCGTCTACCTGCCGCCGAGCGCGTTCGAGGCCTGGTTCGTCTCGGGCGCGCACGACGACGCCGCGCTCGACCGCCTGGTCGACGCGCTTCCCGCCGCCGCCCGGGCCGCCGCCACGGCGCACCCCGACGTCGCGAAGGAGTACGCGTGAGCACCCGCACCGTCGTCCACCTGCTGCGCCACGGCGAGGTCTTCAACCCCACGGGCGTCCTGTACGGCCGGCTGCCCGGCTTCCAGCTGTCCGACCTCGGGCACCAGATGGCCGAGCGCGCGGCCGACGCGCTCGCCGACCGCGACATCACGGTCGTCACATCCTCGCCGCTCGAGCGGGCCCAGCAGACCGCAGCCCCGGTGGCCGCGCGCCACGAGCTGACCGTGGGTATCGACGACCGCCTCATCGAGGCCGCCAACGTCTTCGAGGGACAGCGGGTCGGCGTCGGCGACGGCGTGCTCAAGAGCCCGAAGTCCTGGCGCCACCTGTACAACCCGTTCACGCCGAGCTGGGGCGAGCCCTACGCCGCCCTGGCCCGCCGCATGCGCGGCGCCGTGGCCAGCGCCCGCGAGCAGGCCCGCGGCCACGAGGCGGTGCTCGTCAGCCACCAGCTGCCGGTCTGGATCGCGCGCCTCGACGCCGAGCAGCGCCGCTTCGTCCACGACCCGCGCAAGCGCCAGTGCTCGCTCGCGAGCATCACGTCGCTGACCTTCGACGACGACAGCCTGGTCGCGATCACCTACACCGAGCCCTCGGCCGACCTGCTCCGGCAGTCGCCCGGCGCCGCGCAGGCCAAGGGCGCCTGACGGCCGGTGTGAGCCATGTCGCCGTCCGGGCGGAAACCCCGGCGGCACCCCGCACGTCCACCCCGCGACACCGCGCTGACTCGCGGATCGGATCGGCCCAGCGCCGCCCGACCTGCCCCGGCCGACCTGAGGAGCTGACCGCGTGACCGCCGCCCGCCGGCTGCTCGCCGCCCGATGGCTGCTCGTGGCCGCCGCCGCGTCCGTCGCGCTCTCGGCCTGCTCCGCCCAGACCGGCTCGGTCGACTCCTCCACGCGCTACGTCGCCGGCGACGGCTCCACCGTGCTGCTCGCCCCCGCCGACCGGCAGGACGCGATCACCGCCGGAGGCACCACCCTCGACGGGACGACGCTCGACCTCGCGTCGCTGCGCGGCAAGGTCGTCGTGGTCAACCTGTGGGCCTCGTGGTGCGCGCCGTGCCGGGCGGAGGCGTCGTCGCTCGAGAACGTCTACGGCGAGACCCGCGCCAAGGGCGTGGAGTTCGTCGGGATCGTGTCGGGCGGCAAGGACTCGGTGGAGAACGCGCGGGCCTTCACCCGCAAGTTCGACGTCTCGTACCCCTCGATCTACGACGGCGACAACAGCGTCGTCCTGGCCTTCAGCGGCCAGCTGCCGCCGTCGGCCATCCCCACCACCCTCGTCCTCGACCGCGAGGGCCGCGTCGCTGCGCGGGCCCTCGGCGAGGTCGACCGGTCGCGGCTGCTCGGCATGATCGAGCCGGTGCTGGCCGAGGGCGGATCCTCCGTGAGCCCAGCCGCGAGCGGCTCGTGAACGTGACCGACACCGTCGTCCAGGGCTCGATCGTCCTGGCGTCGCTGCTCGCCTTCGCGGCGGGCCTGGTCTCGTTCCTCTCGCCCTGCGTCCTGCCCCTCGTCCCCGGCTACCTGTCCTACGTCACGGGGCTGTCCGGCGCCGAGCTCGCGGGCGAGGCGCCCGCGGCCGCCAAGGCGGCGCCGGCCGGCGCGGTCCTCGCGGAGGAGCGCACCCGCACGGCGTCGCCGCGCACCCGCGTGCTGCTCGGGTCGGTGCTGTTCGTGCTGGGGTTCACGGCGGTGTTCGTGGCCTATGGCGCGCTGTTCGGCGCGCTCGGCGAGGCGCTGTTCCGCTACCAGGAGCCGATCACCCGCGCCCTCGGCGTGGTGGTGGTCCTGCTCGGCCTGGCCTTCCTCGGCCTGATCCCCGGCATGCAGCGCGAGTGGCGGCTGCACACGCTGCCGCAGGTGGGCGTCTGGGGCGCTCCCGTCCTCGGAGTGCTGTTCGGGCTCGGCTGGACGCCGTGCATCGGCCCGACCCTCGGAGCGGTGCAGACGCTCGCGTTCGCCGAGGCGAGCGCCGCGCGCGGCGCCCTGCTGTCGGCCGTCTACTGCCTCGGGCTCGGCCTGCCCTTCGTCGTCGTCGGCCTGCTCTACCGCCGGGCGCTGGGCGCGATCGGCTGGGTGCGCCGGCACACCGACGTCGTCATGAAGGTCGGCGGCGCGATGCTCGTGCTCATCGGCCTGCTGCTGGTCACCGGCCTCTGGGACGACCTGACCATCGGCCTGCGCTCGTGGGCCGGCCAGTACGGGGTGTGGCTGTGAGCGAGGACGTGACGGAGCGGACGGTCGACGACGGCCTGTCGACGGTGCCGCAGGAGGTCGACGCCGGCGCGCCCGCGGGCTTCGGCGTCCGCGGCTGGCTGCGCTGGGCCTGGCGCACCCTGACGAGCATGCGCACCGCGCTGGTGCTGCTGTTCCTCCTCGCGATCGCCTCGGTGCCCGGCTCGGTCTTCCCGCAGCGCGGCACCGACCCTGCGAAGGTTGCGGCCTACCTGGCCGACGACCCGGTCAAGGGCCAGATCCTCGACCGGCTCGGCATGTTCGACGTCTTCGCCTCGCCGTGGTTCGCCGCGATCTACCTGCTGCTGTTCATCTCCCTGGCCGGCTGCGTCATCCCGCGCTCGGTGCAGCACTGGCGCGCGATGCGCGCCCGGCCGCCGGCGGCGCCGCGCAACCTCTCGCGCCTTCCCGAGCACCGCGAGGTCGTGTCCGACGACACGCCCGACGACGTCCTCGACGCGGCCGCGGAGCACCTGCGCTCCCGGCGCTGGCGGGTCGACGTCGACCGCGAGCAGGGCTGGGTCGCCGCCGAGAAGGGGTACTCGCGCGAGACTGGCAACCTGGTGTTCCACCTCGCGCTGGTCGTCATGCTCGTCGGCGTCGCGCTCGGCTCCTACGGCGGGTTCCGCGGCAACGTGGTGGTGCGCGAGGGGTCGTCCTTCGCCAACACCCTGGCCCAGTTCGACTCGTTCGCGCCGGGCCGGGGCTTCGACGAGTCGAGCCTGGCGCCGTTCAGCTTCACCCTCGACAGGTTCACCGCCGAGTTCCAGCGCGGCGGGATGCAGAACGGTGCAGCGCGCGAGTTCTCCGCCGACGTGACGTTCGTGCCGGAGCCCGGCGCGGCGCCGGAGACGCGGACCATCGAGGTGAACGAGCCCCTCGTCGTGGGTGGCGAGAAGGTCTTCCTCGTGGGCCACGGCTACGCGCCGACCTTCCGGATCACCGACAAGGCCGGCGACGTCGTCTTCAAGGACTCGGTGGTCTGCCTGCCGCAGGACGGCAACTTCACGTCGTCGTGCGTGGTGAAGGTGCCTGACACGACGCCGCAGCTCGGCCTCACCGGCTTCTTCCTGCCCACCGCGGCCGTCGACGACATCCGCGGCCCGCACTCGACCTTCCCCGCGGCCGACGACCCCGCCGTGTTCATGTCCGCGTGGGAGGGCGACCTCGGCCTCGACTCCGGGGCGCCCCAGTCGGTCTTCAAGCTCGAGACCGAGAACATGACCCGCGTCGGCATCGAGGCGATGCGGCCCGGCGAGAGCTGGACGCTGCCCGACGGCACCGTCGTCGCCTTCGAGGGCTACGTGCGGTTCGCCTCGTTCGCGGTGGCCAAGGACCCCGGCAAGGAGCTGGCGCTGGCCGCCGTCGTCATCTCGATGGCGGGCCTCGCGCTCTCGCTGCTGGTGCGCCGCCGCCGCGTGTGGGTCCGGGTGTCGGCCGCAGCAGCAGCAAGTACCCTCGTCGACGTGGCCGGCCTGACCCGGTCCGAGCACACCACCGTCGCCGACGAGGTCGACGAGCTGGCCTCGGCCCTGGGCGAGCCGGCCGCGAGCACGGCCGATCAGGAGGAGCCCGCGTGAGCACGAACGAGACCCTGGCCCAGCTGAGCAACCAGCTGGTGTACGCGTCGATGGTGGCCTACGCCGTGTCGACGGTCTCCTTCGCCGCCTCGCTCGCCGCGACCAAGGGCCGCGACCTGACCCAGGCCGCCGCCCCGGTCAGCCGCCGCTCGGCGAAGGCGGCCGAGAAGGCCGAGGCCGAGGGCTCGGTCCTCGTCGCCACCCGAATCGAGACCGAGACGGGGATCGGCGACGGCGGCTCTGAGCCGCTGGCCCCCGGCCGCCGCGCCGGCAACATCGCCATCTCGGTCATGTGGCTGGCCACGATCCTTCTCGGCGCCGGCGTCCTGTTCCGCGGCCTGTCGGTCATGCGTGCCCCCTGGGGCAACATGTACGAGTTCTCGATCACGACGGCATTCGCCATCTCGCTGACCTACCTGATCATCGCGCTGCGCCGCGACGTCCGGTGGCTGGGCATCTTCGTCGTCATCCCGGTGCTGCTCAGCCTGGGCCTCGCGGTCACCGTCCTCTACACCGAGGCTGCGCAGCTCGTCCCCGCGCTCAAGTCGTACTGGCTGGTCATCCACGTCGCGATCGCGATCATCTGCGGAGCGTCGTTCTGCGTCGCCGCCGCGCTCTCGAGCCTCTACCTGATCTCCGAGAAGGCCGAGCGCCGCACCGCCGAGGGGCGGTCCTACTGGGGCACCGGCCTGGCCAAGCGCCTGCCCGAGTCGACCAAGCTCGACGGCATGTCCTACCGCACGATCGCGTTCATGTTCCCGCTGTGGACCTTCGCCATCGTGGCCGGCGCCATCTGGGCCGAGAACGCGTGGGGCCGCTACTGGGGCTGGGACCCCAAGGAGACCTGGGCGTTCATCACCTGGGTCGGCTACGCCGCCTACCTGCACGCCCGGTCGACCGCCGGGTGGAAGGGCCGCAAGGCCGCCTACATCTCGCTGGTCGCCTTCGCGTGCTTCGTCTTCAACTACTTCGGCGTGAACATCTTCTTCAGCGGCCTGCACTCCTACGGCGGCGTCTGACCGGTCGCGCGGGCCGGGCGCCGTCCTCCCACGGGCCGCCGGCCGGGCCGATCGGCCGGACGGTTCGCCGCGTGCGCGCGGCCGACGTACGCTCGTAGGCCAAGGAGGTGACGGCATGGGCCGGGTTCTGCTGTACGGCGCGGTCTTCGTCGTCGTCCTGTACGCCTTCATCGACGTCCTGCAGACGCAGTCGGCGCGCGTGCGCACACTGCCCAAGTGGCTCTGGGCCCTGCTCGTCGTCATCGTGCCCGTGCTCGGCGCCGTGGCCTGGTTCCTGCTCGGCCGTCCCGGGCGCGACGACGCTGCCGGCGGGCGGCGCGGGCTCGGGCGTGGGGGCCCTGTCGCCCCGGACGACGACCCGACGTTCCTGCGCGAGCTCGAGGACCAGGCCTTCCGCGAGCAGATGCGGCGTCGCCACGAGCAGCAGCGCGGCCAGACCCCGCCGGCGGCGACCGAGCGCCCGTCCGGCGGCACCTCCGACCCCGCGGCCGACGGTCCGGCGGTCGACAGCGGCAGCCCCGGTCCGTCCGACTGACGGCGCCGACGTACGGTGGAACCCGTGAGCGACGACGTCACCCCGGCCGCCGAGCCGGAGCCCGCCGAGGCGCAGCCCGCACGCCGGGGCGCGCACCCCGTCCTCGTCTACACGCTGCAGCGCGTGCTGGTGCTCATCGGCACCGCCGCCGTCCTCTACCTTCTCGGCCTGCGCGACCCCATGTGGCTGCTGCTGTTCGCGTTCCTCATCTCGGGCATCGTGTCGATCTTCGTGCTCGACCGCAGCCGGGAGGCCGCCGCGGGCGGCGTCGTCGGCGCCGTCCAGAAGGTCAACAGCCGCATCGAGGCGTCGGCGTCCAAGGAGGACGACCTCGTCGACGGCGCAGCAGGCGGCGCACCGTCACCTGCCCCGTCGAAGCCCGGCATCCCCGCCGACGACGACCTCGACGAGTTCGCCCCCCACGACGACAAGCCCTGACTCTTACCGCTCTGGATGGGTGAGCGACGGCTAGAGACGTCGCTCAGCCATCCACAGCAGGTACCTCAGCCGGCGAGGGACCAGCCGACGACGATGCCGGCCGCGAGCAGGACGGCGTAGACCAGCAGCAGGCGGCCGGTGCCGGCGAGCACGGGCACGAGGTCACGGCCCAGTGCGCCCTGCCGGACCGTGCGGGCGGGCGCTGCGGCCAGCGGCAGCGCCACCAGCGCCAGCAGCGTCCACGGCGTGGTCGTGAGCGCCAGGACACCGGCGACGACGAACGGCACCGCCAGCGCAGCGATGTAGCCGGTGCGCGTGCGGGCGTCGCCGAGGCGCACGGCGAGCGTGCGCTTGCCCGACACCGCGTCGGTGGGGATGTCGCGCAGGTTGTTCGCCAGCAGGATCGCCACCGACAGCGATCCGCAGGCGATGCCGCCCGCGAGCGCGAGCCCGGTGAGCTGCAGGGCGAGCACGTAGGTCGTGCCCATCACGGCCACGAGGCCGAAGAAGACGAAGACGAACACCTCGCCGAGCCCGGCGTAGCCATAGGGGCTCGGGCCGCCGGTGTAGAACCACGCGGCGACGATCGCGGCCGCACCCACCAGCAGCAGCCACCACGCCTGCGTCATCACGACGAGGGCGAGGCCCGCCAGCGCCGCGACGCCGAAGCACGCGAATGCTGCGACCTTGACCGAGCGCGGCGATGCCAGCTTCTGGCCCACCAGCCGGACGGGGCCGACACGCGCCTCGTCGGTGCCGCGGATGCCGTCGGAGTAGTCGTTGGCGTAGTTGACGCCGATCTGCAGCGCCAGCGCGACGACCAGCGCCAGCAGCACGCGCACCGCGAAGGCGAGCGGCGTGTCCGCAGCGGGAGGGAGCGGCACCGGGCCCGACGACGAGTACGACGAGACGGCGCCAGTGCCCACCAGGACGGTCCATCCGCCACCGCTGCTCGCCAGGCCGGCAGCCGCTGACGACAGGGCCTCGCGGTCCGGGTCGGTGAGGAACCGTCCGAGGAGCCACCAGGCTGCGGCGGCTCCGACGAGGACGGGGGCGACGGCGGCGGGCAGGGTGCGCGGACGGGCGCCCTGCACCCACTGACCGAACGTCGCCACGAGCGGCGATCCTAGGCGCTCACGATCCGGGCGCAGCCCGGCGGCTCACGGCGACGCAGAGCCGCCGTCCTCCGTGCACCGCCCCTCTGCGTCCGACACGGCCGGTGCGGCCCCCCGCCCCCTAGCCCAGGCGGCGCAGCGCTCCGCGGTCGGGCTTGCCGTTGGCCAGCAGCGGCAGCGAGTCGAGCCGCACCCACGCGCGCGGCACCGCAGCGCGGCCGAGCCGCGACGACACGGCAGCGGCGAGGTCGTCGTCGGCGGGCCCGTCGACGACGTACGCCGTGAGCCGCGCGCCCCACGTCTCGTCCGGTGCCGCGAGCACCACCGCCTCGCGGGCCGGGGGCACGAGGGCATCCTCGACAGCCGAGACCGCGACGTTGACGCCGCCCACCTGCACCACGTCGTCGGCGCGGCCGAGCACCTCGAGGACGCCGTCGACCACGCGCCCGAGGTCCTGGGTGAGGAGCCGCCCGCCGCCGAACGACGACGGCGCAGGATCGCCGACGTACCCGCGGGCCACCATCGGGCCGCCGAGGCTCACGCGGCCCACGCCGTCGGCGTCCGGCTCCACGATCGCGGCGTCAGCGCCGGGCAGGGGGATGCCGTCGTACACCAGGCCGCCGCACGTCTCGGTCATGCCGTACGTCGATACCGCCGCCACGTGCGCCTCGAGCACCCGTCCGCGCAACGACGACGAGAGCCGGCCGCCGCCCACGAGCACGGCGTCGTAGGCCTGCAGCGCCGCGCGGCCCTCGGGGTCGTCGAGCAGCCGGGCGGCCTGGGCCGGGACGACGGACGTCACCGCGGGCACGCTCGGGTCGAGCCGCCACGTGGCGGCGGCGAACGCCGCGGGGGAGAAGGGCGCAGCGCCGCCGATGCTGGCCAGCACCTCGGGCTCCGTGCCGGCCACCAGCGAGCGCACCAGCACCATGAGGCCGCCGATGGAGGTGACCGGCAGGCAGAGGCTCCACGCGGCCGGGCCGCCGAGGCGCTCCTCGGTCGCCCGCGCGGAGGCCAGCAGCGCCGGGCCGGGCAGCAGGACGCCGCGGGGCGAGCCGGTCGAGCCGCTCGTCGCCACGATCAGGGCCACGTCGGCGTCGACCGTCATCGCGTCGTCGGGGAGCACCGCCGCGCGGGCTGCACCGGCGACCTCGTCGTCGCCGTCGGGCGCGATCGCCACCGCCGGCCCGTCGCCGGCGAGGGCGGCGGGGAGCAGCTCGAGCAGCGCCTCGGCGCCGGCCGCGCCGGGAGCCGCCCGCACCAGCCGCACGCCGCGCTCGCCCACGCCGTGCAGCCTAGGGTTGACCCGTGGAGCCCAGCACCCGAGACCGCCTCCGGCACCTCGTCCGCCAGGCGAGGTCGTGGTGGTGCGCCCTCGTGAGCGGGCTCGGGTGAGGATCGACGACGCCGTCCCGTTCGCGCTCCCGCTGACCCGCCGCTTCCGCGGCACCGAGGTGCGCGAGGGCGTTCTGCTGCGCATCGCCGACGGCTGGGGCGAGTGGGCGCCCTTCCCGGAGTACGACGACGCCGCCGCCTCCCGCTGGCTCGCGGCCGCCCTCGAGCAGGCGCGCGGCGACTGGCCGGAGCCGGTCCGCGCGGCCGTGCCGGTCAACGCGATCGTGCCCGCCCTTCCGGCCGACCAGGCCGCGCAGCTGGTCCTCGACGCCGTCGCCGTCGACGGCTGCACCACGATCAAGGTGAAGGTCGCCGAGCGCGGCCAGCAGTTCGCCGACGACGTCGCCCGGGTCGCTGCCGTGCGCGAGTCGCTCGACGACGCGGGGGCCGCCGAGGGCCGGATTCGGATCGACGTCAACGGCGCCTGGTCGGTCGACGACGCCGTCGAGCGCCTCGAGGTGCTCGACGACGTGGCTCTCGGCCTCGAGTACGCCGAGCAGCCCTGCGCCGGCCTCGACGAGCTGGCCGAGGTGCGGTCGCGGTCGTCGGTGCCCGTCGCGGTCGACGAGGGCGTGCGGCTCGCGGGCCGCATCGACGACGCCGTCGTCGAGCGGATCCGTGCGGCCGCCGACGTCGTGGTGCTCAAGTCGATCCCGCTCGGCGGGGTGCGGCCCGCGCTCGTGGTCGCCGGGCTCCTCGGCCTCCCGGCCGTGGTGAGCTCCTCGCTCGACTCCAGCGTCGGCCTCGCGTCCGGCCTCGCGCTCGCGGCGTCGCTGCCGCAGCTCGACCATGCGTGCGGCCTCGGCACCGGCCGGCTGCTCGCCGCCGACACCGTCGCGCGCACGCTGGTGCCGGAGGACGGCAGACTGTCGGTCGTGCGCCCGCTGCCCGACGACGCGGCGCTGGCCGCGGCCGCCGCCCGCATCGACGACGACCGCCGGCGGTGGTGGCTCGACCGGCTGGCCCGGTGCGCCGATCTGCTCGAGGGAGGACCCGCGTGAACCCCAGCACCGCGATGGCGAGGGTGATCGTCGACGAGCTTGTCGCCAACGGCGTCACCGAGGTCGTGCTCGCGCCCGGCAGCCGCAGCGCCGCGCTCGCGATCGCGCTGGCCGAGGCCGACGCGCGCGAGGACCTGCGCCTGCACGTGCGCGTCGACGAGCGCAGCGCCGGCTTCGTCGCGCTCGGGCTGGCGAAGGTGGCCAAGGAGCCCGTCGCCGTCGTGACGACGAGCGGCACCGCGGTGGCCAACCTCATGCCCGCCCTCGTGGAGGCGCAGTTCGCGGGCGTGCCGGTCATGGCGATCACCGCCGACCGCCCGGCCGAGCTCCGCGACACCGGCGCGCACCAGACCGTCGACCAGGTGAAGGTCTTCGGCGCCACGGTCCGCTGGGCGCACGAGGTCGCGGTCGCCGAGGCCCGCCCGGGGCAGGTGCGCTACTGGCGCTCGGTGGTCGCCCGAGCGGTGTCGGTGGCGACGGAGCCCGGCGCGTCCGGCCCGGTGCACCTCAACGTCGCCTTCCGCGACCCGCTCGTGCCCGACGGCGAGCCGTCGTGGGTCGAGCCCCTGGGGCTGGCCGAGCCGGGCGCGGTCGACGAGGACCGCATGCCCGTCGCGGTCGACGCCCGGCTGGCCATGGCGGCCGCGCAGCCGCTCGACGAGATCCTGGCGCTCATCGCCGGCCCGGACGCCTCGCCCGCCGAGCTCGTGCCCAGCCGCGGCGTGGTGGTCGTCGGCGACGTGCCCGACGTCGAGGCTAGCGACGCCGCGATCGCGCTCGCCGAGGCCTGCGGCTGGCCGCTCGTCTCCGAGCCGTCGGGCAACGCCCGGGGCGGCGACACCACGCTGGCCCACGGCCCGCTGCTGCTCGCCGACGCCGTCTTCGCCGAGGAGCACGCGCCCGAGATCGTCGTCTGCGTCGGGCGGCCGGGCCTGTCGCGCTCGGTGCTCAGGCTCGTGCGCGAGGCGCCGCTCGTCGTCGTCGCCGACGACCGTCAGGCGCTGCAGCGCCCCGACCCCACGCGCAACGCCACCGTGTTCGTCGGCGTCGTGCCGGAGCCGCCGGGGGAGTACGAGCTCTACGACGACTCGTGGCTCGACGAGTGGCTGGCGGCCGACGCCCGCGCGGACGCCGCCATCAGCAAGCGTCTCGACGACGCCGCGGGGCTCACCGGCCCCGACGTCGCACGCACGCTCTGGGACGTGCTCGACTCGAGCGCGCTCCTGCTCGCGGCTTCGTCGTGGCCCGTGCGCCACCTCGAGTCGTTCGCACGCGTGCGCGAGGGCGACGACGCGCCGTTCGTCATCGGCAACCGCGGCGCCTCGGGCATCGACGGCCTCGTGTCGACGGCGTGGGGAGCAGCCCTCGCGCACCAGACCCCGCGCTCCACCGTCCACGTCGATGACGAGGGCATGGCCGAGGTCGTCACGGTCACCGGCGGCACGGCGTACGCGCTGCTCGGCGACCTCGCGTTCCTGCACGACCACAACGGCCTGATCGTCGGCGACGACGAGCCCCGGCCCGACCTCGTGATCGTCGTCGTCGACAACGACGGCGGCGGCATCTTCGGCCAGCTCGAGCAGCAGGGCACGGAGCACTTCGAGCGCGTGTTCGGCACGCCTCTCGGCCTCGACCTCGAGGCTGTCGCCAAGGCGGCCGCCGTCGACCATGTCCGCACGGTCACCGACGTGGCTGCTCTGGTGGACGCCATCGACGACGCGACCGCGTCGGGCGGCGTCCGCGTCGTCATCGCCAAGGTCGGCGACCGCGAGTCCGAGGCCGCGCTGCTCAAGGAGATCCAGGCGGAGGTCAGCGCTGCACTGGTCGACCTCGACGACCTCGACGGCCCGGCTGAGCCCGCCTAGTCCGACTCGAGGGCGTCCCGCATGGCGACGAGCTTGGCCACGGTCTCGGCGAGCTCGGACTCGGGGTCGGAACCCGACACCAGGCCCACGCCGGCGTAGAGGCGCAGGCGGTCGTCGGCCTCGACGGAGGCGCAACGCAGTGCGATGCCGAACTCGCCGTCACCACGGGAGTCGATCCAGCCCACGGGCCCGGCGTAGCGGCCGCGGTCCATGCCCTCGAGCTCGCGGATGAGCGAGAAGGCGCGCTCGGTGGGCGTGCCGCAGACCGCCGCCGTGGGGTGCAGCGAGGCGGCCAGCGCCAGCGCGGGGGCGCCGTCGGCGAGGGCGCCGCGGACGTCGGTGGCCAGGTGCTGCACGTTGGCCAGGCGCAGCAGGCTCGGCGTCGGAGGGACGTCGAGGTCGGTGCAGTGGGCGGCGAGCGCGAGCGCGACCGACTGGACGGCGTAGGCGTGCTCGGCGTGGTCCTTGGCGGAGTCGAGCAGGGCCTCGGCCAGCGACGCGTCGGACGCCGCGTTGCTCGAGCGGCGCATCGTGCCCGCGAGCACCCGGCTGGTGACGGTGTCGCCGACGCGCCGCACCAGCATCTCCGGCGTCGCACCGAGCATGTTGTCGACCATGAAGGTCCAGCACGACGGGTAGCGCTGGGCCAGGCGCGTCAGCAGGTAGCGGGTGTCGACGGGTGCGTCGGTGGTGACGACCACGTCGCGGGCGAGCACCACCTTGTCGAGCTCGCCGTCGTCGATGCGCTGCAGCGCCTCGGCCACCGCCGCCTGCCAGTCGGGCACCGACAGCGAGCCCTCGGAGTACGCGACGCCGGCGGGCGCCTCCGGCACAGCGGTCGGGTGGTGCAGCGCGGCGAGGGTCTCGGCGAGGGCGTTGCGGGCCTCGCGCGGGCTGCCGGCCACGACGGTGAGCCAGCTGACGCCGTCGCGGCGGCCGACGACGACGCGCGGCACCACGACGACGGAGGATCCGGGCGCGGCGTCGAAGGCGAACGACGCGAACGCGACCGGCCCGGTGCCGGCGAGGCCGACCTCGTCCTGCACGTCGGCGCCGTCGGTCCAGGTGTGCCACCAGCGCTGGGCCCGGGAGAACCGCTCGGCGCCGGCGAACTCGCCGCGCGCCGCCTCGCCCCAGCCGACCAGCCCCTCGTCGCGGCCGTCGGCGCCGCTGGTCACCCAGGAGGTCGTCGGGATGCCGCGCGGCAGCAGCGACAGCAGCGGCCGGGCGTCGAGGTCCGCCGGGAGCAGGACCGTCCGTACGGTCGCCGGCGGTGCCGGGACGGCGTACGGCGCAGTGGACACAAGGGAAGGCTAGGGCTACCGCGCCGCCCCGGCAGCCCGAGCGACGTGAGGCGTGGCGCACGTCTCGTCCCGCCCCGTGGATGCCCGGAGGGGGTATCCGGACGCAGCTCGGCCGCTCCCGTCCCGGGGGGCGCTGGAACCGGGAGGGGAGCGGCCGGAGCTCGAGGGGCCGCCCATCGGGCGGCGTGCGGGGTCGACGGACCTCAGGTGACCGTCACCGACGTCACCTGCGTGGCCAGCAGCGTCCCCGTCAACGTCATCGACGCACTGGGGAAGCTGGCCACACACAGGAGTGACAGGGATCCCCCGCCGGAGCCAACGCCAACGGCGTTGGGAGCCAGCGCCAGCAGATCGTCCTTCAGGTCTGCCTCGGAGTCCTTCATCGTGGCTGGCTGAGGCCCGTACATCTCTGCGTCACCACCGGCGCTCCAACTGCAGGTGAGGACCGCGGTTCCCGCCTGACCGCTCGTACCGGACACGGAGATAGACGCGGCGACCGCGTAGACGCCCTCCGGCAGGTCCACTGTCACCAGCACGTGCCCATCGCCGCTGACGAAACTCGTCGCTGAGCCGACGTCCAACCAGGCCGGACCGGTGCCGTTCGCGCCGGGGAGGCCCTGAGGTCCCTGCGGACCCTGCTCTCCCTGGGGTCCGGTCGCGCCGGTGGCTCCGGCTGCCCCTGGCTCGCCCTGGGGGCCGGTCGGGCCTTGCTCGCCCTGCGGGCCGGCGGGTCCCTGCTCTCCGGTCGCTCCCGGCTCGCCCTGGGGCCCGGCGGGGCCCTGCTCGCCGGTCGCGCCGCGCTCGCCCTGCGGGCCGAGCTCGCCGTCGAGCCCGGTGAGCCCCGTGGCGCCCGACGTCCCCTGCGGCCCCTGCTCGCCCTGCGGTCCCTGGTCACCCTGCAGGCCGGGGAGGCCCTGATCGCCCTGCGGTCCCTGGTCACCCTGCAGGCCGGGGAGGCCCTGATCGCCTTGCGGTCCCGGCACGCCCTGCGGTCCCTGCGGACCGGTCGCGCCGTCAAGTCCGGCTGCGCCGGCTGAGCCGTCGGTGCCAGCGGCGCCAGCTGCGCCCGCCGGTCCGGCGGGTCCCTGCTCGCCCTGCTCGCCCGGCTCGCCCTGGGCTCCGGTGGCTCCGGTGGCTCCGGCTGCGCCGGTGAGGCCGCGCTGGCCGATGACCTTGACCATCCGGAAGCCCGCCGGGCAGACGCCCTGGCTGTTGCGGGCGACCAGCGACGACCCCGGACGCAGGCACACGATCATCGCGGTGGTCGAGACGGGCGTGGTGGCGCCGGCGGCCAGCGATCCCGCCAGCAGCACCCCGGCGGCCACCGCCGGGACGAGCAGGGCGGCGCGGGCGCGGCGGCGGAGCGGGCGGGAGGTGGACTCGGAGGTCGTGGCGGTCATGAGACCAGGGCAGCGGGTCGCGAGGCCGGGTCGCGCGCCCGCGGGGGAGAAGGGCCCGGACGTCGGGCAGCTGCGTCCCCGCGGCGTCCGGCCCGGGAGCAGCCGGTACGCCCGGGCGGGTGACGGCCGCGTGAATCCACCGCGTGGATTCCCCGGGGCCGATCCTCCTCGCTGCTGCCCGCCGGACGCCGCCGCACCGGCTGCTCCCGGGCCGAGCCTCGGCTCCGTCGCACCTGCGTCTCACCGGGCGGACCGCCTCCGGAGGCCCCGGGGGAGCGGGTAGGCTACCCACGCGCTCGTGAACGCGTTCACAAGCGCACGCGCGCACCGGTCCGCGGGCGAGGAGCCTTCTCCTCCGTGGCCCTCCGTGGCGCCCGGGGACCCGCTCCCCGGCCGCTGCCTCGGCCGCGCGCGCACCACCCCGCCGGACCTTCTCCCGGAGGCTCCGACGAGCACGAGAACGACCCGCACGACCGGCTCGACGGCACAGCACCACCCCGTAGCAACCGTCAGGAGGACGTGGTCCGGGGGCCTCTGCGCAGGCCACTAGGATCTCGTCGGTTCGCACGACGTGAAGGAGCGCCACCCGTGGGCGAGATCTATCTGCCGGTCCTGATCCTCGGCATCCTCGGTGCTCTCTTCGGCGTCTTCGCCATCGCGGCCCCCACGTTCCTCGGCGCCCAGGGCTACAACCGCGCCCGCCTCGACTCCTACGAGTGCGGCATCGACCCCACGCCGCAGCCCATCGGCGGCGGCCGGTTCCCGATCCGCTACTACCTGACGGCGATGCTGTTCATCGTCTTCGACATCGAGATCGTGTTCCTCTACCCGTTTGCCGTCGCCTTCGACCAGCTCGCACTGTTCGGCCTGGTCGAGATGGCGCTGTTCATCATCACCGTGCTGGTGGTCTACGCCTACGTCTGGCGCCGCGGCGGTCTCGAGTGGGACTGACGCCGCAGACCGCGGGGCACCCCGCACACGCAGTCGACCGGACCACAGCACCAGCAGTCGGACAGGAGGGCTAGGCCATGGGACTCCAGGAGAGCCTCCCGAGCGGCATCCTGCTCACCACCGTCGAGAAGATGGCCGGGTACGGGCGCGCAGGGTCCATGTGGCCCGCGACGTTCGGCCTGGCCTGCTGCTCGATCGAGATGATGTCGACCGGCGGTCCCCGCTACGACCTCGCGCGCTTCGGCATGGAGGTCTTCCGCGGCTCCCCGCGCCACGCCGACCTCATGATCGTCGCCGGCCGGGTGAGCCAGAAGATGGCCCCGATCGTGCGCCAGATCTACGACCAGATGCCGGAGCCCAAGTGGGTCCTGGCGATGGGCGTGTGCGCCTCGAGCGGCGGCATGTTCAACAACTACGCGATCGTGCAGGGCGTCGACCACATCGTGCCCGTCGACGTCTACCTGCCCGGCTGCCCGCCGCGGCCCGAGATGCTCATCGACGCGATCATGAAGATCCACGAGAAGTCGCGCGAGCGGAAGCTCGGCGCCAACCGCCAGGCCGAGATCACCGAGCTCGAGGAGGCCGCGCTCGTGGCCCCCACCACCGGTGAGATGAAGGGGCTGCTCCGGTGACCGAGACCCCCGGCACCCCGGCCGAGCTCGACGTCGTCCCCGCCGACGTCCCCACGCTCCCCGTGGTCGACGTCCGCCAGGGCCTGTTCGGCGGCAGCGGCTCCGGCGACACGTCCGGCTTCGGCGGCCTCGTCCGCGTCATCGAGATGCCGGCGCCGTCCGCCCGCCCCTACGGCGGCTGGTTCGACGAGGTGGCCGACGAGCTCGACCTCGCGCTGCAGGACGACGGCCTGTCCCTCGACGCCGCCACCGACGCCGTCGTCGTCTCCAACGGCGAGATCACCTTCTACGTCAAGGCCGAGCACCTGCTCGCCTTCGTCCGCCGGCTGCGCGACGAGCCGGCGCTGCGCTTCGAGATCTGCCTCGGCGTCTCGGGCGTGCACTACCCGAACCAGAAGGGCCACGAGCTGCACGCCGTGTGGCACTTCCAGTCGGTCACCTGGAACCGCCGCATCCGCGTCGAGGTGACCGCCCCCGACGAGCACCCGCACGTGCCGAGCATCGTGTCGGTGTACCCGGCCGACGACTGGCACGAGCGCGAGACGTTCGACATGTTCGGCATCGTCTTCGACGACCACCCGGGCCTCACCCGGATCCTCATGCCGGACGACTGGTACGGGCACCCCCAGCGCAAGGACTACCCGCTCGGCGGGATCCCGGTCGAGTACAAGGGCGCCAGCATCCCGCCGCCCGACACGCGGAGGTCGTACACCTGATGGGCGACATCACCTACGAGGCCGCGTACGGCGACGTCCTCGGCGACGGCGACCCGATCGACGACGCCGGCGTCTACGACACCACCGAGGGCCGCGTCTACACCGTCACCGGCGGCGACTGGGACTCCGTCCTCGCGCCGGAGGAGGGCCACCACGAGCGCGTGGTGGTCAACATGGGCCCGCAGCACCCGTCCACCCACGGCGTGCTCCGCCTCATCCTCGAGATGGAGGGCGAGGTCATCACCGAGGCCCGCGCGGCCATCGGCTACCTGCACACGGGCATCGAGAAGAACCTCGAGTACCGCACCTGGGTCCAGGCCGTCCCGTACGTGACGCGCATGGACTACCTCGCGCCGCTGGCCAACGAGGCCGGCTACTGCCTCGCGGTCGAGAAGGCCCTCGGCATCGTCGACAAGGTGCCGCCGCGCGCGCAGCTCATGCGCGTCATCACCCTCGAGCTCAACCGCATGGGCTCCCACCTCGTCGCGCTCGCCACGGGCGGCTTCGAGATGGGCGCGCTCACCGCGATGACCAACGGCTTCCGCGACCGCGAGATCACCCTCGACCTGCTCGAGATGATCACCGGCCTGCGCATGAACCACGCCTACATCCGCCCGGGCGGCGTGGCGCAGGACATGCCGGAGAACGGCATCCGCGAGATCCGCGCCGCCATGGACAAGCTCGACCGCCAGCTCGACGGCGTGCCGAAGCTGCTCGTCGACAACGGCATCTGGAAGGACCGCACGGTCGGCATCGGCTACCTCGACCTTGCGGGCTGCATGGCCCTCGGCGTCACCGGACCGGTGCTGCGCTCGGCGGGCCTGCCCTACGACATCCGCAAGAGCGAGCCCTACTTCGGCTACGACCAGTTCGACTTCGAGATCCCCACCGAGACCACCGCCGACGTGTACGGCCGGTTCCTGGTGCGCCTGCGCGAGCTCGACGAGTCCAAGAAGATCATCCGCCAGGCGCTCGACCTGCTCGAGAAGACGCCGGGCCCGGTGATGATCGAGGACAAGAAGATCGGCTGGCCGAGCCAGCTCGCCATCGGCGGCGACGGCATGGGCAACTCCCTCGACCACATCCGCCACATCATGGGCGAGTCGATGGAGGCGCTGATCCACCACTTCAAGCTGGTCACCGAGGGCTTCCACGTGCCGGCCGGCCAGGCGTACTCCTTCATCGAGGCGCCGCGCGGCGCCCTCGGGGTGCACATCGTCAGCGACGGCGCCAACCGCCCCTACCGCGTGCACTTCCGCGACCCGTCGTTCAACAACCTGCAGGCCGTCGCCGCGATGTGCGAGGGCGGGCAGGTGGCCGACGTCATCGGCGCGGTCGCGTCGATCGACCCGGTCATGGGCGGCGTCGACCGGTAGACGGGCGACCAGCACGGCACGAGCAGCACGGACGAGCACGCACGAGCGAGAGAGACCGAGAGACGACATGGCACTGACGGAGCAGACCCGCGCCGACGCGGTGGAGCTCGCGGGTCGCTACCCGCAGAGCCGCTCGGCGCTGCTGCCGATGCTGCACCTCGTGCAGTCGGCCGAGGGCCAGGTCACGCCGGCCGGCATCGCGCTGTGCGCCGAGGTCCTCGACCTCACCACCGCCGAGGTCGCCGCGGTGGCGACGTTCTACACGATGTACAAGCGCCACAAGGTCGGCCGCTACCACGTCGGCGTCTGCACCAACACGCTCTGCGCGGTCCTCGGCGGCGACGCCATCTGGGACGCCCTGTCGCAGCGGCTCGGCGTCGGCCACGACGAGGTCACCGCCGACGGCGCCATCTCCCTCGAGCGCATCGAGTGCCAGGCCGCCTGCACCCACGCGCCGGTGATGACCGCCAACTGGGAGTTCCTCGACGACATGGACGTCGCGCGCGCGCTCGAGGTCGTCGAGAAGCTGCAGGCCGGCGAGGAGGTCTTCTCCACCCGCGGCCCGCGCATCGGCACCTACGAGGAGATCGAGCGCCAGCTCGCCGGCTTCGACGACGGCCTCTACGGCGAGGGGCGCACCGACGAGAAGATGACCGCCGGCCTGTCCTACGCCCAGCAGCACGGGATGGCGGCGCCCGCCGGTCCCGAGCGCTCCCCGCTCGCGAAGACGGAGGGCTGATCGTGCCGCTCACCCCGATCCTCACCGCCCACTGGGACGAGGCGGACTCGTGGACCCTCGACGGCTACCGCCGTCACGGGGGCTACGACATGGTGGAGGTGTCCCTCGGCGCCGACCCCGACGCGATCATCTCGCTGGTCAAGGACTCCGGCCTGCGCGGCCGCGGCGGTGCGGGCTTCCCGACTGGCATGAAGTGGGGCTTCGTCCCGCAGAACGACGGCAAGCCGCACTACCTCGTGGTCAACGCCGACGAGTCCGAGCCGGGCGCCTGCAAGGACATCCCGCTCATGATGGCCAACCCGCACTCGCTGGTGGAGGGCTGCATCCACGCCTCCTACGCGATCCGGGCCAACCACGCCTTCATCTACATCCGTGGCGAGGTCCCGCACGTGATCCGCCGCGTGCGCAACGCCGTCGAGGAGGCGTACCGCGCCGGGTTCCTCGGCAAGGACATCCTCGGCTCGGGCTTCGACCTCGACATCGTGGTGCACTCGGGCGCGGGCGCCTACATCTGCGGCGAGGAGACGGCGCTGCTCGACAGCCTCGAAGGCCGTCGCGGCCAGCCGCGCCTCAAGCCGCCGTTCCCCGCGGTCGCCGGCCTGTACGCGTCGCCGACGGTCATCAACAACGTCGAGACGATCGCCAACATCCCGACCATCGTGCGCAACGGCGCCGAGTGGTTCCGCCAGTTCGGCACCGAGAAGTCGCCCGGTTTCAAGCTGTTCGCGGTCTCCGGCCACGTGCAGCGGCCCGGCATCTACGAGGCGCCGCTCGGCACCACCATGCGCGAGCTGCTCGAGTACGCCGGCGGCATCCGCGAGGGCCACCAGCTCAAGTTCTGGATCCCCGGCGGCTCGTCGGTGCCGATGCTCACCCCCGAGCACCTCGACACCCCGCTGACCTACGAGGACATGGCCGGCCTGGGCACCATGCTCGGCACCGGCACCCCGATGGTCTTCGACGAGACCACGAGCGTCGTGCGCGCGATCGCCCGCTGGATCCACTTCTACAAGCACGAGTCGTGCGGCAAGTGCACCCCGTGCCGCGAGGGCACCTTCTGGCTCGACCAGATGCTCGCGCGCTTCGAGGCCGGCACGGCGGCCGAGGCCGACATCGAGACCGTCGACGAGATCTGCAAGCAGATCAGCGGCCGCTCGTTCTGCGCCCTCGGCGACGCCGCGTCGACGCCGTACGCCCCCGCCCTGCGCCACTTCCGCGAGGAGTTCCTCGCGGGCACCCACACCCCGGCCGACCAGCTCTTCGACCCGGTCGCCGCCACCGTCTTCGCCGGAGCTGCAGCGCGATGACCGTCACCTCGTCCGGCACGAACGTGCCCGCCGCCGCCCCCGCCGACGGCGTCACCGTCAGCATCGACGGCATCGACGTCGTCGTGCCCAAGGGCACGCTCGTCATCCGCGCCGCCGAGCAGCTCGGCATCGGCGTCCCGCGGTTCTGCGACCACCCGCTGCTCGACCCGGTCGCGGCCTGCCGCATGTGCCTGGTCGAGATCGAGGGCCAGCCCAAGCCGCAGCCCGCGTGCGCGATGACCGTCATGGACGGCATGAAGGTGCGCACGCAGCTGACGTCCGAGGTCGCCGAGAAGGCGCAGCAGGGCGTCATGGAGTTCCTGCTCATCAACCACCCGCTCGACTGCCCGGTCTGCGACAAGGGCGGCGAGTGCCCCCTGCAGAACCAGGCGATGAGCCACGGCCGCGGCGAGTCGCGCTTCGATGGCGTCAAGCGCACGTTCCCCAAGCCGATCAACGTCTCGGCGCAGATCCTGCTCGACCGCGAGCGCTGCGTGTCGTGCGCGCGCTGCACCCGCTTCGCCGACCAGATCGCGGGCGACCCGTTCATCGAGCTGCTCGAGCGCGGTGCCAAGCAGCAGGTGGGCATCTCCAGCGACACCCCGTTCGACTCGTACTTCTCCGGCAACACCGTGCAGATCTGCCCGGTCGGCGCGCTCACCAGCGCGAAGTACCGGTTCCGCTCGCGCCCGTTCGACCTCGTCTCGACGCCGACGGTCTGCGAGCACTGCGCTTCCGGCTGCAGCCTGCGCACCGACGTCCGCCGCTCCACGATCATGCGTCGCCTCGCCTGGGACGAGCCGGCGGTGAACGAGGAGTGGAACTGCGACAAGGGCCGCTTCGCCTTCGCCCACACGCAGGAGGGCCGCCTCGAGCACCCGCTCGTGCGCGAGGACGACGGAAGGCTCGTCGCCGCCTCGTGGCCCGAGGCCATCGCCATCGCTGCCGAGGGGCTGCGCGCCGCAGGCGCCTCCGCAGCGGTGCTCCCCGGCGGTCGCCTCACCGTCGAGGACGCCTACGCCTGGGCCAAGTTCGCCCGCGTGGCCCTCGGCACCGACGACATCGACTTCCGTGCCCGGGCCGCCTCCGACGAGGAGTCGGCGTTCCTCGCCGCCGTCGTGGCCGGCCGCCCGGTGGGCCCGACCTACGACGACCTCGAGAGCGCCCCGGTCGTCGTCCTCGCCGGGATCGATCCCGAGGACGAGTCGCCGATCGTCTTCCTCCGCCTGCGCAAGGCGGCCCGCAAGGGCCGCGTGCGCGTCTTCAGCGTCGCTCCGTTCGCCTCGCCCGGCGTCACCAAGGCCAAGGGCACGGTCCTGCCGACCGCGCCCGGCGCCGAGGCCGGCGTCCTCGACTCCCTCGCCGACGAGGCGGGCCTCGAGGGCGACGCCGCTGCCGCCGCGTCGCTGCTGCGCCAGCCCGGCGCCGTGCTGCTCGTGGGTGAGCGCCTGGCGCAGTCCGAGGGCGCGCTGTCCGCAGCCGCCCGTCTCGCCGCCGCCACCGGCGCCTCGCTCGGCTGGGTGCCGCGCCGTGCGGGCGAGCGCGGCGCGCTCGACGCCGGTGCGCTCGCCAGCCTCCTGCCCGGCGGCCGTCCGCTGGCCGACGAGCAGGCCCGTGCTCAGGTCGCCTCGGTCTGGGGCGTCGACCCCGCCGCGCTGCCGGCCGAGGCCGGCCGGTCGCTGGCCGAGGTCGTCGCCGCCGCGACGGCCGACCGCGCCGCCCTGGCCGCGGCCACCGACCCGGCCGACGTCGTCCGCTCGGTGGGCGCGCTGCTCGTCGGCGGCGTCGAGGCCGCCGACCTGCCCGACCCCGCCGCGTTCCTCGAGGCGGTCGAGTCCGTGCCGTTCGTCGTGTCGCTCGAGCAGCGCCACTCGGCTGTCACGGCCCTCGCCGACGTCGTCCTCCCGGTGGCCACCGTCGCCGAGAAGGCCGGCACGTTCCTCGACTGGGAGGGCCGCCCGCGCGAGTTCGCGCAGGTGTTCCGCGCCAGCCTGGCGCTGCCCGACTCCCGCGTGCTCGGCATGATCGCCGACGAGCTCGACGTCGTGTCCTTCGGCCGCGGCGACACCGCGTCGGTGCGCGCCGAGCTCGCTGCGCTGGGCACGTGGGACGGCGAGCGCGCCGAGGCCCCCAGCGTCCCTGCCGGCTCGCCCGTCGAGCCCGGTGCCGGCGAGGCCGTCCTTGCCACCTGGCGCCAGCTGCTCGACCGCGGCGTGCTGCAGGAGGGCGACCCCTACCTGCAGGCCACCGCGCGGCCGGCGGTGGCACGGCTGTCGCCGGCCACGGCCGCGTCCGTCGGCGCCGTCGACGGCGGCGAGCTGACCGTCTCGACCGACGCCGGCTCGCTCACCCTGCCGCTCGTCGTCACGGCGATGCCCGACGGCGTCGTCTGGCTCCCGGCCAACTCCGACGGCTCCGTGCCGAGCACCGCCCTCGGTGCCGGCAGCGGCGACGTCGTGCGCATCAGCGGAGGTGCCGCGTGAACGTCCTGGCCCAGACCACGACGCCGACGCCGCAGTACGGCGACCTCGCGCTGTTCGGCAACCGGCCGTTCTGGCTGACGCTGATCATGTGCGTCGTCGTCTTCCTGGCGCTGATCCTGCTGACACTGTTCACGACCTGGTTCGAGCGCAAGGTCGTCGCGCGCATGCAGCAGCGCACCGGCCCGAAGCAGTGGGGCCCCTTCGGGCTGCTGGGCCCGATCTACGACGGCATCAAGCTGGCCCTCAAGCAGGGCATCACGCCGAAGAACGCCGACACGTTCGTCTACCTGCTCGCGCCGGCGCTCTCCGCGATGGCCGCGTTCATGGTGTTCGCCGTCATCCCGGTGGGCCCAGTCGTGTCGATCTTCGGCGTCCAGACCCCTCTGCAGCTCACCGACTTCCCGGTGGCCGTGCTCTACGTGCTGGCCGTCGCGTCGATCGGCATCTACGGCATCGTGCTGGCGGGCTGGTCCTCGGGCTCCACGTACTCGCTGCTCGGCGGCCTGCGCTCGAGCGCGCAGATGATCTCCTACGAGATCGCGATGGGCCTGTCGTTCGTCTCGGTGTTCCTCTACGCGTCCACGATGTCGACGTCGGGCATCGTCGCCGCCCAGAACAACCTCTGGTACGCGATCCTGCTGCCGGTGCCGTTCGTGATCTATCTGATCGCGATGGTCGGCGAGACCAACCGCGCGCCCTTCGACCTCCCCGAGGCCGAGGGCGAGCTGGTCGCGGGCTACTTCACCGAGTACTCCGGCCTGCGCTTCGCGTCGTTCTACCTCGCCGAGTACATCAACATGATCAACGTGTCGGCCGTGGCAGTCACGCTGTTCCTCGGCGGCTGGCGGATGCCCGCCCCCATCGCCACGATCTGGCCGGGCGCCAACGAGGGCTGGTGGCCGCTGCTCTGGTTCGTGCTGAAGATCTACGCGTTCATCTTCGTGTTCGTGTGGCTGCGCGGCACGCTTCCCCGGCTGCGCTACGACCAGTTCATGCGGTTCGGCTGGAAGGTCCTCATCCCGGTCTCGATCGTCTGGATCCTCGCTGTCGCGACGATCCGCGCGATCAACAACACCTACCAGGTCGAGCTGCGCACGGTGCTGCTGTGGGTGGGCCTCGTGCTCGCCGTCGTCGCCGCGTTCGCGTTCATCCTCGACGTGCGCCGCGGCAGCAAGGGCGACGAGGAGGAGGCGGAGGAGTTCGATGGCATGTCCTTCGGCTACCCCGTCCCGCCGCTGCCCGGCCAGGAGCTCAACGTCACCCGGCGCGCCAAGGCCACGGTGACCACCACCGCCGTCCCGGCACCGGAGCCCGAAGCGGGCCCCGAGGGGGAGGAGTCCACCCGTGAGTGACGAGCGCCGGTTCTTCCGGGGCTTCGGAGTCCCCTTCTCGCAGATGTTCAAGCGGGTGGTGACCGAGCAGTACCCGAAGGGCCTGGGGCCGACGATGAAGGTCGTCTCGGAGCGCATTCCCGACTTCAAGCCCATCGAGAAGCTCGAGTTCTCGGCCTTCGTGCCCGAGGTGAAGGAGCGGCTGACCGGGCGCTCCAGCGTGCTGGTGACGGGCATGGAGACGCACGTGTGCGTGTTTCAGACGGTGCGCGGGCTGGGTGACGCGAAGCTGACGGCGTACCTGGCGGCCGATGCGGTGTTGTCACGCACCGAGGTCGATGAGCGCGTGGGCCTCGAGCTGTGCCGGAACGCGGGCGCGATGATCACCACCGTCGAGACGGTGTTGTTCGATGCGCTCGGCAAGGCCGGTGGCCCCGAGTTCAAGGCCATCTCGGCGGCGGTGAAGTAGCCGGCGAGACCGAAGGAGCACGTTGTGACCCAGGGCGAGCAGAAGAAACACCGGCGTCGCTGGCGTGACTATCGGACGGCGGCCGGCGGTCGCCCTGTCATGCAGTTCATCGATACCCTGGACGATGAGGAAGTGGCCGAGGTGGTGGCGGCGATGAAGGAGGTTCAGCGTGACGGCCTCTCAGCAGCCAAACACCTTCGGGGTGACCTCTACGAGGTGCGGGCCGACGCCCGAACCCGCTCCTTTCGGAT
>JAIUOK010000009.1 GCA_020161245.1 Actinomycetota bacterium | reverse complement strand
GACACCTCGCCGGCGCGCGTGGCGAGCACGCGCTGCCTCCCCGTGCCGGGATCCACGCGCACCAGCCACCCGCGCTGATCCCCCGGATCCGCGTAGGCCGCCCAGATGCGTCCCCGGTTCCCCAGGATCGCCACGCCGAAGGCCCTCGGCGGGACACGGGGCGCGATGGTTCCGACGGGTGCGAGCCCGTCGGCGGAGAGCACCCGGATGCGATTGCCGGTCCGGTCGAGCACCCACACGCGCTCATCCGTCGCGGCGAGTCCGATGGGAGCCCCGCCGATGGCCGTGCCGTCGCCGGTGGCGATCGGGGCCTCGGGCCAGGAGGTCTTCAAGGCCTTCATGACCGAGGCGCTCCTCCTCACGACGCTCGGGAGCCTCGTCGGGCTCGTCCTCGGCGTCGCGTTCTCCGAGGACGTGCTCGACCTCGGGCACTCCGGCTCGGGCCTGCTCATCGGCGCCGCCGGGGTGGGCGCGTTCGTCGGTGCCGCCGTGGCATCGCCTTTCGTGCGTCGTCCGCGGCTCAACCCGGTGATCGCCGGTGCCGGGGCGGTGCTCGGGCTCGGCATGGCCGCCGTCGCCCTCTTCTCCGCCCTGCCGCCCGCGATGGCGGCGCTGGCGATCGGCGGGCTGGCAGGGCAGCTGCTCATGGTCGCCGGGCGCACGCTCATGGCCCGTTCCGCCGACGACTCCGCGCTCACCAAGCTGCTCGCCGTCCAGGAGTCGACGTCGCTGCTGGGCCTGGCCCTCGGCTCGGCGCTCGCACCCTTGCTCGTCGCGCTGCTCTCGGCTCGCACGGCGTTCGTGCCCTTGGGGCTCGGCATGGTGGCCGTGGCCGCCGTCGGCGCGGTCTACGTCCGCCGGCTCGACGCGCGTGCCGTCATCCGTCCCGCCGAGATCGAGGCCCTGCGGGCGGTGCCGTTCCTCGGCGTCCTGCCGCAGTACGACCTCGAGCGGCTGGCGCGCAACGTCGAGTGGATCGAGGCGGCGGAGGGCCAGGTGCTGGTGCGCCAGGGCGATGCCGGCCGCGACTTCTTCGTCGTCGGCTCGGGCGAGCTCGCCGTCACGGTGTCCGGCACGACGCGCCAGCAGCACCTGGGCGAGGGCGACTGGTTCGGCGAGGTGGCCCTGCTCGAGGACGTGCCGAGGACGGCGACCGTCACCGCGCTTGCGCCCTCGCGGCTGCTGCGCGTCGAGGCGTCGGACTTCCTCGCCGCGGTCACCGGCAGCGCCGACGGCCACGCCCTGGCCCGCGAGGTCAGCGACGCCCACCACGCCCGCGATCTGGAGGAGCAGGGCCTGCTCGACCTCCGCTCGGACCGCTCCGACCGGTTCTGAGCTCAGCCGCGGAGCCGCCGGTAGGCGGTGGGGGTGAGGACGGCGTCGACGCGGCGGTCGTGGGGCTCGTGCGGCACCGCGGGGAGCACCTCGTCGTCGTGGACGACGGCGACGCGGAGCGGGCCGCCGACGAGCACCGAGGGCAGGCCGGACAGCAGCCGGTCGTAGAAGCCGCCGCCCTGGCCGAGCCGGTGGCCGGCAGGGTCGACGGCGGTCGCGGGCAGGAGCAGCACCCGGCAGGCCTGGTCGACCAGGGCTGCCGCCCCGCTGCCGACGACCTCGCCCCCGGGCTCGGGCACCGGCATCGAGCCGGGACGGGTCTCGAGCTCGTCGGAGTCCCAGGCCCAGTCCAGCCCGCCGTCGTCGCGGATGACGGGGAGCAGCACCCGGACGCCGGACAGCGCCAGCAGCGAGCGCAGGGCGCCGGTGCCGGGCTCGACGGGCATCGACGCGTAGGCCGCGACGCAGCCCTCGCCGGCCTCGACCAGCGCGGCGATCTCGGGGATGGCGCCGACGCGCACGGCCAGCGCCGACGCCGCGGCGAACCGCTCCTCCGGCGTCCGCGCGGCCCGGCGCGCCCGGACCTCGGCGCGCAATGCGCGCTTGTCGAGCGGTGCTGCGGAGTCTCCCGGAGGCGTCACGCGCCCATGATCCCCGAGACCGCATAGGGTTCGGGCGTGCGCAGCGTCGAGGAGCACCTCCAGCGGGTCCTGGCCGGGGTCGTCCCGCTCTCCCCGCTCGACGTCACGCTGCTCGACGCCCGCGGCTGCGTGCTCGCCGAGGACGTCACCGCTCCCTGGCCGCTGCCGCCCTTCGACAACTCCGCGATGGACGGGTACGCCGTCCGGATCGCCGACGTCCAGGCGGCCAGCGACGGCAAGCCGGTGACCCTCCGCGTGATCGACGACGTCCCCGCGGGCTACCGCGCCAGCGTCGACGTCCGAGAGGGCACCGCGATCCGGATCATGACCGGGGCGCCGCTGCCCGAGGGCGCCGAGGCCGTCGTCCCCGTCGAGTGGACCGACGCCGGCATGCCCGAGGTCACGATCAGCCGCGACGTGTCGTTCGGCCAGCACGTGCGACGGCGGGGCGACGACGTCTCCCTCGGCGACGTCGTGGCCACGTCCGGCACCGTCCTCGGCCCCCGCGAGATCGCCCTGCTCGCCGCCGTCGGCCGCGGCCGGGTCTCGGTGCACCCGCAGCCGCGCGTGGTGATCCTGTCGACGGGCAACGAGCTCGTGGAGCCCGGCACCCCGCTGCAGCCCGGCCTCATCACCGACTCCAACGGCGTCACCATCGCCGCGGCCGTCCAGGAGGCGGGCGCCATCGCCTACCGCGTCGGCCCGGTGCCGGACGACGCGCCCACGCTGCTCTCCACGCTGGAGGACCAGCTCGTCCGCGCCGACCTCATCGTGACCACCGGCGGCGTGAGCGCCGGCGCCTACGACACCGTGAAGGCCGTGCTCTCGCGGCTGGGCACGGTGGAGTTCACCAAGGTCGCGATGCAGCCCGGCATGCCGCAGGGCCACGGCTCGCTCGGGCCCGAGAGCACGCCGATCTTCACGCTGCCGGGCAACCCGGTGTCGGCCTACGTCTCGTTCGAGGTTTTCGTCCGGCCGGTGCTGCGCCGGATGCTCGGCCACCAGCGCATCTACCGCCCCGTCGTCCGCGCGGTGCTCACCGAGACGCTGATGTCGCCAGCGGGCAAGCGGCAGTTCGCCCGCGGCCACCTCGCGGTGGAGGACGGCCGCTATGTCGTGCGCCCCGCCGGCGGCCAGGGCTCGCACATGCTCGGCGCCCTGTCGCAGGCCAACTGCCTCGTCGTCGTCCCCGAGGACGTCTCCGAGGTCAAGCCCGGCACGGCCCTCGCCGTCCTGCGCCTCGACGAGTCGTGAGATGACGGCTGACCACGGGCTGACCCACGTCGACGCCACCGGCGCGGCGCGGATGGTCGACGTCAGCGGCAAGGACGTCAGCGTGCGGTCGGCCGTCGCCACCGGCCGCGTCCTGGTCTCGCCCGAGGTCGTCGCGGCGCTGCGCGCCGGGGGAGTGCCCAAGGGCGACGCGCTCGCCGTCGCGCGGATCGCCGGCATCCAGGCCGCCAAGCGGACGCCCGACCTCGTGCCGCTGTGCCACCCCATCGCGATCCACGGAGTGACCGTCGACGTCGAGGTTCACGACGACCACGTCGCGGTCCGCGCCGAGGTGCGCACCGCCGACCGCACCGGCGTCGAGATGGAGGCGCTCACCTGCGTGGCGGTCGCCGGCCTCGCGCTCGTCGACATGGTGAAGGCGATCGACCCCGCCGCCGAGATCACCGATGTCCGCGTCGAGGAGAAGCGCGGGGGCAAGACCGGCCTCTGGCAGCGGGAGGCGTGATGCGCGCGCTCGTCGTCACCGTGTCGACCCGCGCCGCGGGTGGCGTGTACGACGACGTCTCCGGCCCCATCCTCGTCGAGGGTCTGCAGGGCCTCGGCTTCGACGTCGACGGCCCCACCGTGGTGCCCGACGGTCCCGAGATCGAGAGCGTGCTGCTGGGGGCGGTCCACGACGGCTACGACGTCGTCCTCACCACGGGCGGCACCGGACTCACCCCCCACGACGTGACGCCGGAGTTCACCGCCAGCGTGCTCACCCGCGAGGCCCCCGGGATCGCCGAGGCGATCCGGGCGGCCGGTGCCGCCAAGGGCGTGCCCACCGCGGTCCTCTCGCGCGGACGCGCGGGCCTTGCCGGCGACACGCTCATCGTGAACCTGCCGGGCTCCCGGGGCGGCGCGAAGGACGGCATGGAGGTGCTGTCGGGGATCCTCGTCCACGCCGTCGAGCAGGTGCGCGGAGGCGACCACCCGCGGCCGGGCTCGTCGTGACCGCCGGCTGGCCGGTCGAGCTCGCCGACGGGGCGGTCGGTCTGCGACCCCTGAGGCTGCGCGACTCCAAGGAGTGGCGCGAGGTGCGGGCGCGCAACGCCGAGTGGCTGCGTCCCTGGGAGGCCACCAGCCCCGATCCGCGCACCGAGCCCGCACCGACCTACGCCGCGATGGTGCGGCGGCTGCACGCCGACGCGCGCGCCGGCCGCTCGATGCCCTTCGTCGTCACCTTCGCCGACCGGCTCGTGGGCCAGCTCACCGTCTCGAGCATCACGTGGGGCTCGCTGCGCGGATGCTCGGTGGGCTACTGGGTCGACCAGCGCGTGGCCGGCCGCGGCATCATGCCGACCGCCGTCGCGATGGCCAGCGACCACTGCTGGTCGATCGGGCTGCACCGGGTCGAGATCAACATCCGGCCGGAGAACGTGGCGTCGCGCCGCGTCGTGGAGAAGCTCGGGTTCCGGCCCGAGGGTCTGCGTCCGGCGTACCTCCACATCGACGGCGACTGGCGCGACCACCTGTCGTTCGCCCTCACCGCCGACGAGGTGCCCGGCGGTCTGCTGGCCCGGTGGCACGAGCTCAACGGCGTCCCGTAACCCGCTGGGGCGCATCGGATCGCGCAGTGCGCTGCGGGTGTCCGGTCTGCGTCGTCTCCCTGCTGATGTCGTCCGCTGATGGCCGGCCGCCGTTACCGATCCGCGACACGCCCACGGATGTGACTCGTGTGATCCACGGGGTTCGCGCTCCGTGACCGTAGCCTCGTCTGCGTGCAGAGCGGATCCGGACCCTTCGGCGGTTCCTGGATCTATCTGGCCATCGCGGTCATGTGGGCCGTCGTCCTGATCCCCATGTGGCTCAAGCGCCACGACGAGGCGCAGGAGTCGAAGTCGGCCGACCGGTTCGCGCGGGCGATGGGCTCGCTGCGGCGCGGCCGCGAGGGCCGCGACGAGCGCCCGGCCCGCGAGGTGCTCATGCCCACCCGGCCGCGCACGGCGCGCGGGAGCGAGGTCACCGTCACCGGTCCTCGGGCCGCCGACAGCCCGTCCGCCCGCGCCGCCGCACGCCGCCGCCGCACGCTCCTGGCGCTCGCCGGGCTGCTGAGCCTGTCGCTCCTGCTCGCCGCCCTCGGCATGGTGCCGCTGATCCTGTCGGCGGTGCCCGCCCTCCTGCTCGCCGGCTTCGTCGTCGTCGCCCGGCGGCAGGTGGTCGCCGCCGCCGAGCTGCGGCGCCGTCAGCAGCGGCGCATCGTGCTGTCCGAGGCCGCGCGCGCCGCCGAGTCGCAGCACCGCACGGGGCGCAGCGACGCCCGCCGCGGCGGCCGCGCCGTCGACCCCTCCCCTGTCGACGTCCGGCCCGAGTCCGAGCAGCGCGCCACCGGCACCGATGCGTGGAACCCGGTGCCCACGACGCTGCCCACCTACGTCACGGCTCCGCGGGCCACGAAGATGCCGCGCGTCATCGACCTCACCCACCCCGGTGCGTGGTCCGGCGCGGCCATGCTCGAGCAGGCCCGCGGCTCGCTGGCCTCCGAGCCGGTTGCCGACGGCGAGATGCGCGTCGAGACCTTCGAGATCACCGTGCCCCGCGACCTGCCCGACGTGCTCCCGCAGGCCGCCCGCTACCGGCCGGAGAACTACTCCGACCGCTACGTCGAGGACGACGTCGACGTCGAGGCGCTCGACCCGCAGGACGAGCTCGACTCCCTGCTCGACGATCCGCGCGCCGGCGTCGAGCTGCCCTCGTGGCGCCGTGCCGCGAACGAGTGACACCCGCTAGGTGAGTGCGGCGCTCCGACGGGGTACAGCCCCGCCATGGAGCCACGAGTAGCAGCGACGTCGTCCGGCCGCGGGTCCGACGGGACCGGACATCCCCGCGGTGCCGTCCACGCCTGGCTGCCGGGCTCGGCGGAGACCCTGTGCGGCCAGTCCCTGGGCGGCCACCCGCTGCGCCGTCGCCCGCTGCGCCGCTTCGCCGATCTGCGCTTCGCGACGCTGGCCGCCCTCGACGCCGTCGGGCCGGACCGCCACGTCTGCCCGGGCTGCCGCGCAGCCGCAGCGATGCGCCGCGACCGCGTCCGCACCGGCCGCCGCCTCGGTCTGCACCAGCCCGCAGTCCCGGTCCTGTAGCCCGCGTGCCTGCAGCCAGCGGCCGGTCGCTGCCGGTTTGGGAGCATCGCAGGGGCCTTGCTACCCTTACCGCCACTGCAAGGGGCTGTAGCGCAGCTGGTAGCGCACCTCGTTCGCATCGAGGGGGTCAGGGGTTCGAGTCCCCTCAGCTCCACATCGGTCCTCGGGCCCGGCCACCTGGTCGGGCCCGAGGACTTTGTGGTTGAAGGGCCGGGCCCGGGGACCGATCTAGGAGCCGAGGGGTGTGGGCCCCCGCTGCAGATCTGAGCGCCAGCGGCGCGGCCGAGACGAAGCCGAGCGATCTGCAGTAGGGGACCTCAGCTCCACCAAAGCGGAAGGACCCGGCCTTACGGCCGGGTCCTTCCGCTTTGGTGGAGCTTCGGGGCCGGGTCCTTCCGCTTTGTTCGGCGCTGAGGGGTGAGGGCCACCCACGACGTAACAGCCCGAACGGGGGGAAACGAGCGGTGGTCTGCCCCCGTTGGGGCTGTGACACGCGGGCCGGGGGCGCCGGACATGGGTGACGGCCGGCCCCGAGGGAGGTGGGCCGGCCGTCGAGGGGGTTCCCATCGAAGGAGTGCGTCGAGGCCGTGTCCGTGCGGCTCCGACAGCAAGAACCCTGCCCGGCCGGCCTGTGCCGGCGAGCGGTCCTGGCTGTGGACCGCCTGAGAGTCAGGCGGGGCCGGTGGCGGCGTCGGTCTGCTGGGCGAGGTAGGCCCCGACGCCGATGACCTCGATGGCGGCCAGCTGCGCCTCGAACCAGTCGGCGTGGCCCTCCTCGTCGCGCACCATCTCGTCGAAGATCGACGCCGTGCCGTGGTCGCCGAGCGCCCGGCACTCGGCGGCGGCGGCGTTGAACTGGGCGACTGCGGCCTTCTCGCCCTCGAGCCCGAGGGTGAGCATCTCGTGGGCGTTCTCGCCGATGGAGATCGGGCCGACGCGCTGCAGGTTGGGGTGGCCGTCGAAGAGCAGGATCCGCTGGATGATCTCGTCGGCGTCGCGCATCTCGCCGATCGACAGGTCGTAGAAGACCTTGCCCAGCTTCGGGAAGCCCTGGGCGTCGAGCATGCGCGCGTGCAGGAAGTACGCGTTGGTCACGGTGACCTCGAGCGTGAGCGCCTCGTTGAGCAGCTCGACGATGCGGGGGCTAACCGGCTGCATGCACGACCTCCGGGTCCGGGACGCCGGCGGCGTCCTCGAGGGGCTGGTGGGTGCCGTGAGCCTGGCACAGGGCCGCCTTCACGTGCTGACGAACGGCGACGGAGCAGCCGCCGCACGCGCTGCCGGCACCGGTGGCGCGCAGCACCTCTCCGACGGTCCGCGCGCCGGCCAGGGCGCACGCGCGCAGGTCGGTGTCGCGGACGACGAGGCAGTGGCACACGATCACGGCGGTAAGGCTACCCTTACCGGCATGTCCCCGGACACCGTCCCGACGTCTCCTGGTGGAGCCGGGCTGCTGACCGCCCGCCGCCGGGTGCTCGTGCTGCAGCTCGAGACGCTGCGCTCGCGCGCGGGCCACCAGCACGTGGACCGGGCGCGTGCCCTGCGCGCCGAGCTGCGGCGGCTCGACCGGGTGCGCACCTCGCGCTGACCGCGCTCCCGCGCTGAGACGTGGGTCACCCGCACGCCTGCATGGCCGTGGGCGCAACCGTTTCGTGGGGCCCGTCGTGGCGTGGGTCACCGACGTCCGGCCGTCGGGTTGGCAGGCTGTCCCCCGTCAGTGCAGGGCGCGAGGAGGGACACCGCCGTGCCGACGTCCGCGGGCCCTCGGCCTGCTGCGCCCGCCGCGCGCCGTGACGACGCCGCGGCGCCCAGGCGACCCCGGGAGGGGGCGGCGTGACGGCGCTGCTGCCCGACCGGCCCGTCGTCGCGACGCCCGCCGGCCGCCATGCCGGCCACCCGTCGTCGGCCGGCCGGATCCTCGGACTCGACGGCCTGCGTGCGGTCGCGGTCACCGCCGTGGTGATCTACCACCTCGGCAACGGCTCGATGACCGGCGGCTTCCTCGGCGTCGACCTCTTCTTCGTCATCAGCGGGTTCCTCATCACCACGCTGCTGCTCGAGGAGATCGGCCTGCGCGGCCGGGTCGACATCGGCGCCTTCTACCTGCGGCGAGCACGACGCCTGCTGCCCGCGCTGGTGCTCATGCTGCTCGGCACCGCGCTGATCGTGACGACGATCGCCCGCGACTCGGCGTCGCAGTTCCTGCGCGACCTCCCCGGGGCGGCGCTCTACATCAGCAACTGGTGGGCGCTGGGCCAGGAGCAGTCGTACTTCGAGCTCATCGGCCGCGGCAACATGCTCGGCCACCTGTGGTCGCTGGCGGTGGAGGAGCAGTTCTACCTGCTGTGGCCGCTCATGCTCACCGGCATCGCCTGGTTCGCCGCGCGGCGGGGCTGGGCGCGGCGCCCCGTCGTGCTCGCTGTGGCCCTCGGCGGCGCGCTGCTGTCGACCGCGTGGATGGCCGCGCTCGCTGTCTCTCGCGGCTACCCGATCGATGCCGACCCCACGCGGGTCTACTTCGGCACCGACACGCACGCCATGTCGATCCTCGTGGGCGCGGCCCTTGCGGCGGTGTGGCGTCCGAGCCACTACGCCCGCACCATCCCGGCCGGCGCGCGCACGATGCTCACCGCCGTGGGCGCCGGCGGCCTCGCGGTCTCGGTGCTGCTGTTCGTGACGGTGTCGGAGTACACGCCGTGGCTCTACCGCGGCGGCTTCCTGCTCGCTGCGGCGGTCTTCGCGGTCGTCATCGCGGCCGGCTCGCACCCGGGGGCGCCGCTCGGCCGCTGGCTCGACAACCCGCCGATGCGCTGGATCGGCGAGCGCTCCTACGGCATCTACCTGTGGCACTACCCGGTCTTCCTGGTCACGCGCCCCGGCATCGACGTCCCGTGGGAGGGCGCGTGGTTCGACGGGCTGCGCATCGCGCTCGTCGTCGGCGTGGCCGAGCTCAGCTACCGCTACGTCGAGACGCCGATCCGCCGCGGTGCGCTCGGGCGGGCCTGGCAGCGCGCCCGCGAGCGCTCGCGCAAACTCGGCCCGGTCGAGGCCGCCGTCCCGACGCACCGCCGCACCTGGGTGCTGCTGGGCACGGCGTCCGCCGTGGCCGCGATCCTCGTGGCGGGGTTCACCCAGCCGCTGCCGGACGCGCAGACGCAGGCGATCGGCACCTACGGATCCACGACGGCGATCAGCGACGACACCTCGGCCCCGGCCGAGCCCGGTGCCCGCCCGTCGTCGTCCCCCGTCGCCGGCACGTCGGCGAAACCGGCCGCGAAGCCGACGCCGCTGCCGTCCGCGACCAAGCCCGCGCCGCAGGGCAAGGCGCCGGTCACGGGACTGACGACGGCCGACATCTCCTGGTACGGCGACTCGGTCACGCTCTGGTCGGCGCCGGTGCTGCGCAAGTACCTGCCCGGGGTGAAGCTCGACGCCGCCATCAACCGGTCGCCGGCCAACATCGAGGGCGCCGTCCTCGCCAGCCGCGCGCGCGGCACCCTCGGCAGCATCGTGGTGATGCACCTCGGGACGGCGGGCCCGGTCGACGAGGGCGCCCTCGAGTCGACCATCGCCAAGCTCTCCGGCACCAAGCGGATCGTGCTCGTGACCTCGACGGCCCGCTTCGCCTGGGTGAAGCCGAGCAACAGGGTGCTGGCCGACGTCGCGGCGCGGCACAGCAACGTCGTGCTGGCCGACTGGGCGGCGTTCTCCGCCGGCAAGGCGCAGTGGTTCGAGGACGGCCTGCACCTCACCGCCCAGGGCAAGCCCTACTTCGCCAAGCTCGTCCGCAGGAAGGCGCTCGACCTCGGCTAGGGGCGGTAGCGCTCCACCAGTGCCGCGGCCTCGGCGTCACCGTCCGACGCGAGCCCCGCGACGACGCCGTCGAGGTCGTCGGCGCTGCGGTTCTGGCTCCACTTGAGCTTGCCCTCGACCCGCTCGACCACGAGCTCGACGCCGACGATCGCGCGCAGCTGGCCCGCGACGAACTGCGCGGGCGCGTCGTCGACCGACCACGGCTCGTCGCGGTCGGCCTCGTGATGGTCGGTGAGCCGCCGGACGAGATCCTCCGTCCAGGCGTCGTCGTCGTGCGCCACCAGCCGTCCGTGCACGTGCAGCACGGTGTAGTCCCACGTCGGCACGACGCGGCCGTGCTCGCGCTTGGCGGCGTACCAGGACGGCGTGATGTACGACTGCGGCCCCGGCACGATCACCAGCGCCGGCCCCTGGTCCTCCCACTGCGGGTTGTTGCGCGCGAGATGCCCCTGCAGCGCGAAGCCGTCTGCGCCCTCGTGCACGAGCAGCGGCAGCAGCGTCGACTGCAGCCCGGCGGCGCTGTGAGTGACGAGGTGCCCGGAGGCGATGCCACGCAGCAGATCGCGGGTGGTGGCGTCGTCCGCGGCGAAGTGGGCGGGCACGTACATGCCGCGATCGTCGTCGTCACCGGTCCGGGCGCGCAACGCCGTTGGGAGTCCCGCTGCCCGGCCGCGCCGGCGGGGCCGCGATGATGCTGCACGTGGTGGACGGGCTGCACGTGGAGACGGTGGGCGAGGGCCCCGATGTCGTTCTCGTCCACGGCGCCTTCGGCTGGGGCCGGCAGACCTTCGCCGAGCAGTACGCGCTGGCCGAGCACGGGTACCGGCTGCACGTCGTCGACCGGCGCGGCTACGGCGCGTCTCGTGCGAGGGGCGGCGTCGGCTGGCCGGTCGACGTACCCGACCTGGTTGCACTGCTCGAGGAGCTCGGCGGTGCGCACCTCGTCGGCCACTCCTACGGCGGCGTCGACGCGCTCCTCGTCGCGGGCGACCGTCCCGACCTCGTGCGGTCGCTCGTCGTCGTCGAGCCGCCGATGTACGGGGTCAGCGAGCACCCCGACGTGGTCGAGCTGTGCTGCGACCTCGACGGCCTCGCCGAGCAAGCGCCCGCGATGGACGGCGAGCAGTTCTTCGCCGGGTGGGCCGACATCGTGCTCGGGCTGCACCCCCGGGTGGTGCGGTTCCGGATCAACGAGTGGACCGAGCTCGACCGGGTGGCCGCCGACGCCACGAGGGTCGAGGCGATGCCCCTCCTGCCTCCCGTCGACTGGGACGGCGTGCGTCGCGTCGCCGGACCGCGCGTCGTCGTCTCCGGCGGCTGGCCGGCCGAGTGGCGCCGGGCCGAGCAGCGTCCCCGCGGCGCCCGGGCCGCCCTGTCGTTCCAGGACACCGCCCGCGTGATCGCCGACCGGCTCGGCGTCTCCCTCGTCGTCTTCGACGACTCCGGCCACACCCTCCAGCTCACCGATCCCGCTCGGTTCAACGAGCTGCTGCTCTCCACCTGGTCGCAGGGCTGATCCGGTAGTCCGATCGCGCGGTCTGCCGCGCGTTTCGACTACCAGATGGGGGGTCAGGCGGCGTCGGCGAGGCCGAGGCGGATCCGGGCCGCCGCGAGGTGCGGGTTGGTGCGTCGGTCGTCCGGCACGGCGAGCAGCGTGGTGCGCAGCGCCCGGGCGGCGAGCGAGGCCTGGATGTCGGTGGTGGGCAGGCCGGGAAGGGCGAACATCCGGCGCGACCACCGCGGGAGCAGCCCGAACGCCGTGAGCGCGAACGTCGTCCAGGCCGGGCGGGCGGGCGTGAGCAGCTCGATGCGCCGCTCCATCGGCGGCCACAGCAGGTCTCGCACGGACTCGCGGGTCTCGGGCGTGACGTCGAGGCGCGGCCTGATGTCCTCGAGGTACTGCGCCATCTCCGACACGCTCGACGGCACGTCGGCGACGACGCACCCGATGAGCCGGGCGGCCTCGACCTGCTCGGCGACGTAGCGGTCGGCCTCGGCGTCGGACATCGGCGCGCCCGAGCGGCGGTAGCCGTCGAGCCAGGAGTCGACGGCGCCGACGTGCACCCAGAGCAGCCACTCCGGCCGGTCGAGGCGCAGCGCGCCGTGCACGCGCCGGACCCGCGCGGCTGCGGCGTCGGCCTCGGCGCGGGTGCCGTAGGTGATGGCGTTGACGTAGGCGCCGGTGCGAGACAGCCGCCCCCACGGGTCCTCGCGCGTGGAGGTGATGCCGTAGAAGGCGAGCATCACCTCGGGGTGCAGGGCCTGCAGCAGGAGCGCCCGGATGCCGCCCACGATCGTGGCCGGGTCGTGGTGCACCCGCCACGAGACGCTGCCGGGGCCGAAGTACCCGGAGTCCGGCGTCGACTGGTCGAGGCTGTCCATCGACGTGAAGCCGCTGCGGATGCCCGTGCGGGGCCGGGGCTCGGGGCCGTCGGCGCCGGCGCTGCGGGGGAGTGTGCTCGTCGTCATAGCCCTTCCAGGGTGCCCCCTCCGGGGCGGTCCCGCACGGCGGTGCCCCGACGACCGGGCGGGGCCGATAGGGTCGAGGTGCCCGGTCGCGCCGTCCGGCGAGGCCCGGCAGCCGCCCCCGTGGTGCCCGCCCCGGCAACGTCGCCGAGGCGGACCCGGCGCCGCGTCGACGGCCCACGACCGTCCGCAGGCCGCCTGCGGAGCACAGCAGAACGAGCGACACAGGAGCCCTCCATGGCCAGCATCGACGCCGTCATCGCACGCGAGATCCTCGACTCCCGCGGCAACCCGACCGTCGAGGTGGAGGTGGGTCTCGACGACGGCACCGTCGCGCGCGCGGCCGTCCCCTCCGGCGCGTCGACCGGCGCCTTCGAGGCCGTCGAGCTCCGCGACGGCGGCGAGCGCTACGGCGGCAAGGGCGTCGAGAAGGCCGTCCTCGCGGTCGAGGACGAGATCGCGCCCGAGATCCTCGGCTTCGACGCCGCCGAGCAGCGCCTCATCGACCAGGTGATGATCGACCTCGACGGCACCCCCAACAAGGAGCGCCTCGGCGCCAACGCGATCCTCGGCGTCTCGCTCGCCGTCGCGAAGGCCGCGGCCGACTCGGCCGGCCTCCCGCTGTTCCGCTACGTCGGCGGCCCGAACGCCCACGTGCTCCCCGTCCCGATGATGAACATCCTCAACGGCGGCTCGCACGCCGACTCCGACGTCGACATCCAGGAGTTCATGATCGCGCCGATCGGCGCAGAGAGCTTCCGCGAGGCGCTGCGCATGGGCGCGGAGGTCTACCACGCGCTCAAGTCGGTGCTGAAGAAGGAGGGCCTCGCAACCGGCCTCGGCGACGAGGGCGGCTTCGCGCCGAACCTGCCGAGCAACCGCACCGCGCTCGACCTCATCGCCACCGCGATCGAGAAGGCCGGCTACGCCGTCGGCAGCGACATCGCGCTCGCGCTCGACGTCGCCGCCAGCGAGTTCTTCGAGGACGGCGTTTACACCTTCGAGAAGTCGACCAAGACCGCCGCCGAGATGTCGGCGTACTACGCCTCGCTGGTCGCCGACTACCCGCTGGTCTCGATCGAGGACCCGCTGAACGAGGACGACTGGGACGGCTGGAAGACCCTCACCGACGCGATCGGCGACAAGGTGCAGATCGTCGGCGACGACCTGTTCGTCACCAACCCCGAGCGGCTCGCCCGCGGCATCGAGTCGGCGACCGCCAACGCACTGCTGGTGAAGGTGAACCAGATCGGCTCGCTGACCGAGACCCTCGACGCCGTCGCCCTGGCTCACCGCAACGGCTACCGCTGCATGATGAGCCACCGCTCCGGCGAGACCGAGGACGTCACGATCGCCGATCTCGCCGTCGCCACGGACGCCGGCCAGATCAAGACCGGAGCCCCCGCGCGCTCGGAGCGCGTCGCCAAGTACAACCAGCTGCTGCGCATCGAGGAGGAGCTCGACGACGCGGCGCGCTACGCCGGTCGCGGCGCCTTCCCGCGTTTCCAGGGCTGAGCGGGCGACACTAGGAGCCATGTCGGGGCCGTCGCAGCGTGCCGCGGAGCGTCGTGCGGCGCGCCGCGGTGCTGCGACGTCCCCCGGCAGGACCAGCCGCAGCCGTGTGCGCGCGGCGGCGGCCTCCGTCCGCGAGCGCCCGACCCTCACCGGCCGGGCGGTGATCCTGGCGGTCGTGCTCGGCATGCTCGTGCTGACTCTCGTGGTGCCGCTGCGCGAGCTCGTCGCCCAGCGCGCGGAGATCAACGCGCTGCAGGCGCAGAACGACGCCGCCGCATCGCGCGTCGACCAGCTCGAGGCGCAGAAGCGCCGCCTGCAGGACCCGGCCTACATCCAGTCGCTCATCCGGTCGCGCCTGCACTACGTGATGCCGGGCGAGGTCGGCTACGTCGTGCTCGACCCCGACGAGGCGCCCGCCCCGGAGAAGGCAGCCGCTGCTGCCGCGCCCGGTGCCTGGTACGACAAGCTCTGGCAGGCCGTCGAGGACGCTGACACCGCCGGCAGCGGCGCCTCTGCGGCCCCGGCTGCCGCCTCGCGCTGACGCCGGGCAGGCTTGTCCCGTGACCGACGCCGACCCGACCGACGCCCCGACCCCGGACGACCTCGCGGCCGTCGAGCGCCAGCTCGGCCGGATGCCTCGCGGAGTGCGGCGGGTGGCGCACCGCTGCTCGTGCGGCGACCCCGACGTCGTGGAGACCGAGCCGCGGCTGCCCGACGGCACGCCGTTCCCGACGATGTACTACCTGACCTGCCCGCGGGCAGCCGGCCTCATCGGCACGCTGGAGGCCGAGGGCACCATGCGCGAGATGCAGGACCGGCTCGCCGACGACCCGGATCTGGCGGCTGCCTACGGGCGCGCGCACGACGACTATCTCGCCCGGCGCGAGGCCATCGCCCACGTCGAGGAGATCGCGGGCATCACGGCCGGCGGCATGCCGACCCGGGTGAAGTGCCTGCACGTGCTGGTCGGCCACGCCCTCGCCGCCGGCCCCGGCGTCAACCCGTTCGGCGACGAGGCGCTCGCGATGCTGCCCGACTGGGGCGCCGCCGGCCCGTGCACCCGCGCCGAGGAGGGCTGACGTGCCGGTCGTGCGCGTCGCGGCGATCGACTGCGGCACCAACGCGATCCGGCTGCTCGTGGCCGACGTCGACACCGATTCCGGCACGCTCGTCGACCTCGACCGGCGGATGGAGATCGTCCGGCTCGGCGAGGGGGTCGACTCCACCGGGCGGTTCTCCGAGGGCGCGCTCGAGCGCACCTTCGCAGCGTGCGGGCGCTACGCCGAGGTGATCAGATCGCTCGGCGCGGGCCCGGTGCGCTTCGTCGCGACGTCGGCGTCGCGCGACGCCGCCAACCGGCAGGTGTTCGTCGACGGGGTCCGCGAGCGGATCGGCGTCGAGCCCGAAGTGATCACCGGCGACGAGGAGGCGCGGCTGTCGTTCGTCGGGGCGACACGCGGGCTCGTCGGCGGCGAGCCGCCCTACCTCGTCGTCGACATCGGCGGCGGCTCCACCGAGTTCGTCCTCGGCGCGGCCGAGCCCGAGGCTGCCCGCAGCGTCGACGTCGGATGCGTGCGGATGACCGAGCGCCACGTGCGCCACGACCCGCCGACGTCCGACGAGGTGCAGGGCATCGTGTCCGACGTCGATGCCGCGATCTCCCTTGCGGCGCAGTCGGTCCCGCTCGATCGGGCGCGCACGCTCGTGGGGCTGGCGGGCTCCGTCACCACGGCTGCGGGCATCGCTCTCGGCCTCCCCGAGTACGACTCCGAGGCCATCCACGGTTCGCGCATCCCGGCGTCGGAGGTCACGCGCGTCTCCGACGAGCTGCTCGGCCTCGACCACGGCGCACGCTCCGCGATCGGCGTGATGCACCCGGGTCGCGTCGACGTCATCAACGCGGGCGTGCTCGTCCTGCGCCGGATCCTCGACCGCACGGGCCTGCCCGAGGTGCTCGTCTCCGAGCACGACATCCTCGACGGCATCGCCTTCGGCCTCGCCGAGCGGGCCGGGTAGCCGCCCGCGGCAGGGGCACCGGGGACTGGCCGCCCGCTGCTGCGGCTGCGATCCTGCGCCCGTGGGGGAGGGCCGGTCGATCCGTCGCGCAGCGCGCGCTGCCGTCGCGCTGCTCGTCGTTCTGGCCACCGCTGCCTGCGCCGACGAGACGACCATGGGCGCCCTCCGGGCGGAGGTCGCGTCGGTGCAGCCGCCGTCGGGATGGGAGGCCGACGGCGGGGTGCGCTACTCCTGCGTGGGTCTCAACCTCGACTGCCAGGACGCCGTGGCCGGCCTGGCGCTCACGCGCGAGGGCACCGTCGAGGAGGCGTGCTCCACTGTCGCCGGATGGGTGCAGGCCGCACCGCAGCTGGTCGGGCCGGTGGCGGTGTCCGGCGTCGGCGACCGGTCCGCGCCCGACGCCGCCGCCTGCGCGTCGGAGGTCCGCGAGCGCGGCCGGTGGCTGGTCGAGGCGGAGTCCGACGGCGCGGACGGCGTCCCGGCCTCGGCCCGCTGGTCGGTGCTGCTGCGCCAGGACGTCGGGCCCTGGCGGCTCGACGTCGTCCTGGGCGACCCGCCGACCCCCTTCGCGCCCGCGGCGTGAGCGAGCCGGGTGTGTCCGGACAGACACCGATCCGCCGCCCATCCCGATCGCGGGCGAGGTAAGGCAGGCCTAACGTGGAGGTATGACACAGCAGCCTCCCCGGATCCTCATCGTGGGCGGCGGCTACGTCGGCCTCTACACCGCGCTGCGTCTCACCTCGAAGCTGCAGCGCGACGAGGCGGTCGTCACCGTCGTCGATCCGCGCTCGTACATGACCTACCAGCCGTTCCTGCCCGAGGCGGGCGCCGGCTCGATCCAGCCGCGCCACACCGTGGTCCCGCTGCGCCAGACCCTGCCCGACGCCGAGATCGTCACGGGCTCGGTCGCGCAGGTCGAGCACGCCCGCAAGGTCGCCACCATCGTGCCGCTCGAGGGCGAGGCCTACGAGCTGCCCTACGACGTCCTCGTGATGGCGGTCGGCGCGGTGCCGCGCACGCTGCCCATCCCCGGCCTCGCCGACTGGGCCATCGGCTTCAAGAACGTCGAGGAGGCCATCGCGCTGCGCAACCATGTGCTCGAGTGCCTCGACATCGCGGAGACGGCCACCGACCCCGAGATCCGCGAGCGCAACCTCACGTTCGTCTTCGTCGGGGGCGGCTACGCGGGCGTCGAGGCCCTTGCCGAGATCGAGGACCTCGCGCGCTACGCCACCCGCTACCTGCGCAACGTGACGCCCGACGACCTGCGGTTCGTGCTGGTCGAGGCCACCGGGCGGATCCTGCCCGAGGTGGGCCCGGAGCTCGGCGAGTGGACGGCGGAGCAGCTGCGCGAGCGCGGCATCGAGGTGCGCCTCGAGACACGGCTGGAGTCGACCGTCGATGGCGACGTCGTGCTGTCGGACGGCACGACGATGCGCTCGGACACCGTGGTGTGGACCGCGGGCGTGAAGCCGAGCCCGCTGCTCGAGGCGACCGATCTGCCGCTCGACGAGCGCGGCCGGCTCGTGTGCCACGCCGACCTGCGCGTGGTCGGTGTGCCCGACGCGTGGGGCGCCGGCGACTGCACCGCGGTGCCGGACCTCACCAACCCCGGCGCGTTCTGCTCGCCGTCGGCGCAGCACGCGGTCCGGCAGGCCAAGGTGCTCGCCGACAACGTGATCGCGGTGATGCGCGGCTTCGACCCGGTCGACTACCGGCACAAGCACAACGGCTCGGTGGCCTCGCTCGGCCTCTACAAGGGCGTGGCCCAGGTCAAGGGCATCCGCATCAAGGGCTTCCCGGCGTGGTTCCTGCACCGGACGTACCACATGAGCAAGGTGCCGACCCTGCGCCGCAAGGTGGCGGTCGTGACCGACTGGACCATCGCGTTCCTGTTCAAGCGCGACGTCACCAGCCTGTGGGGCACGCACCAGGACCTGCGCACGGCGTCGTCGCTGGCCGAGCCGGGCCCGCGGCGCCACGCGATCTGACGACCGCGGCGGGCGCCGGGCCGTGCCCCTCCCCGAGGTCGGACCGGCCGGGTCCCTAGGCTCGGCGTATGAGCCACAGCCTCGCCGTCACCGTCCTCGGCCACGACCGGCCGGGCATCATCGCCGAGGTCACGGGGGTGCTCGCCGAGCTCGGCGGCAACCTCGAGGACTCCTCGATGACGCTGCTGCGCGGTCACTTCGCGTGGACCCTCGTCGTCGCGGCCGACGCCGACCCGTCCGAGATCGAGGCGCGCCTCGCCCACCTCGTCGCCGAGGGCCTCGTCGTGTCGGTGCTGCCGGTTCCGGACGCCGACTCCTCCTCCACGTCTGGCTCCCCGTGGCTGCTCACGGTGCACGGTGCCGACCGGCCCGGCATCGTCTCGGGTCTCACCGGCGTCGTCGCGGCAGCGGGCGGCAACATCACCGACCTCACCACCCGTCTGGGCACCGGCCTCTACCTGCTCGTCGCCGAGGCAGCCCTCCCGACTGGCACCGATGTCGAGGCGCTGCAGGCGCGGATCGCCGAGGCGGCAGCGGAGCTCGGCGTCCACGCGACGCTGCAGCCCGCCGACGTGGACGAGCTGTAGCCGTCGTGGGGATCGTCGACGGGCGGATCGTCATGCCGCCCCTGCCCGAGGGGCGCGTGCTGCCGGTCGTCACGGCGCCCGCGGCCGTGCTCTCGACGCCGTGCGTCGACGTCGACCCGTGCGACCCCGGCGTCGTGCAGCTCGCGGCCGACCTGCTCGCGACCCAGCGCGTGTCGCCCGGCTGCGTCGGGCTGGCCGCCAACCAGGTCGGCGTCGGCTGGCGCGTGTTCTCCCTCGACGTGACGGCCCACCCCAAGGCGCGCATCACCCACGGCGAGTACGTCCTGGTCAACGCCGTCGTCGAGTCGGCATCGCGCAACGAGAAGTCGCGCGAGGGCTGCATGTCGGTGCCCGACTTCACCGGCGACGTCAAGCGCGCGTCGCGGCTGGTCGTCCGCGGCCTGCTGCCGGGCACGGGCGAGGAGGTCGTGATCGAGACCGACGCGTTCGAGGCGCGCGCCCTGCAGCACGAGCTCGACCACCTGGCCGGCTTCCTCTTCCTCGACCGCGTCGTCGGCCCGCACGCCGTGTTCCCCCGCCAGACCTACCTCTAGCCTTCTAGGCCGAGCGCCCCCGTAGCCCAACTGGCAGAGGCATCCCGCTTAAACCGGGACCAGTGCAGGTTCGAACCCTGCCGGGGGCACAGTCGATTGAGCCGAGTGGAACGGGAGCTTGCTCACGTTCCCGACGCGATTGAGGCTGTTGATCGAGAGGGCCATGCGATCACGCCGGGTTCTGCTGGCACGAGGGGTTGCCCTCTCGGGAGCACTCCCGGCGCACTGCTGGGGCACAGCCGGTCGAGCCGAGAGGAACGGGAGCGCGGGCATGGGATCGGTACGGGTTCGGCTGGCGTCCCTGGGCGCTGCTGCGCGCGGCCGGTGGTACCCGCAGGGCACGCGTCGGCGTCGTGAGTACCGGCTGGCGGCGCTGGCCCTGATGGCGCTGTGCGTGCTCGGCCCACTCGCCGCGGTCGCGTGGATCCTGCTGGCCCGGCCCTCTTTCGCGTCGTCGGTGCTGGCCCTCGCGCTCGGCGCGGCGCTGCCGTTCGGGGCGCTGGTGGCCTTCGGCCTGCTCGACCGCATCCGGCCCGGGCGGGCCCCCTGGTGGAAGGTGCTCGGGGCGCTGCTGCTGTGCACGCCTGCTGCCGCGGTCGGCGTGGTCGCGCTGCTGGTCGGCCGCGGCGGCACCCGGCTCGAGCGGGGCACGGTGCTGTGGGCCGAGGTGCCCAACGACGAGGACGGCGGGCGTACGTCGAAGGTGCGTCCCGTGGTCGTCGTGGGCGACGCCGGCGACTTCGTCGAGGCCCGATGGGTCACCAGCCAGGACAAGTCGCGGCGGCACGACTACGTCGAGCTGACCGTGGCCGACCAGAGGGCGAGCGGGCTCGACGGCGTGGGGCACTCCACCTGGCTGTCGACCGAGACCCGCACGCTGCCGCGGGCGGCCCTGCGCGAGCCGGTGGGCCGTATGCCCGCAGAGCTTCTCGCCCGCCGACCCCGTTGAGACATACCTGCGACATGGGCCTGACCTGCACGGATACCGGAACATCGGTTCCCCGGTTAGCGTTGTCCTAGCGACGCGCCCCGACCGGGGCGCGCCACGAGGAGGAACACCATGGAGTCCCGCAACCCCGTGCTGCGGCGGATGACCGAGCAGGAGAAGCAGGGCGGTGCCGGCTTCGCCTACGACGAGGGCCGCAGCGCCTACACGGCTGCCGCGGCAGCCGACGCCGCATCCGCCCCGACAGCCGAGCAGCTGCAGGGCATGTACGACACCCCCGGCCCCGGCACGGGCCGGCTGACCCTCGACGACGTCATCATCAAGACCGGCATCTGCCTCGTCGCGGTGATCGCCGGCGCCGTGGTGGGCTGGCAGCTCTACGAGACCATGCCGCTGCTGGTCTGGGGTGCCGCGATCGTCGGCATGGTGCTGGCCTTCGTCAACATCTTCAAGAAGCAGGTGTCGCCGGCGCTGGTGCTGGCTTACTCGCTCGTCGAGGGCGTGTTCCTCGGCGGCATCTCCAACGCCTACAACGACCTCGCCGTTGCCAACAACTACTACGGCATCGTGCAGCAGGCGGTGCTGGGAACTTTCGTCGCCTTCGCGGTCATGCTGGTCATGTACAAGACCCGCATCATCAAGGTGAACGGCACCTTCCAGAAGATGATGATGGTGGCGCTCGTCAGCTACGCCGTCATCGGCATCGCCAGCCTCATCGGCGCCCTGTTCGGCGTCGGCGGCGGCTGGGGCTTCTACGGCGTCGGCGGCGTCGGCATCCTGCTCTGCGTTGTCGGCGTCGGCCTCGCCGCGTTCAGCCTCGCGCTCGACTTCGAGGCCATCAACCAGTCGGTGCGCTACGGCGTGCCGGAGCGCGAGTCGTGGCGGCTGGCCTTCGGCCTCATGGTCACGCTGATCTGGCTCTACCTCGAGCTGCTGCGCCTGCTCGCGATCCTGTCCAACAACAGGTAGCCGCACCCGCTCCCCGACGAGCCCCCTCCCGCGCCGCGGGAGGGGGCTCGTCCGCGTCCTGGGGGCGCACCGACGGGCCAAGGGGTGACAGTCCGTGAGCGCAGCCGAGTCGCCGGCCACGCTCGGCGTCGGTTCCTCACCGCACGCTCAGCGCCCGCGAGCGGCCGGCTGGGCGACGGCGGGTAACTCTCAGGACGCCGCAGCCACCTCCGATCAGGCAGCCGGACACCCATACGTTCGGCCGGCCTGCCGGTCGCAGCTCGGAGGAACCCCATGGTCGACTTCCTGCGCCGCTTCCCGATCCGCGCGCGTCTGATCGCGCTCGGCGTCGTGCCGCTGGCGCTCGCGGCGCTCATCGCGGTCCTCGCCGTGGTGGGCTTCAGCGGCTCCGTCAGCGCGGCTGCCTCGGCACAGCTCAGCTCCGACAAGGCGCTGGCCGCCCTGACGATGAAGTACCAGGCCGCCGACTGGAACGGCTGGCAGACCGCCTACGCCTTCGACTTCGACCGCGGCGTGAAGAACGCCGCCGACGACAACGGCGACAGCCGCAAGGCCTACCTCGCGTCGGAGCAGGCGCTCGTCGACCAGATCGCCGCGCTGTCGGAGAACGCCGACATGACGCCCGAGCAGCTCGCGACCCTCGCCGAGGCGAAGAAGTCGGTCGATGCCTTCATCGCCGTCGACCGCCAGATTGTGGCCGACTACAAGTCCGGCACCGCCGATGGCAAGGCCCGGGCCGACGACGCGATCATCACGACCGAGATCGAGAACTACAACGCCGCCGCAGCCGCGTTCGACGCCCTGGCCGACGCCACCCAGGCCGAGGCCGCCGCCGACGTGCAGGCCGCTGCCGATGCCGCCAACGCCAGCAAGATCGAGATGATCGTGCTCGTCGTGGTCGGCATCCTCCTCGTCGGGTTCGGCGTGTGGGTCGTCATCCGCTCGATCACCACCCCGCTGTTCTCGCTGCGCGACCGGCTCGCCGACATCGCCGACGGCGACGGCGACCTGACCCAGCGCGTGGCCGAGGACGGCAAGGACGAGATCACCGAGGTCTCCGGTCTGTTCAACCGGTTCGTGCAGCAGATCTCCGAGGTGATCGGCCAGGTCGCGCAGTCCGCGCAGACCGTCGCTGCGGCTGCGGAGGAGCTCACCGCCACCTCGCACCTGATGTCCTCGTCCGCCGACGCGACCTCGCAGCAGGCGCAGGTCGTGGCAGGCCGGTCCGAGAGCGTCAACGAGTCCGTGCAGACTGCGGCCACGGCGACCGACCAGCTCACGGCCTCGATCGCGCAGATCTCCTCGGCCGCCTGGGACGCCGCCCGCGTCGCCTCGACCGCCGTCGAGGTCGCCCAGTCGACGTCGCTCATCATGGACAAGCTCGGCCAGTCCAGCGCCGACATCGACAAGGTCATCAAGGAGATCAAGGGCGTCGCCGACCAGACGAACCTGCTCGCGCTCAACGCCACGATCGAGTCGGCGCGCGCCGGCGAGGCCGGCAAGGGCTTCGCGGTCGTGGCCTCGGAGGTCAAGGACCTCTCCCGCGCCACGGCGACTGCGACGACCGACATCACCGCGCGGATCCAGACCATCACGGTCGACACCGACGAGGCGATCTCCGCGATCGGTCAGATCTCCGAGACCATCGCCCAGATCAGCGAGATCCAGCACTCGATCGCCTCGGCGGTCGAGGAGCAGACCGCGGCGATCAACGAGATCGCGCGCTCGATGTCCGACGTCGCGGCCGGCTCCGGCGAGATCCAGGACACCGTCGGCGAGGTCACCGACGCGGCCCAGGCGGCGTCGTCCGGTGCGGAGCAGACCCGAGGCGCCGCCCGCGAGCTGGCCAAGATGGCATCCGACCTCGAGGGCCTCGTGGGGTCGTTCCGCTACTGAGCACGTCCGCCCGCCGCCGGCCTGCTGACGCCGGCGGCCGGGCGTTCCCCCTGACGCCGACCACCGCGGCGGAAGGCCGCGAGGCCCCGCACTCCTCAGGGAGTGCGGGGCCTCGTCATGTCCTGCGGCCTGGTCCGGGCGCCGGGTGTCAGCCGAGCTTGCGGTGGGCCCGGGCGAGATCGGCCTCGTGGACGATCGCCGTGGCGAAGCCGTGCGAGAGGCCGTGCTCGTCGCGCAGCCAGTTCACCTTCTCCTCGAAGCGGGAGAACGCGGGGCCGTCCTCGAGCGCGCGCATCCAGTCCTTGACGTCGCGACCGGTGGCAGAGGGGAGGCGCTCGACGAGCTGCTGGTGGGTCTGCTCGGAGTGACGGATCATGGCGTCTCCTCGGCGTCCGGGTGCTGGTGGGGCCACCGTAGCCCCGCCTCCTGGGGCCGATGCAAGGCTTCGCGTTCTTTTGTGCAGTGCCTAGGCTCACAGCGTGGGACCCGGCCCGGACGACGACGCGCGCAGCGACCCGGGGCGGCGGTTCGCCGCCCAGCTCGAGCGCACGGTCGACCGTCTCCGCGGCCTGGGCCTGGCCCGGCTGTCGGCGTCGTTCGAGCCCGAGCCGACCCGCGCCGCCGCGGCCCGCGGCCTCGCCCAGTGGCTGGCCGACGGGGCTGCCGGGCTCGAGGGCGGGGCGTCGCGCCCGCTGCCCGCGCTGGCGGACGCGGCGGCCGGCGACCAGGTGGCGGTGTGCGGCCACGATCTGCTGGCAGCGGCATCCGAGCGGCTCGGCGACCCGGCCGTGGCGTCCCTGCTCGACGAGGCGGCCGAGCGGCTGCTCGACCTGCGCCGGCGGCTCTAGTGCGAGGGCCTGCGGATCACGGCGACGCGGGCAGCGCCGCTCGGGCCGGGCCAGAGCCCCCGGAAACAGCGCCCACGGCCTGCAGAACCTCGGGCAGCATCGCCTCGGCACAGGCCTGGTAGCCCAGCGCCGACGGGTGGAAGCGGTCGGCGGAGAAGTAGAGCTCGGGGTGCTCGTCGAAGAGGGCGCCGAGCTTCTCGCCGAGCGCCACGGCCCGCCCGCCCTCGGCCTCGACGACCAGGGTCTGGGCGGCGGCCAGTTCTCGGCTGACCCGGCGGGCCCACTTCTTCAGCGTCCACGCCAGCGGCTTCACGGTGCCGAGATCCGGGCAGGTGCCGACGACGACCTCGCTGCCCGCCTCGCGCAGCCGGCGCACGGCGTCCTGCAGCAGGGCCACGGAGCGCTGGGGGCGCACGGAATGGGTGACGTCGTTGGCGCCGATCATGATCACGGCCACATGCGGGCGGATGGCGAGCACGCGGTCGACCTGCGCGTCGAGGTCTCGGCTGCGAGCGCCCACCACGGCCACGTTGGTGAGCAGCACCGGCCGGCCCGTGTTCGCCGCGAGGTCGGTCGCGAGCACGCCGCCCGGCGTCCCCGCGGCGTCCTCCGCCCCGAGCCCGGCGGCGCCGGAGTCGCCGAGCACGGCGAGGCGCAGCGACGTGCCCCGCGCGGCGTCCATTCCCGGCGGCAGATACCGGCCGTCGGCGTAGGGCGGGACGGTCGTACGGGGGCCGATCGCCTGTCGGGCCATCCGGGCCTGGACGGCGAGCACGCCGACGCCGGCGCCCACGACGGCTGTGCCCACACCGAGCAGCCCGCCGCCGCCCTTCGCGGCGGCGACGGCGATCTGGCGCACCCGCTCGTCGCGGATGGGCAAGCTCGGGACGCTGACCATGGGTCCATGATCGCCCAGCCCGGCCGCCGGCACATCCGCGATCCGGATGAGGGTTAGGGTCGGCGCATGCAGTACGCCGACAACGTGGTCGAGCTCATCGGGAACACGCCGCTGGTGCGGCTGCGCTCGGTGACGTCGCACCTCGGTCCCGACGCCCCGCTCGTGCTCGCCAAGGTCGAGTACCTCAACCCGGGCGGCTCGGTGAAGGACCGCATCGCCACGCGCATGGTCGAGGCTGCCGAGCAGAGCGGCGAGCTGCGTCCCGGCGGCGTCATCGTCGAGCCGACGTCGGGCAACACCGGGGTGGGCCTCGCGCTCGTGGCGCAGCAGAAGGGCTACCGCTGCATCTTCGTCTGCCCGGACAAGGTGAGCGCCGACAAGCAGAACGTGCTGCGTGCCTATGGCGCCGAGGTCGTCGTGTGCCCTACCGCCGTCGACCCGGAGGACCCGCGGTCCTACTACTCGGTGAGCGACCGGCTCGTGCGCGAGACGCCCGGCGCCTGGAAGCCCGACCAGTACTCCAACCCCAGCAACCCCCGGTCGCACTACGAGACCACCGGGCCCGAGCTGTGGGCGCAGACCGACGGGCGCATCACCCACTTCGTCGCCGGCGTGGGCACGGGCGGGACCATCAGCGGCACCGGCCGCTACCTCAAGGAGGTCAGCGGAGGCGCCGTGCGCGTCATCGGCGCCGACCCCGTGGGGTCGGTGTACTCCGGCGGCACCGGCCGCCCGTACCTCGTCGAGGGCGTCGGCGAGGACTTCTGGCCGACCGCGTACGACCCCGAGGTCTGCGACGAGATCGTTGCCGTCTCCGACCGCGACTCCTTCCTCGTCACCCGCCGCCTCGCTCGCGAGGAGGGACTGCTGGTCGGCGGCTCGTGCGGCATGGCCGTGCAGGCAGCGCTCGAAGTGGCGGCGAGGGCATCGAAGGACGACGTCATCGTCGTGCTGCTGCCCGACGGCGGCCGCGGCTATCTGTCGAAGGTGTTCAACGACGAGTGGATGGCCGACTACGGCTTCCTGCAGACCTCCGAGGGGCGCACGGTCGGCGACGTCCTGCGCTCCAAGAGCGCCGAGCTGCCGCAGCTGGTGCACACGCACCCGCAGGAGACGGTGCGTGAGGCGATCGACATCCTGCGCACGTTCGGCGTCTCGCAGATGCCGGTGGTCAAGGCCGAGCCGCCCGTGAAGGCGGCCGAGGTGGTCGGCTCGGTGGTCGAGCGCGACTTGCTCGACGCGCTGTTCGCCGGCACGGCGGAGCTCGCCGACCCCGTCGAGAAGCACATGAGCCCGGCGCTGCCGATGATCGGCGCGGGCGAGCCGGTGGCTGAGGCCGTCGCGGCGCTGCACGACGCCGACGCCGCGATCGTCGTCGACGACGGGCTGCCCGAGGGGGTCATCACCCGCCAGGACCTGCTCGGCTACCTGGCCCACTGAGGCTGCCCGCGTCCCCTGCTCCGGTCCCGTCGCGACTCCCTGCTGTGATCGCCTTAGCGTGACCCTGCGGGGCAAACGTCGAGCGGGGGTGGGCAGCAATGCCGGAGTCGGTCGACCTGGCCGCCCAGGTGGCTGCCGAGACCGCCGACATCCTCTTCGTGTTCCGGATCGCGCCGACGATGGCGTGCGAGTTCATGTCGCCGGCGGTCGCGCAGCACACCGGGTGGACGGCCGAGGAGTGCATCGCCGATCCCACACTCATCGCGCGCCTGGTGCACCCCGACGACCAGCACATCCTGCAGGCCGCCGACGACGTCCCGGTGGGCGAGCACTACGACTTCGAGGTGCGCTGGCAGCACCGCGACGGGCGCACGGTCTGGATGCAGGAGCGGCTGCGCAAGCAGATCCGCGACGACGGCGCCGTCGTGCTCTACGGCTCCGCGCGCGACATCACGGCGTTCAAGGACGCTGAGAAGTCGCTCGCCGAGACCGAGGAGCTCTACCGGCTGATCGCCGAGAACTCCCTGGACGTCGTCTACCGCGCCTCGAGCAACATGGCCATCACCTGGGTGTCGCCCAGCGTCCGCGAGGTGCTCGGCTGGTCGGTCGAGGAGTTCATGGACAAGAAGGTCCTCGACGTCGCGCACCCCGACGACCTCAAGGCCGCGCAGGAGGTCCGCGCGCGTGTCCTCGCGACCGGTGCCGAGCTTGGCGAGGTGGAGGTCCGGTTCGCGACCAAGTCGGGCGGCTGGCGCTGGATGCGCGTGCGCGGCAAGCCGCTGCGCGACAGCCAGGGCCGGCTCGTCGGCGGCGTCGACGTGCTGCAGGACATCCAGCGCGAGGTCGACATCCGCGAGCGGCTCGCGCACGAGGCGCACCACGACCCGCTGACGGGGCTCGGCAACCGGGCGTCGGCCGTGCGCCAGATCGATCTGGCGCTCGAAGGTGCGCCCCTCGGCTCGGTGGCAGTGCTCGCCGTCGGCCTCGACGACCTCAAGTCCGTGAACGAGTCGCTGACCTACACCGCCGGCGACCGCGTGCTCGTCGCCGTGGCCGAGCGGCTGACCCGCGTGGTGGGCACGCGCGGCTCGATCGCGCGGGTCGCCGGCAACGAGTTCGCGATCGTCCTCGGCCGCTGCGACGAGGAGGAGGCGGCGCGCACCGCCTCGGCCATCCTCGACGCCGCCGACGAGCCCGTGCGGCTCGGCGTCCACGAGCTCGACGTCAGCGTGAGCATCGGCATCGCGCGCTCCGACCACCGCGACGCGGAGAGCCTGCTGGCCGACGCGTCGCTCGCGCTGCACCAGGCCAAGAAGCGCGGCCGCGGCCGCTGGGAGTTCCTCGACCCGGCGGCGTCGCACCACGCGCGGCAGCGCATCCTCGTGCAGACCCAGCTGCGCGAGGCGATCGCCAACGGCGACGTGCGCGCCTGGTTCCAGCCCGTCGTGACGCTGCCCGACGGAGCGGTGACCGGCTACGAGGCCCTCGTGCGCTGGGTGCGCCCGGACGGCACCGTGGTGGAGCCGGGCGCGTTCGTGCCCACGGCGGAGCGCACCGACCTCGTGGTCGCCCTCGACCGTGCGGTGCTCGCCGACTCCCTCGAGCTGCTCGCGCGGACCGGGCCGGGGATCTCGGTGTCGGTCAACGTGTCCGCGCAGTCGCTGTCGGCGCCGGACATGGCCGACCACGTGCTCGGTGCGCTCGAGGAGTCGGGGGTCGCGCCGTCGCGCCTGCACCTGGAGATCACCGAGACCGCGCTGGTCCACGTCACGGACGACGTCAAGGCCGGCATGCGCGCCGTCGCGGCGCGGGGCGTCGGCTGGTACGTCGACGACTTCGGCACCGGGTACTCCTCCATCACGCACCTGCGCGACCTGCCGGTGTCCGGGCTCAAGCTCGACCGCTCGTTCACCTCGGGGCTCGGCAGCGGCGACGTCACCAGCGAGCGCATCGCGCAGGCCCTCGCGGGCCTCGCCCGGGGCCTCGAGCTCGACACCGTCGCCGAGGGCGTCGAGACCCGCAGCCAGGCCGACCTGCTCGCCGAGCTCGGCTGGGTGCACGCGCAGGGCTGGCTCTACGGGCGGGCCGTGCCCCCCACGCAGGTGCGCTGAGCGTCACGCTGCGCGACCGTCGTCCACCCGGTCGGCTCCCCGAGAGGCTCCCGCTGCTCCGAACGGGTGACACCTCGTGCGCCCTTGGTCGCCGCGGCGTGCGGGGGCGCCACCCGTCCGCTGCATCAAGACCCGGCCCGTATCCGACGACCTCCCCATCGTGTGAGCACCCGCGCCCGCGGGTCACGACAGCCTTTGGGGGCCTGCGATGGCAGACGTCACCGGGACGCGCCGCGTCCGGATGGTCGGCGCCGAGCACTGGACCGACAACCCGGAGCAGGAGCTCCTGGCCGTCGCGATCGGCGGCGACACCTACGCCGTCCACGAGCGCACCGCCGTGGACACCGCGCGCGTGCGCCTGTACCTGCGCGACGACGAGGACGCCGAGGCTGCCGTGCGCGAGCTCCCCGGCCAGCTCGTCCGCGACATCCGGGTGTTCCTGCTCCTCGAGCCCACGGACGGCAGCGACGTGGCCGACGGCCTGCTGGCCTGGCGCCTCGCGCTGCCGGTCGACGACCCTGCCACGGGCGGCTTCGACGAGCTGCCCGCGCTGCTCGACCGGCTCGCCGGTGTCGCTGCAGCAGTGGCGGCGGCGGAGGCGCCTGAGGCCCTCGCCGACGTCGAGCCGGTCGTCGAGTCCGAGCCCGTCGTGGACGTCGAGCCGGTCGTGGACGTCGAGCCGGTCGTGGACGCCGCTCCCGAGCCCGTGGCCGTCGCCGACGTCGAGCCGGTCGCCGAGCCGGTCGTCGAGGCGGTCGTCGAGGCGGAGCCGGTCGAGGAGCACCACCTGCTCGCGCCGGTGCTCGCCGTCGTCCCGCATGGCGAGGACCCGGTGCTCCCCGAGGCGCTCCAGCACGACATGTTCCTGCCCGAGCCGCTCGACGAGGTGCCGGCGCTGGCTCCCGTCGACGACGAGGGCGTCGCCGACGTGGTGCCGTTGCTCGCCCCGGTCGACGAGGTCGCGGCCGACCCTGAGGTCGTGGTCGAGGGTGCCGAGGTCGCCGTGATCGTGCCGTTCGTCCTCGACGTCGTCGAGGACGCCGGTGACCGCGATGACTCCGTGCCGGTGCTGGTGCCGGTGGCCGACGACGCGATCGCAGCCGTCGCCCTGGAGACGCTGGTGGACGACGCGGCGGACCCGGTCGCCGACGACCCCGTGCCGGCGCTCGCCCCGGTGGACGAGACGCCCGCCCTGGTCGCCGTGGACGAGGCTGAGCGGTTCGAGGCCGAGCGCATCGAGAGCGAGGTCCTCGAGGTGCTGCACGTCGAGCCCGTGGAGCAGTCGCAGGCTGTCGAGCTCGACGACCCGTTCGCACTGCCCGACGAGCACGCCTTCCCGATCGAGGCCGCCGTGCTGGCCGCGGCCGGCGTGGACGACGTCGAGGCCGAGCCCGAGGCCGACGTGGAGGTCGAGAACCTCGACGCGGTCGAGGAGCCCGTCGTCGAGGAGCCCGTCGTCGAGGAGCCGGAGGCCGAGGCGGCCGAGGCTGTCGAGGAGCCCGTCGCGGAGGTGGCCGAGGTCGTCGAGGAGCCCGTCGCCGAGCTCGTCGAGGTCGTCGAGGTCGTCGAGGAGCCGGTCGCCGAGGTCGTCGAGGACCCGGTCGCCGAGGTCGTCGAGGAGCCGGTCGTCGACCCGCGCGATGCCGCGTGGGCCGGGGTCGGTCTCGTCGTGGCCGGACCGGTGCCGGCCTGCAGCGCCCACGACCGCGACGGCGTGTGCGCAGTCCCGGCCGAGGTGGTCTGGCAGTCGCCCGCCGGCGTCGCATGGTCGTGCGCGTGGCACTGGCCGAGCACGATGTCGGGCCACGTCCACGCCGAGGTCGGCGCGGTGCGCCACCCCGGTGGCTGGGCGACGTGGCGCGACGGAGACAGCATCGCGCTGGCGCGTCAGGCGGCCGACCTGTTCGCTGACGCCGCGCGCGGGTTCGACAAGCCCGTGGCGCGCCCGCTCGTGGCCCTCGACGCGCTCGACGACATGCTGCGCCGCCTGCCCGAGGACCTGCGCGGCGCGGTGCTGCTGTGGGCCATCGCCGTGACCAACCCCGAGTTCGACGTCGATGCCGTCGCCGCGCACGGCCGGGCCGCGCTCGAGCACGCGCAGGCGCTCGGCCGGGCGATCGCCTGGCCCGACGAGCTCTACTTCCAGGAGCAGGCGGCGCCCGCGCCGATCGTGTCCGAGCTCGCCGAGGGCGAGGAGCCCGAGGCTCCGGCCGTCGATGGCGACCGCCTCTTCGCCGAGGGCAACGCGCTGGCCGCCGCAGGCGATCTGCGTGGCGCTGCCAAGGCCTGGGCCGAGGCTGCCGAGGGTGCCGACCACGCGCTTGCGATGCGCGCGCTCGGCGACCTGGCCCGCTCGCGCGACGACCTCAAGACCGCCGAGGAGTGGTACGGCCGGGCCGCGTTCCTCAACGAGCCGACCTCGATGACCCGCATCGGCGTCATCTATGTGCAGAAGGGCCAGCCCGAGCGGGCCGGCGAGTGGCTGCGGCGCGCAGAGCGGTTCGGCGACGCCGAGGCGACGACGCGTCTGCAGGAGCTCTCCGGCGCGGCTGTCTGACACCTGCGCTCCGACCGCGGCGGCGTCCCCCCGGGGGCGCCGCCGTCGTCGTGCCCGGCCGGATGCGCTGCCGCGCAGGTTGGTTAGGGTCGTACGCATGAGCGACATCCGCGTGGAGCCCGCCGACCGTTCGTGGACCGCCACCAAGGTCGTGGCCGTCGTCGTCGCGATCCTCACCGCCGGCTACATGCTGCCGTGGGCCATCGCTGCCGTGCGCGACGTGAAGCACTGGGGCGTGTTCTGGCTCAACCTGCTGCTCGGCTGGACCATCGTCGGCTGGATCATCGCGCTGGTGATGTCGCTGCGCGCGCAGCGGCTGCGCGTGGTCGGCTGATCCATCCCCTCACGCGACGAGGCCGCCGTCCCGTGCGGGGCGGCGGCCTCGTGCTGCTGATCGGTGTCAGCTGCGCTTGGGCGACGTGCTGAGGAGCAGGGCTGCCACCCCTCCGGTGCGCGCCAAGCGGCGACGGTGCATGCGAGTCATGGTTGATCCCTCGCTCTCTCGTGCGGGCGGCTCTCGCCGCGGTGTGAAGGCAGGAGTCTATATGCCTTGCAGTACAGGGCTTTGCACCGGGTGCTGTTCGGTGCGCCGTCCTTGATCGTTCACTGAGGTCATCGACGCGGGCGCAGTCTCCCTGAAGACCCTGAGCTCATCGGGGTGGCATGGGGGACAGGTGGGGGTCGCTCCCCGATCCCTGCTCCCCTCCGCCTCCCTAGCGTCGGTGGCATGGACGGACTCACCTCGATGTATGCGCAGGCGTGGTCGCGGCTGCCGATGGGCGCGGTGACGCTCGTCGTCGTCCCGGCGCCGCGCGCATCCGACGATCGTTGCGACGATGACGAGGGACGCGGCACCGATGGGCGCTGATCTGCTCGCCGGCGTGCGCCCCGCCGGCCTCTGGGACGCGCTCGCCGGCGCCGCCTCCGACGGCGTCCAGATCGCCGTCGGGGCCGCGGCCGGCATCGCCCTCGTCCTCGTCGTCGCGACCTTCTCGGTGCTGCTGCGCCGCCGCGCCTCCCGTCGGCCTCCGGCGACCCGCGCCCCCTCGGTGCGCGCCTGACGAGTCGAGGCGGGCAGGGACGGCGACGTCCCTGCCCGCCTCAGCGTGACTCGTGCGCCGCCGGGCGGCGTGCTCCCCGGCTACAGCGGGGGGAGGGCGATGCCCGTCTCCGCGTGGCAGTCGTAGCCGTGGGGGACCTTGTAGAGGTACTGCTGGTGGTAGTCCTCGGCGAAGTAGAACGGCAGGCCCGCGGCCGGCCCGACCTCGGTGGTGATGGGGTCGAACCCGCGGCCGACGAGCTCCTTCTCGTAGGCGTCGCGCGTGCGCTGCGCGATCTCGGCCTGCTCGTCGGTCGTCCAGTACAGGGCCGACCGGTACTGCGTGCCGACGTCGTTGCCCTGCCGGTAGCCCTGGGTCGGGTCGTGGTTCTCCCAGAACACCTTGAGCAGGTCGTAGGTCGAGACCTTCGCGGGGTCGTAGACGACGAGGACGTTCTCCGCGTGGCCGGTGCGGCCCGTGCAGACCTCCTCGTAGGTCGGGTTCGGCGTGATCCCGCCCTGGTAGCCCACGGCGGTCGTGTAGACGCCGGGCACGCGCCAGAAGCGCTTCTCGGCGCCCCAGAAGCAGCCGAGGCCGACGTAGAGCTTCTCGAAGCCCTCGGGGTAGGGGCCCTCGAGCGGCGTCCCGAGCACCGCGTGGGCCGAGGGGACGACGAACGGGCGCGAGCTGCGCCCCGGCAGGGCGTCCTCGGGGGTCACCATGCGGGTCTTCGCGGACGATCCGAACAGGAACATGTGCACCAGCCTCTCCGTACCAGCGTCGAGCAGGGCCGGGCCTCCGGCAACCGGGTCGGCCCGCTGGGCCTCTCCCAGGCCCCCGGAGCGGCCCTGCACGACCCTCAACAACCCCCTTCTCGGATTTGGTCCCGCCCCGAGAGATTCCAGGTGAAGGGCCCCCCGCTTGCGATAGAAGCAAGAAAAGCGCCCCAGGCTGTCCACAGCGGGCGCCGGGCGCGCCCCATCGTCCCCGGCGCCCGCCGCCGGTGCTATGCGCCTGACGCAGCCCGGCGGCACTGCGCACGGCAGGGGGAGCCGCCGCACGCCGTAGGCTCGGCCGCATGAGCGAGCACCCCGCCTGGACCCACCTCGAGACAGTCGCGCTGCATGCCGGCCAGGAGCCCGACGCCCTCACCGGCTCGGTCGTCCCGCCGATCTACCAGACGTCGACCTACGCCCAGGACGGCGTCGGCGGGCTGCGCGGCGGCTACGAGTACAGCCGCTCGGCCAACCCCACCCGCGACGCGCTGCAGGCCTGCCTCGCCGCGCTCGAGGACCCGGCGGGTGCCGCGGCGGGGACGACGAAGGGGATGGCGTTCGCCTCCGGCCTCGCCGCGGAGGACACGTTCCTGCGCACGGCCACCTCTCCCGGCGACCACGTCGTCATCCCCGACGACGCCTACGGCGGCACGTTCCGCCTCTTCTCGAAGGTGCTCGAGCGCTGGGGCGTGGGCTACACGCCGGCGCGCCTCACCGACGTCGAGGCCGTGGCCGGGGCGGTGCAGCCGGGACGCACCAAGGTCGTCTGGGTCGAGACGCCGACCAACCCGCTGCTGCGCGTGGCCGACATCGCCGCGCTCGCCGACGTCGCCCACTCCGCGGGCGCTCTGCTCGTGGTCGACAACACCTTCGCCTCGCCCTATCTGCAGCAGCCGCTGCTGCTCGGCGCCGACGTCGTCGTGCACTCGACGACGAAGTACTGCGGCGGCCACAGCGACGTCGTCGGCGGCGCGCTGATCGCGCGCGACCCGGAGCTCGCCGAGCGCCTGGCCTACCACCAGAACGCGATGGGCGCCGTGGCCGGCCCGTTCGACGCCTGGCTGGTGCTGCGCGGCGCGAAGACCCTCGCCGTGCGGATGGACCGCCACTGCGCCAACGCCCGCACGGTGGTCGACGTCCTGCGCGAGCACCCCAAGGTCGTGGAGGTGCTCTACCCGGGCCTCGAGGGCCACGACGGCCACCACGTCGCGGTGAAGCAGATGCGCGACTTCGGCGGCATGGTCAGCTTCCGCGTCGCCGGTGGCGAGGACGCCGCGGTCGAGGTCTGCAACCGCGCGCGGCTGTTCACCCTGGGCGAGTCCCTCGGCGGCGTGGAGTCGCTCATCGAGCACCCCGGGCGGATGACGCATGCGTCGGCCGCCGGGTCGCCGCTCGAGGTGCCCGCCGACCTCGTCCGCCTCTCGGTGGGGCTCGAGCACGTCGACGACCTCGTCGCCGACCTGGTGCAGGCCCTGGGGTGACGCCGCCGCGCTGGGTGGCGTGCGTCGACACCGGCTCGACGTTCACCAAGGCCGCGGCCGTCTCGATCGGGGGCCCGGACGCCGGGCGGCTGCTGGCCACCGCAGCCGTCCCGACGACGGTGGGCCCCGGGCTCGACGTGCTCACGGGGCTCGACGACGCTGTCGCCGCCCTCGTCGCGGAGGCCGGGGGAGAGCCGGCGGAGATCCGTGCCTGCTCCTCCGCGGGCGGCGGTCTGCGGCTCGCGGTGGTCGGCCACGAGCGGGTGGTGACGGCGGAAGCCGGTGCGCGCGTAGGGCTCTCGGCGGGTGCGAAGGTCGTCCACGTGTCGAGCGGGCGGCTCGACCGGGCCGGGCTCGACGCCCTCGCAGCGGCCCGGCCCGACGTCCTGCTGCTCGTCGGGGGCACCGACGGCGGCGACGCCGAGGTGCTGCTCCACAACGCAGCACGCCTCGCGTCGTCGGGCCCGCGCGTGCCCATCGTCCTCGCGGGCAACGTCGACGCGCGCGACGACGCGGTCGCGCTGCTCCACGCGCGACGACGGACGGTCGTCGCCTGCGCCAACGTGCTGCCGCGCATCGGCGTCCTGGATCCGCTCCCCGCGCGCGGAGCGATCCGCGACGTGTTCGTCCGCCACGTCATCGGAGGCAAGGGACTGACGCGAGGGCCGCGGTTCGCGCGCCTGGTGCGCGGCGCGACGCCGGACCTCGTGCTCGCCGGCGTGGAGCTGCTCGCCGACTCGGGCACCGGCGACGTCCTGCTCGTCGACGTCGGCGGCGCCACCACCGACGTGTACTCGGCGCTCACGCCGGACGCGGAGGAGAGCGAGCTGCACCGCGAGGTCGTCGAGGTGATGTGGCGCGGCCGCACGGTGGAGGGCGACCTCGGGATGCGCTGGTCGGCCACGGGCGTCGTCGACGCCGCGCGGTCGGAGCGGCTCGTGGCCGCCGACGACGTCGAGGCGCTGGCGGTCGAGGCGCATCGACGTCACGACGACCCCGGCTGGCTCCCGCAGGACGACCACGACCAGCGCACCGACGCGCTGCTGGCCCGGCTCGCACTCACGACGGCGCTGCGCCGTCACGCCCGTCCGGCCGAGAGCGCCGAGGGGCGCACCCCGGGCCGCGACCTCTCCCACGTCTCCCTCGTCATCGCGAGCGGCGGCGTCTTCCGCCACGCCGACGACGAGCAGCTGGACGCGATGCTGGCACCGGTCACCGGCGACCACGCCGGCGGCTGGCGGGTGCCTGCGTCGCCGCGGATCACGGTCGACCGCCGCTACGTGGTCGCTGCCGCGGGCCTGCTCGCGCCCGACCACGCCGACGCCGCGGTGGCACTGCTGCAGCACGCGCTGGTCGAGGCCGCGCCGCTCGGCTGAACGGGCGTCCCGCCGGGGACCGCTGGTGCGGCAGGATGGCACCGGCGCGAGGGGGCTCGCGCGGAGGAGGGACGTCATGTCGCAGGAGTGGTCGTTGACGCCGCAGCCGGCCCAGCCGGCGAAGCTGCGCGGCAAGGGGCTGATCATCTCGGGGATCGTGCTGCTGGTCCTCGGCCTGATCCTGTTCATCGCCAGCATCGTCGGATTCGGCCGGGGCATCGGCAGCCTCGCGCAGTCGTTCGACAGCTTCGCGCGCCCCGCGACGGCGCCCGAGCCGGTCGTGGTCAACCTCGAGGGCGGCGGCACGTACCAGGTGTACGAGCTCGCATCGTCGTCGTCGTTCACCAGCATCGGCCCGTCGGACATCACGATCCTCGGCCCCGACGCCACCGAGGTGCCGGTGTCGGAGCCGTCGTTCCCGGACCAGACCATCAACGACGGCGGCAGCGGCGGCAGCAGCTCGGCGTTCACGGCGGTCGCGCAGTTCGACGCCGTGCGCAGCGGCAACTACACGGTCACCGTGTCCGTCGACGGCACCGTGTTCGCCGTGGGCCCCGGCTTCGGCCAGCTCGCCGGCCTCGGCGTGGCCGGCATCCTGCTGCTCGTCTCGTTCCTCGTCGGCGTCGTGGGCCTGATCCTGCTCATCGTCGGCCTGGTCCAGCGCTCGAAGTCGAAGCGGGCCCTGGCCTACGGCGGAGCGGGCGGCTACGCCTACGGCGCCGGGGCGCTGCCGCAGCAGTACGGGCAGCAGCAGAGCTACCCGCAGCAGTACGGGCAGCAGCCGGCCGCTTCCCCCTACGAGCAGCCCGGGCAGCCTGCGCAGTTCGGCCAGCCGGCTGCCACCCCCTACGAGCAGCCTGCGCAGTACGGCCAGCCGAGCCAGCCCGCGGCGGCACCGCAGCAGCTCCCGCCCGCCGGCTGGTACCCGGACCCGTCCCGTCCGGGCGGCCAGCGGTACTGGGACGGCTCGCAGTGGACCGAGCACCAGGCCTGACGATCGGGGCCGTCCTGTTCAGGTGACGGGCCCGCGGGTGACCCCGCGCGCCCGAGTTGGTTGGATCGGGCTGTGACCACCGACGCGCTCGAGCCCTGGACCGCCACCGCCCTGTCCGCCGCCGTCCGCGCGGGCAGCACCTCGCCGCTCGACGCCGTTCGGGAGTCGTTGCGTCGCATCGACGAGCGCGATGCCGAGCTCGGCGCGTTCCAGGTCGTGCGCCGCGATGCCGCCACCCGCGAGGCCGCCGGACTGCAGGCTGCCGGGACCGACCTGCCGCTGGCAGGCGTGCCGGTCGCGATCAAGGACAACATCCCGGTCGAGGGCGAGCCGATGCGCGACGGCTCGGCGGCCACCGAGGGCTGGCCGCAGAAGGCCGACCACGAGGTGGTGCGCCGGATCCGCGCCGCCGGCGGGATCGTCGTCGGGCTGACGCGGGTGCCCGAGCTGTGCGTCTGGGGCGCCACCGACTCCGTGTACGGCGTCACACGCAACCCCTGGGACCTCGACCGGACACCGGGCGGCTCGTCGGGCGGCTCGGCCGCCGCGGTCGCGTCCGGCCAGGTGCCGATCGCCCACGGCAACGACGGCATGGGGTCGATCCGCATCCCCGCGGCCTGCGCCGGCCTCGTCGGCATCAAGCCCGGGCAGGGCGTCGTGCCGTGCGACCTCGGTGAGACCGACTGGTACGGCCTGTCCGAGAACGGGCCCATCGCCACCACGGTCGCCGACACCGCGCTGCTGCTCTCGGTCATGGCCGACGACCCGTCCCTGGCCGATCTCGACGCCGACCTCGGCCCGCTGTGCATCGCGGTGTCGACCAAGCCGCCGCTGCAGGGCGTGACCGTCGACCGCGAGCACGTGCGCGCGCTGTTCCAGACGGCGGGCGCGCTCAAAACCGAGGGGCACGCCGTCGAGCGGTTCGACCCCGTGTACCCCAACGGCGCCGCCATCGCCGGCCTCGCCCGCTGGTTCGCGGGGACGTGGTCGGACGCGCAGCACCTCGACCAGTCTCTGCTGGAGCCGCGCAACCGCACGCACGCCGCGATCGGGCGCCGCATCGTCGAGCGGGGGCTGCTGTCGGAGAAGCCGCGGGATGCGTGGAAGGCCAAGGCAGCGGAGATCTTCGAGACCTTCGACGTCCTCATGACGCCGGTGCTCGCGACGCCGCCGATCGAGTCCAAGCGGTGGAGCGACGAGAACTGGGCGACGAGCATGGCCGCCAACGTGCGCTACGCGCCGTTCGCGGCCGCGTGGAACGTCGCGTCGTTCCCGGCGATGTCCGTGCCCGCAGGCGTGCACCCGCAGTACGGCACCCCGATGTCCGTGCAGCTGGTGGCGGCGCCGGGCAAGGAGAGGCTGCTGCTCTCGCTCGCCGCGCGCATCGAGGCGCTGCGCCCGTGGCAGCGCGTGGCGCCGTCGTACGCCTGACGCCTAGGGCAGCGACCAGTCGACCGGCTCCGCGCCCTGGCGTGCGAGCAGGTCGTTCACGCGGCTGAACGGGCGCGAGCCGAAGAAGCCGCCGGACGCCGACAGCGGGCTCGGGTGCACGCTGGCGACGATCGGCGTGCTGCCGAGCATCGGGGTCAGGCTCTGCGCATCGCGCCCCCAGAGGATCGCGACCAGCGGCTGAGGCCGTGCGACCAGCGCCGTGATCGCCTGCTGCGTCACGGCCTCCCAGCCCTTGCCGCGGTGCGAGCCCGGCCTGCCCGGCGACACCGTCAGCACCCGGTTGAGCAGCAGGACGCCGCGGTCGGCCCACGGTGAGAGGTCGCCCGAGGTCGGCCGCGCGACAGCGAGGTCGTCGACGAGCTCGGTGTAGATGTTCTGCAGGCTCCGTGGCACAGGGCGCACCCCGGGGTCCACGGAGAACGACAGGCCTACGGGGTGGCCCGGCGTCGGGTAGGGGTCCTGGCCCACGATGAGCACCCGGACCTCGTCGAACGGGCGCGTGAACGCGCGCAGCACCTTGTCGCCGGCGGGCAGGTAGCCGCGGCCTGCGGCGACCTCCTCGCGGAGGAACGCGCCCATCGCGGCGATGGCGTCCTCGACGGGTGCGAGAGCCGCCGCCCATCCCGGGTCGACGAGCTCGGAGAGCGGGCGTGCCATGCCTGCATCCTGCCGGAGGCGGCTACTCCGGCGGGAGCGCCAGCGACTTGTTCGAGTAGGCGGGGTCGCCGGTCACCTCGACGGCGCCCGTGGCGAACGGGGGCAGCTCGACGTCGGCGTCGACGTCGTCGGCCTGAGGGAGCTCGACCTCCATGAGCCACAGCTGACGGGGCGAGACGATGCGGTCGATCTCGAACACGCGGCCCGCATGCGGCACGACCCAGCGCGTCTTGATCACCGGTCGGCGCGTGCTGTCGGCCGTCGCGAGCAGGTCGGCGTACTCGGTGCCGTCGATCTCCCGCTCGTACTCCTCGACGACGCCGCGCGACACCGGCACCTTGCGTGTGTGCGTGAGCTGCGTGCGCTCGCCGCCCGCGTCGCGCACGACCCGGCGGCGCACGCGCTCGGCATGCCCGTCGGCGTTGACGAGGTAGGTCTGCTCGATCTCCGAGACCGACGTCGCCGCGGCGTCGAGGACGCCGACGTCGGGCTCGGCGATGACGAACTTCCGCTCGATCTCGTACGGCACCTCGGCCATGGCGTCCCCGTCCTGCTCGGCTCCGAGCATCATGCCCCGCGCCGCCGGGCCGACGCCGGTCAGGCCTTGCGCGCCACGAAAGAGAACGCGACCGGCAGCGGCTGCGGGGGCTCGCCGGGGCGCGTGCCCCGCCCGAGCAGGAACCGGTGCCGGCCGTCGTCGCCGAGGGTCAGCACGTCGTCGCCGCGCGGGTTGAACGCGATCGAGAGGTGCTCCTCGAGCACCTCGACTACGAGGCCGGCCCGCAGGCCGCCGGTGACGACCTCGGCGACCGAGTGCGCGTACGACGTCGTCGTGCTCTCCTCCGTCGACGTCGGATCGGCGTACGACCCGCTGCCGGTGTAGGTCAGCGGCTCGCCGCCGCCGTAGGGGAAGTCGCACACGATGTCCGGGCTCAGCTCGTCGAACATCTGGTACACGGGATGGAGCTCGACCATGACGAGGCGGCCGCCCGGCCGCAGCGCGAGCGACACCTGGCGCATCCACAGGTCGATGTCGTCGATCCAGCAGATGGCGCCGATCGTGGCGTACACGAGGTCGAACCGGCCGTGCAGCGAGGCGGGCAGCGCACGGGCGTCGGTCTCGACAGTCTCGATCGCGACGCCGACGCGGGCGGCGAGCTCCTGGGCGCGGGCCAGGGCGGTGGCCGAGTAGTCGGCGCAGGTCACCCTGGCGCCGGCCCGTGCCATCACGACGCCGTCGACGCCGATGTGGCTCTGCAGGTGCAGCACGTCGAGGCCGGCGACGCGACCGAGGGGGTCGGCGCTGTCGGCGCCCGTGGCGACGGCGACGGCCTGCTCCTCGAGCTCGGTCATGAGCGTGCCGCCCGCCACGACGTCGTCGAGCCGGTAGTAGCGGTCGGTGTCCTTCGTCCCGTGCGTCGCAGCCGCGTGCTCCCAGTAGTCGTGCGTGGAGGCGTCGCGGGCGGGCCGGCTCGTCTGCTCGTCGGTCACGGGCCGCGAGTCTGCCTCGGTCGCCGTCGTGCGTCGACCGGGTTCTGCGGCTACGGCTGGGGGGCCTCGGGCTCGCTCGCGTCGTCGAGGTGCGGCGGAGCGCTCTGCGCCTTCGCCCGGCCGAGGGTCTCGGGCATCGTCGCCGACATGATGAAGGTGATGCCGAGGACGACCGCCCCGATGGTGAAGCCCAGGGTGTAGGAGTCGGTCGCGGTGACGATCGCGCCAGCCAGCAGCGGGCCGACGACGGCGCCGACGTCGCTCATCATCTGGAACGTCGCGACGATCGGGCCCTCCCGCCGTCCGCCGGTGATGTCGCCGACGACGGCGGCCGGGCCGGAGCCCAGGTACGCGGCGCCGGCGCCGAAGACGGCCATGGCCACCAGGAAGCCCGGCAGCGTCTCGAGCCCCGCGAGGATGACGAAGCCGACCGCGGTGATGCCGGTGCCCAGCATGAGGGCGAACCGGCGGCCGCGGGTGTCGGTGGCAGGCCCGGCGATGAATAGCAGCGGCGCCTGGACCAGAGCGGAGACGAACGCGCCGTAGCCCACCCACGCCGCGTTGAGCATGAGCGCGTTGACGACGAACAGCGGCACGATCGCGCTGCGCAGCCCGAAGGACGCGAAGCCGTTGCCGAGGTTGACTGCCAGCGCCGTGACGTAGGCGCGGTCGCGCAGTGCAGCGCGCAGCTGCCGCCAGCGCGCCGACTCGTCGGGCTCGTCGGCGGTCCCGTCGGCCTTCGACGGGGCGTCGAGCAGATGAGTGCGCGACAGCGTCACGATCACCACGACGACGGCGGCGCCGAGCGTTGCGGCGTAGACGAAGAACGGGAGCCGGATCGAGATGCCGAGCACGAGGCCGCCGAAGAAGGGCCCCACGATCCCGCCGAGCAGGAATCCGCCCTGGAACACCGCGGCCGCGCGGCCGCGCTGCTCGGGCGCGGCCACCCGCAGCAGAAGCGCGAGGGCCGACACCGTGAACATCGCCGAGCCGAGCCCGCCGACCCCCCGCAGAACGATCAGCTGCACGAACGACGTGGAGAGGCCGGCGAACGCTGACGACACCGCGACGATGCTCAGGCCGACGATGAGGGTCGTGCGCTCGCCTGCGCGGTCGACCAGCCAGCCGGCGGGGAGGGCGCCGACGAGGCGCATGAGCGCGAACGCACTGATGACGGCGCTGGCCCAGAACGCCGAGACGTCGAACTCCTGGGCGAAGATCGGGATCGCCGGCGCCACGATGCCGAAGCCGAGCGCCACGCAGAACGCGACGGCCGAGAGCACCACGACCTCGCGCGGCAGCCCCTGGAAGTCCCAGTTGGCACGAGCCGCGGCGAACGGGGAGCGTCGCTCACCGCTCACGGCAGGACCGCGCAGTCGACGTCGGGCACGCGCGGCATCCTCTCACCGGCGTGCCGCTCGGACGCGCCAGGGCCGGGCCGGCTGCGTGAGGGGCGCTGGTGTACGGGTCTATTGGTCATGGGGACCCCTCATCAGCAACCCGGGGGGTCAGGCGGAGCGGCGGCGGCCCTGGCGGCGCTTGAGGTAGTCGCTCACGACGTAGTCGCCCAGGCGGTCGCCCTCGGGGGCGAGCACCCGGCCGCCGTTGCGGCGTGCGACGTCGTCGAGGAAGCGGGCCAGGCGCGGCTCGTCGCCGAGCCGGAAGAACGACAGCGGTACGCCGCGGCGCGTCATCTTGTCGACCTCCGCGAGGGTGAGCTCGATGGTCTCCGGGCCGGGCGGCCACGAGAACCACCACTCGCCGTCGCGGTCCAAGTGCGCTGTGGGCTCGCCGTCGGTCACCACGAGGACCACGGGCTCGGCGTCCGGGTGCTTGTCGAGGAAGCGGCCGGCCAGCATGAGCGCATGCTGCAGGTTGGTGCCCTGCACCTGGTTGGCGTCGAGGTCGGGCAGCTCGTGCGGCGCGATCCGCCGCGCGAGGTTGGCGAAGGCGATGATCTCCACCGCGTCGAGCGGGAACTGCGTGGTGGCCAGTGCGTGCAGCGCCATCGCGGTCGTCTTGGCGGTGCGCCACGTGTCGTTCATGACCATCGAGAACGACTGGTCGACGAGCAGCACCACGGCCGCACGCGTGCGCCGCTCGGTCTCGCGGATCTCGAAGTCCTCGGGCCGGAGCAGCGGGCTGTCGGGCTCGATCATCCTGCGCCGCACAGAGTTCGAGACCGTGCGCACGACGTCGAGCGGCTGCTCGTCGCCGAAGCGCCACTCGCGCGTCGTGCCGGTCAGCTCGCCGGCCGAGCCGGCGTCCCGCACGTCGTGGTCGCCCCGCGCCCCGGACTCGAGCGAGGCGAACACCCTCCGCAGCGCCGTCTGCCCGATGCGCCGGATCGCCTTGGCGGTCAGCTCGACCTCGCCGCCCTTGCGCGTGAGGTACCCCTGCCGCTCGAGCTCGCGCTGGATCTCCTGCAGGCGCCGCAGGTCGTCGACCGACTGGCGACCGAGGGCGCGCGCGACAGCCTCCTCGTCGACGTCCTCCAGCGACGAGCCGGGGTAGTCCTGCGAGAGCTGCTCGGCGAGCGCGTCGAGGTCGGCGAGGTCCGCGAGCGCCTCGGTGGCGTCGCCGAGGCCGAGCGGCTGGTCGCCGCGCAGCCGCTGCTGGCCGCTCCACGGCAGGTCGGGTCGGGCGGCGCGCAGGTTGTCGGTGAGCCGCTGCATCTCCGAGGCGAGGTCGAGCTCGCCGAGCGCCTCCTCCATGAGCTCCATGAGCTCCTGGCGCTGCTCGGGCGACATCGACTCGAGCATGCGCTGCATCGCGGCGGCCTGGCGGGCGAGCTGGTCGAGCAGCTGCTCGATGTTCTCGGGACGCTCGGGGAAGAACTGCCCGTGCTTATCCATGAACTGCTCGAAGTCGTCCTGCGTGTCCTCGCCGCGTGCGTGCTTCTCCAGCAGCTGGTTGAGGTCGGCCATCATGTCCTTGAGCGCCTGGCGCTCCGCCGACCCCGGTTGGCTCTGCAGCGCCTGCTTCATCCCGCGGAACTGCTGGTCGAGGACGTCGCGGCGCAGCATGTCCTTGAGGTCCTCGAAGGCCTGCCGCGCCTCGGGGCTGCGCCAGTCGTACTCGGCGAGCTCGCGGACGGCGCGCGCGGTCTGGTCGGGCAGCGCGTCGAGCTGCGCCTCGCGGAACCGCGCGTCGTCGGACGGGTCGGGGAAGAGCGCCTGACGCTCGAGCTCGACCGCGCGGTCGAGCATCTCCCGTGCCTGCTCGAGCATGCCGTCCATGCGGCCCGAACGCTCGAGCGAGCGGCGTCGCTGCATCACCTTGCGCAGCAGGTCGTCGAGGCCGCGTACGCCGTCGGCGCCGCGCTGCAGGAGGTCGCGCAGCGCGTCCTGCACGCCGGAGCCGTCGAGCACGCGGTCGCCGAGCTCGTCGACGGCGCGGCCGGCGTCGTACGGGGGCGCGAGCGGGTCGGGACCGTCGTCGTAGGCGCCGTAGCGGTAGCGGTTCACGCCACCCCCTCCGATGACAGGAGTACGGCGGCGCTCCGCCGTACCGTGAGGCCATGACCGACACGAACCTGCCGCCGCAGGGCTGGTACCCCGACCCGCAGAACGCCTCGCAGCTGCGCTGGTGGGACGGCACCGCCTGGACGGCGCAGACGCAGGCCTCGATCACCACGCAGGCCGACGCCGAGCTCGGTGCCGGGCCGTCGCGCTACCTCGGGCCGCCGATCATCGTCGTCACGACCAACGACCTGCCGGGCTACCGCATCACCGAGGTGCACGGCGAGGTCTTCGGCATCACCGTGCGCGCGCGCAACGCCTTCTCCAACCTCGGCGCGAGCTTCCGCACGGTCTTCGGCGGCGAGGCCAAGGGCTACACCGCGCTGCTCAGCGACAGCCGGCTCGAGGCCGTGGAGCGGCTGCGGCATGCCGCAGCACAGGTGGGTGGCAACGCGGTGGTCGCGATGCGCTTCGACACCGGCGAGATCGCCGACCTCATGAACGAGGTGGCGGCCTACGGCACGGCGGTCACCGTCGAGCGCATCGAGGACTGACAGGGGCGGCACGTCTCAGCCGCCGTAGACCGCGCGGCCGCCGCCGGGCACCTCGTCCTTGGAGATGCGGCGGGTGAGGTACAGGCCCTCGAGCGCGGTCTCGAGGCACGACGCCGCGATGCCGGGGGACTCGCCGCCCGCCTCCCCCTCGAGCGCCGCGACGATGCGGCCGAGGCCCTCGACCGGGCCCACGCAGCGCAGGAGGTCCTCGCCGGTGACAAGGTCGCCGACCTCGAGGGACTCGCCCTCGTCGAAGCGGGTGATGAGCGGGGCCAGGTCGACGCCGCCGAGCCGCGAGCGGAAGGTCTCGGCGACCGCGCGCTTCATGAGGTGCTGCAGGACCTCCTCCTCGCGGCCCTCCTCGCTGACCTCGAACTCGACCTTGCCGCGCAGCGTCGGGACAACGGCCGGCAGGTCGCCCACGCGCGCCACGCCCACGGCCTCGCCGGTGATCGCGGCCCGCCGCAGCGCGCTCGCGGCCAGCGACTCTGACGCCGCGACGGAGAAGCGGGCCGAGACCCCGGACCGCTGGTCGACGGAGTTGGACTCGCGCACGAGCCGCGTGAAGCGGGCGACCACCTCGAGCAGGTGGTTCGGGACGACGGCGCGCAGGTCGGCCTCCTGGCGCACGAGCGTCACCTCGTCTGCGAGGCGCAGCGGGTAGTGGGTGCGGATCTCCGCGCCGAAGCGGTCCTTGAGCGGCGTGATGATGCGGCCGCGGTTGGTGTAGTCCTCGGGGTTGGCGCTCGCCACCAGCATGAGGTCGAGCGGAAGGCGCAGCGCGTAGCCGCGCACCTGGATGTCGCGCTCCTCGAGCACGTTGAGCAGCGACACCTGGATGCGCTCGGCGAGGTCGGGGAGCTCGTTGATGGCGAAGATGCCGCGGTTGGTGCGCGGCACCAGGCCGTAGTGCACGGTCTCGGGGTCGCCCAGCGTGCGGCCCTCGGCCACCTTCACCGGGTCGACGTCGCCGATGAGGTCGCCGACGCTGGTGTCGGGCGTGGCGAGCTTCTCGCCGTAGCGCTGGCTGCGGTGCAGCCAGGCCACCGGTGTGGCGTCGCCGTGCTCGGCCACGACGCGACGGCCCCAGACCGACACCGGCTCGTAGGGGTGCTCGTTGATCTCGCTGCCCTCGATGACCGGCGTCCACTCGTCGAGCAGGCCGACGAGCGTGCGCAGCAGGCGCGTCTTGCCCTGGCCGCGCTCGCCGAGCAGGACGAGATCGTGCCCGGCGAGGACGGCGCGCTCGAGCTGCGGGCGCACGGTGTCCTCGATACCGACGACCCCCGGGAAGGGGTCCTCGCCGGCGGCGAGCCGGGCGACGAGGTTGTCGCGCAGCTCGTCCTTGACCGTGCGGTGCTCGTGCCCGGAGGCGCGCAGCGCGCCCAGCGTGCGGGGCAGGTCGGCGGGGGCATCGGGGGTGCGCAGATCGGTCACCGCTCGACGGTACGTCGGGACGGGGCCCGCCGCACCGGGTGCGCCCTACGCCGTCAGCGCACCGACGTAGGGAATACGCGCTGTGCCCGCATCCGGACATGTGGTGACGCCGTCGTCCGGTCGAGTGGATCTTCGGCCCACCCGACCGGTGGATGCGGCCTCCCGGATGGGTGATCCGGGTGAACGACGGGCGAATCCCGCGCGCCGCTCCGCCAGGATCTGCGCCGTGACGCGCGCCAGGACCGGGACGGTCGCCATGGGCGACGGCCTCGCCCTCGGCGACGATCTCGTCGACGCCGCGGTGCAGGCCGTCGGCGCCGCGCTGGCCCAGCTCGGGCCCGGGCCGGCGCCGGACCTCGCCGTCGCCTGGGTGGCGGGCGGCGACCCCGACGAGACGGCCGCGGCGCTCGAGGCGGCGGCATCGGCCGCCGCCGCCGGGACGAGCCTCGGCTGCACCGCGCACGGCGTCGTCGGCGCCGGCCACGCCGTCGAGTCCGACCGCGCGGTCGGCGTGTGGCTGGCCCGCCTGCCCGGCGTCTCCGTCCGCTCGTTCCACCTCGAGGTCCTGCAGACGCCGGAGTCGCTCGCCGTCGTCGGCATGCCCGACCGCCGCAGCTCCGACGTGGTCGGGATCCTGCTGGCCGACCCCTGGTCGTTCCCTGCCGAGGGCTTCGTCGAGCAGTCGACTGACGTGCTGCAGGGGCTCCCGCTCGTCGGCGGCCTCGTCAGCGGGGCCGCGGGCCGCGGCGACGCCCGCCTCATGGTCGACGGCAAGGTCCACGGGCGCGGCGCCGTCGGCGTCGTGCTGTCGGGCGACGTCGCCGTGAGGACCCTGGTGTCGCAGGGGTGCCGTCCGATCGGCAGGCCCATGACGGTCACGTCGTCCGACGGGCCCGTTCTGCACACGTTGGCGGGCCGCCCCGCGCTCGAGCGCGCCCACGAGGCCATCGACGAGCTCGCCGAGGAGGAGCGCGCGCTGGCCATGAGCGGCCTGCACGTCGGGGTCGCTATGGACGAGTACGTCGAGGAGCACACGGCCAGCGACTTCCTCGCCCGCGGGATCGTCGACGCCGACTCCGACGCCGGCACCATCACGGTCGGCGACGCTATGCCGGTGGGCTCGACCGTCCAGTTCCTGCTGCGCGACTCGGCCTCGGCGTCCGACGAGCTCGACGACGTGCTCGCCCGGGCCCGCCAGGAGCTCGGCGCCGTGCCGCTCGCAGGGGCGCTGCTGTTCACCTGCAGCGGCCGGGGCCGGGCGATGTTCCCGACGCCGGAGCACGACATCGTGGCGGTGCGCAGCGCCCTCGGCCTCGAGCACGTCGGCGGGTTCCTCGCCGGCGGCGAGATCGGGCCGGTCGAGGCGCGCAACCACCTGCACACGTTCACCGCGACCTTGCTGGCGTTCGAGTCCGAGCCCTGACGCCGCAGCCCGCTGGTGCAGGATCGGGGCCATGAGCCTGGTCCTCGCCCTCGACGTCGGCGGCACCAAGACCGCGGCGGGCATCGTCCGCGGCGACGGCGAGGTGCTGTCCTACGTCCGCGAGCCCACGCCGCAGGGCACCGACGCCGAAGCCGTATGGGACACGGTGACCGACGTCCTCGACCGCGTCATCGGCGAGGAGGGCGACGCCTACACAGCCGTCGGCATCGGCTGCGGCGGCCCGATGCTGTGGCCGCAGGGCGTGGTCTCGCCGGGCAACATGCCGGCCTGGCGCGACTTCCCGCTGCTCGACCGGGTGCGAGCGCGGTACGCCGGCGACCGTCCGGTCGCGATCCACAACGACGCCGTCGCGCTCGCTGTCGCTGAGCACCGCTGGGGCGCCGGGCGCGGGCGGGGGCACGTGCTCGGCATGGTGGTCTCGACCGGCGTCGGCGCGGGGCTGGTTCTCGGCGGGCGCCGCATCGACGGCAAGACTGGCAACGCCGGCCATCTCGGGCACACGATCGTCGACCCCGACGGCGAGGTGTGCCGCTGCGGGGCCCGCGGGTGCCTCGAGCCGATCGCGCGCGGCCCCGCCATCGCGGCGCACGCCGTCGCCCAGGGCTGGGCCGGCGAGCAGACCGGCGTCGCGGTGGCGGCGGGAGCGCGGGCGGGCGACGCCGCGTGCATCGCGGCGTTCGACCGGGCGGGGCGCGCCGTGGGACGCGCGATCGCCTCGGCCGCGGCGCTGCTCGACCTCGACGTCGCGGTGGTCGGCGGCGGGATCTCGCAGGCGGGCGACGTGTTCTGGACGCCGCTGCGCGCGTCGTTCCACGAGCACGCGGGCTACCCGTTCGTGACGTCGTGCCGGATCACCGAGCCCGTGCTCGGCCCCACCGCCGGCGTCGCGGGCGCGGGCGCGCTCGTCCTCCCGGATCCGGCCTGAGGGGGCCGCAGCCATGACGGTCGAGGTGTCGGTGCGGGTCGCCGCTGCGCCGGAGCGGGTGTGGGCGCTGGTCGCCGACCTGTCGCGGATGCCCGAGTGGAGTCCCGAGGCGGCGGCGGTGGAGTGGCTCGACGGCGCCACCGGCCCGGCCCCCGGGGCGCGCTTCCGCGGCTCCAACCGCAACGGGCTGCGCCGGTGGTCGACCACGTGCACGGTCGTCGTCGCCGATGCGCCGCGCCAGATCGCCTGGCGCGTGCGCAGCCTCGGGATGGCGGTGTCGCTGTGGCGCTACCGGCTCGAGCCCGACGGCGAGGGCGGCACGGTGCTCACGGAGTCGACCGACGACGAGCGCGGGCCGGTGATGCGCGCGATCGCGCGCCCCGCCACCGGCGTCGCGGACCGGGCCGAGCACAACCGTCGCACCATGGCCGAGACCCTCGCGCGTATCAAGGCCGCAGCGGAGGCCTGACCACGGTCCATCGCAACGCGGAGCGGGCACCGGCCCCGAGGCCGGTACCCGCTCCGCGCTGGTGACGTGCAGCGGATCAGGAGCCGAGGCCGCCGGTGAGGGCGCCGCCGACGAGCTCCTCGATCACGGAGTCGTCGAGGGTGGTGACCTCCTCGGCCGGCATGACCACGCCGTCGCCGCTCACCGTGACGACGAGGGTGACGTCCGGGCCGGACGAGTCGCCGGTGGCGTCCTTGATGATCTGGCCGAGGGGCAGCGCCATCTTCGAGACGGTGCCGTCCTTGACCCAGACGTCGACGGTCACCGTCGGGTCGCCCTTGATGCCGGAGGTGAGGTCGGCCGGCAGCGCCTGGCCGGCGACCTCCTTGAGGTAGCTCTCGAACTCGGCCACGACCGGCTTGATGGGGAACACGGCCTGCAGATGGTCGCCCGCGTCGTCGGACCCGACCTGCGTCACCACGACGCTCTCGCGGATCTTCTGCTGGATGCGGTCGGTGAACGCCTTGGCCTGCTCGGGGTCCGGCGTCGCGGTGCTCCCGGACTGCTGCTGGGCGAGCGCCATGAGGTCGGAGAACGCCGAGCCGTCGCCGGTGGCGACCTTCACCGGCTTGCCCTGCGCGAAGGCGACGATCGCGTCGCCCTTGCTCCCGAGCGAGGCGCCGTACTGCTCGATGCCCGACATGGTGCTGTCGAAGGCGGCGTCGGCGCCGAGAGCGGCGAGGTCCTGGCTGACGATCACGTAGTCCTTGGCGGTCACGACGTCGACGACGTCGGAGCCCTTGACCTTGACCGTGACCTGTCCGGTGCCCGCGGCCTTGTCCCACGCGAAGCGCAGGCCCGCGTCCTTGAGCATCTGCTCCGAGCCGGTGTCGCCGGTGCCGCGCACCTGGACCGTCATGGTCATGCTGCCGGTCTGCTGCGCGCTCATCGCGTCGAGCGCGCGCTGCAGCTTGACGTCCGGCCGGTTGAGCAGGACCGCCGCGGCCACACCGCCCATCACGAGCACGAGGACGGCGGCGACGGCGGTGACGGCGATCCAGCGGCGGCCGCCGCGGCGCACGGGCGCGGGCGCCTCGGCGGGCAGGACGTCGCCCAGCGGGGTGGCGGCGTCGAGGGTCTCGCTCGCCGAGAGGCCGGGGGCGTCGTCGAGCGGGATGCGGGAGTCGGACGCCGGCGGCTGCCAGGAGGCCTCGGGGCCGCCGGGGGAGTCCGGGCCGGGAGTCGTGCTGTCGGTCATGGTGCTGCCCCTCCTCGTGCGGGCCCTGGCCGGGCCCGTCGCGAGCACCTCGTCCGGTCCCGCGGTCGGCCGATCGTAGGCAGGCTGCCGCGCTGCCCGGGATCGGCCTTGTGGATATCGGCCGGGTCCTCCGACCGCTTGAGACGCGCGGGCGCACGCCGGGGATCCGTCCCGCCGCTAGGACGTGGGGGCAGGTCGGCGGTGCAGCGTCATGGGAAGGCCGTGCTTGGGCCGCAGGGTCACGGCGGCCATGGTGTCGACGGGCGAGCCGGGGACCAGCCGCGGGTCCCAGCGGGAGCCGAGGGTCGCGAGGAGCAGCACCGCCTCGGTCCAGGCGAACTGCTCGCCGATGCAGCGGCGGTTGCCGAAGCCGAACGGGATCCACGCGCCGCGCGGCTGCCCGGGCGCGGACTCGTCGTAGCGGCCGTCGTCGGCCAGCCAGCGGTCCGGGTGGAACGACGTGGCCCGCGGCCACAGGTCGGGGTCGCGGTGCAGGATCCACGGCGACGCGAGCACGATCGACCCGGACGGCACGTCCCACCCGCCGACGGCGAGATCGGTGAGCGTGCGGCGGCCCATGATCCACGCCGGCGGGTAGAGCCGGATCGTCTCGGCGAGGACGGCGTTGGTGAAGGGGAGCCGGGCGACGTCGTCGATGGCGGGCGCGCGCAGCCCGTCGGGCGACGACGGGTCGGCAAGCAGCTCGACGGCCTCGGCGTGCATCCGCTCGGACACGAACGGGTGCGACGAGAGCAGCCACCACGCCCACGACAGCGCCATCGCCGTGGTCTCGTGGCCGGCGAGCACCATCGTCATGACCTCGTCGCGCAGCTGGTCGTCGGTCATCGACGCGCCGAACTGCGATGCGCCCTCCTCGTCGCGCGCCTGGATCATCCAGGTGAGCAGGTCGTCGGGGGCGTCGCCGTCGGCGATGCGCTCGCGGTGCTCGTCGATGATCCGCTGGACGACGGCGTCGAGGTCCTGCACCCGCGAGAGCAGGTAGCGGCCCTTCGGCAGCGCACGCACGACCTTCTCGTTGCCGATGGCCGAGAGCTGCCCGAACCCGGACATCAGTTCCTCGAGCACATCGGCGAAGGTGCGCGCATCGCCGGTGAGATCCGTGCCGAACAGGGTGCGGCCGACGATGGCGAAGGTCAGAGACGTCATCTCGTCGACCATGTCGACGTGTGCGCCGTCGGCCCACGACCGTTGGTGGCGCAGCCCCTCGGCGACCATCTGGTCGGCGTACGACGCGATGCGCTGGCGGTGGAAGGCCGGCTGCGCGAGCCGGCGCTGGCGCAGGTGGAACTCGCCCTCGCTCGTGAGCAGCCCGTTGCCGAGCAGCGGCCGTGCGGCCTGCAGGCCGCGACCCTTCATGACGTCGCGCGCGCGGTTGAGGAACACGTCGGTGACGAGGTCGGGGTCGGACAGCAGGTAGACGTGCTCGCCGGCCATCTTGTAGTGCGACACCGGCCCGTGGCGGCGCGCGATCGCCTCGAACATCCGGTTGGGGGGCTCGCGGCGGCTGAGCAGGCCCAGCACGACGCCGGTGCCCCACGGCCCGTCGGGCCGCTCGACCCGGCCGACCGCGCTCTCCGCCGGGGTCGGCGCGTCCGCCCGCGGCCGCGCCCGCGCCGCAGCCTGGGCGACGGCCTCGCGGGTGGAGCGGCGCGACGTGGTGCTCATGCCTCCGTTCTATCCCTCGCACGCCCCGGCGTCACCCCGGCGGGCCTCGTCCTGACGCCGTCCTGACGGGATCCGGACATGCCGGGTGCCGGATCCGCCCCCTGCGGGCGCCGGAGGGGCCAGACTGCGCCCGTGGTCGACACCGTCACCGTCGAGGACGTCCAGCTCGCCCGGGCAGCGCTGCGCGGCGTCGCCCGCGAGACGCCCCTGCGCCCGGCCCGCTGGCTCGCCGAGAAGGTCGGGGGCCCGGTCGAGCTGAAGTGCGAGAACCTCCAGCGGGCCGGCTCGTTCAAGATCCGCGGCGCCTACACGCGGATGGTGCGGCTCAGCGAGGACGAGCGGGCGCGCGGCGTCGTCGCCGCGAGCGCCGGCAACCACGCGCAGGGCGTGGCGCTCGCGGCCCAGATGCTCGGCATCGCGGCCACGGTGTTCATGCCCGTGGGAGCACCGCTGCCGAAGGTCTCCGCCACCCGCGGCTACGGCGCCGACGTGCGGTTCGTCGGGTCGGTGATCGACGAGGCGCTGGTGGCGGCGCGCGCGTTCGCCGACGAGACGGGCGCGGTGCTCATCCACCCGTTCGACCACGCCGACATCGTGGCGGGGCAGGGCACAGTCGGCCTCGAGATCCTCGAGCAGCGCCCGGACGTCCGCACCATCGTCGTCTGCACCGGCGGCGGAGGGCTGCTCGCCGGGATCGCCGTGGCGGTCAAGGCGATCCGGCCCGACGTGCGCGTGGTCGGCGTCCAGGCCGCGGGCGCCGCGGCCTACCCGCTCTCCCTCGAGGCCCACCACCCCGTGGCGCTCCCGTCGATGGCGACGATGGCCGACGGCATCGCGGTGGGCCGGCCCGGCGACGTCCCGTTCGCGCTGGTCGACCACCTCGTCGACGACGTCGTGGTGGTCGACGACGAGACGATCGCCCGCGCGCTGCTGCTCGCCCTCGAGCGCGCCAAGCTCGTCGTCGAGCCGGCGGGCGGCGCGGGCCTCGCCGCCGTCCTCGACCACCCCGAGCGCTTCGAGCCGCCCGTGGTGGTCGTGGTCTCCGGCGGAAACATCGACCCGCTGCTCATGCTCCGCGTGATCCGCCACGGCCTCGCCGCCGCCGGCCGCTACTCGACCCTCACCGTCCGGGTGCCCGACCGTCCGGGCTCTCTCGCGGGGCTGCTGGCGGCCCTGGCCGAGGCCGACGCCAACGTCGTCGAGGTGGAGCACGCGCGCATCGACCCCCGGCTGTCGCTGCACGAGGTGGAGATCGAGGTCCAGGTGGAGACGCGCGGGCCGGCCCATCGCGACGAGATGCTCGAGCGGCTGGCGGGCGCCGGCTACCGGGTGGTCCATCGCGACTGATCTAGAAACTGGGGTTGTCAAAGTAGAAAGCACGCCTTTACAGTCAGGGTCATGAACGAGACCACTGACACCACGAGCCTGCGCGCCCTGCTCTCCCGGGTGGCTGCCGGCGATCTCGACCCAGGCGAGGCGGCGCGCCTGCTCGACGCCGACCCGGCAGCCCCGACGCTCGACCAGCGCGACGACGTCCGCGCCGAGCCCCCCGTCTCCGCCCTCGCCCTCCACGCGGGCGGCGTGAAGCTGACCGTCGTCGCCGACCCCACCGTCGACACCGCCGTCGCCGACGGCCCCCACGCACTGCGCCGCGAGGGCTCGGTGCTCGTCCTCGACGCCCCGAGCGAGGACGGCTTCCGCACCACGCCGCCGCCGCGCTTCCTCGGCTGGGTGCCCACCGTCTGGACGGGCGGTCGCGGCCAGAAGGTGCTGGTGCGGGTGAACCCGTCGCTGCCGCTCACCGTGGAGGCGACCGCGTGCTCGGTCGACGTCTCCGGCCTGCGCGCGCCGCTCACGCTCGGAGGCAGCGCGTCCTCGGTGAAGGTGCGCGACCACGTGGGCGCCCTGCACGGCAGCCTGGCCATGGGGTCGCTCGAGGTCGTCGCCACCGTCGACGCCCCCAGCGACCTGGTCTGCGAGCTCGGCAGCCTCGACCTGCGGCTGCTGCCCGGCTCCGACGTCACCGTGACGGCGACGTCCGACCTCGGCGAGGTGAAGCTGCCCGGCGTCCAGGGCGCGGAGAAGTCCTCGGCCCGCCAGACCTACGTGGCAGGTGCCGGCACTCACCCGTTCACCCTGGCCGTCCGGCTCGGGTCCGCCTCGGTGGCGGGTGCCTGATGGCTGCCGCCAGCGACACCGTCCGGCGTCCGCCGCGCTCGTGCCCCGTCTGCTCGAGCGAGCTCATCGTCACCGGGTGCGGCTGCCCCGAGTGCGGCACCGGCATCACCGGCCAGTTCCGGATGAGCCCGTACGACGCACTCTCCGACGACGAGCACGAGATGCTGCGCGTGTTCCTCGTCAGCCGCGGCAACATGCGCGAGCTCGAGAAGCACCTCGGCGTCTCCTACCCCACGACGCGCCAGCGCTTCGCCGACCTGCTGGCCAAGCTCGGCCTCGAGGAGCCCGGCGCCGCGAAGGGCCCCGACCGCGACAAGGTGCTCGCGGACCTCGCCGCCGGCCGGCTGTCGGTCGACGAGGCCGAGAAGCTGCTCACCGAGGCCTGACCCCCCAGCAGTCCGGAACCGGGTTGACCCTGCCACGGCGTCAACCTGCAGGGTGCTGCTCGCCCTGGTGCCGATCCCGACCCTGTCCGCTCGCTGCAGAACCGAGGTGCGCGCGCCCCTGCGCGCAGGAAGGCTCACCCGCATGACTCCACCGCCCCCGACCGGCCCGGTCGGATCCGCGAGCGCCGATGCCGCGATCCGCGCCGAGGGACTCGTGAAGCACTTCGGCGAGGTGAAGGCCGTCGACGGCCTCGACCTCACCGTCCCCTACGGCACCGTGGTGGGCCTGCTCGGCCCCAACGGCGCCGGCAAGACCACCACGGTGCGCATCCTGGCCACCCTGCTGCGCGCCACCGCGGGCCACGCGACCGTCGCAGGCTTCGACGTCGCGAAGGACCCCGATGCGGTGCGCCGCAGCATCGGGCTCACCGGCCAGTACGCCGCGGTCGACGAGTACCTGACCGGCCGCGAGAACCTCGACATGGTGGGACGGCTCTACCACCTGCCCAAGGGCTACGTGAAGCAGCGGGCCGACGAGCTGCTCGAGCGGTTCTCCCTCACCGACGCGGCCGACCGCCCGGTGAAGACCTACTCCGGCGGCATGCGCCGCCGCCTCGACCTCTCGGCGTCGCTCGTGGCGACGCCGCGCATCCTGTTCCTCGACGAGCCGACGACCGGCCTCGACCCGCGCTCGCGCCTGCAGATGTGGGAGGTCATCTCCGACCTCGTCGCCGACGGGACGACGGTGCTGCTGACCACGCAGTACCTCGAGGAGGCCGACCAGCTCGCCGAGGAGATCGTGGTCATCGACAAGGGCCTGGTCATCGCCAAGGGCACGAGCGACGAGCTCAAGACCGCTGTCGGCGGCGACCGCCTCGAGATCGTCGTGCACGCGGGCTCGTCGCTCGACGACGCGGCGTCCGCGCTCCGGTCGGTCAGCGACGGCGAGCCCGCCATCGACGCCGACACGCGGACCCTGCGCGCGCCCGTGTCGGGCGGTTCGACCGTGCTCGTCGACGCCGTCCGCGCGCTCGACGCCAAGGACGTCCGCGTCGACGACCTCGCGCTGCGGCGCCCGACCCTCGACGACGTGTTCCTCACCCTCACCGGCCATGCGGCCGAGGAGGAGGCCGCACCGGCGACCGCCGGCGCGAAGCCACGACGGGGCCGCGGCCGCGGCCGGAAGGAGAGCTGACATGGCTGCTGTCACCGCTGCCGACGTCCGCCCGGCCCCGGAGTCGCGGGCCTCGATCGGATGGTTCTTCCACGACGGCTTCGTCGTCGCCAAGCGCAACCTGATCCAGTCGATCCGCGTGCCGGAGAGCATCTTCTTCTCGCTCGTCCAGCCGGTGATCTTCGTGCTCATGTTCGCCTACGTCTTCGGCGGCGCGATCCCGATCCCCGGGCAGGCGGCGGAGGACGCCTACCGGCAGTACCTCATCCCCGGCATCTTCGGCCAGACCGTCGCGTTCGCCGCTGCGGCGTCGACGGTGGGGCTCGCCGACGACCTGCACAAGGGCATCGTCGACCGGTTCCGCTCGCTGCCGATGACGTCGTCGGCGGTGCTGTTCGGGCGCACCGCCGCCGACGCGCTGCAGCAGGTCGCGGTGCTCGTCGTGCTGTCGATCACCGGCTTCATCGTGGGCTGGCGCATCAACAACGGCGTGCTCGAGGCCGCGATGGCCTACCTGCTCCTGCTGCTGTTCGCCTACACCGTCGCGTGGGTGGGCGCGTGGGTGGGGCTCCACATGCCCAACCCGCAGACCGCCAGCACCGCCGGCCTGATCTGGCTGTTCCCGCTGACGTTCCTGTCCAACGCCTTCGTGCCGCTGCAGGGCATGCCGGTGGTGATCAAGACGATCGCGGAGTGGAACCCGGTGTCGAGCCTGGTGCTTGCCTGCCGCGAGCTGTTCGGCAACCCGACCGGCTTCCAGCAGATCCTCCCCGACGCCGCCTGGCCGATGCGCTACCCCGTGGCGTACACGCTCATCAGCTGCACCGTCGTCATCGCGGTCTTCAGCGTCCTCGCCGTCCGCAAGTACCGCAGCAGCGCCGGCTGACAGACCCGCTCCGGATGGGTGAGCGACGGCCATAGCGGTCGCTCACCCCTCCAGATCGACGAAGGCCCCCCGCGATCGCGGGGGGCCTTCGTAGTGGTCGGGCTCAGACGTTCGGGGCCGTCTTGAGGATCTCGACGTGGAAGACCTTGCCGTTGGGGGCCTGGTAGCTCACGGTCTCTCCGACCTTCTGGCCGAGCACCGCGGCGCCGATCGGCGACGTGGGGGAGTAGACCGAGATCGAGGCGGTGGCCGCCTCCTCGCGCGAGCCGAGCAGGAAGGTCTCCTCCTCGTCGAACTCGACGAGCTTCACGGTGACGATCTGCCCCTGCGCGACCTCGCCGTCGGCGGCGGGCGGCGTGCCGATGCGCGCGTTCTCGAGCAGCTGGCGCAGCTGGCGGATGCGGGCCTCGTTCTTGCCCTGCTCCTCCTTGGCCGCGTGGTAGCCGCCGTTCTCGCGGAGGTCGCCCTCCTCGCGCGCAGCCTCGATGCGCTTGACGATCGTGTCGCGCCGCGGGCCCGAGCGGTCCTCGAGCTCCTCCTGGAGCCGGTCGAAGGCCTCCTGGGTCAGCCAGGTCTCGGGTGCGTCGGTCACGGGTCAGCCTCTGCTTCGACGGTGCCGCGGGGATGCGGCGCAGCGTGCGGTCGGATGGTGCGGGATCAGGTGCCGGACGCCGGTATCGGCCTCCGCGCGGGGGTCCAGCCTACGTGCGCCGGGCCCGGGCACGCTCACGTGCCGTCGAGCACCTCGAGCTGCGGGGGGTTGGTGCTGCCCGGGCGGAACGCCGGCGCGTCGACCACCGGGGGGCCGCCGGCCTCGCAGCCGAGCACCTCGGCCGTCGTGGCCTCGGCGTACGTCGCGATCGGGAACGTGCGCTGGACGTAGTCGGCCCCGGGGGTGATGCGCACGGTGGCGTAGCCGACGTCGGTGTGGTCGACCGCCCGCGCGCGCAGCACGCAGTAGGTCTCCTCACGGCCGTCCCGGCGCACCTCGAAGGTGACCTTCACCTCGGTCGGCGAGGCCACCTGGAAGGTGAGCAGCTTCGGCAGCGTGGACGGCGTCGCGAGCTTGTAGCCGAGGCCGAGGACGCCGGCGACGAAGGCCACGACGAGGACGCCGATGGCGGCGACGGCCCAGCGGTTGGCGGGCCGGACGCCGTAGCGCTCGGCCATGCGCTCGTCGAGCATGAGGCCGGTGCGCGGCTCGCGGACGAGCCGGCCCTCGTCGGCGCGGGGCGTGCCCTCAGCGGACGCCGGCGCCGCAGCGGCGACGGGCTCGCGGGCGTCGGACACCTCGCCTCCTCGCGCGGTCGGTCGGGTCTGGGAGGATGGACGGCGGACCTGGCGGGTCCGGGCCCTCGGGGGTCCAGTGTCCCTCAGCCCGCGGGTGCACGCGCCCGCACCCCGCCCGGCCCGCACGCCACCGACGCCGTCCGACCGGCACGCACCCGAGCGGTGCGCCGCAGCTGGAACAGGAGCACCCGTGACCGATCCGACGGTGCACGCCCGCCCGGGCCTGCCCGCGCCGGGCGAGCCGCTGCGGCTCATGGCGGTCCACGCGCACCCCGACGACGAGTCGAGCAAGGGCGCCGCCAGCGCGGCGCGCTACGTCAGCGAGGGCGTCGAGGTGCTCGTGGTCTCGTGCACGGGCGGCGAGCGGGGCGATGTCCTCAACCCCGGGCTGGCCCACGACCCCCGCGTGCTCGACGACCTCGCCGGCTTCCGCCGGGAGGAGATGGCGCGCGCCGCCGCCATCCTCGGCGTGCAGCACCGGTGGCTGGGCTTCCACGACAGCGGCCTGCCCGAGCCCGACGAGGACGGCAACGTGCCGCCGCTGCCCGAGGGCTGCTTCGCCCTCGTGCCTCTCGACGAGGCCACGGCCCCGCTCGTGGCGCTCGTGCGCGAGTTCCGCCCGCACGTCATGACGACGTACGACGAGAACGGCGGCTACCCCCACCCCGACCACATCCGCACCCACGAGGTGTCGATGCGCGCGTTCGAGGCCGCGGGCGATCCCGAGCAGTTCCCCGGCACCGGGGAGCCGTGGCAGCCGGCCAAGCTCTACTACCACCTGACCTTCCACAAGGCCCGGCTCGTCGCGCTGCACGAGGCGTGCCTCGCCGACGGCGTCGAGTCGCCGTACGCCGAGTGGCTCGAGGGCTGGGAGGACAAGCCCGAGGACGCCGCCCGGCTCACCACCCGGGTCGAGTGCGCCGACTGGTTCGAGACGCGCGACGAGGCCCTCAAGGCCCACGCCACCCAGATCGACCCCGACGGCCGCTGGTTCCATGTGCCGCTCGAGGCGCAGCGACGGGCATGGCCCACCGAGGACTTCCAGCTCGCGCGCAGCCTCGTCCCCGACGTCCGCACCGGCCCCTACGAGGACGACCTGTTCGCCGGCGTCCGTCCCGAGAGGACACTCTGACCGTGAGTCCCGCCCCGCTGCTCGTCCTGCTCGCGTCCCGGGCGCCGTCGCCGTCGCCCTCTCCCGCCGTCGACCCCGACCGCGTGACGCCGGGCTACCTCGGCTTCCTCGCCGTCCTGTTCATGGCGGGCGCCGTGGTGCTGCTCATCCGCAGCATGAACAAGCAGATGAAGCGCGTCGACTTCGACGAGGCCGCCACCGACCGCAAGAAGCCGAAGCCGCAGCCGGCGCCGTCCGGCGATTCACCCGATCTGGAGGGGTGACGCGTCGCTCTTCCGACGCGTCAGCCCTCCAGATCGCCTCTGCGCAGGCGCTTGACGTCGCCGCGCCGCTTCTTGGCCGCCAGCCGGCGCTCCCGCGATCCCGCCGTGGGCCGGGTCGGCCGGCGCGGGCGGGGCGGCGCCGCGATCGCCTCGGCCACGAGATCCACCAGGCGCCGCTCGGCTGCCAGCCGGTTCTGCCACTGGCTGCGCTGCTCCGACGCCGTCACCACCACCTCGCCGTCGACGAGGCGGTCGGCCAGGCGCTCCAGCGCGCGCTCGCGCAGCACCGGGCCCAGGGCCGACGACGAGGCGAGGGCCCAGCGCAGCTCGACGCGGGAGTCGGTGGTGTTCACGCCCTGGCCGCCCGGGCCGGACGACCGGGAGAAGCGCCAGGACAGCTCGGCCTCGGGGATGACGACCGAGCCGCGGACGCGCAGATCTCCGGGCATGCCCCCATCTTCCTGGGGCGCAGCCCCCGGGGCGTGCCGGTTACCGTGGAGGCGTGCTCAGGACGCTCGCGACGCCGCGCTGGCTGGCGCTGACGGTCGTCGCCGTCCTCGCGATCATCGCCTTCGGCGGGATGTCGTACTGGCAGTGGCAGCGCGCCACCGAGCAGGACACCACTGCCGAGCGGCCCGCGGTGCCGGTGGCCGACGTCCTCACGGCGTCGTCGGCGCCGGACCCGTCCGCGTACGGGACCCCGGTGGTGGTGCGCGGAACGTGGGACCCGGAGCACCAGGTGCTCATCGACCACGGCGAGGGCTACTGGGTCGTGACGCCGGTGATCCCTGTCGACGGCCCCGCCGTGCCGGTCGCGCGGGCCACCGTGCGCAGCCGCGACGACGCCGCGGTGGCCGCGCCGTCCGGCGCCGTCGTCGTCCGCGGGCTGGCGCAGCCGTTCGAGGGCGAGCCGGGCACGACGGGAGCGCCGGTCGACGGCGTGACCGACCGGCTCACCGCGGTGGGGCTCGATCTGCCCTACGAGCACGTGCAGGGGTGGGTGTCCGAGACGTCGCAGGAGCCTGAGCCGGCCGTGGCTGCGACGCCGGTGAACCCGCCCTTCGGCGGCCAGGGCACGGGCGACTTCCGGCTGCGCAACGCCGGATATGCGCTGCAGTGGATCGTGTTCGCGGCCTTCGTGGTGTTCGTGTGGCTGCGCTGGCTGAGGCTCGAGGCCTCTGAGGCCGAGGCCGAGGCGGCCGCTGCCGCGCCCCCCGCCGCAGGCGGGCGCGCGGCGCCTGAGGTCTACTAGGGGCGGTGCCGCGCAGGGGCGGCACGTCGTCGAGCAGCGAGAGGCGCGCGCGTGATCACCGGACCTGTCCCGCCCGTCGAGAAGGCGCTCACGCGCTACCGCGTCATGGCGTGGATCGTCGGCGTCATGCTGCTCGTGCTCGTCGCGGGCATGCTGCTCCGGTACGTCTTCAAGGTCATCGACACCACGGCGCCTGTCGCCATCGCGCACGGGTGGCTCTACATGATCTACGTGATCGTGGCGCTCGACCTGTGCCTGCGGCTGCGCTGGCCGGTGCTGCGGATGGCCTTCGTCGTCCTCGCCGGCACGATCCCGTTCGTGTCGTTCGTTGCCGAGCACAAGGTGACGCAGTGGGTCCGGGCCGAGATCGCCGAGAAGCAGGGTAGGGAAGCCGGCGCCGGCGCTGCGGCCGCGGAGCAGCCCGCGCCGTAGCGGGGCCTGCGGTCAGGTGCCGGGGTTGAACTCCCGGCAGGCGGCGCCGAGCTCCTTGGCCGTGGTGATGACCGACGGCGTGTCCTGCGCGTCGACCGCGGCCACGACGGCGTCGGCCTTCTGCAGCAGCCCCGAGCCGTCGTCGGTGTAGGCGTCGCGGGCGTCGGCGTAGGCGTTGCGGCCCTCGGCCAGCTGCTCGGCGGAGACCTGCCCGATCCAGCCGGCCGACAGCGCCAGCGCGGTGCCGCACAGCTGGAAGGCCGCCACGACGCCGCCGGGCCCGGACGGCGTCGGGCTTCCCGACGCCGAGGCGCTCGCGGTCGGCGTGGTCGAGGCCGGCGTGGGCGAGGCCGATGCTGAGGTGGACGACGCCGAGGGCGCGGCGCTCGACGACGTCGCCGTCGGGCTGCCGCCGCTGTCGCACGCGGCCAGCACCAGGGCGGCTGCCGCCGCCGTCACGATCATCGCCCCTGCCCGCACTGCGCCCTCCACGTCGCTCATCTCCGCCCGAGCCTAGGCGCCCGCCTCGTCCCGGGCCCGCACCAGCCCGACGGTCCGCGTGTAGCACCAGCTGTGCCGCAGAACGGGCCGGCTTCGCTGCACATGCTGGTGTGACACGCGTCCCTCCGCAGGGCCGTGGGGCTAGGGTCGGCGGCCGTGAGCACCGCCGTCGGGACCAGCGCAGCTATGGTGCGGTCGGGGCTGCTGTGGGCCTTCGTCGGCGTGCTGCTGTTCTCGTTCTCGGTGCCGATGACCAAGGTCGCGGTGGGCGGCTTCTCGCCGTACCTCACCGCGACAGGGCGCGCCGTGATCGCGGGCGCGCTGGCCGTGCTGGTCCTCGCCGTGCGGCGCGTCCCGTGGCCGGAGCGGCGCTTCCTGCGGCCGCTGCTGTTCACCATGCTCGGTGCCGTCTTCGGCTGGCCGATCCTGCTCGCGCTGGCGCTCGAGCGCACGACCTCCGCGCACGCGGCGGTGATTGCGGCGTTCATGCCGCTCACGACCGCCCTGTTCGCCGTGCTGCGCGGCAAGGAGCGCGTGCCGCTGCAGTTTTGGCTCGCGGCCGGAGCGGGCACGGCGGCGCTCGTCGTGTTCGCGCTCGCGCGCGGCGGGGCCGAGGGCGGCGACCTCGTCGCCGACCTGCTCGTCATCGGCGCCGTGCTCTCGTCGTCGTGGTGCTACGTCGAGGGCGCGGCCGTGAGCCGTGAGATGCCCGGCTGGCAGGTGATCTCCTGGGTGGTCGTGCTCGCACTCCCGCTGACCCTGCCGCTCTCGCTGTGGCTGTGGTCGGCGACGAGCTCCGACTACGCCACGACGTCCGGCGAGTGGGCCGCGCTCATCGGGCTCGGCGTCTCGTCGATGTACCTGGGCTTCTTCGCCTGGTACGCCGGCCTGGCGCGCGCGGGCACCGCGTACGGCGGGCAGGTGCAGCAGCTGCAGGCGCCGCTCACGCTGGTGTGGTCGGCGTGGTGGCTCGGCGAGGAGGTGACCGCTCTGACGGTGCTCACGGCGGGCATCGTGATCGCCTGCGTCGTCTGGGCGCAGCGCAGCCGCAGCTCGCCCGTCGTCGCCCCCGAGGAGTAGCGGGCCGCCGCGCGCTAGGGTCGACGCCGGTGGGGGTTGCTCGTCCGGAGCGCTCATGTCGTCGTACGTCCCGCCGCAGCACGGAGCCTGGGCCTTCCTGGCCCTGCCGGTCCTGCTCGGCGCACTGGTCAGCCCGTGGACCCCGCTCGTCCTCCTGCTCGCGGTCGCCTGGGTCGCTGTCTACCCGCTGTCGTACGCCGCGTTCGGCATGGTCCGTGCCACCCGGCCGGACCGCTTCCGCCGTCCGCTGCTCGTCTGGTCGGCAGCCGCGCTCCTGCCGTCGGCGGTCCTGCTGTGGCACCGGCCGTGGCTGGTGTGGGTGGGCGCCGTCTACGCCGTGTTCTTCCTGGTCAACCTCGGGTACGCCCGCCGCAACGACGAGCGGGCGCTGACCAACGACCTCGTGTTCGTCTTCGAGTGCGCGGCTATGGTGCCGGTGACGTGGGCGGTCTCGGTGGGTGCCCAGTCGCTCGTGCCCCCTCCGATCGCGGACGTCCCGTCCCGCGTGTGGGTGCTCACGGGCGTGGTGGTGCTCGCACTGACGGGGTCGACCCTCCACGTGAAGTCGCTGATCCGCGAGCGCCGCGACCGCCGCTATGCGCTGGCCTCGCGCGCCTTCGCGGTCGCCGCGGTGGGGGCTGCGGCCGGGCTCGCCGTCGTCTGGGGGCTCCCGTCGGGCTGGTGGCTGGTGCCCGCGTTCGTGGTGCTGGCGGTCCGCGCGTTCGTCGTCGGGCGCACCCCGCGCAAGCCCATGGTGATCGGGCTCGTCGAGCTCGGTGGGCTGGTTGCGGTCTACGCCGGTGCGCTGATGGCGGCCCTGCTCGCGTAACCGCAGAGCGACCGCGCGCGGCCACCTGCCATGCTTCGCGGGTGGACATCATCAGCGTGCTGCCGGCGTTCCTCGTCGCGGTGCTCGTCATCGCTGCGAGCCCCGGCCCCGCCATGGCGCTGATCTTCCAGCGGGCCGGCCAGCACGGCTTCCGCGCCGCAGTCCCCACCGTCCTCGGGATCGAGGCCGGGCTCTGGATTTGGGCGCTCGCCGCAGGCGCGGGCCTCGCGGCGCTCGTCGCCGCGTCGGAGACCGCCTTCGTCGTCCTCAAGGTCGTCGGCGCGGTCTTCCTGGTCTACCTCGGGGTCAAGTCGCTGCGCTCGGGCTGGGCGCTGCGCGACCGCGGCGGTGTCGAGGCCCTGCCCGAGCCTCCGGCCGCGCGCTCGGACAAGGGCGCGTTCGCCGAGGGCCTGATCGTGCAGCTCGCGAACCCGAAGGCTGCGGCGTTCATGTTCGCCTTCTACCCGCAGTTCGTGCCCAAGGACGGCCCCGTCCTGCTCACGACGATGGTGCTGGCCACCATCCAGGTGGCGGTCGAGCTGGTGCTCTATCTCGGCCTGGCCCACACGGTCGGCCGGGCCAGCGCCTGGTTCAGCAAGACCAAGATCCGTCGTCGTCTCGACTACATCAGCGGGACTGTCCTGGTGCTGCTCGGTCTGAGGGTGGCGACGGCGAGCCGCTGATCGCTTGCGGCCCAGCGGTTTCCCGTCGCTCGACGACGACCAGCATGAGCACGAGCAGCGCGACGTACTCGACGACGTAGCGGTCGGGCGGCAGCGTGGGCAGCCGTGACGGCACCATGAGGAGCACCGCCACGACGCCCGCGCCGACAGTGCGCCAGGACGTCCTCCCGTCACTGACGACAGCGAGCAGCGCGGGCACGACCCACACGGCATGGTGGTGCCACGCGATCGGCGTCACGAGCACGCTGGCGAGCCCGACGAGCCCGAGCACCATGACGGCGTCGCCCGACCGGTGGGAGCGCGCGGACGCCCGCAGCGCGACGACGACGGTCGCAGCCGACAGCAGCAGCCACAGCACCGTGGGCCACGGCGGCGTCAGGCCGTCGACGAGCCCCATCCACGACTGGTTGTAGACCCAGCTGCCGAACCCGTCGACCCTGTCGTTGACGGACAGCAGCAGGCCGCGCCCCCAGTAGTCGGCGGAGTCGCGCCAGAGCACGGCGGCCGCGAGCAGCCAGCACGCCAGCGTCGTCGCGATCGCCGTCGCGGCAGCGCGCCACTGGCGGGTGACCAGCAGGTGCACGACGAACAGGCCGGGGGTCACCTTGATCGCCGTCGCGATGCCCAGCAGGACGCCGTGCCATCGCGGTGCACGTCGCGCCACCACGACGAAGTCGAGCGTCACGAGCAGCAGCAGCACCAGCCCGATCTGGCCGAGGCCCAAGGTGTCGGCGACGGGGGTGAGCGGGATCGCCAGCAGCGTGAGGCCGATCAGGGTCAGCGCGCGACCGGGGCGATCGGGGGCACGGTCGAGCAGCGGGCGCGCGCACAGCGACACGACGACGACGAGGCAGGCTGTGCTGATGACGTATGACACGGGCTGCAGCAGGTCGAGCGGCACCAGCAGGGTCGGCAGCACCGCGAGCGCCCCGAACGGAGGCCACGTCCATCCGCCCACCTCGCCGAAGCGCAGGTCGTAGAGCGGCAGCCCGTCGCGCACTGCCTCGGCCGCTTGCCGGAAGATCAGGACGTCGGAGTCGGTCAGCGTCAGATACCGCCACATGAACTGCGTCTGGAACATCCAGCCGACGGTCGCCGCAGCGACGAGCACCCCGATCCACGCGTAGACGAGAGCGCGCCCGCGGCCCGAGTCCGTCACCGCTCGCTGCGCCGCACGTGCACGACGTCGAAGAGCGACAGGTTCCAGCCGACGAACGGCACCGGGTAGCGGCGCCGCTGCACGTCGTCGTCGGCGAAGACCTCGGCGATGAGCGAGCGCATGCCGGGGTAGTGGTTGCGGTGGTCGAGGTACACAGTGCGCTCGTGGTCCTGGCCGAGTGCGCGCGACTTGGGCACCATGACCACCCGCCGCACCAGGCGTAGGAGCATGCCGGGTTCGGCAGGGACGTAGATGCTGATCGTGCCCCCGGGTCGGGTCACGCGCCGCCATTCCGAGAGCGCCTGGCCGGGCTGGTCGAGGTGTGCGAGCAGGCACGTGGCGATGACCCTGTCGATCGAGCTGTCAGGGATGCCCGACAGGTCCTGTGCATCGAGTCGCCGTCGTTCGACAGGCCCTGCACTGAGGTGGCGCACCGCCACATCTCCGGCCGGCACCGAGACGTCGGTCTCCAGGTAGCTGTCGAACTGCGCGACGTACGGTGCGTGCTGGCCCGCGCCCGCGCCCACCTCCAAAACCCGGCCGGACGGCTGGCGCCGGAACGGCCGTTCCAGCAGCGAGTGGGCCCAGCGCGAGTACCAGCCGACGACGCCGGTGTACATGACGCGCTCGTACGCATCGTCGTAATAGCGCGCCGGTGACGAGCTCAACGTGCTCGGAGCGGGACGGGTCACGACCCAGAGCAGAAGCGCGAACACCGCCGCGTAGAGCACGACGAACCGGTCCGGGAGTGCCTCTGCTTCCCGCGGCGAGGCCATCAGGGCGAGTGCGAGCCACGAGGTCAGGTAGACGCGGCCCATGCGTCGGCCGTCGCCGACAGCGCCAGCCAGAGCCGGGATGAGCCAGGTCGCGTGGTGGTGCCAGGAGATCGGGCTGATCAAGACGGTCGCCAGTCCGAGCAGTCCTACGACAGCGACGTGGTTCCCCGCCCGGTGCGCTGCCCGCGCCCCGGCCACGGCGGCAGCGACGACGAGAAGCGAGGCGAGGGCCCACAGCAGCGACGACCAGGGCGACGCGATGCCATCGAGCAGGCCGCGCAGCGACTGGTTCCAGACGGTGTCCCCGAACCCGTCGATCTGCTGGTTCGTCCGCAGGATGACGCCTCCGAGGAGGTACTCGCGCATGTCGGACGGCAGCACGAGCGCCGTGATCGTCCAGCAACCGGCAGCCGTCGCGGCCGCGGTGACGGCTGCACGCCACTGCCGGGTCACAGCGAAGTGGACGATGAACAGCCCCGGTGTGAGCTTGTAGGCGGTCGCGAGGCCCACCAGCACACCGGAACAGCGCGACCCCGACGGCGCCACGAGCGCGACGTCCGCGAGGCACAGCGCCAGCAGCACGAGGCCGACCTGGCCCAGACCGAGCGTCTCGGAGACAGGCGTGAGGCCAAGTGCTGCCAGGCACAGGCCGGCCGTCACAGCGACGCGTCCAGCGGGAGTCGCGGCCCGGCCGATCAGGGGCCGGAACGACACGGCGACGACGCCGGCCAGCACGACGATGTTGAGCGCGGTCCACGCGGGGAACAGCGCAGTGACGGGCAGGACGAGAAGCGGCAGCGACGCGATCCCGGCGAACGGCGGAAGGGTCCAGTAACCGGGGTCGAAACGGACGGAGTACAGCGACGAGCCCTCGGCGATCAGGCGCCCACCCTCTCGGAATACCCAGAGGTCGCTCATGCTCAGCGGCATGAGCCGCCAGAAGACGAGCCAGTGCGCCAGAACGGCGAGCGCTGCCAGCACCAGTACCGTCGCGAAAGCGACGATGGTGGTGGCACGCGGCGGCGACCCAGCGCCGTCCTCCGCCGTCGCCGGGACGGTCTGGTGCGTCGTCGTCATGGCGGCCCGCGTCCCTCCTCTACCTGCGCGGCCACGGTAGGGGGAGCGGATGCGGTGCGTGATCGTACGTTCGTGCCATCGGGTCGGCTGAGCGTCACCCTCCCGGCCGAACGGACGACCGGGCGCAGCGCGCCGTCACGCTGGGTGGAGCGTCAGCGGGCGAGGAGGGCGAGGGCGTCGAGTGCGACCTTCTCGCCGTCGGGCGTCGCGACCGGGCGGCGGGCGAGCTCGACACGCAGCGGCGAGAGGCCCAGACCCGCGACGTCGGTCACGACGTCCTCGGCGGTGTAGCAGACGGCGGGGTCGCCGGGGCCGCCGTGACCGTCGGCGATGTTGGCGGAGTCGTGGGCCACGACCAGCAGACGTCCGCCGGGGGCGACCGCAGAAGCGGCGGCCCGCAGAACGGGGCGACGCAGATCCTCGGGCACCTGGAGGTACACGACCATCACCAGGTCGAAGGCCTGCTCCGGCTGGTACTCGGCGAGATCCGCGACGACGGTCGTCAGGCGGCCGGCATCGTCGCCGAGCCGCTCGGACGCCCAGGCGCGGGCCCGCTCGAGCGCGACCGCGGAGAAGTCGACGGCGGTCGCGTCCCATCCGAGCTCGGCCAGCCAGAGCGCGTTGCGGCCCTCGCCGGCGGCGAGATCCAGGGCTGTCCCGACGGGGAGCTGCGAGGCCACCTGCTCCACCCACATGTTGGGCGTGGTCGACCACACCGGCTCGCGGCCGGAGTACCGCTGGTCCCACATCTCGCTGGTCATGCCGCTCACCTGGTCCCTTCGATGTCGCTGGCGATCAGATCGTGGAGGGCGTCGACGCCGCCCGTCCGGTAGGCCACCCAGTCGGCGCCGGCCCCGCGAGCAACGACGGCGTCGAGCTGCCGCTGCCACGCGGCGAGCGTCTCACGCGCGTTCTGCTGCCCGCCCGACGACGTGCCCCGATGGACCTCGCGCAGAGCAGCCCACCGGCCCTCCGCGTACTTGATGCCCGGTACGGCGCGGCCGCTGCGCGTGAAGGTGCAGACGGCAGCGCCGCCTGATAACCGCTGGAGGTCCGAGGCGGCGTCGTCGAGGAGATGCTCGAGCCCCGAGCCTGCCGCGCTCATCGGACGGCCTGCGGCGCGGGACAGGCGATCTCGCCGAGGAGCCGCCGATGGAGCGCGTAGGCGAGGACGGCGATGCCCGCGACCGCGAGCACGGGCTGCACGGGGGCGAACCACTGCAGCGCACCGGTGTACCCGAGCGCCAGCAGCGCCACCTTGTTGCACACCGGGCACCCCACGGCGAGATAGGTGAGGAAGCCGCCGACCACGCCGGCGCGCGACACGTCGTCACCTGCGGGCAGCGGCGCGGCGCGCACGTAGGTGGCCGACACCAGCCCGGCGAGGACCGCGGTCACCAGCAGCGCCGGCCAGGCCCACCACGTCACGGCGATCTCGCGGCCGAAGACCGGCGTCGGCACGAGCACGGTCGGGATGCCGACGACCAGCACCGTCCCGACGACGGCCAGCGCCGCGACGGCCCAACGACGCCGCGGCCAGCCCCGCATCGCGGCCCAGGCTGTGCGCGCCACGTCAGCCGGAGACGATGCTCGCGCCGGCCGACTGCAGATCGGCGATGCCGCCCTGCAGGTTGACCACGTTGGTGAACCCGGCCTTGGCCATCGCGTCCGTCGCGAGCCCCGAGCGGCGGCCGCTGTGGCAGTAGACGACGTACGTCGCGTTCTTGTCGAGCTTGGCGATCTGCTGGTCGAAGGCGCCGCCCTCGACGTCGATGTTGATCGCGCCGTCCACGTGGCCCTGCGCGTACTCGCCGGGCGTGCGGACGTCGACGATGACGACGCCCTGCTGCTGGGACTTCGCGAGCCAGTCCTGCGGGCTGACGGCCTGGACGCTGCTCGAGCTGCAGGACGACAGGGTGAGCGCGCCTACCAGGGTCAGCACGAGCAGGACGAGCAGGCGGACGGGGTTCTTCACGGGGAGGTCTCCTCGGACGGGACGGGATCAGGCGTGCGAGTGGTCGTGGTCGTGGTCGGCCAGGGCGGCCTCGAGGTCGAGGGCGCGGACCGCGGCGATCAGCCCCTCGAAGTCCTTCTCGCGCAGGGCCCCGGCCTCGCGGTAGACGAGCACGCCGTCCTTGAACGCCATGAGCGTCGGGATGGCGGTGATCTGCCCTGCGGCGGCGAGCTCCTGCTCGGCCTCCGTGTCGACCTTGCCGAACCTGATGTCCGGGTGGGTGGCGGACGCCTTCTCGAACACCGGCGCGAACGCGCGGCACGGGGCGCACCACGAGGCCCAGAAGTCCACGAAGGTGATGCCGTCGGCGGTGACGGTGTCCTCGAACGTGTCGGCGGTGAGGGTGATGGTGCTCATGGCTGTTCCTTCCTGAAGGGCGTCTCGACCCTGGAACAGCATACCCCCGGGGGTATATTCCTGGAACCGGTCAGGGGGCTGGCGGGGCCAGGGGCAGCCGTACCTCGATGGTCGTGCCCCCCGCGGCCGGCGACTGCGCCGTCACGGTCCCGCCATGCGCCCGGACCAGCTCCTGGACGACGGCGAGGCCGATGCCCGATCCGCCGGCGTCGACATCCGCGCGTCCGCGCCAGAGCCGTTCGAACACGTGCGGCAGGTCCGCGGAGGGGATGCCGGGGCCCGTGTCGGCCACGCTGAGCACGGCATCGCGGCCCGCGGCCCGCACGGACACCTCGACGGAGTCGCCGCTGCGGCAGTAGCGCAGGCAGTTCGCCAGCAGGTTGCCCGTCACCTGGTGGAGCCGGTCGCGGTCTCCGAGCACCGTGACGCCGGGCGCCGCTGCTGTGGTCACCGCGATGCCCGCGGCGGCGAACGAGCCGCGGGACGCCTCGACGGCCGCCGTCGCGAGGTCGCCGAGATCGAGCGGTGCTCGCCGCAGCGAGGCGGCAGCGCCCTCCGCGGCCGAGAGCTCGGCGAGGTCGTCGACCACCCGCCCGAGACGCAGCGTTTGCTGGTGCAGCGCCGCGAGCCGCTCCGGGCTGGGGTCGGCGAACCCGTCGCTCAGCTCCTCGAGCTCGGCCCGCAGGACCGCCAGCGGCGTGCGCAGCTCGTGGGCGACGTCGGCCGCCATGCGTCGTCGCGCGTCGTCGGCGCGGACGAGCTGGTCGGCCGTCTCGTCGAACGCGCGTGCGACGTCGCCGATCTCGCCGACGGCTGCGAGATCGCGCGGCTCCGGGCGGGCCGCGGTGTCGCCCGCCGCGAACGTGCGCGCCATCGCTGCGACACGCTGCAGCGGCAGCGCGATGCTGCGGCTGACGAACCACGCCGCCGCCACGGCGACCACCAGCCCTACCGCCGCCGCGATGAGGATCCAGGTGCCGGCGGTCCGCAGCGCCGCCTGTGCGGAATCGCCGCCGAAGATGAGGCGGGCGGATCCGACGACGTCGCCGTCGACGACGACGTCGGCCACGACCACGCCCTCACCCTGCGGAACCCCGTGACCGCCGCCCGATGCCGGCCGGACGACGAGCCGGGCGCCGGCGTCGGCCGCTACCGTCTCGGCCTCCGCCAGGTCGGCGCCCTCCCATCCGCCGGCGGCCGTGTAGGCGCGCCCTGCTGCGGACGCGGCAGCAGCGGCGGCATCCGCACGTGCTGCTGACTGCCCCGCCGCCACGCCCCGTGCCGCGCCGACCAGGGCCAGCGCCGTCATGACGGCGACCGATGTCAGAGCCACCAGCACGAACGCGAGCAGCAGGCGGCGGCGCAGCGAGCCCGAGGCCGCGGCGGCCTCAGTCACGGCGCAGCCCCAGTCGGTAGCCGGCGCCCAGCACGGTCTCGACGACGTCCGGCCCTGCGGCCCCGAGCTTGTGCCTCAGGTTCTTCACGTGCGAATCGATCGTCCGCTCGTACCCGGCGAACTCGTAGCCGCGCACCCGGTTCACCAGCTCGGCGCGGGAGTACACCCGCCCCGGCGTGGAGGCCAGCGCCGTGAGCACGCCCCACTCGGTCGGCGTGAGGTCGAGGACGGTGCCGTCCCACTGCGCCTCGTGCCGATCCTTGTCGATCAGGAGGCGGCCGCTGCCGTAGCTGTCGGCAGAGGCGTTCTCGGACGGGCCGCTCCGGCGCGCGAGGACGGCGTCCACGCGCAGGACGACCTCGCGGGGCGAGAAGGGCTTGGTCACATAGTCGTCGGCCCCCAGCTCGAGGCCGTGGATCCGGTCGTCGACGGAGCTGCGGGCGGTGAGCGCGATGACAGGGACGCCCGTGACCGACGCGAAGCGCAGCAGCTCCGTGCCGTCGATGTCGGGCAGACCGAGGTCGAGGAGCACGAGGTCGGCTGCCGACTCCTCGAGGTAGCGCAGCCCCTCGGCACCGGTGCCGGCCGTCAGCACGGCGTGGCCGTCGCGCTCGAGGTAGCGCCTGAGGAGATCACGGATGTCGCGCTCGTCCTCCACCACCAGCACCGTCGGCATGCCCCCATCCTGGCGTCCCCGGGGCCGACGTCGCGCGCAGTCGCCGCCCGTGGCCGCGGATCTCCACACGACCTCCACATGGGCTGCACGCGCACGGCAGAGGAGGCGCCGATGGTCGGGGTGTTCGCGCAGCCAGGACGCTGCGCCCGATCCACTAGGAGAGCACCATGAGCACCACCAAGGCCCTGGCCGCAGCCGTCCTCGCGGGTGCGGCCGGCATCGCCCTCGTCGCCGTCCCCGCCGCCGCCAGCGCCGCTCCGGCCGTGGCCGACCCGACGACGTGCACCCAGGACGGCACCGGCACCGGCGGCGCCCAGGCCTACCGCGGGGGCCGCTCGGCCACCGTCGCGTCCCCGGGCGCGGCCGCCGGCCGTGCCGCCGGCACCCAGGCGCGCGGCCGTTCCGCAGCCTCGTCCACCGCGCCGCGCACCGGCACCGCGACCGTCGTGATCGGCTCGCTGACGGCGGCCCAGAAGGCCGACCTCGCCGGTATGGCGGAGGAGGAGAAGCTCGCCCACGACCTGTACACCGCGCTCGCCGCGAAGTACCCCTCCCTCGTGCAGTTCTCGCGCATCGCGACGTCGGAGTCGCAGCACCAGGCGGCACTGCGCACCCTGATGACGCGGTACGGCGTCGCCGACCCGACGGCGGGCCAGCCTGCCGGCGTGTTCGTCTCGGACGACCTGCAGGCCCTCTACGACTCGCTGCTCGCCGGGGCCACCTCGCCCTCCGCCGCCCTCGCCGCGGGCGTCGCGGTCGAGAAGGCCGACATCGCCGACCTCACCTCGGCGCTGTCCGGGCTGACGGCGTCGGACGTGACGCGGGTCTACACCAACCTGCGCAACGGCTCCCAGCAGCACCTCGTCGCCTTCGGCGGCTGACAGCGAGGTACGGACGTGCGACGGCGGCCCGGGCTCTCCGCACCCGGGCCGCCGTCGCCGCGTCAGTGCGCGCAGTCGCCGTCCGAGGCCATGAGGTCGGCGAGCCCGGACTCGCGATCGACCACCAGTGCGCCCGAGCCCACGGACAGCACGACGCGCGGGCGCGCGTCAGTCAGGCAGCGCACCACGTACGCCGCCGTGAGGCCCGCGGTGTCGACGACGGTGCCGATCCGGAACAGCGACTGGGTCTCGGCGATGGCGTCGTGGTTGCCGGCCCGCATCACGACACGAAGGTCGGGTGCCACCGCCCTCGCGGTCACCGCGACGGCGACGTTGTCGAGCTCGTCCGAGGCGACTGCGCACAGCGCGACCGCGTGGTCGGCCCGAGCCCGCAGCAGCACCTTGCGCCGACTCCCGTCGCCCACCAGCACGGGGATGTCGAGGGAGCGTGCTGTGCGCAGGTGCGGCGCCGAGGCGAAGCGCTCGATGCCGACGACGCCGAGCCCGTGCCGGCGGATCTCCTCGGCCAGGCGCAGGCCGACCTGGCCCATGCCCACCACCACGACGTGCCCGCGGCGCGGCAGTACCCGCCGTCCCCAGATCGCGATGAGGCGGCCCGAGAGCAGGTGCTCGACGATGCCGGCCGTGAACATGGCGGTGAGCCCGATCGTGACGAGCATCGCGAGGGCGGCGAAGAGCAGATAGCCGGGGTGGTCCTCCTCGACCGGGACAGGGCCCACGGTCGCGACCGTGCGCACAGCCGCGTGGAACGCGCCGATCGGAGATTCGTGCAGCACGAGCAGGCCGGCGACCGTGTCGACCGCGAGCAGCGCCAGGATCCCGGCGAGACCGGTGAGCAGGATGAGGGAGCCCGAGTCGTGCGGGCGCAGCTGCCCCTGCAGGACGCCGAGCCTGGACCGCCAGCGGGTGCCGCGCGGCAGCGCGAACTCGGACGGCGCCGCCCCTGCGCCCGTGTAGCCGGTCCAGCCCCCGTCCTCGGCCACGACACCGGTGAGGCTGTCCGAGAGGGCCGCCGCGACCAGTGAGGGGAGCGCCACCTCCGCCGGCGAGGTCACCCGGCAGTGCGGGATGACCGAGACCAGCTGGGCCGCGGCGGTCTTGTCGAACAGGGCGACCACCATGGGCAGCCCGGGACGCAGGTGCTCGGCGGCGAGGCAGTAGCGCAGCGCCTGCGTGTCGTCGTGCAGCAGCACCGCGATGCCGTCCACACCCCCCGTGAGGACGCCCGCCAGGTCGGCATCGGTGGGCGTGGCCAGGTGGACGACGTCGTCGCCCCCGGCGACGAGCGCGGCGCAGCTGCGCCGCGACTCCGGCGTCGCGCCGATGACGACCCACCGCCGTGCGGTCGCCTGCTCCGGCATGGCGTGCCCCTTCCGCATCGAGGCGCCGGCCCGGACCGCAGGGGGCGGATCGCCGGGCCGGCGTCGGCGACGGACGGGCGGACGGGGTCGCGGAGCTGCCGGCCGGTCGGACCGGGAGCGGCGGGCAGCACCCCGTCGTGCTCGTCACGTACGTCGGGAATGATACCCCCGGGGGTATACGTTAGGCACGACGACCCCGGGTCGTCCGGCCCGCTCCCGCTCTGAACACGGAGGAACCACCATGTGCCGTCCCGTCTCCTGCGACTACTGCCGCAAGACCACCTGGGCCGGGTGCGGCCAGCACGTCGACATGGTCATGGCGCACGTGCCCACCGAGCAGCGCTGCACCTGCAAGTGACCTGATGCGGAACCCGGAGGAACTCGCTATGACCGCCCTTGCCGGCACCGCCCACGGCACCGCCGCTGCCACGCCCGGGATCGTCGTCCTCGAGACGCCCAACCTCGGCGACCGCTCCTACGTGGTCCACCTCGACGGCTCCGCCGTGGTCGTCGACCCGCAGCGCGACATCGACCGCGTGGAGGCGGTGCTGGCCGAGCACGGCCTCACCGTCACGCACGTGGTCGAGACGCACATCCACAACGACTACGTCTCCGGCGGCAAGGTGCTCGCCGAGCAGCTCGGCGCCGTCTACGTCGTGCCGGCCGGGTACGAGCTCGCCTACGACGCCGAGCAGCTCGCCGACGGCGACACCTTCGAGAGCGGCCCCATGCAGTGGCGGGCGATCCACACCCCCGGCCACACCCCTCAGCACCTCTCCTACGTCGTCGCTGTCGACGGGGCGGACGCGGCTGCCTTCACCGGCGGGTCCATGCTGTTCGGCAGCGTGGGTCGCCCCGACCTCATCGGGCCCGACCACACCCACGAGCTGGCCCACGCGCAGTGGCACAGCGTCCGCCGCCTGGCCCAGGAGGTCGCTGCCGACGCCGCCGTCATGCCGACCCACGGCTTCGGATCGTTCTGCTCGGCCACCGCCACGGTGGGCCTCGAGTCGACCATCGCCCAGCAGGCCGCAGCCAACCCCGCGTGCACGGTGGACGAGGACGAGTTCGTCACCGAGCTCATCGCCGGCCTCGACGCCTACCCGGCCTACTACGCCCACATGGGCCCCGCGAACCAGGCCGGCCCGGGGCCGATCGACCTGTCGCTGCCCGAGCGGGCCGACGCCGCCGAGCTGCGCCGACGCATCGACGCCGGCGAGTGGGTCGTCGACCTGCGCTCGCGCCGCGTCTTCGCCGAGGGCCACCTGCGCGGCACGCTGTCCTTCGACGGCAACGGCAACGCCGTGACCTACCTCGGCTGGATCATCCCGTGGGGCACCCCGCTCACGCTGCTGGGCGACACCCCGGAGCAGGTCACCGCGATGCAGCGCGAGCTCGTGCGCATCGGCATCGACCGGCCCGTCGCCTTCGCCGACGGCGCGCCCGCGCAGTGGGCGCTCGAGGCGGGCGACGTCGTGTCGTACCGCCGTGCCGACTTCTCGGAGCTGGACGCCGCCCTCGCCGCGGACCCCGAGCTCATCGTGGTCGACTCCCGCCGCCGCACCGAGTGGGTCCAGGGCCATGTCACCGGCGCCCGCCTGGTGCCGCTGCACGAGCTGCTCGCGCGAGCCGACGAGATCGCCACGTGGTCGAAGGCCGCCGCCCACGCCGGCCGCGACGCAACCGTGTGGATCTACTGCGGCTCCGGCTTCCGGGCGTCCGCGGCGGCGTCGCTCCTCGACCGCGCCGGAGTGCCGGTCGTGCACGTCGATGCCGACGTCGCGACCGCGCGCACCATCCGCGCCTGGACCCCGGCCGAGCAGGTGGACGTCGCCACCCTCGGCGCCGCCTACGCAGACTAGGAGAGCGAGATGACTGCGAACACCATCCCGACCGTGGACGCGGGCGAGGCCCTGCGCTGGGTCTCCGAGGGCGCCGTCCTGGTCGACGTCCGCGAGCAGGCCGAGTGGGATGCCGGGCACGCGCCGCAGGCGATCCACGTCCCGCTGAGCTCGCTGGCCACGGCCTCCCTGCCGGACTACCGCGGGCGACGGGTGCTGGCGATCTGCCGCAGCGGCAACCGCTCGAAGCAGGCCGTCACCCTGCTCGCTCCGCGCGGCTGCGACGCCTACTCCGTCGACGGCGGCATGAACGGCTGGCAGGCCGTCGGCGGCAGGGTCGTCACCTCCACCGGCGCCGCAGGTCGGATCGCCTGAGGCCGCTGCGATGTCGCTGATGCTGCCGCTCGCCGTCGGGCTGGCCCTGGGTCTTCTCCTGGGGCTGCTCGGCGGCGGCGGCGGCATCCTCGCGGTGCCGTTGCTCCTCGCGATGGGGCAGACGATGGACGCCGCGTCCACCACGTCGCTCGTCGTCGTGGGGATCGGTGCGGCCGCGGGCCTGGCGATGCATGCGAGGTCGGGCCGCGTCGACTGGCGCATCGGCCTGATCTTCGGCCTGCTCGGCTCCGCCGGCGCCATCGCGGGCTCGAGGCTGGCCTTCGCCGTCGACGACCGCATCCAGCTCGCCGGCTTCGTCGTGCTGCTGCTCGTGGCGGCGTGGGGCATGCTCCGCCGCCGGCCGGCATCGTCCTCGCCCGACGACGACGAACCGCTGCCCGATCCCCGGTGGGGCACCGTCCTGCTCTATGCCACCGGCGTCGGGCTCATCACCGGCTTCTTCGGTGTCGGCGGCGGCTTCGTCGCGGTTCCCGCGCTGGTGCTGGCACTGCGGATGCCGATGAAGCGCGCCAGCGCCACGGCCCTGCTCGTCATCCTCGTCAACGTCACCATCGCGTTCCTTGCGCACGGCACGAGCCACCTCGACGGGCCGCTCACCCTGACCGTGTCGGCGGCAGCGGCGACCGGAGCCGTCGTCGGAGCGCTGCTGCAGTCGCGCGTTCCCACCCTCGCCCTGCAGCGCGCATTCGGAGTCCTGCTCGTCATCGCGGCCGGCTACGAGGTCGTCGTCCTGTCCATCGCCTCCTGAGGATCACCATGCGCTCGTCCGTGCTCGCCGTCGTCGCCCACCCGGACGACGAGTCCTTCGGCCTGGGGGCCCTGCTGTCCTCGGCGTCAGCAGCGGGTTCCCGTGCCGGCGTGCTGTGCCTCACCCACGGCGAGGCCTCGACGCTGCACGGCGTCGAGGGCGACCTGCGCGAGATCCGCGAGCGCGAGCTCCGCGCCGCGGCCAAGCGGCTCGGGCTGTGCTGGGTGCGGCTGCTCGACCACCCCGACGGCGCCGTCGCCTCCGACCAGGCGAAGGTGACCGCGGACGTCGCTGCCGCGGTCGGGTCGTTCCACCCCGACGTCCTGCTCGTGTTCGACCCCAATGGGATCACCGGCCACCCGGACCATCAGGCGGCCACGCGCGCCGCTGTGGCTGTCGGCCGCCGGCACAACATCGACGTCGTCGCCTGGACGCTGCCCGCATCGGTTACCGACGTGATGGCGGACGAGGGGATGGCGATGTTCGCCGGAGTGCCGGACGACGCTGTCCAGGTGACCGTCGCCGTCGACCGGTCGACGCAGCTCGAGGCGGTGCAGGAGCACCCGAGCCAGGCGGTGCCAGGCAGCCCGCTGTGGCGCCGGCTCGAGCTGCTCGGCGACCGCGAGCACCTGCGCTACCTCCACAGCACCGGCCGTGCCTCCCTGCCGTTCGGCGTCGAGGCGGCAACGGTGCGGGAGTGCACGTCATGAGCTCCGGCACGGCCGAGCACGCGCCCTCGAGGGTGTCGACCTGGCATCCGGGCTGGATGGGCGTGGTGCTCGGGACCGCTGGTGTGGCCGTCGCCGGCCTCGTCGACCCGTTGCCGTCGTTGCGCATCGACGAAGCCGTCGGCGCGGCGCTGGCACTCGTCGCGGTCGTGCTCCTGCCCGTGCTGCTCGTGCCCTACCTCCGCCGCTCGCTCCGCCACCGCGACGCCGCCGGCGCGGACCTCGCGCACCCGGGGCTCGGCGCCCTGTACGGCACCGTGCCCGCGGCGCTGCTCGTCACCGGGCTGGCGCTCGCGCAGCTGGCGGTCATCGGGTGGCTGCCGACGTGGACCGCCTGGCTCGTCGCCGCACTCATGGCGGTGGGGCTGGTCGGTGCGGTCGCGCTCGGGATCGCCTTCTTCTCCGGCGTGATCGGCAAGGAGCAGGTCCCGGCCGAGGCGATGACCGGCGCCTGGTTCATCCCGATCGTGGTGCTGGTCCTGGTGCCCAGCGTCGTCGTGCGCCTGGTGGCCCTCGAGCCGGCGTGGCGCTCGACGTCCTGGCTGGTGCTCGCCGCCGCGTCCGTGGGGGCCGGCTTCCTGCTCTTCCTGCTGCTGGCGCCCGTCATCGCCTCGCGCCTGGTCACCGCGCCGCCGCCTCCGTCGCACCAGGCGGCGACGTGGTGGATCTGGCTGGCTCCTGCCGGCGCGGGCGGCCTCGGGCTGCTGGCGACCGCGCGCATGACCGGAGTCGCCGCTGGTGGCGCGACTGCCGAGGTGCTGCCCTGGGCGGGGCTCGTGGTCGCCACGGGCGTGTGGGGGCTCGGCACGTGGTGGGCGGTGTTCGCCGGGCGCGTCCTGGCGACCACGTCCCGCGCCTCGGGCGGGCTGCCCTTCCACGTCGGCAGCTGGGGCTTCGCGTTCCCCACCGGTGCGATGACGGCGCTGACCGTCGAGCTCGGCCGCACCTGGGACGCACCCGTGCTGCAGGTGGCCGGAGCCGTCGGGTTCGTCGTGGCCGTCGTGGTGTGGGCCCGCCTCGCCGCGCAGACCGTCGGAGCCGTCCGCTCCGGGAAGGCCTTCGCCCGCTGACGCCCGCGCGCCTCGCACCGCCGGTAGCGTGACGACGGCGCGCCGCGCCCGACGGCGTGCAGCGAGGAGCCCCGCGGTGCTGCCCTACCAGGACGCGTCCCTGTCCGTCGACGAGCGGCTCGACGACCTGATCCCGCGGATGGAGCTGCCCGAGAAGGTCGGGCAGATGCTGCAGCTCGACGCGCGGGGCGATCTCGACGACATCGTGTCGGCGAAGAGGGTCGGCTCGATCCTGCACTGCCCGCCGGAGCGGATGGACCGCGCGATCGAGCTCGCGTCGCAGACGCGCCTCGGCATCCCGCTGCTCACCGCCGACGACTGCATCCACGGCCACTCCTTCTGGCCGGGCGCCACGATCTTCCCCACGCAGCTGGCGATGGCCTGCTCGTGGGACGCCGACCTGGTGGAGCGGGCCGCCCGCGCGACCGCCGTCGAGGTGTCGGCCACCGGCATCCACTGGACGTTCTCGCCGGTGCTCTGCATCGCCCGCGACCTGCGGTGGGGACGCGTGGACGAGACGTTCGGCGAGGACCCCGTCGTCCTGGGCGAGCTCGCGTCTGCGATGGTCCGCGGCTACCAGGGCGACGGCCTGCTCGACCCGACCGCGATCCTGGCGTGCGCCAAGCACTTCGCGGGCTACTCCGAGACCCAGGGCGGCCGCGACGCGAGCGAGGCCGACATCAGCCGCCGCAAGCTGCGCTCGTGGTTCCTGCCGCCGTTCGAGCGCGTCGCGCGCGAGGGCTGCCGCACCTTCATGCTCGGCTACCAGTCGATGGACGGCGTGCCCATCACCGCCAACAGCTGGCTGCTCGACGAGGTGCTCAAGGGGGAGTGGGGCTTCACCGGCACCCTCATCACCGACTGGGACAACGTCGGCCGGATGGTCTACGAGCAGAAGGTCTGCGCCGACTACGTCGAGGCCGCGGCTGTCGCCGTCCGCGCCGGCAACGACCTCGTCATGACGACGCCCCAGTTCTTCGAGGGCGCGCAGGAGGCGGTGGCCCGCGGCCTGCTCGACGAGTCGCTCATCGACGCCGCGGTGCGGCGCATCCTGCGGCTGAAGTTCGAGCTCGGCCTGTTCGAGGACGCGCGCGGGCCCGACCTCGAGCGCCAGGCCGCCGTGATCGCGTCACCGGAGCACCGCGAGCTCAACCTCGAGGTGGCGCGGCGCAGCCTGGTGCTGCTCACCAACGACGGGACGCTGCCCTTCGCCGGCGGGTTGGCCGCCGATGCGTCGGGCCGCGCCGTCTCCGACGGGCCAGCGCGGTCGATCGCCGTCATCGGGCCCAACGCCGACGATCCGCACTCGACCCTCGGCGACTGGGCCGGCGCCTCGGGCCAGGCGCCCTGGATGCAGCCCGACGGCCACCCGCGCGAGACCGTGCAGACGGTGCTCGACGGGTTCCGGGCAGTGGCGCCGTCCGAGTGGACCGTCACCTACGCGCGCGGCGGCGACATCCAGACGCTCGTCGAGGACCCTGCCGGCTCCCACTACCCCGACGGCGAGCCGCGGCCGCTCATGTTCAGCCCCGCTGCCGTCGACGACGCCCTGCTGGCCGAGGCCGTGTCGGCAGCGACGTCGGCCGACCTCGCCGTCGTCGTCCTCGGCGACACCATCCAGCTGACGGGCGAGTACAAGTCGACGGCGACCCTCGAGCTGCAGGGCGCGCAGGTCGCGCTGCTCGACGCCGTCGTCGCGACGGGAACCCCGACCGTCGTCGTCCTGGTGCAGGGCAAGCCGTCGACGCTGCCGCCGTCGGCTCTCGAGGCCGCAGCGATCATCGAGGCCTTCAACCCCGGTATGCGCGGCGGGCAGGCCGTTGCCGAGCTGGTCCTCGGACTGGTCGAGCCGACCGGTCGCCTGCCGATCACGATCCCGCGCCACGTCGGCCAGCAGCCGTCGTACTACAACACCGTGCGCGGCCAGCACGGCAACCGCTACGCCGACCTCACCCAGGACCCGCTGTTCGCCTTCGGCGAGGGTCTGTCGTACTCGGCTGTGTCGTACTCCGACCTCCGCGTGCTGGATGCGACGGTCGCCCCCGACGGCATCCTGCGCGCCGAGATCACCGTGACCAACACCGGATCTCGGCCCTCGCTCGAGACCGTGCAGGTCTACATCTCCGACCTGGTCACGAGCGTCACGTGGGCCGACAAGGAGCTCAAGGCCTGGCGCCAGGTCTCCGTCGAGCCGGGTGCGTCCGTGGCGGTCGCCCTCGAGCTGCCGGCGTCGGCCTGCACCCTCGTCACCGCCGACGGCCGGCGCGTCGTCGAGCCGGGCGACTTCGAGCTCCTCGTCGGCCGCAGCTCCCGCGACCGCGACCTCCTCCGCGCCCCCTTCACGGTGGTGTAACGCGGTCTGGTGGTCCCCGCGATCTGGTGGGGAGGTAGCGAGCCGCCAGGCGAGCGAACGACCACCCGATCGCGAACCGCCAGCGCGAGGCGACGGGCCGACGGGGCCGGCCACAGCGCAAGCGGCGCCCCTCTGCTTCGCGTTGGGGGTCGGATCGCGCTCTCTACGACACGATCGGACCCCCAGCTCGGGGCATGTTCTGGTTGGGGGTCGAAACGCGCTCTCTGCGACGCGATTCGACCCCCAACGCGCCTCCTGAGTGGGCGCCAAGCACATCGCGGCTCGCGGTGTGCCGATCGAGCTCGCGCCGGTTCAGACGGTAACGTCGATGCGGACCGTCGAGCCGGAAGCGGCGTAGGGGACGAGGGTGCCGTCGATCGCCACGCCGTCGACGACGAGCGACGGCGAGCCGGCGCCGGTGTGCTCGACGTGGATCTCGTAGGTCGCGCCGCGGATGGAGCGGGTGACGGTGAACGACGGGACGTCGGCGCCGATGCGCGGGTCGACGACGAGGCCGTCGTAGTCGGGGCGCACGCCGAGCAGGTGCTGCGAGACCGCGACGAAGGTCCAGGCGGCGGTGCCGGTGAGCCACGAGTTCTTCGCCTCGCCGTGCCGCACGGCCTCCTTGCCGGCGATCATCTGCGCATAGACGTAGGGCTCCTGGCGGTGGACGTCGGAGATCTCCTCGCGGTACGCCGGGGTGATGCGCCGGTAGTGGTCGAATGCCTGCGCACCGCGGCCGATCTGGCACTCGGCGATGATCACCCACGGGTTGTTGTGGCTGAAGATGCCGCCGTTCTCCTTGTAGCCGGGCGGGTACGTCGACACCTCGCCGAGCTGCACCTGGTACGTCGTGTACGCCGGGTACTGCAGCACGAGGCCGTGCGGCGTGCCGAGCATCTCCTCGACGGAGTCGAGCGCGAGCTCGGCACGGGTGCGGCCGTCGGGGGTGTCGGTCTCGGAGCCGAGGCCGGCCATGACGGCGAGGCCCTGCGGCTCGATCCAGATCTTGCCCTCGGGCTCGGCGTCGGTGCCGACGGCGTTGCCGAAGAAGTCGTACGCGCGCAGGAACCACGATCCGTCCCAGCCGTAGTCGCGGACCGCGTCGCGCATCTCGTCGACGAGCTTCTCGGCGCGCGAGGCGACGTCGGGCTGGCCGTGCCGGCGGGCGAGCTCGGCGTACTCGGCGCCGTAGAGGACGAACTGCGCGGCGATGAACACCGACTCCGCGACTCCGCCGGCCTTGTTCTCCGTGGTCTGGAACGGCTCGCCTGGCGTCGTGGAGAAGCAGTTGAGGTTGAGGCAGTCGTTCCAGTCGGCGCGGCCGATCAGCGGCAGGCCGTGCGGGCCGCGGTGGTCGACGGTGAACTCGAACGAGCGGGTGAGGTGCTCGAACAGGGGCGCGGCCAGCGACTCGTCGTTGTCGAAGGGCACCTGCTCGTCGAGGATCGAGTAGTCGCCGGTCTCCTTGATGTAGGCGGCGACGGCGGCGATGAGCCAGAGCGGGTCGTCGTTGAAGCCCGAGCCGATGTCGTGGTTCCCGCGCTTGGTGAGCGGCTGGTACTGGTGGTACGCCGAGCCGTCCGGGAACTGCGTGGCAGCGATGTCGAGGATCCGCTCGCGGGCGCGCGCCGGGATGAGGTGCACGAAGCCGAGCAGGTCCTGGTTGGAGTCGCGGAAGCCCATCCCGCGGCCGATGCCGGTCTCGAAGTACGACGCCGAGCGCGACATGTTGAACGTGACCATGCACTGGTACTGGTTCCAGATGTTGACCATCCGGTCGAGCTTCTCGTCGGTGCTCGAGACGCGGTACGTCGACAGCAGCCCCGTCCAGTGCTCCTTGAGGGCGGCGAGCGCGGCATCGGCGTGCTCGGCGGTGGCGAAACGGCCGAGCAGCTCGTGGGCGCGGCGCTTGTCGACCACCTGGTGGGCGTCGTCGGCCCACTTGTGCTCCTCTGGGTTCTCGACGTAGCCGAGGACGACGACGAGGTCGCGCGTCTCGCCGGGCTCGAGCCGCAGCCGCACCGCGTGGGAGCCGATGGGGTACCAGCCCGACGCGACCGAGCCGGCCGACGCGCCGGCGCGCGGCACGGCCGCCTCCCCGAGGGAGTTGAACGGCCCCACGAAGGTGTCGCGGTCGGTGTCGAACCCGTCGGCGCGCGTGTTGATCCCGAGGACGGCGTAGTGGTCGCGGCGCTCGCGGTACTCGGTGCGGTGGTAGATCGCCGAGCCGTACGGCGAGTCCTGCTCGACCTCGACCTCGCCGATCGAGAGGTTGCGCTGGTAGTTGGTCTGGTCGTCGTAGGCGTTCCAGAGGCAGAACTCCACGAACGTGAAGAGCGTGAGGTCCTTGACGGCGCCGGAGGTGTTGGTGACGGCGATGCGCTGCACCTCGGCGTCCTCGCCGAGCGGTACGAACAGCGTCGTCGACACCGAGAGCCCGCCGCGCTCGCCCGTGATGGTCGAGTAGCCGAGTCCGTGCCGGGCCTCGAACCGGTCGAGGTGGGCCTTCACCGGCAGCCACGACGGCGTCCACACGTCGCCGCCGTCGTTGACGTAGAGGTAGCGCCCGCCGGCGTCGGCCGGGACGTTGTTGTAGCGGTAGCGGGTGAGGCGGCGCAGACGCGGGTCGCGGTAGAAGCTGTAGCCGCCGGCCTGGTGGGAGACCAGCGAGAAGAACTGCTCGGACCCCAGGTAGTTGATCCAGGGGGCCGGGGTCTCCGGCGTGGTGATCACGTACTCGCGGGCGTCGTCGTCGAAGTGGCCGAAGCGCATCTGGGCTCTCTCCTCGTGCAGCACGTGTCGGCCCGTGCGGGGAACCGTTCCCGCCGGGTCGCGTGGCTGAGAGGGAGATCAACCGGTCGCACCTCCGACCCTAGTGGCCGGACGCCGCCTGTGGCCCCGCTACGCCGACGCCGGTCCTGAGTCGTCGCTCACCGGCCGCGGACGAGGACGCATCGGACGGGCTGGGGCGGGGAGGCTGTGCGACGCTGGCAGACCCGCGGCCCCACGGCCCGAGACGACGAGGAGCACCCGTGCCCAACCGCCTGGCGGGAGCCACGAGCCCCTACCTGCTGCAGCACGCCGACAACCCGGTCGACTGGTGGGAGTGGTCGGACGAGGCCTTCGAGGAGGCCCGCCGCCTCGACGTGCCGGTGCTGCTCTCGGTGGGGTACGCCGCGTGCCACTGGTGCCACGTGATGGCGCACGAGTCCTTCGAGGACCCGCGCATCGCCGACTTCATGTCGGGACGGTTCGTCGCGATCAAGGTCGACCGCGAAGAGCGGCCCGACGTCGACGCCGTCTACATGACCGCGACCCAGGCGCTCACCGGCAGTGGCGGCTGGCCGATGACTGTGTTCCTCACCCCCGACCGCAAGCCCTTCTACGCCGGCACGTACTTCCCGCCGTCGCCCCGGCACGGCATGCCGTCGTTCGGCCAGCTGCTCGCCTCCATCTACGGCACCTGGAAGGAGAAGCGCGGCGACATCCTCGACGCCGCCGGGCGCATCACGCAGGCGCTCGAGGAGACGCGGCTGCGGCTCGATGCCGTCGACGGGCTCGACCCCGAGGCGGTGCGGACGGCGCTCGACGCCGGCGTCGACGTGCTGGCCTCGTCGTACGACGTCGCCCGCGGCGGCTTCGGCGGCGCGCCCAAGTTCCCGCCGTCGATGGTGCTCGAGGCGCTGCTGCGCAACCACGCGAGGACCGGCGACACCCGCGCGCTCGCCATGGTCGAGGGCACGTGCGAGGCGATGGCGCGCGGGGGCCTGTACGACCAGCTGTCCGGTGGTTTCGCGCGCTACTCCGTCGACGCCGGCTGGGTGGTGCCGCACTTCGAGAAGATGCTCTACGACAACGGGCTGCTCCTCCGCGTCTACGCCCACTGGTGGCGCGCGACGGGAAGCCCGCTGGCCGAGCGGATCGTCCGCGGCACCGCGTCGTTCCTGCTCGAGCGGCTGCGGACGCCCGAGGGCGCCTTCGCCTCCGCGCTCGACGCCGACTCCGAGGGCGAGGAGGGCAAGGCCTACGTCTGGACGCCCGCGCAACTCGTCGAGGTGCTCGGCGGCGACGACGGCGCCTGGGCCGCCCGCCTCCTCGAGGTGACCGACGCCGGCACGTTCGAGCACGGGACGTCGGTGCTGCAGATGCTGCGCGACCCGGACGACGCCGACCGCTGGGAGTCGGTGCGCATTCGGCTGCTCGAGGCGCGCGCCCGGCGCGTGCAGCCCGGCCGCGACGACAAGGTGGTGGCGGCGTGGAACGGGATGGCGGTCGCGGCGCTCGCGGAGGCGGGCGCGCTGCTCGGCGAGCCCGCCTGGGTCGAGGCTGCCGCCGACGCCGCCGATCTCCTGCTGCGCGTGCATGTCGGCGCCGACGGCCGGCTGCTGCGCGTGTCGCGCGACGGCGCCGCCGGTCCGCACGCCGGAGTGCTCGAGGACCACGGCTGCGTGGCCGACGGGCTGCTGTCGCTCCACCAGGTGACGGGGGAGCGGCGCTGGCTCGGCGCCGCGGGATCGCTGCTCGACGCCGCTCTCGACCGGTTCCGCTCGGACGACGGCGGGTTCTTCGACACCGCCGCCGACGCCGAGGCGCTGGTGCTCCGCCCGCAGGACCCGACCGACAACGCGACGCCGAGCGGCTGGACCGCGACGGCCGACGCGCTGCTGACCTACGCCGCCCTCACGGGCTCGGACCGCCACCGCGACGCCGCGGAGCTGGCGCTCGCCCCGCTGGTTCAGCTCGTCGGCAGGCACGCGCGGTTCGCCGGCTGGGCGGCGGTGGCGCTCGAGGCCTGGCTCGACGGTCCGCGCGAGGTCGCCGTCGTCGGGCCGGCGGGCGATCCGGCCCGGGCCGAGCTCGCGGCCGTCGTCCTGCGCTCCAGTGCGCCCGGCCTCGTGAGCGTGGTCGGCGAACCCGGCGACGACCACCCGCTGCTGGCAGGGCGGCCCCTCGTGGGCGGTGCCGCGGCTGCGTACGTGTGCCGGCGGTTCGTCTGCGACGCGCCCACGACCGATCCCGCCCGGCTGGCCTCCCAGCTCGGTTCCGCCCTGGGCGATCAGCGGTAGACGCAAGGCTGTAATCAAGTAATCATGCTTGCATGACAAGCATGACCCCTGAGGAGATCCGGGGCTGGCTCATCGGCCGGCTCCCGGCGGAGTGGTTCGACGGCGCCCCCGAGGTGACCGTGGACCGCGAGGAGATCACCGTCGTCGGGACGCTCGCCGCGCCCGACCTGCCCGAGGGCGCCTCCGACGCCGAGCGGGCCGCCGCCTACGCAGGGCGGGCCAAGGGCTTCCGCGAGCAGACCCGCGACGCCCGCATCGAGATCGCCCGTGAGCTCGAGCACCGCACCGGCCGCAAGGTCGCGTGGGGCGTCCGGGCGGGCGAGCGGACGCACCTGTTCACGCACCTCGCCGTGCCGGTGATGACGCGCCTGCGCCAGCCGGAGCGGCAGGTGCTCGACACCCTGGTCGAGGCCGGCGTCGCCCGGTCCCGCGCCGACGCGCTCGCCTGGTGCGTGCGCCTGGTCGGCACCAACACCGAGGAGTGGCTCGGCAAGCTGCGCTCGGCGATGGAGGAGGTCGACCGCGTCCGTCAGGAGGGCCCCACCCCCTGACGCGCGGCCGCACGCAGAGGGCCGCCGGAGCAGCAGCTCCGGCGGCCCTCTGCGTGCTCGATTCCCCTAGTGCCCGTAGACGACCAGGCTGACGGCGACGTACTGCGACAGGTACCCCGCGAGCGTGCACGCATGGAAGATCTCGTGGAACCCGAACCACGTGGGCGAGGGGTCGGGCCGCTTGAGGGCGTAGACGATGCCGCCGGCGGAGTAGAACAGCCCGCCCACGGCGAGCAGGATCACGACGAGCGGGCCGCCGGCCTCCCAGAACGCGGGCAGGTAGAGCAGCGCGACCCAGCCCAGCGCGATGTAGAGCGGCGTGTAGAGCCAGCGCGGCGCGCCCACCCAGAAGACCCGGAAGAGCACGCCCGCGAGCGCGCCGCCCCAGATGAGCAGCAGCAGCGTGCGCGCCTGGTCGGGAGGCAGCAGCACGACGGCGAACGGCGTGTAGCTGCCGGCGATGATGAGGAAGATGTTGGAGTGGTCGAGCCGCTTGAGCAGGATCCGGGTGCGCTCGCCCCAGTGGAAGCGGTGATAGACGGCGCTGACGCCGAACAGCAGCACGGAGGTCAGCGCGTAGACCGCTGACGCCAGCCGGTACTCCGGCGGCGAGAGCACGACGAGGACGATGCCGAGGACGAGGGCGACGGGGGCCATCCCGGCGTGCAGCCAGCCGCGCAGGTGCGGCTTGGGCGGCAAGGGCTGGTCGAGCGTCGACTTCATTACGCCAGCGTAACCTACGCATCCGTAGGTTGTCGCCCCACGGCCGACCGCCGACGCGCCCGATCGTGCGTGCGGGTGATCCCCTCCGGGACCCGCCCGCCGGTACCCTCGGCGGGCGAGGGTCGGGCCAGAGGAAGGACAGCGGCGCGTGGCAGTGAGCGACCTGCTGTACGGGGTCTACGAGCGCCAGCTGCTCGGCTCCCTCGACCGCACCCGCATCCCGCGCCACGTCGGCGTCATGCTCGACGGCAACCGGCGCTGGGCGGCCGAGCAGGGCAAGAGCACCGCGCACGGCCACCAGGCCGGCGCCGACAAGATCGAGGACTTCCTCGGCTGGTGCGACGAGGTCGGTGTCGAGGTCGTCACCCTCTGGCTGCTCTCGACCGACAACCTCGCGCGCCCGGCCGACGAGCTCGAGCCGCTGCTGCGCATCATCGAGGAGACTGTCACCGACCTCGCGTCGCACGGCACCTGGCGCCTGCACCCGGTGGGCGCGCTCGACCTGCTGCCCGCCACGACCGCCGAGATCCTCAAGGCCGCGGCCGACTCCACGCGCAACCGCGACGGCCTTCTCGTCAACGTGGCCGTCGGCTACGGAGGTCGCCAGGAGGTCGTCGACGCCGTCCGTGCGCTGCTCTCCGACGCAGCGTCGCGCGGTCTGTCGATGGACGAGCTCGCCTCGGCCGTCGACGTGGACCACATCGCCGAGCATCTCTACACCGCCGGCCAGCCCGATCCCGACCTCGTCATCCGCACGTCGGGCGAGCAGCGGCTCTCGGGCTTCCTGCTCTGGCAGAGCGCGCACTCGGAGTTCTACTTCTGCGAGGCCTACTGGCCCGACTTCCGCAAGGTCGACTTCCTCCGCGCCCTCCGCTCGTACGGCGCGCGCGGCCGCCGCTTCGGCTCGTAACCCGCTGTTCACACGGCATCAGCCGTTGGGCGGACATCGACCCCCGCGCACGGCGTGGCGCGCGTTGACAGGCGGCGCACGGGCTTAGCGTCCTTCTCATTCGGGCCTCCGCCCGGGGCGGCCCGCCACACGGGAGGCCCTTGTGCCCAACGCGCGCCGCAGCTCATCCGCCCCCGCCGACGGCATCCGCACGCACGTCCTCGACACCTCCGTCCTCCTCTCCGACCCGCATGCGCTCATGCGGTTCGCCGAGCACGAGGTCGTGATCCCGGTCGTGGTCGTCGTCGAGCTCGAGGCGAAGCGGTCCCACCCCGAGCTCGGCTACTTCGCGAGGAAGGCCCTGCGGCTGCTCGACGACCTGCGCGTGCAGTTCGGCCGGCTCGACGAGCCGATGCCGGTAGGCGACGCCGGAGGCACGGTCCGCGTCGAGCTCAACCACACCGACACCTCCGTGCTGCCGACGGGCTTCCAGCTCGGCGACAACGACACCCGGATCCTGGCCGTGGCCCGCAACCTCGCGGCCGAGGGGCGCGACGTCGTGCTCGTCAGCAAGGACCTGCCGATGCGCGTCAAGGCGTCGTCGGTAGGTCTGTCCGCAGAGGAGTACCGCGCGGAGGCCGTGGTCGAGACCGGCTGGACCGGCATGGCCGAGCTCGACGTCCCGGGCACCGTCGTCGACCTGCTCTACGAGGACGAGCGCATCGACCTCGACGAGGCGCGCGAGTACCCGTGCCACACCGGCCTGGTGCTGGTCTCGGAGCGCGGCAGCGCCCTGGCCCGCGTGACGCCGGACAAGCAGATCCGGCTCGTGCGCGGCGATCGCGAGGCCTTCGGCCTGCACGGCCGCAGCGCCGAGCAGCGGGTCGCCCTCGACATCCTGCTCGACCCCGAGGTCGGCATCGTGTCGCTCGGCGGGCGCGCGGGCACGGGCAAGTCGGCGCTCGCGCTGTGCGCCGGCCTCGAGGCCGTGCTCGAGCGCCGTCAGCACCGCAAGGTCATCGTCTTCCGCCCGCTCTACGCCGTCGGCGGCCAGGAGCTCGGCTACCTGCCGGGCAGCGAGAGCGAGAAGATGTCGCCCTGGGGCCAGGCCGTGTTCGACACCCTCGGTGCCGTGACGACGCAGGAGGTCGTCGAGGAGGTCGTCGACCGCGGGATGCTCGAGGTGCTGCCGCTCACCCACATCCGCGGCCGCTCGCTGCACGACGCGTTCGTCGTCGTCGACGAGGCCCAGTCGCTCGAGCGCAACGTGCTGCTCACCGTGCTCTCCCGCATCGGCCGCGACTCGCGTGTCGTCCTCACCCACGACATCGCGCAGCGCGACAACCTCCACGTCGGGCGCCACGACGGCGTCGTCGCCGTGGTCGAGAAGCTCAAGGGCCACCCGCTGTTCGCCCATGTGACGCTGACGCGCTCGGAGCGCAGCCCGATCGCTGCGCTCGTCACCGAGATGCTCGAGGACATCACGCTGTAGCGGTTGACATCTGGTTGCGGCGGTCCCGGGCCCAGCCCGGGGCCGCCGCCGCTGGTTGACGATCGGTTGCACGACGGTGTCCGAGGGTGGGCCGGGCGGTGAACGGCTCTGAGCTGCGTGATGCCGCAGTGCAGCCATGCCGCCACGCGGAGTGGCCGACGTCCCTCAACCTGGTGTTGAGAGTTGAATCACCATGATCGCTCGATTCCTGTGGCGCCGGTCACAGATCATGTCCGATTCGTCCCGTGCTGCCCCCTCCGGCCCTGTGGACAACGCCTCGACCGGGCGTGCAGACGTGTGACAGCGGGTTGGCCTCGTCGGCGGTCTTGGGCAAGGTAGGTCACGAAACGAACACAGACCGACCCCGCGCCCGGGGTCGGACGGGGCCGGCAGCGCAGCTCTAGCACGCGCGCAGCCGCCCGGGGCCCAGGCGAACCTGGTCGTGCGGCCCTGCTCCCGTCCGCTTCCGAGCGCCGCCCGCGACGTCGAACGGCTTCGACGGCCGGGCCCGCGCAGTCCCGCGCACGAGTGCTCTCCGGTTCGTGCCCGCGGCTGCCAGTGCCAGGGGTACCGCATGCGCGGACGTCCGGAGCGTCGGCGCCTGACAACGGGAACACGTGTGAGTACCTCTGTCCTACGCGGTGGGCTGGCTCGGCGCTCCAGCGTCGTCCTGGCGGCCGGCCTCACGGTCGGCCTCCTCGGAGCCGTCGCCCCCGCCCCGGTGACCGTCCCGGCGAACGCCGAGACGGCCACCACCACCTCGTCCGCCGCAGGTGCGGGCGCCGGTGCCGTCACGGCCGACTCGGCCGCGACAGTGGACGACCTCAGCCCTGTGGTCGCGTCCTCGGTGAGCACCAGTGCCACCTCGCGCCTGGCCACGACGTCGCGCACGACCTCGCGCGCGCCCGTCGTGGCCCCGTACGCCTTCGGTACCAAGGCGTACAACAAGTGGTGGGCCCGCTACTACATGGTCAAGAAGTACGGCTGGCGCTCCACCGCCCAGTACCAGTGCCTCGCGGCGCTGTGGGGCAAGGAGAGCGCGTGGAACCACCGCGCGCACAACCGCTACTCCGGCGCCCATGGCATCCCGCAGGCCCTGCCCGGCAGCAAGATGGCCGTCTACGGCAAGGACTGGCGCTGGAACCCCAAGACCCAGATCAAGTGGGGCCTGTCGTACATCAAGGGCCGCTACGGCACTCCGTGCGGCGCCTGGTCGGCGTTCAAGCGCAAGGGCTGGTACTGAGCCCTCGGCGGTGATTGCCGTCTGACGACGAGGGCCGGGATTCGTTGCACTGCAACGGGTCCCGGCCCTCGTCATGTGCGCATCAGCTCTGCGGCGGACCCACGGGGATGCGCATGATGGTGGGCGCCGAGGTCTCGGCGAAGAAGTCGTTGCCCTTGTCGTCGACGACGACGAAGGCGGGGAAGTCCTGCACCTCGATGCGCCACACGGCCTCCATGCCGTAGTCGGCGAAGTCGAGCACCTCGACCTTGGTGATGCAGTCCTGCGCGAGGCGGGCGGCGGGCCCGCCGATGCTGCCGAGGTAGAAACCGCCGTTGGCGGCGCACGCGTCGGTCACGCCCTTGCTGCGGTTGCCCTTGGCGAGCATGACCATCGAGCCGCCGGCCTTCTGGAACTGGTCGACGTAGGCGTCCATGCGCCCCGCCGTCGTCGGGCCGAACGAGCCGGACGCCATGCCCTCGGGGGTCTTCGCGGGGCCGGCGTAGTACACGGCGTGGTCGCGCAGGTACTGCGGCATCGGCTCGCCGGCGTCGAGCATCTCCTTGATGCGCGCGTGCGCCATGTCGCGGGCGACCACCAGCGGCCCGGTCAGCGAGAGCCGCGTCTTGACGGGGTACTTCGAGAGCTCGGCGCGGATCTCGTCCATCGGCCGCGACAGGTCGATGCGCACGACGTCGTCGTCGAGGTGGGAGTCGGTGACCTCCGGCAGGTAGTGCGCGGGGTCGGTCTCGAGCTGCTCGAGGAAGACGCCCTCCGGCGTGATCTTGCCCAGCGCCTGCCGGTCGGCCGAGCATGAGACCGCGATGGCGACGGGGCACGAGGCGCCGTGGCGGGGCAGCCGGATCACGCGCACGTCGTGGCAGAAGTACTTGCCGCCGAACTGCGCGCCGATGCCGAACTCCTGCGTCAGCTTCAGCACCTCGGCCTCGAGCTCGAGGTCGCGGAAGCCGTGGCCCGTCATGTCGCCGGAGGTCGGCAGCGAGTCGAGGTAGCGCGCGCTGGCGTACTTCGCCGTCTTGAGCGCGAACTCCGCGCTGGTCCCGCCGATGACGATGGCGAGGTGGTACGGCGGGCACGCGGCGGTGCCGAGCGTGCGCAGCTTCTCGTCGAGGAACTTCCGCATAGCTGCAGGGTTGAGGACGGCCTTGGTCTCCTGGAACAAGTAGCTCTTGTTGGCCGAGCCGCCGCCCTTGGCCATCACGAGGAACTTGTAGGTGGTCTCGTGGCCCGGTGCGGTGTCGGAGTACAGCTCGATCTGCGCGGGCAGGTTCGAGCCGGTGTTCTTCTCCTCCCACATCGTCAGCGGCGCCATCTGCGAGTACCGCAGGTTGAGCTGGGTGTAGGCGTCGTACACGCCCTGGCTGATCGCGCGCTCGTCGTCGCCTGCCGTCAGCACGTGCTGGCCGCGCTTGCCCATGACGATCGCGGTACCCGTGTCCTGGCACATGGGCAGGACACCGCCGGCGGCGATGTTGGCGTTCTTGAGCAGGTCGAGGGCGACGAAGCGGTCGTTGGGCGAGGCCTCGGGGTCGTCGAGGATGGTGCTCAGCTGTTGCAGGTGGCCGGGGCGCAGCAGGTGCTGGATGTCGCGGATGGCGGTGCGGGTGAGCAGCGTCAGCGCCTCGGGCTCCACCTGCAGGAACGTCCGGCCCGCGGCCTCGACGGTGGAGACCCCCTCGGTGGTGAGCAGCCGGTACGGCGTCTCGTCGGCGCCGAGGGGGAGCAGGTCGGAGTACTGCAGGTCAGCCATGGTCCGAGCCTACGGCGGCCCGCTCCGCCGGGTCTTCGTCGGCTGCCTCACACGGCTCCCGCGGAATGGAACCCCGGCGCGCCAGGTTGCCGCCGGTGCGAGAGGGTCGACCGACGACGACGAGAGGGAACGAGATGAGCCGGCTGTTCGAGCCGCTGACGCTGCGGGGCACCACCTTCGCGAACCGGGTGTGGGTCAGCCCGATGTGCCAGTACTCCAGCCATGACGGCTTCCCCTCGGACTGGCACCTGCCGCACCTCGGCGCCCTCGCCACCGGCCGCCCGGGCCTGCTGCTGACCGAGGCGACGGCGGTGACGCCGGAGGGGCGCATCAGCCCCGACGACCTCGGGCTCTGGGACGACCGCCAGGCCGCAGCCATGCGGCCCATCGTCGACTTCGTGCACGACCAGGGCGTGCCCTTCGGCTTCCAGCTCGCCCACGCCGGTCGCAAGGCGTCGACCTGGGCGCCGTGGAAGGGCCATGGCAGTGTGCCGGCCGCCGACGGCGGGTGGCGCACCGTCGCGCCGTCGGCCGTGGCGTTCGGCGACTACGACGTCCCCCACGAGCTGTCGCACGCATCCCTGGACGCCGTCCGGCGCGGCTTCGCCGACGCCGCGCGCCGCGCGCTCGAGATCGGCGCGGACACGGTCGAGATCCACGCGGCCCACGGCTACCTGCTCCACCAGTTCCTCTCGCCGCTGTCGAACCTGCGCGACGACGAGTACGGCGGCAGCCTCGAGAACCGCATGCGCTACCCGCTCTCGGTGATCGAGGCGGTGCGCGAGGTGTGGCCGGAGGACAAGCCGTTGCTCCTGCGCATCTCGGCGAGCGACTGGGTCGAGGGCGGCTGGGACGTCGCGGGCAGCGTCGAGCTCGTCCGTCGCGCAGGCGCGCTCGGCGTCGACCTCGTCGACGTCTCGAGCGCCGGTCTCGATCCGCGCCAGGACATCGTGATCGGCCCCGGCTACCAGGTGCCGTTCGCGGAGCAGATCCGCCGCGAGACGGGGGTGCCCACCGGGGCCGTCGGCCTCATCACGGAGCCGAAGCAGGCCGAGGACGTCGTCGCGAGCGGGGCGGCCGACGTCGTCCTGCTCGCACGTGCGCTGCTGCGCGAGCCGCGCTGGCCGCTGCGCGCCGCCCACGAGCTCGGCGCCGACATCTCCTGGCCGCCCCAGTACGACCGCGCCCGCTGGCGCTGATCGAGCAGGGTGCGCCGGAACCTGGACGAGCCCTCCCGCCCCGTCGGTCCCTGCCCCTAGCGTGTCGGCATGGCGAGCTGGGACGACGTCGAGCGGATCGCGCTGTCGCTTCCGCTGGTGCACGAGAAGGATGCGGGCACCAGCTTCGACGGGTGGCGGGTCTGGAAGATCCAGGGCGACAAGGGCAAGCAGGTCGTGTGGGAGCGGCCCATGCGCTCGTCCGACCTGCGCCAGCTCGAGGCTGCGGGAATCGAGCCGCCGGACGGCGAGAGCATCGCCGTGCGCACGCCGGACATGGAGACCAAGCGGGCGCGCATCGAGGAGCTCGAGGCCTGCTTCGACATCCCGCACTTCGCGAAGTACACGGGGGTCCTCGTGCTGCTCGACGACGTCGCCGTCGACGACCTGCAGGAGCTCATCGAGGAGTCGTGGCTCGCGGTCGCGCCCAAGCGCGCCGCGAAGGAGTGGCTGGCTGCGAGGGACGAGTCGTGACAGGCCTTCCCCGACTGTCGGCCGCGGTCCTGGGCACGGACGACCCGCACATGCTCGCGGGCTTCTACCGCGACCTGCTCGGCTGGGACGTCGTCGACGACGAGCCCGGCTGGGTGATGCTGCGGCCCGCCGGCGGCGGCACCGGCCTGTCGTTCCAGGAGGAGGTCGACCACCAGCCGCCGGTGTGGCCGCAGGAGCCCGGGTCGCAGCAGATGCAGCAGCACCTCGACATCGAGGTGGGCGATCTCGCCGCAGAGACGCAGCGCGCGCTCGAGCTCGGGGCCAGGCTCGCGGCGCACCAGCCGCAGCACGACGTCCGGGTGCTGCTCGACCCCAGCGGCCACCCGTTCTGCCTGTGGTCGAGGGACGTCCCGGGTACGACCGTCGGTGGATGACCCGCCCCGTCCGTCGGCCGTTAGGGTCGTCCCTGTGAGCGAGCTTCCCGACCGGGTGCCCGACCGCGTCTCCGACGCGCTGTCGCTGCGTGCCTCGGACGCCGACCGCGAGAAAGTCGCGGGCCTGCTGCGCGACGCGTTCGCCGAGGGCCGCCTCTCGCCGGTCGAGCACGAGGAGCGGCTCAGCGCCGTCTACAAGGCGACGACGTACGGCGAGCTGCTGCCGCTGCTGTCCGACCTGCCGCTGCCTCCCGGGTCGTTCACCGTGCCTGGCGCCGGCCAGATCGTGGCGGTGTCGCCGGGGCCCGACCTCGTGCGCCGCGACGACGAGCAGATCGCCGTCATCGACACGACGCGCGCCGAGCAGGGGCAGGGCGGCGCCGTCGCCTTCATGAGCGAGAGCAAGAAGCGCGGGCGCTGGGTCGTCTCGCCCGACAGCAGCCAGGTCGCGGTGATGGGCAACGTCGAGCTCGACCTGAGCCAGGCGGTCCTCACGAGCACCGAGACGGTGATGCGCACCTTCGCGCTGATGGGCGCGATCAAGGTCGTCGTCCCCGAGGGCGTGCACGTCGTGTCCAACGTCGTCGCGATCATGGGCAATGCCGTCGACCCGCCCCACAGCGACCCTCCGCCCGGTGCGCCGGTGATCCGGTTCGAGGGCTTCGCCTTCATGGGCGAGGTCAAGATCGAGCGCACGGTCCGCCGCGAGCTCGGCCGCTGACCGACGTCACGGCGTGACCGGTGCCGACGGCGCGACCGTGACGGTCCACCGCGCCACCGCCTCGAAGCCGGCGTCGCGGCAGAGCGCCTCGTCGTCGGGCTCGGCGAAACAGGTCACCGACCGCAGCCCTCGCGCGCCGGCCAGGCGCCTGACCTCAGCGAGCACCTCGTGGCGCCGGTCGACGGCGTCGTGGCGGCGGGCCAGCAGCGGGACGCCGGCCGCCGCATCGCCGGCGAACAGCAGCGCGCCCGAGCCTGCGTCGTCGGTCAGCACGGCGACGAGGCCGCTGCCGGCAGCCAGCGACTCGCGCGGCACGCCGACCAGCTCGAGCACCTCGCCGGCCACCGCGTCGCGGAACCCCGCGCCGCGCGCCTGCTCGGACGCCGGCGCCGTCATGGCGATCCGTGCGCCGACGGGATGGTGGCCGAGCGCCGCGAGCATGACCGACGTGTCGTGCGACGACGACCACGCGCGCCACTCGCGATCGCCGAACCAGGCGGCGGCACGGCCCACCGCGTCGAGGTCGGGCTCGACGACGAGCGCGGCGTTGAAGGCGCTGTCGCTGTGGCGCAGCGCTATGACGGCGGGGTCGAGCGACAGCCCCGCGCCGTCGGTGTAGGCGGCCAGCGACGACCACGCGCCGACGAGGGCACGCAGGGCGAGCACGGCGTCCTGCTCTCGTCCGGCGACGGGCCCGGGCGGCTCGAGGGGCTGCACGGGGCCATCGTGCCGCAGCCGCGCGCCGGTGACCGGACGCAGCGCCCTCGGCGCGGCCGGGCGGGGAGGACCCTGGCGGTGCCGACGGAGCATGGACGGCAGATAGTTGGATGTCCTAGTATCAGCCCTGAGCCCAGGAGGTCCCCGTGAGCCTGCACGTGCCGCAGCACCCCGTCCGGTTCGTCACGGCCGCGAGCCTGTTCGACGGGCACGACGCCGCCATCAACGTGATGCGCCGGCTGCTGCAGTCCCAGGGGTGCGAGGTGGTCCACCTCGGCCACGACCGCTCGGTCGAGGACGTCGTGACCGCCGCGCTGCAGGAGGACGTCCAGGGCGTGGCGGTGTCGTCGTACCAGGGCGGCCACGTCGAGTACTTCACCTACCTCGTCGAGCGGCTGCGCGAGCGCGGCGCGGGGCACGTCCGGGTCTTCGGCGGCGGGGGCGGGGTCATCGTGCCCGAGGAGATCGAGCGGCTCGCGGCGGTCGGCGTGCGGATCTTCTCGCCGTCGGACGGCCAGCGGCTCGGGCTGCCCGGGATGATCAACGAGCTGGTCCGGGAGTGCGACGTCGACCTCGCGGAGTCCGGCGCCGACCTCGGGGCGCTGGCGTCCGGCGACGCCGCGGCGCTGGCCCGCACCATCACCGTGCTCGAGTCGGACGACGCGCCGTTCGCCCACGCGGTGCGGGCTGCCGCGGGCGAGCGGCGGGCCCCGGTGCTCGGCATCACCGGCACCGGCGGCTCCGGCAAGTCGTCGCTCACCGACGAGCTGCTCCGCCGGCTGCGGCGCGACTCCCAGGACAAGGTGCGCGTCGCGGTCGTCGCGATCGACCCGACCCGGCGCCGCGGGGGAGGCGCCCTGCTCGGCGACCGCATCCGGATGAACTCGCTCGACCCCGAGGTCGTGTTCTTCCGCTCTCTCGCGACACGCGATTCGTCGTCGGTCGTGCCGCCCTGCCTCGACGACGTGGTGGCAGCGTGCACCGTGGCCGGGTACGACCTCGTCGTCGTCGAGACGCCGGGCATCGGCCAGGGCGACGCCGCGATCGTGCCGCACGCCGACGTGAGCCTCTACGTGATGACGCCGGAGTACGGCGCGGCGAGCCAGCTCGAGAAGATCGACATGCTCGACCTCGCCGATGTCGTGGCCATCAACAAGTTCGAGCGCCGGGGCGCGGAGGACGCGCGCCGCGACGTCGCACGCCAGATGGTGCGCAACCGCGAGGCGTTCGGCACGCCCTGGGAGGAGATGCCGGTCTTCGGCACCAGCGCGGCGCGCTTCGACGACGACGGCGTCTCCGCCCTCTACCACCACCTCAAGGGCCTGCTCGTCGCGAAGGGCCTCCCCGCGTTCGACGGGGTGCTGCCCGTGGTCGACGGGCGCACGTCGACGGGGCTGGCCGGGGTGCTGCCGCGCGGCCGCGAGCGCTACCTCGCCGAGATCGCCGACACGGTGCGCGGCTACCACCGCAGCACCGAGAGCGATGCCGCGCTGGCGCGGCGCCGCCAGCAGCTCGCCGCTACGGCCGCGCTGCTCGACGACCAGGACGAGCTCGAGGCGGCCGCCGCCGTGCGCGCGCTCCTCGACAACACCACGAAGGACCTCGGCGGCGACGCGCAGCGGCTGCTCGAGCAGTGGCCGCAGGTCAAGGCGTCGTACACCGGCGACGAGCAGGTCTACGTCGTGCGCGGCCGCGAGATAACCACCCCGCTCACGCGCGAGACGCTGTCGGGCAGCAAGGTTCCGCGCGTCGCGCTGCCGCCGGACGACGACGATGCAGCGCTGCTGCGCTTCCTGCGCAAGGAGAACCTGCCGGGCCGGTTCCCGTTCACGGCCGGCGTGTTCCCGTTCAAGCGCACCGGCGAGGCGCCCGCCCGCATGTTCGCGGGCGAGGGCGACCCGGCGCGCACGAACCGCCGCTTCCACCTGCTCTCGGAGGGGCAGCCGGCGACCCGGCTGTCGACGGCGTTCGACTCGGTGACGCTGTACGGCCGCGACCCCGCGCCGCAGCCCGACATCTACGGCAAGGTCGGCACGTCAGGCGTCTCCATCGCGACGCTCGACGACATGAAGGACCTCTACGCCGGGTTCGACCTGTGCTCGCCGACCACGTCGGTGTCCATGACGATCAACGGGCCGGCGCCCACGATCCTGGCGATGTTCCTCAGCACGGCGATCGACCAGCAGGTCGACCGGTTCCGGGATGAGGAGGGCCGCGAGCCCGACGCCGGCGAGCTCGAGGAGATCCGGGCCCGCACGGTGTCGACCGTGCGCGGGACGGTGCAGGCCGACATCCTCAAGGAGGACCAGGGCCAGAACACCTGCATCTTCTCGACCGAGTTCTCGCTGCGTGCCATGGCTGACATCCAGCAGTGGTTCATCGACCACGACGTGCGCAACTTCTACTCGGTCAGCATCTCCGGCTACCACATCGCCGAGGCCGGGGCGAACCCCATCAGCCAGCTGGCGTTCACGCTGGCGAACGGGTTCACCTACGTCGAGAGCTATCTCGCCCGGGGCATGGACGTCGACGACTTCGCGCCCAACCTGTCGTTCTTCTTCAGCAACGGCATGGACCCCGAGTACACCGTCATCGGCCGCGTCGCCCGGCGCATCTGGGCCGTCGCGATGAAGGAGCGCTACGGCGCCGACGAGCGCGCGCAGAAGCTGAAGTACCACGTGCAGACGAGCGGCCGGTCGCTGCACGCGCAGGAGATGGACTTCAACGACATCCGCACGACGCTGCAGGCGCTGTGCGCCCTGTACGACAACGCCAACTCCCTGCACACCAACGCCTTCGACGAGGCCGTGACCACACCGACCGAGTCGTCGGTCCGCCGTGCCCTGGCGATCCAGATGATCATCGACAAGGAGTGGGGCCTGTCGATGAACGAGAACCCGCTGCAGGGCTCGTTCGTCGTCGACCAGCTGACCGACCTCGTCGAGGAGGCGGTGCTCCAGGAGTTCGAGCGCATCGCCGACCGTGGAGGCGTGCTCGGCGCGATGGAGACCGGCTACCAGCGCGGCCGCATCCAGGACGAGTCGATGCTCTACGAGCAGCGCAAGCACGACGGCTCGCTGCCCATCATCGGCGTCAACACCTTCCTGCGCCCCGGCGGCGGGGAGGAGCACGAGACTCTCGAGCTCGCGCGTGCCACCGAGGCGGAGAAGCAGTCGCAGCTCGAGCGGCTGCGCGCGTTCCAGGAGCGCCACCGCGACGAGGCGCCCGCGGCCCTCGCACGGCTGCAGGACGCTGCGACGTCGGGCGGCAACATCTTCGACGCGCTCATGGACGCCGTCCGTGTCGCGTCGCTCGGCCAGATCACCGAGGCGTTCTTCGAGGTCGGCGGCCGCTACCGGCGGTCGGTCTGAGGCTGGCTAGAAGTCGCCGGCCTGCGAGCGGATCCGCGCCAGCAGGGCGTTGAGCGTCGTGAGGTCGCGGACCGGCAGCCCCGGCTGCTCGAACACCTGGGCGTTGAGCTCGAGGGTCGCCGCCGACGCGGTCTCGCGGCCCCTCTCGGTGATCGTCGCGAGCACGGTCCGGCGGTCGGTGGGGTGCGGCACCCGCTCGACGAACCCCTGCGCCTCGAGCCGGTCGACGGCGCTCGTGACGCTCGTCGGGTGCACCTGCAGCCGCGAGCCGACGCGCTTCATCGGCATCGCCCCTGTGCTGCTGAACGACAGCAGCATGAGCACCTCGTAGCGCGCGAACGACAGGTCGAACGGCTTGAGCACGGCGTCGACGCGCTGCTGGAGGATCTGCTGCACGCGCATGACCGAGGTGATCATCGTCATCCCGGGCGTCGCCTCGGCCCAGCCGTGGCGATCCCACTGCCCTGCAGCGAGGGCGATGGGGTCGTCCGGTCGGTCGGTCGGCGGCATCGCGTGCTCCTCAGGCGCTGGTGCTGTCGCGGGCCCGGCCCGCGCCGGCTCAGCCGGCCGAGTCGAAGTCCACGGAGGAGTATGTCCGCAGCTTGCTCAGCGCGTGCTCGCTCATCACCTCGCGGATCGTCCCGCTCTTGCTGCGCATGACGATCGAGTGCGTGGTGGGGTTGCCGCCCTGGAACCGGACGCCCTCGAGCAGCTCGCCGTCGGTGATGCCCGTCGCGACGAAGAAGACGTTGTCGGTGGTGACGAGGTCGTCGGTGAGCAGGACCCGGCCGAGGTCGTGGCCGGCGTCGATCGCGCGGCCCCGCTCGGCGTCGTCCTTGGGCCAGAGCTTGCCCTGGATGACGCCGCCGAGGCACTTGATCGCGCAGGCGGCGATGACGCCCTCGGGCGTGCCGCCGATGCCGAGCAGCAGGTCGACGCCGGTGCCCTCGCGCGCGGCCATGATGGCGCCGGCGACGTCCCCGTCGGAGATGAATTTGATGCGGGCCCCGGCTGCGCGGACGTCGTTGACGATGCCCTCGTGGCGCGGGCGGTCGAGGATCACGACCGTGAGGTCCTCGACGCGCTCGTTCTTGGCCTTCGCCAGCCGCTTGAGGTTGTCGAGCACGGGTGCATCGATGTCGACGACGTCGGCGCCCTCGGGCCCGGTGACCAGCTTCTCCATGTAGAACACGGCCGACGGGTCGTACATCCCGCCGCGCTCGGCGACAGCGAGCACCGAGATGGCGTTGGGCATGCCCTTGGCGCACAGCGTGGTGCCGTCGATCGGGTCGACGGCGACGTCGACCTCGGGGCCCGTGCCGTCGCCGACGTGCTCGCCGTTGAAGAGCATCGGCGCCTCGTCCTTCTCGCCCTCGCCGATGACGACGGTGCCGCGCATGGAGACGGTGGAGACGAGGTTGCGCATCGCGGCGACGGCGGCGCCGTCGGCGAGGTTCTTCTCGCCCCGGCCGACCCAGCGGCCGGCGGCCATCGCGGCGGCCTCCGTGACGCGGACGAGCTCGAGGGCGAGGTTGCGGTCGGGGTAGAGCGCGCGGGGCTGCTCGGACATGGGCGTCCTCGTCCTCCATGACGTCGTGGGCTGCGGGCCCACACTATCGCCGGGCCGGATTCGCCGTCCCGGGGACCCGTGGGCGACGATGGTGGGGTGAGCACGCCCGCACCTCCCGCCCCGCCGGCCCGGAGCCGCTACTCGATGGGGTCGACGAAGAACCTCGTCCTCTCGCTCCTCGCCGTCCTCGGGATGGTGCTCGTCCTCGTCCTCATGGTGCCGCGGGTCAACTCGCTCTCCGGCCCGCCCGTCGACGTCCACGCCTCGGCCGTGCCGGTCAAGAAGGAGACCGGCTGGCCCATCGTCGAGGCCGTCGCCCTGCCGAGCGGGTGGACGACGACCTCGGCGCGCTACGTGCGCACGACCGGCGGGTTCATGACCTGGCACGCCGGCTACCAGACCCCGTCGGGCACCTACGTGGCCGTCGAGCAGACGCAGGGCCCGAACCGCGAGTGGGTCGAGGCCCAGACCAACCGCGCGCCCACGGAGGGCACCCTCGAGGTCGCCGGCCGCACGTGGACGAAGTACGTGCGCGACACCAAGGTGCAGAACAGCCTGCTCGC